>NZ_JBEXIM010000001.1:0-827455 GCF_040608575.1 Micromonospora sp. NPDC005171 | reverse complement strand
AGCCAGCAAAAACTGACCAGTCCGGGGTATAAATCATAATTGGCACTGGCTTTACAAGCACCCTGTTGAGTTCTCAAAGAACAACCACACACCGACCAGAAGCCCCACCTCAGCGGAACCCCAACCGGGGTATTTCGTACCGCATCCCCGCCGCTCTCGCGGCGGGCACTTTTACTACGTTACCTCACCGTCTTCGCCGTGTCAAACCGTGTGTCCCGGTCTGTCATGCTTCGTACGGGTCAGCGCCGGCGCACTCACGCAGCAGCGAACCGCTGCGTCAGGTCGTCGGATTCGGCAGACCGGCCGCTGCGGTTTCCCGCAGTCTCGCCCGGTTCCCTGCCGGTCGTGAACCTTACCCGGTCGGCTTCGCCGCACCAAATCCGCCTCGCGGCCGATCCGGCAAGCCCCGCCCGGACCGCGTCTCGCAGGAGCGAACCCCTGCTTGACCCGGTTGCCATCCCGTTTCGGTGCTCTAGGACCTTCGTCCCGTTTGCCCCGTTCCGCGCTGGCAGAGAGAAAGTTACGCGTCTGCGGGTTTGATCGTCAAATCCACGGGTAGCGGCGCGCGTCACATTCGCGCGTCAGCGAGGTTCTCCCAGGTCAGACCCGTCTCGGCGGCGACGGTGGGGTCGGCCCTGCCAGCAGCACGCGGTCACCGTGCCCCCACCTGCCTGATCCCCACGAGCGGCGGAGGCCGCTCAGGACGGCCACCGACGGACGGCGCTCAAGACCATCCAACGCCGGACGGCACTCAGGACGTCCGCCGTCGGGCGGCGCTCAGGACATCCGCGGCCGGACCGCGCTCAAGATATCCACCGCCGGACAGCGCTCAAGACCATCCACCGCCGTGCGGCGCTCAAGACTTCTGTCGCCGCCGGGAGGCGAGCCAGGCCTGGACGCCGAGGACGCCGGCGGTGGTGCCGATCGCCAGGGACGCGGCGATCAACAGCGCGTGCACCCACAGAAAGCTGGTGGCTGCGCCTTCGGCAACCGTGCCGGACGCCCAGGACCGCGGGTCCTGCCAGATGGCCACCGCGAACCTCGGCCAGATCACCCAGGTCCAGACGCCGACTCCGACCAGGAAGAGACTCCACCCTCGCGACAGCACCATGGCAGCCGAGTATGCCAGCGCACCTGCTCAGCGGTCCGGCGGCGCGGACGCAGGCGCACCGCCACACCGCCACACCGCCACACCGCCACACCGCCACACCGCCACACCGCCACAGCTGGACCGTCCCGCACGCGGACTGTTTCCGGCATCGGCGTGATGGGCACTGCGAAGGAGGACAGCTGAGGACCGTCCCCCTGGAGGTGCCCCCGTGCAATCCTCGATCTTCGATCCTTGGTCCTGGCGTGACCCGTCCGCCCTGGCCGGCGGTTACACGCAGGCCACACCCTCGGTCACCCCGCCGAACGGCCAGGAGGGTGGCCACGACGGCCCGGACGCGCCCGGCCCGGGCACACCTGTCGACCTGGTGGGCTATCAGGTGCAGGCGAGCGACGGGCGCATCGGCACCATCGACGAGACGAGCGACGAGGCGGGCGCCGGGCACCTGGTGGTGGACACCGGGCCCTGGATCTTCGGCCAGAAGGTGCTGCTGCCGGCCGGGACGGTAGCCCGGGTGGATCATCAGGAACGTGTCGTGCACGTCGACCGAACCCGGCAGGAGATCAAGGACGCGCCACCGTTCGACCCGAACTCGGCCGACCCGGAGTATCGGGAACATGTCGGCACCTACTACGCCGACAGCTACCTGTCTCCACCGGCAACGGACCGCAGGTAATGTGAGGCCGTGGTCCGGACGGGCAACTGCGCATCCGAGGCGGTCGACCTGGTCGATGGCCGCTTCCTCGGTGCCGTGCCCGAGATCCCGCCCAGCTCCGGCGATGGCCGTGAGCAACTTCTGAACGTCCTCCGTGCCGGTGGTCTGCGGTTCCGCGCCGGCGCGCGATGGCGGACGGCTCGCTGAGCCGATCCCGCTGACCGACAGGGCTGACTCAGCCCTGCTCGGCGCGCGCCCACGCGTCACCCACCCCCGACAACGAGAGGGACCACCATGTCCGTCGCACGAATGCTCACCGGCGACCGGCCCACCGGCCGCCTGCACCTCGGCCACTACGTCGGCAGCATCGCCAACCGGGTACGGCTGCACCGGCGTTACGAGAGCTTCTTCATCATCGCCGACCTGCACATGCTCACCACTCGCAACCGTCGCGAGGACATCGACCAGGTCTCCGGCAACGCGCGCGAGATGGTGACCGACATCCTCGCCGCCGGGGTCGACCCGGACCGGGCCACCTTCTACCTCCAGTCGGCCATCGGAGAGGTCGGCGACCTCAACACCCTCCTGCAGAACCTGGTGACCGTTCCCCGGCTGGAACGGGTGCCGTCGCTCAAGGACATGGCCCGCGACGCCGGCAAGGAGGAGATGCCGTACGGGCTGCTGGGTTATCCGGTGCTCCAGGCCGCGGACATCCTCTGCGTCAAGGGGGAGGTGGTGCCGGTCGGCCGGGACAACGCCGCGCATGTCGAGGTGACCAGGGAGATCGCCCGACGGTTCAACCACCTGTACGGCCCTGTCTTTCCGGTGCCCGAGTTGATCCCGGCGGACACACCGAGCCTGGTGGGCACCGACGGCGCCGCCAAGATGAGCAAGAGCCGGGGCAACACGATCGCGCTCTCCGACGACGCGGCGACTGTGCGTCGCAAGGTGCTCGGCATGTACACCGACCCGAACCGGGTGCGGGCCGACGTGCCGGGCACGGTGGAGGGCAACCCGGTGTTCGCGTACCACGAGGTCTTCAATCCGGACCGTGACGAGGTCGCCGATCTGGCCCGGCGCTACCGGGCCGGGCGAGTGGGCGACGTGGAGGTCAAGGAACGGCTGATCGTCGCGCTGGAGGGCTTCCTGGCGCCGATCCGGCAGCGTCGGGCTGAGATCGAAGCTGACCGGGGGCTGGTCGACCGACTGATCGTCGAGGGCACGGAACGGACCCGCCAGGAGGTCCGCCAAACCGTGCTCGAGGTACGCCGGGCGATGGGGCTGACCGGCGCGTACCAGCAGGTGCGGCGGCGGGCTGAGCGGAGCCGGCGCCGGACGGACACTTCGACCTGAGGCCGGGTTGTGCGGTTGGCGACGTGACGTCGGGTGGGCGCGCCGGACGAGTAGACCGAATGCGCCGAGCGATATGGCGCAGAATGCGGGAATGAGGAAAGTTCTTGACATTCGTCCGGTGCCGACGGCGGTGACGCACCGGACCACGATGTTCGAGATCTTCTTCGACCTGGTCTTCGTCTTCGCGCTCACCCGGGTCATCACGTTCATGGCGACGTCGCCGAGCACGCTCACCCTGGCCCAGGGGCTCCTCCTCCTGCTCCTGCTGCTGTACTCCTGGTCGCCGTACATCTGGGTGGGAAACCTGGTCCGGCCGGACGTCGGCCCGGTCCGCGCGGTCACCCTGGTCGCGATGGCGGCGATCTTCGTGGCCGCGCTGGTGCTCCCCGACGCGTGGCAGCAGAGCCCGGAGCTGTTCGACGCGCCGCTGACTCTCGCCCTGGCCTACGTGGTCGGCCGGGCCGTGCAGCTCGTGATTCTGTTCTGGGCCAGCGCGACGAATCCGGCACTGCGCTCGACGCTGCGGTTCTTCACAGTGCCGGTGGCGCTGGGCTGGGTCCCGCTGATCATCGGTGCTCTGCTCGGCGGTGCGGCCCAGACGGCGCTCTGGACGGTCGCGTTCCTACTGGACATCGGCGGTGCCCGGATCGCGTCCACCTTCCGGCCGTGGCAACTGCGCAGCGTGGACCACTTCAGCGAGCGGTTCGGCCTGGTGCTCATCATCGCGTTGGGTGAGTCCCTGATCTCTGCTGGCGCAGGCCCCAGGACGATGGCGCCGGTCGGCTCTGCCCTACTGGCCGCGCTGCTCGGCCTCACCAGCACGGTCTGCCTGTGGTGGCTCTACTTCGATCGGCTGGCGTCCGCCGCCCGGGAGGCCGTCCGGAACGTGCCGGGTGAGCGACGGGCCAGCGTGGCCGGCGACGCGTACGGTCTCGGGCAGTCCGCGCTGATCATCGGCGTCATCTACGTCGCGCTCGGCATTGAGGAGGTGATCACCCAGCTGACCGAGGAGTCGGCGCATCCCGGCCGGCTGGGTTGGCAGGCCGCGACCGCGCTCTACGGCGGCACCGCCGTCTACCTGCTCAGCAGGTTGGTCTTCCGTCGGCTGACAGTTCGCGCGGTGTACCCGACGCAGGTCGTCGCCGCGCTGCTGCCGCTGCCAGTGCTGCCGATCGGCCGATCCCTGCCACCGCTGGCGGCGCTCACCCTGCTGACCGCCTTCCTGATCGGGGTGACCTGGTTCGAGCGTCGGATGGACCGACGCGACGAACGACCCGATTCGACGCAACCGCGCCTCCGGTGAGCACAGCCGAGCAGGCCGGCCAGGAAATCCTGCCGTGCCGTGTCGATATCCGCGGTCCGCGTTCGTCGTCATGCTGTACGGCGACACGCCGCACCGAGAGGAGCCGAAAAGTGAAGTACATGCTGCTGTTCATGAGCCCCATGGTCGACGGGGAGGTCGTCGGCAACGGGTGCAGCTTCGAGGACTGGATCCGCTACGACCGGGAGATGAAGGATGCCGGGGTCTGGGTTTCCGGGTATCCCTTGCAGGACCTGACCACCTGCACCTCGGTGCAGGTCGGTCCGGACGGCGAACGCACGATCACCGACGGGCCCTTCGCCGAGACCCGGGAGCTGCTCGGCGGGTACGACATCATCGACGTGCCGGACCTCGACGCCGCGCTGGAGTGGGCGGCCCGCAGTCCCGGGGCCACCGGCCCCGGATCGGTCCAGGTCCGTCCGATCGCCGAGATCGACGTGCAGGTCTGACCGTGCCGGGTGAGGAGGCAGCTGTCGGGTCGTCGGTGGAGGCCGTGTTCCGGGAGGAACGCGGTCGACTGCTCGCCTCGCTCGTGCGCCGCTTCGGCGACCTCGACCTGGCCGAGGAGGTCGCCTCCGAGGCCATCGAGGCGGCGTTGACGCACTGGCCGACCGACGGCGTCCCGACCCGGCCGGGCGCCTGGTTGCTCACCACGGCCCGGCGTCGAGCGGTGGACCGGCTGCGTCGCGACCGGGTGCTGGCGACGCGGCTCGCCGTACTTCAGGCGGAGGCGGAGCGGGCCGACCACGCGCCGCCGGCCGACGCGGACCGCGACCTGCCCGACGACCGGCTGGCGCTCTTCTTCACCTGTGCGCACCCGGCCCTGGCCGCGCCGGATCGCGGTGCGCTCACCCTGCGGTTCCTGGCCGGCCTCACCACGGCCGAGGTCGCGCGGGCCTTCCTGGTGCCGCCCGCCACCATGGCCCAGCGACTCGTCCGGGCCAAGCGGAAGATCCGCGAAGCCCGCATTCCGTTCCGGGTGCCGGGGCCCGATGAGCTGCCCGGTCGTCTGCCCACTGTGCTGCAGGCCGTCTACTCGGTCTTCACCGAGGGGTACGCGGCCAGTTCCGGCCCCGATCTGCAACGGATCGACCTGGCCGAGGAGGCCATCCGGCTGGGCCGGATCCTGCGGCGGCTGCTTCCCGCCGAGCGGGAGGTCGCCGGGCTGCTGGGTCTGATGTTGCTGGTCCACGCCCGGCGGGACGCGCGTACCGGGCCGGACGGCGCCATGGTCCTCCTCGACGACCAGGACCGCGGACGCTGGGACCGTCCGATGATCGAGGAGGGTCGCGGCCTGGTGGTGGTCGCGCTTACCGGCCGGGCGCCCGGCCCGTACGGCGTGCAGGCCGCCATCGCCGCGCTGCACGACGAGGCCGCCGACGTGGCCAGCACCGACTGGCCGCAGGTGGTGGCGCTCTACGACGTGCTGGTCGGCCTGGTGCCCTCGCCGATCGTCGCGCTCAACCGGGCCGCCGCGGTGGCCATGCGCGACGGGCCGGCGGCGGGGCTCGCCCTGCTCGACGAGTTGGCAGACGAGCCGCGGCTGCGCGGCCACCATCCCTATCCGGCGGCGCGGGCCGAGCTGCTGCGCCAGCTCGGCCGGTACGACGAGGCCGCAGCCGCGTACCGCAGCGCGTTGACGCTGGTCGGCACCGAACCGGAGCGCGCGTACCTGCTCAGCCAGCTGAAAGCCGTCACTACCGAGTGAGCTGTACCCTTCCCCGGGTGAGTCTGCCGCTGCCTCCCGGGCCGTTCGCCGCGTACCTGTTCGACTGCGACGGCACCATCGTCGACTCGATGCCGCTGCACTACCTGGCCTGGCAGCGGGCCCTTGAGGAGTGGGGCTGCGAATTCCCGGAGGAGCTCTTCTACGCCTGGGGTGGGCGGCCCACCGCCGACATCATCGTCGAGTTGAACGAGCAACAGAGTCTGGCCATGCCGGTGGCGGCCGTCGTCGAGCGCCGGGAGAGCTACTACCAGGAGTTGCTGCCGCAACTCGCCGCGGTGCCAGAGGTGCTGGCGCACATCCACGACGCGCACCGGCGGGTGCCGTTCGCCGTCGTCTCCGGCAGCACCCGCGCGTCGGTCACCGCCTCCCTGGACGCGCTCGGCCTGCTGGACCGGTTCGACGTGCTGGTCTGCGCCGACGACTACACCCGGGCCAAGCCCGACCCGGAGGCGTTCCTGCTCGCGGCGGAGCAGCTCGGCGTACCCCCGGAGTCCTGCCTGGTCTTCGAGGACACCGACCTGGGCATCCAGGCCGCGACGGCGGCCGGCATGGCTTCGGTACGCGTGCCGCAACAGCGCACGCCCTGACGTCTCAGGCCACCGTCAGCAGGAGTTTGCCAGCGTAGGACGTCTGTAGGCGCTGGTGGGCTTCCCGCACCTTGCCCAGCGGGAACTTCTCCGCGACGTGCACCACGAACGGTCCCGCCTCGATGAGTTCGTTGAGGCGCTGCAACTGTCGAGGGCTCGATTCGCCGTCGTACGCGCGAACCGTGACGCCCGGCCGTTCCTGCGGCTCCGGCCGCACCCCGTGGGCGAACGCGACGACCCCGCCGTCGGCCAGCGCCTCAGTGAGCCGGTCCAGTGTCGGGCCGCCGGCCATCGCCAGGATGGCGTTCACCCCGCCCGGCGCCGCGTCCCGGATCCGGGCGAGCACGTCGGTCATGTCGCCGTGGCCTTCGAGGGACACGTCGGCGCCGAGCCGGGTGACCAGCGCGACGCCGTCCGCCCCGGACGCCACGGCTATCACGTTCAGCCCCTGCCGCTTTGCCAGCTGCACGGCCAGGTGGCCCTGACCGCCGCTCGCACCGAAGATCAGCAACCAGTCGCCGGCCGACAGGCTGACGGTGTCGAGTCCGGCCAGCGCGGTCAGCGCGTCGGTGGGCATGGCACCTGCGTGCTCCGGCGGCACACCGTCGGGCACCTTCGCCGCGTACTCCGCGCTGACCGACGCGTACTCGGCGTAGAAGCCGCCCTTCGGGCGGCTGGTGGCGGAGACGTAGACCAGGTCGCCCACCCCCACGTTTGTCACCTTGCTGCCGGCCGCGATGACGGTTCCGGCGCCGTCGGAGCCGGGCACGATCGGGAGCGCGGAGCCCTCCGGCACCAGCACACCCTCCCGCTCGTACGCGTCCCACACCCCGACGCCGGCGCTCCAGACCTTGATCAGCACCTCGTTGTCGGCGACCTGCGGGATCGGCAACTTCCGCAGGGTGATCACCTCCGGCCCGCCGAACTCGTCGAAGGCCGCGGCCTGCATCCGCTCTGGCACATCCCCGTCAACCATGTGGATTCCCCCTCCGTGCCGGCGTCACCGTCGCAGCATGCCGGCTCGGGACCAGGCGTGACCCGGCGCTGAGCGTCGTTCACCCACAAGGACGAACGCCCGCGCCCGGCGGGCCCCGCCGGGCGTAGCCGGGGCGGGCACGGGAATGTCCGCGTACCGCGCCGGGCGCGTGAGGTTGGCCGCAGGACCGACGGAAGGGGCATCGTGCACGCTCCGTCGACGCGGGCCACGGCCTGGCTCCTGGTGGCACTGGCCGCGGCCTCCGGCTGCATCGACGTGATCTGTCTGATCGAGCTGAACGGCTACTTCGCCAGCGTGATCACCGGCAACCTGGTGCACTTCGGCCACGCGCTCGCCACGGCGGACACCCGCTCGCTCGAGGGGGCGGTGGTGGCGGTTGGCGGGTACGCGGTGGGTGTGGCCGCTGCCACGGTGCCGTTGCGCCACACCCCGCCGGGTTGGAATCGCCGTACCGCGCTGGTGGCGTCGGCCGAGGCGGTGCTGCTGCTCGGCTTCACCGTCGGCTGGTTGGCCTGCTCGGCACGTCCGGGGTACGGCTTCGGGCTCGTGCTGCTGGCGATGGCGGCCGTGTCGAGCGGGATCCAGAGCGTGATCACCGTGGCTGCCGGCGTGCGGGGTGCGTCGACCACCTACCTGACCGGTTCGCTCACCGAACTGGTCCGGCGTCGTGTCGTCGACCCGCACCGGTTCGCCGACGTGGGTGGCGTCGGCCGGCTGGCGGGGCTGGTGGTCGGCGCCGTGCTCGGCGCGGTGGTGCTGCGTACCGCCCCGACCTGGGCCTCCGTGCCGGCGGCGGTGCTGGTGGTCGCCGTGATCGCGTTCGCGATCAGCCTGACCCAGCGGGCGAGAACCGCCGCCGGCCGAAGCCTGCGGAGTTGATCTGGAGCGGCGATCAGGAGGTCTGCGGCTCCGGGCCACGAAGCGCCTGCTCGACGGCATCGCGTACGCGGGCGTCCTCGCGCGCCTTGCGCTGTGCCTGGTTGCGGCGCCGGTACAGGTACGCCCCGACCAGCACGGCGATCAGCACGACGAGCACCAGCACCAGCATCCAGGGCAGGGCCCAGCCGTGTGCGGTGACCTGGACCGGCTTGAGCGAGGTGGTGGAGCCCGAGGCGTCGGTGAGCAGCGGCGTCAGGGTCGCGGTAGCGGCCAGCGAGATGGCGGGAGCCACCCCGTGTACGGGCACCGTCACGTTCCAGCTCTCACCCGGAAGAAGCTCCGGCGGCGCCGCGATGTCCTCGGCCTGCACCTTCAGCAGGCCGAAGGGGCCCGAAACCGTCACCGCCTGCTTACCGGACACTGCCGCGTTGCCGACGTTGTGGACCCGGTAGGTGATGGTGGCGTCACCCTTGCTGAACGGGTTTGTCGGTCCGGCGTACCTGACGTGGAGGTTCTCGATCGCGAGGTTCGGCTTCAGCTCGCCGCCCACCCGCAACTTGATCCGGATGCCGAGGCGCCGGTCGACGTTGATTCCCTCAGCCTGGTCGGCCTGCGTCAGCGTGGTGAGGATGCCACCGACGTAGTCACCGGGCGTGGCGTTCTCCGGAACGCTGACCTTGAAGGGAACCTGCGCGGTCTTTCCGGGCTGGATCACGACGCTGCCGGCGTTCGGCTTCACCCAGGCGCCGATCGCGACGGACTTCGTGCCCTTGGTGAGCAGGTCGAGCTGGCCGGCGTCGGTGGTGAAGCCGTCGGCCGCGTACACGGAGAGGGTCAGCGGCGCCGGGCCGCGGTTGGCCACGACCATGGCGTCCTCCACGGCACCGCCCGGGTTGACGTTGTAGCTGTAACTGGACCGGGCCTCGCCGTAGCTGTTGGAGGCCGTCCGGACCGTCCAGGCGACGTTACCGTCCGCGGCCAGGGCGGGACCGGCACCGACACCGACGGCCGCGACGACGGCGAGCAGGGACAGTGCGGTCGTACGGAGGCGTGCGGAGGTCGTGGTCTTCCAGCGAGTTACGGACGGTTGCATCTCAAGTCCTTGTGGTGATCTTGGTAGTGGGTGAACCGGTAGCGGGGTAGGCCCCGAAGGTGCCTACCCCGCCGCATGGATCTGTTCGGTCAGCTGCTCAGTGCGGTGATCGTGAGGGTGGTGCGGTAGCTACCCTTCGCGATGCTGTCCGGGATCTTCAGGTCCAGGTCAGCGCCGAGCTTGGCGCCGCCACGCGGGTGACCCTGCGCGGCCGCGGCGAGCCCGCTGGAGACCGAGAGACCCTTGCCCTGGTCGTCGAAGGACGACAGGACCGGGGCACCGGCCTCGGCGCCCGCGCCGGCGTCGAGCACGTACGGGTTCCAACCGAGGTAGGAGCCGGAGAACTTCTTGTCGGCGTCCTGGAAGTCGCCCACGTTGGCCGAGATCGACCACGGGGCGAGCGAGCGGCGGCTGTCCGACACGAGGATCGGGTTGATCTTGCCGTTGGCCTGGAAGTAGGTGCCGTCGCGCTCCTGCGCGGTACCCAGGTCGACCAGACCGTTGTAGCCGTCGATTGTCCAGCCGAACTCGCCCGGAGCCGGGTTCGGCACGTTCACCTGGATGGCCTGACCGTCACCGTGGAACGGGTGCACCGTCACGTTGTCGACGATCGAGCCGACCGGCTGGCCGTCCGGGGTGTTGACGCAGGAGAGGCCCTTCTCGACGGCCGCGTTCGGCGCCGCGCAGGTGCCGCTGCGGACGTTCGCGAGAACCAGCTTGTCGCCGCGAACCTGCACCTTGACGTAGCTGCGGACGTGCTCCTGGTTCTGCACGGAGTTGTACCAGTACTTGTTCGGGTCCAGCGGGTCCGGGCCGTTGCCGCGGATGCCGGTGCCGGTGTTGTCCGGCTTCTTGATGTCGTAGTACTTCGAGCCGGAGGCCGAGTTGGCCGTCACGTAGATGACGCCGCCCGGGCCGGGGAACACGTCGGCAGCACCCGGCTGCTCGGCCGGGTTCTCCTTCTGGCCGTTCTTGATGGAGTAGCTGCGGGAGTAGCTGTGGTCGTGACCCTGCAGGACCATGTCGACGCCGAGGTTGGAGAACGCGGTGGTGAAGTCTTCCCGCCGCTGCTTGTTGTCCGTGTCGGTCGCGTGGCTGGCCGGCGAGTAGATGGAGTGGTGGTAGACCAGCACCTTCCACTTGGCCTCGGAGCCGTGCTTGTTGATGACGTCGGTGACGTACGCGACGTGCGCCGCGTCGCCGCCGGCGGAGCCGTCCGCCGGGTTGACGTAGCTGTTGCTGTTCAGGTCGATGAACAGCACATCCTTGTGGATGAACCAGTAGTCGCCGCCGGACCGGGTCGCCTGGTCCCCGTTGTAGTACTGGGACGAGCGGTCGGTGTTCGGGGTGAAGTGGTGCTGCTCGTAGGACTTGCCGCCGACGTCGTGGTTACCGATGGTGGCGACCAGGGGGATCTGACGCAGCTGCTCGGGGGCCAGGAACGAGGTCCACTGACCCTCGTCGTTGGCGCTCTCGACGTGGTCGCCGGCGGACACCAGCAGCTCGGCGTTCGGGTTGGCCGCGGTGGCGACCTTCAGGGTGTCCTCCCAGCCGGCCTGGTCCTTCAGCCGGTCACCGGAGGAGCCGATCTGCGGGTCGCCGAAGAACAGGAAGTCGTAGTCGCCCTCGAAGTCCTGCGTCTTGAAGGCGTACGCCGGGGACCAGCTGCCCTCGGTGCCGACCCGGTACGAGTACGCCGTCTTCTCGCGCAGGTTGCTGATCGTGGCGTGCCGGTTGAAGCCGGTGGTGGAGGTGTTCGCCGCACCGACGGCGTCGAAGCTGACGGCGCCGGCCGGGAACTCGCCGTTGACGAGCTCGGCGGTCGGGGCGAGCTGGATCTTCTGCGCGGTGTCGGCCGAGGAGTACCAGCTCACGATGCGCTGGGTCTCGTTGGCGCCGACGCCGAGGACCACACCGGTGATCGTGGTGGACTCGGCCGCGCTCGCGGTGGCCATCAGGCCACTACCGAGGGCCGCGCCCATTCCCAGGAAGCCGGCTGCGACCCCGGCGACCAGGCGCCGCCGCACGAGCGCTGAGGCCCGTGTCGAGGTGCTCAATGTCATCGACATTGTTCCCTTTTCGAATAGAGAAATGGATTGTGCCTTCACCCGACGCTGGGGAAGCAAATCCACGCTTTCGCCGCCCGATGAACCAACCGTGAACGTGATCTTGCGAAAGACTGCACTTCACGAACTACTTAGCCCTGCTCATGATCCAGAAACACGCTGCACAAACCAGATCAACCCCATAATGGACACGGCTGCAGAAACAGCTCCCGTCACCCAGAGGCCGGCTTTCGGCGCACGAAGGCGCAGCACGAACAGCAGCGGGAAGACGACAGCGATAATCGTCAACTGAACGACCTCGATGCCGACGTTGAACACCAGTAGCGACCACAGCAGGGTCCACGACCACGCCTCGTCGATGCCCAGCGCGCCCGCGAAGCCAAGGCCGTGCACGAGGCCGAAGCAGAACACCACACCGAGGCGGATCCAGCCAGCCCGATCCAGGCTGAAGTGACCACGCCCGGTGGTCTCCAACTCGGCCGCGTGCTCACCACGCCGCCAGATCCCCCACAGGTGCCAGCCGGCGACCACGGCGATCGACAAGGCGATGATCGGCTCCACGATCACCCCCGGCACCTCCACCAGGCCGAGCGCGGCGAGCATGAACGTCACCGAGTGCGCCAGGGTGAAGCTGGTGGCCGCGAGCACGATCTCCCGGAGCCGCCGCGACCCGGCGATGAGCGCCAGCAGGAACAGGATGTGGTCGATCCCGCTCAACAGATGCTCGGCGCCCAGGACGAAGAACTCGCCGAACCGCTCGTACCAGGCCTGCGCCGTCGAGAAGGACGGGTTGGCGGCGTCCAGCGCCGCACTGCCCGAACGGCCGTCGATCTCGTAGGTGACGATCGTCTTCGTGCCCCTGACGTAGCCCTCGCCATCCGGGAAGAGGCTGCTGCGCACCACGTGCTCGTCGACCCGCTCGGGGCAGGTCCAGTCGAGCAGCAGGTTCGCGTACGGCACGCCCTCCCGCTCGCCGATCGTCGCGTCACCCAGCTGGGACGGCCGGCAGACCGCACCCCGGGAACTCACCGAGAACCGGTCGGAGACGTACCCGAGAACCGCCGACGCGTGACTCTTCAGGACGGCGGCCTGGGCCGCCCTGTCGCCCTGCTCGAACGCGGCGGTTCCCGCCCGGAAGAGCGGGTCGTCGTCGCCGGAATCCGCGGCGGACACGACGAGGAGGTCGTATTCGAGCTCCAGCCCCGTCCGAATGTGACCCTCGTCTCCCGCTGCGATTTTCCCGTACACAGTCGACGAGAAGCCGTGCGCGGACGCCGGTTCGACGCCCAGAAACGGAACCACCGCTGCGGCGAAACCGACAGCGGCGACGATAACGGAACGGCGGATGCGGCCTGACATTCGACTCCCTCGGTTGGCCAGTGCACGTTGCATGTCGTGGGTGAACACCAACCCGCGCACCGACGAACCGCCGGAGAACAACGTCCCCGAACGACGGCCCACCGATTGCCGGTGACCGGAATTGAGATAGGAATACGAAGAAGTACGCGCACTTTCCGCCACCACCCGGAGGACGATCACCTTGCGCCCCCCGCTTCGGGCCGTTGCCATGCTGGCCGTGACCGCCGCGCTGGTCACCGCCTGCAACTCCAGCGACGACTGGTCCGAGCCACGTCCGGCCCCCAGCGCCATCGGCACTCTCGGCCCAGGGTTCGTCGACCCCTCCACGAAGCCCGCGCCGGAGGCGACCATCACCCCGCAACCCGGCTCGTGGGCCGGCGTCCACCCGCCGAAGGACTACCGGGTCGTCCTGCTGACCAGCGGTGCGGACAGCCCGACCAAGGCCCTCGTGACGGCGGTCGAGGATTGGGCCGACGACGAGCACGTCGACCTCAGGAAAATCGTCGTCGCCAATGCGCACGACACCGTTCCCAGCATCGCCAAGGCGATGGAGATGGGCCCGGACCTCATCGTCAGCGCGGGCAACGACCTCATCGACGGGCTCGCCCTGGTCACCCCGAACCACCTGGACGAGAAGTTCCTCGTGGTCGGCGCGGAACTGGCCGAGCCCACCCACAACGTCACCGCTGTCGACTGGGACGGCGCGTCGTTCCGTGGTGAAGGGCTCGGCATGTCCTCGACGTACGACCCGAACTCGTTCACCGCGGACCGTTGCGCGGCGGCCATCCGGGCGGGCGTGGCCGCCGTCCTCAACGACCTGACCGGGATCGTGGTCTGGCTCTGACGACCGGGCTTCGTCGCAAACCGCGCGACCCAGCGCGGAGGCCGGTGGACCTCCGCACCGGGCCTGCCGGTCAGCCGGTCGAACAGGTGGGAGTCATCCCGGCGCCGGTGCCGGTGCCCTGGTAACCGAACTCGGTCGACTGCCCGGCTGCGACGGAGCCGTTGTAGGCGACATTGGTGAACTGAACGGTCCCGGTGCTGCCGCTCCGGTTGGCGCTCCAGACGCTGGTGATGCTGGCACCCGACGGCAGAGTCATGGCGACCGCCCAACCGTTGACCGGCGCGGTGCCGGCGGTCACCCGCACCGTGGCGACGAAACCGCCCGTCCACTGGTTGACCGACACCGTCGCCGCGCAGCCACCACCCGTCGGCGGCGGCGTGGTCGGCGGCGGCGTGGTCGGCGGCGGCGTGGTCGGCGGCGGCGTGGTCGGCGGCGGCGTGGTCGGGCCGTCAGTCAGGACCGGCGTCGGCCAGTCCCGCCAGTCGGCCAACCGGCCGAGCGCCCTGCTGGAAATCCGGATCACGCCCGGCTCGTTGCCCGTCTTCAGCAGGAACTTCCGGATGTTGTTCTGCAACGGGGTACGCCACTCGGGCCGGTTGGCACAGTGGCTGCCGTCCTGCACGTCGGACCAGTAGGTGATGTTGTCACCGGCGCCGAGCGCCTTGTAGACCTCCGCGCCGCCCAGGGCCGCGACGCTGGCCGACCGGGGGCCGAGGTTGGCGATGTGCGGGTTGTCCATGATGAACAGTCCGCGCGGTGCCACCATGGCGACCATCTCGTGGGTGTCCACCGGGAGCCGGTTCGGGCTGCCGGTGAAGGAGCCGAACGCGTCACCCAGCCAGGGTTGTTCCCCGTACGCGCTGCTCAGGCTCTGCGCGCCCTCGCCTGGGATACCCCGGAAGATGGGGACGCCGGCGCTGCCCGATTCGATCGGCATGGTCAGGGCGATGCGCTGGTCGAACACCCCGACGGCGAAGGCGCCCTTACCGTAACGGGAGCAACCGGTGACGCCCATCGCGTCCGCCTTGAGGATCCTGCCGTCGGACTGCTCGATGACGTCGATGATCCGGCTGACGCCCCAGCCCCAGGCGGCGAGCAGCCCGGTGCTGCTGGATGAGCCGTAGATGCTGTAGAACGCGCCCTGCTTGTTGTTGCGAGGAGTGCCCTCGCGGCCAACTGCCAGTGGGTCGTAACTGATCACGGCAGCGCCGGCGGCCTTGATGGTGGCCGTGTCGGCGCCGAACCCGCCGACCACCACGACGGCCGGGAAGGGACCGGTGCCGCTGGGCAGCTCGACCCGCGCCGAGAAGCTGGCGCTCCTGCCGTTGTGTGCCACGTTGACGGTGACGGTGCTGGTGGACACCGTCCCCGTGACCGTCGCGGGTTTGGCTGGCTTGTCGCCGAAGACGAACTTCTCGGCAAGCTCCTTGATCTCCGCCCGGCGGCAGCGCCAGTCGGTTCTGGAGGTGACGGTCGTCCCGTTCAGCTTCGTGAAGGGGTCGGGGAGCTTGGCGTTTGTGGGCAGCGAGCCCAGGTCCGGCAGACCGGACACGGCGCAGTCGGCGCCCTCGTCCTCGACTGCCGCGGCCAGCGGGCCTACGGCGGCCTGAGCGTGCGTCGTTCGTGTTACTACCGAAACCGATCCGGCGACCGTGAGCGCTGCCAGCGCCAGCGCGATGACCGCCGAACGGTTCGTAGAGCGACCCGAGCTGATGATCACGGGGCTCTCCTTCCGAGTGGTGATGGAAAGGAAGGAACGAAACGCGATCGATGATCACGAATGCCAGCCAGGTAAAGCTTGAGCGCTCCGATCGGCACGTGTCAATATTTTGCCGAAACTTTCGGCACCTCCCGCAGCCTCAGGAGAGGCTTCCACCCCGCCGCCGGGGCATCCCTCCGCGCAGGGACGCGGGTGGGGCCACAGGTAGCCCCGGACCAGATATCCGAAAGTTTCGACAATCAGCGCGAGGTAGGCCCACGATCCTCGAACTCGTACGTGGTGGTCAGGCCCTCGGGCAGATCGGGGACCAGGGCGTTGGTGCCGTCCACCACCTGGACGTAGCGCTTGCCCTGGAAGATCGAGTAGCTGCCGTCGGGGACCTGATCGATCCGGAAGAGCTGCGTCGAGGCGGCCGGGTCACACGGCCGGCCGCGTACGCTGCCCGGCGCGGCGTCGTGCACGACTGTCATGCAGATCGCGTCGGCCCCCGACGCCCGGAGGATCCGGTACCTGTCGCCCTCGGGGCGCAGCACCCACAGCGCCCGGTCGTCGATTCCCTGCTCGGTGGTGGCCCGCACCTGATCGCCGTCGCGGTCGACCGCAAGCGTGGCTCCGCGCATGCCGGGCAGCACGATCTGGATCTGCCGCCGGCCGGCGAGGATCTCCTGCGGTCCCGCCGAGGCGGTCACGGGCGGGGTCACGGACGGGGTCACGGGTGGGGTCACGGGTGGCGCGACCTGGGTGGCCGGGCCGACACCCGGCGTCTCGACGTCGTTTCGCATCTGCAGGAAAGCGGTGCCAGCGGCGATGGCCACCACCGCCAGCCCCGCCGCGCCGACGGCCGTCCGACGGCGCCGACGCCTGTCGCTGCGGTGCCGCAACGTCTGTGCTCCCGGCAGCGTGGCGACTCGCCGGACCTCGTCCACGATCGCGGTGAGGTCGTCGCGCGGATCAGCCATGGGAGGTTCCCTCCTGGTGCGCATCGGTCAGCAACCCGGCCATCGCTCTCCGACCTCGGGCGAGGTACGTCTTCACCGTTCCGACGGGGGCCTGCATCTCGGCTGCCACCTCCGCGACGCTGAGATCGTTGAGGTGGTGCAGCACGACTGCCCGCCGCTCGTTGGCGCTCAACCGTTGCAGCGCCTGCAACAGTGCGACGTGGTCCTCGTTCAGTCCGGGCACGCCCTGATCGACGGCCGCCCGACGATGTGCGCGTACCCGGTTGAAGGCCTTGCGCCAACTGCTCACCGCGATCCGGGAGGCCACCCGGCGGACCCACGCCTCCGGACTGTCCGTCTCCCGCACCGTCCGCCACCGCTGCCAGGCCCGCATGAACGCCTCGGCGACGGCGTCCTCCGCCTCGGCGCGATTGCCGGTGAGCGCGTACACGTGACCCACGACCCGACCCGCACAGGCCGCGTAGAGGGCGTCGAACTCTTCGGCGTCACGCATCCGACCGGTGCTCTCCCATGCCTCGTCCCCTGGTCACCGCCGCATGGAACTCGCCCCGGTGGACCGGTCACGTCGGCGCGGGGCGCGATTGTGGCCTCCGTCACACCGCAGTGATCAACCTAACGACCAGGCCAGGCGTCATCGTGCCGACCCGGGAGACGCCCGTGGCGGAGAGGACGATGTGCGACGACGGCAACGACGCGCCCTGACAGCCGGCGTACTCGCGACCGCGCTGGTGGCGGCGGGCCTGACCGCCCAACCGGCGAACGCGCAGGAGAGGCCTGCGGCCACTGCTCCCGGCACCCACGGAACCTTCACTCTGATCACCGGGGACCGGGTGTCGGTGGACGCGGCGGGTCGCCCGCAGATCCAGCGCGGGCCGGGGCGGGCCGCCATGCGCTTCGTGAGCAGCCGGGAGGACGGTCACCAGTACGTCATCCCGGTGGACGCCATGCCGCTGGTGCGGGACGGGCGGCTCGACCGGCGACTGTTCGACCTCACCACGCTCGGCGAGTTCGGCTACGACGACCGGGCCGCCGAGTTGCCGCTGCTGGTCGCGTACCCCGAGAACATGGCGGCGCGGGCGCGGACCGCGACCACCGGGGGTGCCGGGCGGGTGCGGGCCGACCTGCCGGCCGCGCACGCGCTCGCGGTCCGTGCGGACCGGGACGACCGGGTGACGCTCTGGGCGTCGCTCACCCGCGGTACGCCGTCCGCGCGCACCCTCAGCGCGGGGGTCACCCACATCTGGCTGGACGGCAAGCGCACGGTCTCCCTCGATCGCAGCGTGCCGCAGATCGGTGCCCCGGCGGCGTGGCAGGCCGGGTTCGACGGCACCGGCATCACCGTCGGCGTGCTGGACACCGGGATCGACGCCAATCACCCCGACTTCGCCGGCCACCTCACCGAGGTCCGGGACTTCACCGGCGGCAACGACCCGAGCGACGCGGTCGGTCACGGCACCCACGTGGCGTCGACGATCGTCGGCAGCGGCGCCGCCTCCGACGGCAGGTACCGCGGGGTCGCACCGGGGGCGAAGCTGCTCGTCGGCAAGGTCTGCGCCACCACCGAATGCCAGGACTCGGACATCATCACCGGCATGCAGTGGCTCGCGCCGCAGACCCGGGTGGTCAACCTGAGCGTGGGAGGCGACGACGCGCCCGGCCTCGACCCGCTGGAGACCGCCGTCCAGGAGTTGAGCCACAGGTACGGCACCCTCTTCGTGGTCGCGGCCGGCAACGAGGGGAAGCCGAAGTCGGTCTCCTCGCCGGCCTCCGCCGACGACGCCCTCGCCGTCGCCGCAGTGGACGCCGACGACCAGCGGGCCTACTTCTCCAGCCGGGGCCCGCGCGTCGGCGACAACCACATCAAGCCCGAGATCAGCGCGCCCGGCGTCGACATCGTGGCCGCCGCCCCCGGCGGTGACTACGCCACCATGTCGGGTACGTCGATGGCGACCCCGCACGTGGCCGGCACCGCCGCGATTCTCGCCGGGCAGCACCCGGACTGGACCGGCCCGCAGCTCAAGGCCGCCCTGATGGGCTCGGCCAAGCCGACCGGCGCGGACACCATCTACGAGCAGGGCGCCGGCCGGGTGGACATCGCCCGCGCGGTCGCCCAGCCGGTCGCCGCCGACGTCGCGGCCATCGACTTTCCGGTGCAGCGCTGGCCGCACGCCGACGACAGCCCGATCACCCAGGTCGTCGGCTACCGCAACACGGGCACCACCCCGGTCACACTGACGCTGGCCATCGCTCCGGCCCCGGCCGGCATGCTCACCGTCAGCCCGGCCACGCTTGTGGTGCCGGCCGGTGGCCGCGCCGAGGCGACGATCACCGTGGACACCCGGGTGGACGCCCCGGACGGCGTCTACCAGGGGGCGCTCACCGCGACCGGCGCCGACGACCTGCGGGTACGGACGCCCTTCGTGCTGAACCGCGAGATCGAGAGCTACGACGTACGGCTCGACCACACCGGACGCGACGGCAAGCCGGCCACCGAGTACACGACAGTGGCCGCGAAC
The DNA here is from genome assembly GCF_040608575.1 of Micromonospora sp. NPDC005171. Taxonomy (NCBI): domain Bacteria; kingdom Bacillati; phylum Actinomycetota; class Actinomycetes; order Micromonosporales; family Micromonosporaceae; genus Micromonospora; species Micromonospora sp. NPDC005171. The sequence continues at coordinate 808,269 of NZ_JBEXIM010000001.1, read as the reverse complement.
CTGACCACAGGCGAGTTCAGCACCCTCGCCGTGACACCGGGCGGCGGCGTCCTGCGGCTGCCGAAGGGGCGGTACGCGCTGTACAGCACCATCCACGAGGCTTCCGTGTCGACCCTGCTCGCACAGCCGGTCCTGGACGTACGCGGCCCGGTCACCGAGGCTGTCGACGCCCGCACCGCCAAGCCGGTCGCGTTGACAGTGCCGCAGCGCGACGCCGCGCCGATCTCGATCAACGTGAGCGCCAACTGGGACGACGGCTTCCGCTATCCCGGCGTGCAGCTCAGCGGAGTGTCCTTTACGGACGTCTTCTTCGGCCGGCTCGGGCCCGCCGTCGCGGCACCCGAGTTCACAGCGACGCTGGGCATCGGGCTTGCCCGACCGGGCGCGGATCGCACCTTCCGGAACAGCCCCTACACCTACGACCTGGCGTACGTCGGCAAGGGCGACATGTTCACCGGCCTGACCAGGAAGCTGTCACCGAAGAACCTGGCCACCGTCAAGACGACCTACCGCAGCCAGTCCACGATGACGACGGCCACCCGGTTCCACCGCGCGTCGGCGCCCGGAGGCGCGGGCCCGATCGGTTCCAACACGCCTGTCGACCTGCCGTTCAAGGGCACCGAGTACTTCAACACCGACGGCGGCATCGTCTGGACGTCCACGTTCGTCGAGGGGGACAACTCCACCACGCAGGATTCCACCTTCACGTCGGGCCGCACGTACGCCCAGACCTGGAACGCGGCACCCTTCGGGCCCACCGTGGCACAGGCACCGACCCTGTCGCCTCTGGGGTACGCGGGCCGCGACGGCGACACCATCTCGATCGCGTCGATGCCCCTGTTCGGCGACGCGACCGGTCGCCCCGCGAGCCGCGACGATCAGCCGGTGCGGTTCCGGCTGCTGCGCGACGGTAAGGAGATCGGCACCTCGGACAGTCCGTGGGCCGAGTTCGCGGTGCCCGCCGGGAAGGCCACCTACCGGCTGGAGGCGACCGCCACCCGAGGCGCACCGGACACCCTGTCGACGTCGGTCTCGGTGGCCTGGACCTTCACCTCGGCGCACACCACGTCGCCGGAGCGGCTGCCTCTGACCACGGCTCGCCCGACGCCGGTGCTCGACGACACCAACACCGCACGGACCGGCCGGAGCATGACGATCCCGGTTTCGCTGGACCGGCAGGCCGGCTCGAAGGCCGCGCCGAACCGCACGCTCGGCGTCTCCGCGTCGTTCGACGACGGCCGGACGTGGGTCGCGTTGCCGGTGCTCCGTAATGTCGCTCTGATCAGTCACCCACGACGGGCCGGATTCGTCTCGCTGCGACTGACCGCCACCGACACCGCCGGCAACACGGTCACGCAGACGATCCAACGGGCCTATCGGATCGCCTGACGCATCACCTGGTCCGGGGCGGTGGCCTCTTGAGCCGCCACCCCGGACCTCAGGTCCTCAGTGCCTCAGCGCCTCAGGCGGTGAAGGCGCCGTCGATGGCGATGGACGCGCCGCTGATGAAGGTGGCCTCGTCGCTGAGCAGGAACGCGGTGAGCGCGGCGACTTCGTCGGGGGTGCCGGCTCGTCCGGTCGGCTGCGCCGACAGGTAGCGCTCCGCAATCTCCGGGGCCTGGCTGACCACGTTCCGCCAAAGCGGGGTGTCAACCAGGCCGGTGACCAGGGCATTCACCCGGACACCGGAGCGCGCCACGTCCAGGGCCGCCGAGCGCGTCAGACCGATGACGCCGTGCTTCGAGGCGTTGTAGGCGGCCTGGGTCGGGTCGCCCTTGACGCCGGAGACGGAGGCGTTGTTGACGATCGCGCCGCCGCCGGAGGCGATGATGGCCGGAAGCTCGTACTTGAGGCCGTAGAAGACGCTGGTCAGGTTGAGGGCGAGCGACAGGTTCCAGTTGTCGCTGTCGGTGTCGCGCACGCTGGCCATCGGGCCACCGCCGGCGTTGTTGAACGCGCCGTCCAGCCGCCCGTACTCCGTCACCGCAGCGTCGACGAGCCGCGCCATCTCCTCCTCGACCGTCACGTCGGTGGGCACGAAGAGGGCGCTGCCACCCGTGGTCCTGATCTCTGCGGCGACCTCCTCGCCACGGTCCTTGTCGCGGGCGCCGATGACGACGCGGGCCCCTTCCGTGGCCGCCCGCTGGGCGAACGCCAGGCCCATGCCCTGCGTACCGCCGGTCACGATCAGCACCTTTGATTCCAACCGTCCAGACATCTCGTTCCACATCCACTTCGACTGGTGAGCCGCCGCGGTGGCCCGCGGGGCTTCGTGAGACGGAACGCTAGCCTTTTCTGGAACGGTCACCAAAGTAATGCCACTCACATCGGTTGGCCGCCGCGCTCCGCACCGCCGCCTGACTAGCCGATATTCGCTACTACACGTGCATTTCATCCAATCTAGCGACCACAATGACGCTGTAACTGCGGGCACATTCTGTGGTGGTCGTTCCATAACGTCGTTAGCGTTGGGCACGCCGAGCGAATCCGTGCAAATCGCCTTTAAGGAACAGCCATGCCCGTAGGTCACGCCGCCCCGGAATCCCGGCGATGGAAGGCCCTGTTGTTCATCTCCATCGCTCAACTGATGGTGGTGCTCGACGGGGCGGTCATGAACATCGCGCTCCCCTCGGCGCAACAGGCGCTGCACTTCACGGACGGGAGCAGGCAGTGGGTGGTGACCTCGTACGGCCTGGCCTTTGGCGGCCTGCTGCTGGTCGGCGGCCGGATCGGTGACATGGTCGGGCGCAAGCGCACCTTCCTGATCGCGCTGGCCGGCTTCGCAATCGCGTCGGCGATCGGTGGCCTGGCCGTCAACGCCGCGATGCTGTTGCTCGCCCGGGCACTACAGGGTGTGTTCGCGGCCCTGCTCGCGCCGGCCGCGCTCTCGCTGCTCTCCCTGTCCTTCACCCAGCCGAGGGAACGCGCGAAGGCGTTCGGTGTGTTCAGCGCGGTCTCGATCGCCGGTGGGGCTGTCGGCCTGATCGTGGGAGGGCTGCTCACCCAGTACCTGAACTGGCGCTTCGCGATGTTCGTCCTCGTACCGATCGCGGTCATCGGGATCCTGGGCGCCCGTCGCACCGTCCACGACGACGGCGAGCGGCACCGCGCCCGGCTCGACCTGCCCGGCGTGCTGCTGGCCAGCTCCGGACTCGTCGGCCTGGTCTACGGCTTCGGCGTCGCCGAGAGCCACGGGTGGTCGGCGGGGGTGACCATCGGATCATTCACCGCCGGGGTGCTGCTGCTGGCGACCTTCGTCGTGGTGCAGGCGCGGGTCGCGTCCCCGCTGCTGCCGCTGCGCGTCCTGACCGAACGCAACCGGGCCGCCGCGTACCTCTCGGTTGGTTTCGCGATCGTCAGCATGTTCGGGATGTTCCTCCTGCTCAGTTACTACTTCCAGCAGGTCAAGGGATGGTCGCCGGTGCTGGCCGGTCTGGCGTTCATGCCGATGGCCGTGCCGCAGGCCATCGGTGCCACACAGATCGGCGCCCGACTCGCGCACCGGATTGCACCCCGGCCGATCATGGTCGGCGGGTACCTCGTCACCGCTGTCGGTCTGGTGCTGCTCGCTCTGCTCGACGCGGACAGCGGCTTCCTGGAGATCGCGTTCGCCGAAGTGGTGATCGGGCTCGGCATCGGCACCGCCTTCATGCCCGCGATGAGCATCTCCACGCACGGCGTCGAGCCCAAGGACGCCGGTGTCGCCTCCGCCATGATCAGCTCGTCGCAGCAGGTCGGCGGGTCGATCGGCACCGCGCTGCTGAACACCATCGCGACCAGCTCGGCCGCCACCTACCTCGTCTCGCACGGTGGCTCGGCGGCGCGAGTCCAGGAGCGGAACGAGGCGCTGATGCACGGCTACTCGGTCGCCTACTGGGTCGCCGTCGGATTCGTGGTCGCGGCAGCCCTCGTCTCCGCGGCCATGGTGAACGCCGGCGCTCCGAAGCACGTCCCGGCCCCGACGGACGCCCTCGGGGACGTGACCCCGGTGCCCGTGCACTGACCGCTGTCGCGCCTGCAGATCCGGCGCGGTGACCGAGGACACGGTGCACGGACTCCGCTGAGAGGGTGGAATCAGGGATGTGAGCAGAGAAGGCACCGGCGAGTGACGTCGTGAGGTCCACTCTTTCGAGGGGCGACGCGGGTTCGTCCAGCGCTGGCACGACGCCCGCGACGAACGAACCGATTCGCGTGACGGCCGCCCATCGGCAGCGCTGGGCGGTGCAGACAATGGCTGTCGCATCCGACGACCAGGTGCTGGAGATTGGCTGCGGTCGGGGAGCCGCCGTCTCCCTGGTCGCCAGCCAACTCACCACCGGTCGGATCGTCGCCATCGACAGCGCCGCGACGATGGTGCGGCTCGCGACCCAACGGAACCTGAGCCACATCGACGCCGGCAGAGCCGAGATCCGGCGAGCAGGGTTCGAGTCGGCTGACCTTCCGACTGACCACTTCACCAAGATCTTCGCGGTGAACGTCAGCCTCTTCTGGTTGGGCGACGCTGCGCAGCAGGTCGCTCGGATACGCAGCCTGCTGGCGCCGGGAGGACAGCTCTACGTCTTCGGCGAGCGACCCACCGAAGCGCACGCCACCGCGAACCTCACCGCTACCGAACTACTGCTCGAAACCCACGGTTTCGCCACGACCACATCGAGCGCCACCCGTGGTCGGCGCCAGGTGCTGACCTGTGTCACCGGCACGCCGGTCCGGTGACGTGGGCCGATCACAGCGTTGACATGAGCCGGGCGGGCTCGGCGTGATGCCGAGCCCGCCCGTCCAGTGTCAGTCGAGCTTGATCAGATCCGTTCAGCGCTGCAGGGTCAGCAGACCCGGCCGGTACGGCAGCAGACCGTAGTCGACGCCGTTGGAGCTGGGGGAACGACCCTGGTAGAGCAACTGCAGGTTGCACGCGTTGACCGTCATCGTCTGGTCGGCGCTGGTGCGCAGCAGCTCACCGTGACTGATGTCGTTGGTCCAGGTGGCACCGCTGTTGGCCTTACCCGCGAACGGGTTGCTCTCGCTGGTGGCGTTCGGCGTCCACGAACCACCCAGGCTGCTGGCCGTGAACGACCGGAAGTAGCGGCCCTGCGAACCGATCGCCTCGACGATCATCAGGTACTTGTTCAGACCCTGCAGCTTGTAGACCTGCACCGCCTCGAACAGGTTGTTCGTGGTGTCGCTCATGATCGTCGTGTAGTTCGAGCCGAAGCTGCCGGGGAAGTTCCCGATCGGCATGCTGGCCCGGTAGATCTTGCCGTTGTCCCCGGCGAAGAAGAGGTACATGTTCGTACCGTCACCGATGACCGCCTGATCGATCGGACCCGTACCAGAACCGGTGATGCTTCCACTGAACAGCGTCTGCGGCGACGACCACCCGTTCGGGTTGGTCGGGTCAGACGAGGTCCGGTACGAGAACGCCGGCCCACCCCACTGGTACGTCAGAACCCAGATGTTCTTCGGCGCGAAGTAGAACAACGACGGCGCGACAGTGCCGGAGTTCATCGCGTTCTGGCTGGCCGAGGCCATCTGCGAATAGTTCGTGAACAGCCCGAAGTTCATCGAACCCCAACTGGACCCGAAGTCGTGGGTGGTGGCGTAAACCAGTTGCTGGCCGTTGTACGGGGCGACGGTGAAGTCCTTCAGCGACACCCAACCCGACCTCGGGTTCGCCAACACCCCGGTGGAGGACCACCGGTACGTCGACGGAACGTCGCACGTGCCGCTTGGCGGCGGCGTGGTGGGGTCGGTCCCACCGCCGACGCGGACGAGTTGCCACTGCTGGTTTGCGCCGTTCCAGTCGTCGTACTGCACGATGTTTCCGCCGTCGGCGGTCGAGGCGCCCTGCACCTCCATCACCTTGTTGCTGTTCCGGTTGATCAACCGGACGTAGCCGCTGTCCGAGTCGGCCAGCCGGAACTGCTGGTTGGTGCCGTTGAGGTCAGCCCACTGCACGATGCTGCCACCGTTGGCGGTCGAGAAGCCCGAGACGTCCAGCACCTTGCCGGACAGCCGCGACTTCACCCGGTAGTAGCCACCACCGGAGTCGACGAACTGCCACTGCTGCTGGTTGCCGTTGTTGCGGGTCCACTGGGTGATCCGGGCCCCGTCATTAGTGGCCAGGTTGTAGACGTCCAGGGCCTTGCCGCTGTTGCGGTTGACCAACACGTACCACGCGTTCGTGTCGACAGTCGCCGCGGCGGCGGGTGACGACACCACAGCTACGGCGGCGCCACCGACCATCAGCGCCGCCGCGCTGGCGGCGAGAAGGCGGGGCAACCACCAACGCCGCCGCGACGGCGGTGCGATCGATGGAGACCTATCGAGGGCAGACATGATCCTCCTCCAGTGACCAAGAGCCGAACGGCCTGCCCGAGGGTGGGCGTACCGCGACGCGTGGCCGAGCACGCAGGCGTCAGAGAGTTAGCGTTAACAAGACGCCGGCGAGCCGTGGCGCACGCCTGATTCGAGATCGACGTAGCAGGGCTTGCCCGGAAAGCCGAGGTGTCGTCGTCCTTAGGCATCGACTGTGAGCGATAACATGCCGTTCGTCAAGACGTAATGTGCTGGGAACATCAGCAACTGTCCGGCCGCAGATCTTGAGGCGGGACGTCTTCCAGAGACTTCCCGCAGGCATCGCCCCAGATCCCCGGCGCGCACCCCGACTGAGCCCTTGAGGAGGCACCGCGAGCGCGTTAACATCGACGTTTGCCCATTACTGGCGGTGCCGACGAGCTCAGGCCTGAACCTCGACCGGCTGTCGCGCCGGTGCGGCGACGGCCGCCAGAGCGGGCGCGTCGGTAGCCCTCGTCGTTCCCTCGGGGTCGGGCCCCGCGCCGGCCGGAGAATCATCGCGCCGCCGCAGGGGCAGCGGCACAACCACGTCCTTCAGCAACATGGCGGAGCGCTCGACCAGGTGCCAGGAGAGTGCCGCGAGGACCAGAGTGCCGGCGGACGACACCGCCAGGTAGGTGACGAAGCCGTACCGCACGCCGATGAGCAGGGCGACAACCTGCTGAACCGGAAACGCGTAGATGTAGACGCCGTACGAGTAGTCCCGCTTACGACCGATCGGGTGTAGCCACCGGGGCAGCCCGACCGCCAGGTACAGCAGCAGGAACGCCAGCAGCGGCACCCCGAGGACATAGAAGCCGCCGACCCGCGCGGTCACCGCGACCCCGACGGCGGCGAGCGCCGCCAGCCAGCCGGTCATCGGCACCCTGTGCGCGTACAGCTTGGCCACCGCACCGAGCAGGAAAGCGAAGGTCAGGTAGATGACGAGGTGCTTCTCGAAGGTCCCGACGACCGGGTACGGACCCAGAACACCGTGCTTGGCCGGCAGGACGACAAGCCCGTCACCCCGGACGAAGTCCTCGACGACGACCCCGTACACCCCGAGCAGCAGCAGCACCATGGCGGCGCGTGCCCGGGCCAGCACCGCGGTCGCCGCCAGCGCGGCGAGCATGAAGTAGCAGAGCACCTCGTACCGCAGCGTCCACAGCGAGCCATTCACCGGGCGATGCCTCGCCCATGCCTGCCCCTGTCGTCTGAGCCTCAGCTGCCATCCGGCATCGCCGTGCCCGTACTGTATGCGGCCCTTCTCCGGCCGCGCAGTAGTCGACGAGGGGACACAGGTAACAACCCGCCAACGGTCCCTCGGGCCACCTCCTGCGCCTGTGGCGACGGGGTACGCCCGCGGCAGACCGCGCCTCGGTCGACAAGGCTGAACGTGATGTCGATCGGGGCGCAGTCCGCGCTACGGCGCCGGCCGGAATCCGGGGCCGGGGGCTTCACCTCGAGCTATCGGCGGCTCCACTGCTGGTTGGCCTGGCCGGTGCAGGTCCAGAGGACGAGCTTCGTGCCGTTGCCCGTACCCATGTTGTACGGGTCCAGGCAGAGGCCGGACTGCACCCCGGTGATGGTGCCGTTGGCGTTGACGTTCCACTGCTGGTTCGTTCCGCCGTGGCAGTCGTAGATGGTGACCTGGGTCCCCGGGGAGGTGCCATAGCCGGCGGCGTCGAGGCACTTGTTGCCGTACACGGTTAGCGTCTTGCCGCTCGTGTAGGTCCACTGCTGGTTCGTGCGGCCATGACAGTCCCACAACTGCACCTGGGTGCCGTTGGTGGTGGAAGAGCCGGGGACGTCGACGCAGCGACCGGACAAGGTGCCCACGATCGCGGTGGTCTGTCCGCCGCCGCTGCCCGGGTCGCCGATGCTGCCGGGGACCGACTGCAAGGCGCTGTACCAGCGGGCGGCCATCTTGTCGTAGCCGCCGGACGTGGGGTGGACGCCGTCGATCAGGTCGGCGGTGCTGAGGGCGCTGTGCATGTCGACCAGGCGCACCCGCTTGCCGGCGTTCACCTTGCTCTGCACGATGCCGGGGATCGCCGCGTTGAAGGTGCGGGCGGCCGCCTCCTGGTTGGTGTTGGCGAGCGGGATGATCTGCGCGACGAACACCTCTGCGGTGGGGGCTGTGGTGGTGATCCGGTCGATCAGGGTGGAGAGCCGGTTCGGCGCGGTGCTCACGTTGTAGTTCTGCAGGATGTCGTTGGTGCCGATGTGCAGCAGGACGGTCTGTGGCCGTTGGGTGTTCAGCCAGCCGACGATGTTCGCGTCGATCTGGTCGATGCGCCAGCCGGGATGCCCCTGGTGGTCGTGGTCACCCAGGCTGGCCGGCCCGTTGAACTGCGACCCGACGAAGTCCACCGTGTACCGACCGTTGACGAGGCGCTGCCAGAGCCCGATCCGGTACCCGCCCGGCACCTGGGTGCCCTCGGTGATGGAGTCGCCGAGCGGCATCACCCGCACCCCGCCGTTGGATTCCGCGTTGGCCGGGCCGGTCGAGGTCAGCACCCCGGCAAGCACGACACCGAGTGCGGCGGTCGCCGCGAGCCATCTTGCCCTCGTTCGCATAGATTTCTCCCCTGCAGTGGTAGTGCTGACCGAGGAGTCAGGCCGTGGCGACCGCTGCCACACCGGCATGACGATGCCGTCGCAGCACTGGGACGGATTGTTAACGCTAACAGCGATTCATGTAAATTCTTGTCGCTGATCTGCCTGGCGTCAAGCGCCAGCAACCGGGGTTCGCGCGCCGGAGCCCGCGCCATCGATCGCCACCTGCGTCGACGGTCACCTGGGTTGAGGGTCGTCGGTGCCGCCCGTCGTCGGTGCCGGCTTGCCGCCCGTAGTTCCGGTGAGCCCGTATACCTCTGAGTCAGATAAATACCTCTGAGGTATACCGCCTTCGACCGACCCGGCCTCCCGCATCCCCGGCACGCCGAGCGAGTGATCCTCCGTCTCGTGAAGTCGGCCGGTCCTGGTCGGCGCATGCTCGGCGGCCGGTTGGGCATGGGCAGGGTGGGGCCGGCGCGACGTGGGGTGACAACTACGCCGAATGTAGGTTTTTTTTCGCATAAGACCGTTTGATGTAAGGATCGCTCGACTACGTTCGTCTTGGTGGCAGCGAGGGCGGCGGAATCTTCTCCGACGGCGTCTTCCACCTCCGGCAGGGCAAGGTCCACCACAACGAAGCCGGCCAACGGGGTGGCGGCGTCTTCACCCAGATCGGCCAGTTCGTGGCCGAAGAGACCTGGATCAGCGAGAACGTCGCCAGCACGAACAGCACCATCGAAAACGGCGGTGGCATCTACAACACCAGCGGCAGCGTCGTACTGCGCCGCACCCACGTCGACCGGAACCGGGCCATCGGCTCGAGCTCCCAGGGCGGCCGGATCTACAACAATGCCACGCTCACTCTCACCGAGAGCAAGGTCACCGACAACATCTCCACCCTGGCACCCGGCGGGATCTTCAACGACGGCGGCCAGGTCACCGTGGACCAGAAGACCGTCATCAGCGGCAACCGGCCCACGAACTGCACACCCAGCTCACCGCCTGCGCCCAACTGCTTCGGTTGATCATCCGATCGCCCGGCACCCGGGCGGCAAGAGGTAAGGGGGCAGGTAGGAGCATCCGGTCCCGCACAGGTTCGGTCACGAAGATCGGACCTGCGGCGGGACCGGATGCCGTCCACCGGGATCCCCGGCTTCCTGCTTTCGCATCATCGGTTGCGTCGAGGAGCCGGCCGCCGCACACGTTGCGGGAGGTCAGGACCTGCCGGCGTAGGTAGTCGAGGTTGTCGGCCTCGGTCAGGATCGGCATTCCCGATAAGACGGTTCGGCGGAGTGCCGCAACGCTCCACTGGGCGGGCCGGACGCCGTCACAGCCTGAATCCAGCCGAACCTGGAGGCGAGGGCGGGCGGGTCCGCACGACCTGCCCGCCCCCAGCGAGCTCTCGGCACGGCAACGCGAGTGCGTTGCCGCGCCAAAGCCAGTTACCGCCGTCGCCGACTGGGCTCCGGGATGTTCGCCTCAACCTCTTCGTGACGGACCTGCTCGTCGACCGGCTGGTCCTGGACCACCTCGTCCTTGGCCAGACGGACACGCTCGACGGGCACCTGCTCCTTGCCCACCACGGGCCGCTCGGCGCGCAGGGTCATTTCCTGCTCACTCTCTCCGATGTCGGCCCGAGTGTTACCCGCGTTCGCGGCGGTGATCGGCTCGCGCTGCACATAGGCCTCGTCGTGCTCAACCGGCACCGAGGTGTGCACGTCCTCGGTCACCACGTACTTGCGCAGCACCGCCTTGCCCGCCGGCTGGCTCTGCGTACCGACGCGCAGCCGCTCCTCCGAGCGGATCACATCGCCAGCGCTCTGCGGAGCCTGTCGCGGCGGCTGCTGCTGGATCCGGTAGTGCGCGAACAACTGCGCGGTTTGTTCGGCGTTCAGCGGCTGGTCGGTGTCCGGCTGCACGGTCGGAGCGCTCTTAACCGTCGCCTTGTCGTGGGCGACCATCAATCGCCCGTCGCGCATCCGCGCGTCAACCAGCGGAGCCATCGACTCGTGATGACCCATGACGCCGGTCTTCACGCTGACCCACGTCGGATACCCCTCGGCGTCGGCCCACACCTGGCCGACCTTACCGATCTTGGCACCCGACTGGTCCTGGACATCCTGGCCGTACAGCGAACGCACCTGCTCGTCAGTGAGTCGCATCGATCGTCCTTCCTCTCGCGTGTCCACCCGCCGCGTACCCGAGCACACCCACGCCACGCATGCCCAACCGCCCTCGTCCAGCCGAGGCCGCAGCCCGTGGCAGTCGAGACGAGCGTGCCCTGCGGGCATGACCAGCGACCGATCGGGCAATTACGACCGACCTGCGGCCGACGCGTCGGACGGTGGCGCCGTGAACCTGGATGGCCAACTGAGGCATCACGCCCGGCACAGATGCTGAACTTTCTGGAAGGGCAGCCACAACGGCCACGACGGGCCAGCCGATCCACAGCTGTTTAATCGGCCCACGTCGACGGAATCGGTGATCCCCATTTGCGGCGCCGCTCGAACCAGATCGGACACACTCGGAGCCACACGGACACGCCGGGACGGAGGGGATGCTCGTCGGACGCGCAGCCACCGAGCAGCCAAACGTCCACGAGGGACAGAACGGCAGAGAGCGTGACTCGCGTTTCCGCAGGTCACGCTCTCTTGATCTTGTGCGCCCGAAGGGACTCGAACCCCTAACCTTCTGATCCGTAGTCAGATGCTCTATCCATTGAGCTACGGGCGCTTGTGCTCAGCCAGTCTACACACCCGGCTTTCGCGCGGAGACTCCGGGATTCGAACCCGGGAGGGGCTTTAAGACCCCAACCGCATTAGCAGTGCGGCGCCATAGACCAGACTAGGCGAAGTCTCCCTGGTGATCCTCAGACCACCGCGCCCGAGGATACAGGTCGCCACCCACCGGGAGCAAAACGACTTCCGGTGTACGCCCACCGGCGTCCGCCCGCCCCCGTGTTTCAACGCTGTGCGTCGGCGTGATCGGGACTACGCTCCATCGATATGCAGGAGCAGCCGCCCAGCGAGTCGACCCGTCGAGAGCCTGCTGAACGAGCGCGTCGGCGCTCCCCACGGGCCACCTTCCGGCCGCCGATCGTGGCCGAGCAGCCCACCGAGGCGGTGGAGCCGGCGGAGACGGCGCCGCCGGCAGCCGCTCCGGGGGGACAGCGTCCTCGACGGGCCAAGGCTGCCCCGGCTGTGCTCTTCCAGCCGCCGGAGCCGGACCGCGCCCTGCCTCGACAGCCCCGACGCGCACCGACCGAGCTAAGCACCGAGGCGAGCGCGGAGCAGCCGGAACTGCCGGACGGCGATCAACCAGGCCCCGCAACAGGCGTCGCACCGACACCGCCGAAGGCCCGGATCAACCCCGTTCGGAAGGCTGCCCCTCGGAAGGCAGCCGAGACGCCTACCGAGGTGACCCCGGCCCCGCCGGCACCACGCAAGCGCACCGCAAGCCCCACCAGAGCGGCAAGGACCACCAAAACAGCTAGCAGCACCAGAGCCGCGAGCACCACCGAAGAGGCGAGCCCGACCGAAGAGGCGAGCGCCGCCACTCCAACGACCCCGGCCAGAGCCGCAAAGACCACCAAGCGCGCGGTCACCCCACGCAAGAGCACCACGCTGACAGAGCCCGCCCCCGAACCCGTGGCCACGCAGCAGACGACACCCGCCACGCAGCAGTCGACACCCAATGAGCAGCAGACGACACCCACCGAGCAGCAGCTGGCACCGGCAGCACCCGCCGCGCGGCAGGCTGAGCCGGCTCTGAGGCGTACCCCGGAATCGGAGCTGCGCGCGGTCGCCGCGCGCGTGCTCGACCACCCGGGCTTCGCACCGGAGCTGTTGGCTCTGGCCGCGGTGCGGGCGTTCGGGCCCGGCGCGGCCGGGTGGGCTCTGGGGTTGCGCACCCGGTATCCGGACGCGTCAGCGGACGGCCTGGCCCGGTTGGCGACCCGACGGTTCGTCCGCTCGGCGAGGGCGGGTGGGGCGACGGCCGCGCTGGCCGGCTTCTTCGCGCCGGTGGCGGAGTTGGCTGCGGTGCTGTGGACGCACTCGGAGCTGGTGCTGCACCTAGCCGCCGCGTACGGCGAGGATCCGACGCATCCCGACCGGGCCGTCGACCTGTTGGTGCTGACTCAGGTGCACCCGGACCGGGCGAGCGCGGCGGCTGCTCTGGCCGCCGCCGAGTCGGCGGGCGATCCGGTCGAGGGGGCGTGGCCGCGGGCGGCGGAGGCGGCCTGGCGGCTGGCCGCGCCACTCACCGCGCAGGCCGGCGGTTGGGTGGCGTTGCGGCTGGTGGCCCGGTTGCTGCCGGGCGCGGCGGTGCTCGCGGCGGCGTTGGGTGACGCGGCGGCGGCCGACCGGCTCGCGGCCCGGGCGGTGGCCGTCTACCGACCCGACCGGCGTTGACCGGTCAGAGCCAGTCGAACCATTCCCTGGGCAGCAGCGCGTAGCCGACGAAGGCGAACACGTCGAGCAGTGTGTGCGCGATGACCAGCGGCATCACCCGCCGGGTGCGCAGGTAGAAGAGGCTGAACACGACGCCCATGATCGCGTTGCCGACGAACGCGCCGAAGCCCTGGTAGAGGTGGTACGAGCCGCGCAGCAGCGCGCTGGCCGCGATGATCGCGGCGAGCCGCCACTGGAGCTGGCGCAGCCGGGTGACCAGGTAACCGACCACGATCACCTCCTCCAGCACGGCGTTCTGCACGGCGGCGAGGATCAGCACCGGGACCGCCCACCACACGTCCGGCAGCGAGGCCGGCACCAGCGTGGCGTTGAGGCCCAGGTGGGCTGCCACCCAGAACAGCGCCAGCCCGGGTAGGCCGATCAGCGCCGCCAGCCCGGCTCCGCGTGCCACGTCCTGACCGGGCCGCCGGGCGTCCAGGCCGAGGGTCCGCGCCGGGTCGCCGGGGTCACGGCTGAGCAGGTGTACGGCGAGCAGCACCGGCAGCAACGCGAACACGATGCCGAGCAGTTGGTATGTGAGGTCCAGCCAGGGTCGGGCCGACGCCGAGGTGTTCAGCGAGGCGGTCTGCTTGGAGAGCGGACCGTCGGCGGTCAACTTCGCGATGATCGAGACCACCGCGTAGATCGCGGACTGGCCGAGGGAGAGGCCGAGGACCAGCAGCGCCTCGGTGCCCAGCAGTCGGCGGGACACCGGGCGGGTCAGCTCAACGGTCACCGCACCACTCTGCCCGACGGGCGGCACCCGGGACACAGCCGACCGGGCAGCGTGAGCCGATCGCACATTCTGTGCGACCGGTCGACACTCTCCGTGGAGATTCTATGGGCGCCCAAACCGCTGCCGTCTGGAGAAGGAGCCCCCGTGGACGACCTCGCACGGTTGCTGAAGGAGAGCTGGACCCTGGTCGAGGAGGATCGGGTCCGGCTGAGCGGTCACTTCTACGCCCGGCTGTTCCTGCTCGACCCCGCCCTGCGGCAACTCTTCCCGGTGCAGATGAGCGGTCAGGGCGACCGCCTGCTCGAAGCGATCATCACGGCGATCCACACGGTCGACGACCCGGAGAGCTTCGACGAGTTCCTCCGGGCGCTGGGCCGCGACCACCGTAAGTACCACGTCGACGAGCAGCATTACGCCACGATGGGCGTCGCACTGCTGGACGCGCTGCGCAGCACCGCCGGCGACGGCTGGAACCTGGAGTACGACCAGGCGTGGCGAGAGGCGTACGCGGCGATCGCCGCCCTGATGGTGGCCGGCGCCGCCTCCGACGACGACCCGCCGTTCTGGCACGCGGAGGTGCTGACCCACGAGCGGCACGGCCCGGACACCGCCGTGCTGACCTGCCGAGCCCTGCAGCATCCGATGCGCTGGCAGGCGGGGCAGTACGTGAGCCTGGAGGTGCCGCGCTACCACCCCCGGGTGTGGCGCAACTACTCGGTGGCGAACGCCCCGAACGACGACAACGTGCTGGAGTTCCACGTCCGGTCTCCGGGGGCGGGCTGGGTGTCCGGCGCGCTGGTGCGTCGGGTACGGCCCGGTGACCTGCTCCGCCTGGCGGCGCCGATGGGGTCGATGACAGTGGATCGCACCTCGGAACGGGACATCCTCTGCGTGGCCGGCGGCGTCGGGCTGGCGCCGATCAAGGCGCTGGTGGAGGAGTTGACCACCTTCAACCGGACCCGGTGGGTGCACGTCTTCTACGGTGCCCGGCAGGCGGCCGACCTGTACGGCCTTGCCGGGTTGCAGGAGCTGGTGGCCGTACACCCGTGGTTGTCGGTCACCCCGGCGTGCAGTGAGGACCCGGACTTCGACGGCGAGCAGGGCGAGATCACGGAAGTGGTGGCCCGGTACGGCCCGTGGACCACGCACGACTGCTACGTCTCCGGCGCGGCCCGGATGGTCCGGTCCACCCTGCGGGTGCTCGCCGCGGACGACGTGCCGCCGCCGCACATCCGCTACGACACCTTCGGTGACCTCTAGACGTTCCTCCCCCCACGCCGGGGCGCGTGCCTCTGCCCCCTGGGGCACGCGCCCCGGCCCCTTCCTGGTCAGTAGCGCCAGGGGTGCCCTGTCTCGCGGTATTCCTCCACTGGCACCAACGGCACGCCGGGTGCCATCCGGTCGACGTAGAGGCTGCCCTCCAGGTGGTCGATCTCGTGTGCGACCAACCGGGCCATGCCGAACTCGAACGACGTGATGATTCGGCTGCCGTCCCACTGGGCGTGCTCCACGTCCAGTCGCAGCGGCCGGGGCACCAGACCTCGGTGGTCGAAGAAGGAGAGGCAACCCTCGTACTGCTCGTCGGTCTCCAGGTCGGCGTCGACCACCCGGGGGTTGAGCAGTACAACCGGTTCCGCCGACCGGTCGGGGGGTCGCACCACGGCCGCCGCGCGGCCGATGCCGAACTGAGGCGCGGCGACACCCACCCCCTTGCTGAACGGGTGCAGCTCGTCGAGCCGGGCCAGGGCCATGGTGAGCCGGTCGACCACGTCCCGGGCGACGTGTTCCTCAGCGGGCAGGTCGAACGGGCGCGCTCGCTGACGGAGCAGGTCGTCCCCGCGTTGCACGATGCCGAGGCCGCGCATCCGGTCACTGGGTCGGACCCGGGAAGCGCCGGGGCCGATGTCCGGTTCGTTGTCCGGGCGGGCGCGGAACCGCCACTGCATCCGGTACCGGGCGTTCAAGGGCGGGTCGTCGGTCTGCCAGTCGTAGATCGCCCGGTCGCCCTCGTCGTGCCGCTGCGGCGCCGTCCGCAGCGGGCCCTCCTCCGCGCTGAGCGAGGTCTCCACGCCCCAGACCTGCGGGTCGAGCGCCGCGGGCAGATCCAGGCGTACGGCGAGCTGCCGGGTGGGCAGTCGGACGGCTCGCTGGAACCAGGGGCCCCACTTCTCGGCCCCGACGCTGTAGGCGTACTCGATGGTGGCCCGGTCGCCCGGGTAGAGGGGAAAGCGCCGCTCCTCGTTCTCGAAGAGCAGCCAGATCTCCTTGAACGCGTCCCGGTCGTGTTTGGCTCGCCAGTGCATCGGCTCCGGGTCGCCGCCGCCGTCGTCTCGGTGGGCCTGGATCTGCAGCTCGGCGAAGGTGAGAGGGTGCTCCCGGTGGTGCCGGTTGGATCGGCCGGGGTCGTTCGGGTAGCGGTCGACGGCGACCCGGACCAGGTAGCGGGTGACCGGCTCGGTGCCGGCGTTGTACAGCTCACGGTGGATGACGCACCGGTAGCCGTCGTCGGCGTGGGTGAGGGTGGCCAGCTCCCGTTCCACGACCAGGCCGGTGCCGGGCGGCAGCCACTGTCCCGGCAGGTGCGACTCGCGCTGCGGCTGACCCGTCCGGGAGTGCCGTAGGTCGTCGTACTCCCGGAAGCGCTGCCAGATCGCGCCGCTGGCTTCCAGGACGGCCTCTGCGCGGCGGGCGAAGTCTTCGGTTGGGCGGTGCCGGCGCCCCTCTACGTGGCTCACGTAGGACGGGTCGAACCCCATCAGGACGGCCAGCTGCTTCTTGGACAGCCCGCGCCCGGTCCGTTGCCGGGCGAGCTCGGCCGCGAAGGAGTCGGCAGCCCGTTCGAGGGGTGAGGTCGTCATGTGCTTCCTCGGGGCCGGGGATATAAGTTTCACGTTCTGTGCCCGAGCGCACACGCATGTGGCATGTTTTCGACACACCGCTTGACAATTCACCGATGACCATCGATTGTGTCGCCGCGTTTCCCAGCCCTGACTCCGGGTAGTACGCGAAGCACTACTCCCCTCGGATGCGGAGTGACCTGGGCCTCTGGGATGTGACCAAGGTGAGGCTTCCCTTACGACCGGGGGTCTGGTTAGGCTAGCCTTAGCTCAGGACGGCACTGGTTCGTCCGCCGGGGCGCACTCCTCGGTCACACAGACAGGGGACGACTCAGGTGACAGCGGTGATGCCGAGGCGGGAGGCCGCCACCACGCCACTCGCTCCGGTCACCGCAGCGCTCCGCGCCATGTTCGGCACCGACGACCTCCCCGGCCTCGCCCGGGGCCTGCTGGTCGACGACGAGCTCGGCTGGGCGCCCGCCACCACCCTGATCGACGGCAGCCGGCTGCCGGAGCTCCTGAACGGCGCAGCCGTCCGCTGGGGCGGCACCCCGCACGCCTGCGCTGCGCTGGCCTGGAAGTCGTACAGCTACTGGGCCGCACTGCCGGTCGTGCTCGGCTGGGCCTCCGCCCGCCGGGTGCCGCTGCTCGATCCGGCCGACCTGCTGATCCACTTCGAGGACCATCGGCAGCTGCTCACCATGGGCCTGCGCCGGGGCACCACAGTCGCGGTGCTGCCGAACGATCCGCTGGCGCTCGCCGGCCTGCCCGAGGTACGGGTCGTCGCCGACGAGGCGGAGCTGCTGGCCGCACTGCGCGCGTCGCTGCTCGACGCCCACCTGATGCCGCTCATCACGGCGATCCAGTCCGAGGTCCGGGTGGGCACCCGGACCCTGCTCGGCTCGGTCGCCTCCGGCATCGCGCACGGCATCCTGCGGGCCGCGGACGGTCTTCCCGGTTCCACGGTGCAGAGCATCGACACAGTGCTCGGCGCCCTCGACCTGGCCGACCTGATCGAGTTGGTGCCCGGGCCTACCGGTGAGCCGACCGTGCAGCGCCGCACCTGCTGCCTCGCCTTCACCCTGCCCCGACCGAAGGTCTGCCAGGGCTGCTGCGTCCGCTAGGCCGCAGCTGGGTGGTGGTGGCCCCGGGGTCAGCCCGTCGGCGACACCGCCGCCGCACGGGTCAGTCGGTGAACGACCGGACGTCCCACACCCACACGCCGCCGGTGAAGACCGGTTGGATCCCGGTCAGCTCGGTCATCCCCCGACGCAGCGCGGCCTCGTGCTCGTGTGGCCCGAGGATGACCACCCCCGCCCGCCAGTAACGCAGGTCGTCGACCGCTTGGACCCGGCTCTGCGGGGTGATCGGCGGCACCGCGCCGGTGCGCCGGATGGTGGCGAAGAAACTGCTGGTGGGGCGGGGAACCGCACCGAACAGCGCAACCTTCGGCGGGTCGGCGTTCGGGCGGGTGTCCGGGCCGAGGAAGTAACCACGCGCCAGCGGCATGTCCAGCCGGGTCGTCGCCGACCAGCGCAGCGGCTCCGCGTACGTGGTGTCCGGCAACGGCAGGGTCACCACACTGCGCCCACCTGTCACGTAGGGCCGCCACGCCCCACTGGTCACGAAGGTGGGGACCGGGTCGAGGCGGGCCACGGGTAGCGGGGTGGGGACGATCGGCAGCAGGGCCATCGTGAGCATGGTGGCGGTGACGAAGCGGACCTGGCCCCTGGCGGCCGGGTGTGCGCCGGCCAACTCGCGGGCACGTTCGGCGCCGTAGGCGAGCAGGAGCCCGATGATCGGGGTGATCGCCAGCGCCCAGCGCGTCGGCACCACCGAGTGCAGGATAGGCAGGTTCTCCAGCGCCGCCCAGGGGCCCGGCACACCCGTATCCCGGTTGTCCAGGCGGACCTCCCGGCCCAGCGAGAGCACCGCGAAGAGCAACCCGAGCGCGGCCAGGGCGAGCACCACGATCGAGCGGCGCAGCCACCAGACCAGGGCGATCACCAGCACCAGCAGGCTCCAACCGAAGAAGCTGTTCTCCTCGGTCGGGTTCTTGGCCAGACCCGCGGCGGTGCGCGCGCTACCGGCGAGTGATTCCCTGGAGTACGCGACGAACGAGGCCAGGTCGCTGGAGTAGCCGCGGATCAGGCGGGACAGCCCGGAGTACGCGTCCGGTCCGAAGAACTGGACGTACAGGGGGTACGCCAGCAGGAGTCCGGCGATGCCGGCGGCGACGGCCAGGCCGGCGAGGAAGGGTCGGGCCCGCGACCGCAGATCCGCGCGACCGAGGGCGAGCACGGCGATGACCACGCCGAGACCGATCGCGGTCATCAACAGGATCTCCAGGTTGAGGAACGCCTGCCAGACGATGACCAGCGCGAGCAGGACCCCGTTGCGCAGCCAGCGGCCCGGTTCGCCGAGTCGTAGCGTGCGCCAGATGATCAACGGGACGACGAACTGCGACACGATGTTCGGGTGCCCATTGGCGTGCGACACCATGGCCGGCGCGAACGCGCAGAAGCCCGCGCCCAGCCAGGCCGGCCCCCGGCTGCCGATCAGGACCCGGGAGAGCACGAAGTACCAGGCAGTGGCGGTGGCAATCAGGCCGGCGGTCAGGAAGAGCAGAAATGACGCCCGAGGCCCGAACAACAGGGTGACCGGCGTCAATGGCAATGAAATGGATAATACGGACGTATTGGCCATCAGATTCACGCCGTCGGGGACGTTCATCTGATTGGAATGGAATGGATACGCAAAGTGCGTGACTACTCGCGCTCCGTGGGCCATCATCCATTCGAACTGCGACTGATCGGACTGGTTGTCCCGCACATCACTGCTCGGGTCCAGCCAGAGTCGGCCGGTTACCCAGAAGCCGAGCACCACGAAACTCAGCACGGCGGCCAGATCGGCCCACTTCTCCCTCCGGGAAGGCCGCACGGCATCGGAGGTCCCCTCCGCCGGCGAAGCGGCGGCCGGGCCGCCGCTGCCGCTGGGCACGTCCGGTTCAGGAGTAGTCATGACAATTCATAGGGTAGTCAGCGCATGGCACCGCCGTGACATGTTTCGGGGTACTGCCGTACTATGTGCCGGGTTCGCCGACCGCCGATCACGAACCCACCCCCCGACCACAATTCGGCCACCCCGATGCCTCGATTCTTTCGCCGTCCCAGCGGATGATTGACTCTGTCGGTCCAGGCACCGGTCGAGTTCATATCGTGAGGAATCGACGCATGGCAGAAATCACTGGGGATCAGCGCGTGCAGTCCGAGGTCCTGGAAGGCCTGGCAACCGCTGTCAACCACCGTCGCTGGTTCATCGAACTGGCCGTGCCGTACCTCGGCGACGACCCGATCGAGATCGGCAGCGGCCTCGGTGACTACGCGCTGGAATGGTCCGAGCGGTTGCCCCGGTTCACCGCCACCGAGGCCGACCCGGACCGGCTGGTGCAGCTCAAGGAGCGCCTCGCCGACCGCCCGAACATCGACGTCCGGCAGATGCTGCTGCCGCACAACGACCGCGGCGACTACAGCGCCGCCGTCTCGTACAACGTGCTGGAGCACATCGAGGACCACGTTGGCGCGCTCCAGAGCATGCGCGACCTGGTCCGACCCGGCGGTGCCGTGATCATCATCGTGCCGGCGTTCCAGTTCGCGATGGGCCCTGCCGACATCGCCACCGGGCACGTCCGTCGCTACACGAAGAAGACGCTCGGGGCGGCGATGACCGAGGCCGGCCTGACCATCGAGAAGATCCACTACGCGAACGCGCTCGGGCTGATCGGCTACTTCATGGCCACCAAGGTCTTCCGGCTGATGCCGAAGGAGGGCCCGATGGTCAAGGTGTACGACACCCTCGTCCTGCCCGCCACCAAGGCCGCCGAGCAGTTGGTCCTCCCACCCTTCGGCCAGTCCGTCTTCGCCGTAGCCCGCGTCCCAGCCTGACCCGGGCCGCCGTCACCTCCGTTGATCATGGAGTTGTGGTGCCTGTTTTACGACATGGCAGGCGCTATGTCACCCACCACAACTCCATGATCGACTCGGCAGGGCAGACCGCGGGAGCTGGGGGCGGGGTTACTCCTTGATCTGGTACGTGGGGCGGATCACCGCTCTCGCCAGGGTGTGGAACGTCAGGTTGAAGCCGACGTAGGCGGGGGTGGCGTCCGGGGTCAGGTCCAGGCGGTCGACGTCCAGGGCGTGCACCGCGAAGACGTACCGGTGCGGGCGGTCACCGGGCGGCGGAGCCGCCCCGCCGTACCCCTGATCGCCGTAGTCGTTGCGGACCGAGAACGCCCCGCCGAGGTCGGTGCCCGCCGCGCCGCCGGCGCCGGTGGGCAACTGGGTCACGCTGACCGGCACGTTCACCAGCACCCAGTGCCAGAAACCGCTGCCGGTCGGCGCGTCCGGGTCGTAGCAGGTCACCGCGAAGCTCTTCGTCTCGGCGGGGAAGTCCGACCAGGTCAGCTGCGGCGAGACGTTGTCGCCCCCGGTGCTGCCATGCGCGTGCCGGGCGTCCATCGGCTCGCCGTTCTGCACGTCGTCGCTCGTCAGAGTGAACGAGGGCAGCGTCGGCAGCAGCTCGTACGGGTCCGGGGCGATCGGTCGTTCCAGGGTCATGGGGACGCGTCCTTCCGATGTGCGGAGATACCAGCCCCTTCTTACCCCGCCACGGCCCTCCCGACGACCGGAAGCACGCGCTGACCGACTGTGGTTTCGCGGAGCTACGTTTGAGTTCGGGCAACGTTCCGCAGGGGGAACACCGTGGCCGGCATCTGGCGGGACTTCGTGGTAGCCGTCTTCACCGCGTTCCGCCGCCGGGACGAGCGAGCCATCGCCGACGAACGCCGACGCGCGGTCGAGCTACTGGCCGAGGAGACGATCCGCCGGGAGCGGCAGGCTACCGACCCGCCGGAGTGACCGGGGACGCGGCGCACCGGACCGGCGCCACTCACCCGCACCAGATCCACTCGGCATTCAGGAAATCGCGGCATCCGCGTGGCCCGAACACCCCGACTTTCGGGAAGTCGAGTGGATCAAGGTGGCGGAGGGTGTGGGATTCGAACCCACGAAGACATCGCTGCCTTACCGGTTTTCAAGACCAGCCGCCGCAGCGCTACGACCAGGAGGTTCGGCGTGTTGCCCGTAGGCCCTGCCGCTCATTTGCCGCCGCACGTCAAGGCGATGGGTTGGGGCGCCAGGTCCCGGCTACGCAACGAGGGACGCCGGCCCACGCCATTCAACTCCTTCGACTTGCTCAGCGGTCCTAGTCGCCCCTGCTGATGAGTCCGGCGGACCCCTCCATACCCGCCTGTTTCACTACATGGCGCACGGTTTGCAGGACGGTGTGCTCATACCAGGCTTCGATGCCGTCGATATGCACCACGTCGAAGCGAAAGTCGCCCGTCACCGACGCCGACGAAAGTCGCCTTTCAAGGACTATTTGCTTCGTGGGATTTACGCGCGGCTTGCCTAACGGGAAGGAGACGGTATACATGGGCGAGGACACGAAGATCACTGGAAAGATGAGCTTGAGGGCACGTGGGAATGGGTCCCTGTCAAAATCGCCATGAATCCTGTCGAACTGTTCACGCAAAAAGGAGACAGCTTTAGCGAGAGGATACGTGAGATCGTTAAAAATGTCTCCGGAATGCGCCTCCCACCCTCCGCTCTTCTTATTCAGTTTGACCAACTGGACGGCCCGAGGACTCCTGTACCTCGCCGCACGGTAGCGACCGAAGAATGAATCAGGATTGTCGTAAGCCGTGAACCTGTTCGGGTTGAGGTCCATTCTTGCTGCCGGACTTAGTAAGATGTCGGTGGAGTTCCGTCCGTCCCATCCGGTCCACCCATCCTCCCATGATTTGGTCAGGGCGATCCACGGCCATTGGTAGCTCTTACACTCGCCAAGAATCGTCCAATCGATGCTGACAGTACCGGAAGGTGCTCTACCAACGACCTGACCAGACATATGGATATCTAGCTCACGACTCGCCCCTGAGTCCTGATCCTTGAAGGCCCATCCGGTAGAGACGCCTGGTCCTAAGAGAGTGGCCACGCGCTGCTCGAAGATATAGCCCGTGCGTTCGAGCGCGCTGAGAATCTGTTCCTCGGTGGGAACTGGCGGTTCCGACGACATGGCACATACTTGCACACCAGGAGCAGTGGGAGTAAGAGGTG
This sequence comes from Micromonospora sp. NPDC005171, assembly GCF_040608575.1. Classification (NCBI taxonomy): domain Bacteria; kingdom Bacillati; phylum Actinomycetota; class Actinomycetes; order Micromonosporales; family Micromonosporaceae; genus Micromonospora; species Micromonospora sp. NPDC005171. The sequence goes on along the minus strand of NZ_JBEXIM010000001.1, from coordinate 785,180 downwards.
CAACCATGGCATTACGCCTCACAGGCGTATGTCCCAACTTATAATCATTGGCATCGGCGGTAGCGCCAAGACCCAGCTTCGCGGCTCTGCGGCCTCGCATGCCTGCTCACGCCACTGGCCGCCGCCTACCCCGACTCCGCAGTCCGCTCCCACAACCGCCGCACCTCTAGCTCGTGCGCGTCAGAGGCCGAAGGTAAGGGTTCGGTGGCAGATCCATGCGTGGCTTCGATATGTGCGCCGTACAGCCAGTTCAGAGTTCCTTCGCGCTCAAGGTCACCAACTACCTCGATCATCAAGTCCTCTTCGTGCGCCCGCACTGCTAGGTGATAATCAGCAGCGTCAACGAGATGTGCGCGCACCCGACGTGGCTTTGCGGTCCCGGCCGAGACTATCCCAATGACCCCCGGCTGACCTGCTTCCTTCTTGGTTAGCAGGTGGACTCTTCCAACCACAGTCGTCCTTGGCTGCGGCTCGGTCAGTACTAATCGAGTAGCCGCCCTCTGGAAGGCGTCCGAATCCCTGCGACTATAGTCAAACCGCTCTGAAACAGCTCGCTCCTGCTCACCTGACGGATGCCACTCGATGAAGACCTCGGCTTCATCCGCATCCTCAGTCAGTGCTGCCAGAGCACTTGTTAATTCGTAAGAGATCCCCTGTGTAACCCCCGCATCAAAACCGGCCAACGATTGGTTCGCATGGAAGTGGGCCAGCGCCTCAGCGGCCGCACCCAGCGCGTTTGTGACTGATCTGGAGATCTCTCGGCTTTCCATGAAGTCAACACCGGGGATCCCGAGTGTTTGATTCGATGTTTGATGGAGCGTAATCGGCTCTTCGGAAAGCGCGTAGGCAGTAACTACGTAGCTCCCAGGAGCGGTTTGACCCATAAGGATATGGTCAAGATACCTGTTGGCGAACTGCCCATGGCGATTGCCGAACCGTCGGGCTTTACTAACGGCAGCCTTCGCACCAGCAGTCAGGGTGGCGCGAGCGGCCTGAATGAGGCTCTCCCCATCGCGCCACTTGATCAGGCCGGACGGCAGGGAGGTCTCTCTACGGAATCTGAATTCATCAGTTTCGGTTGCAATTAGCCGTGGAAGTAGCCGAGCGCTCCATTCCTGCCCATCACGGGCAGAAATCTTGCGGACCGCCGCTGCCATCATTTCGGCAAATTCCGGCGCTTCTCTGTCCAGCGGAATTACTAGCGAAAAGTCTCTGCCGTCAGGATCAGCGGGCGGGGCGAGCCGGTTGTAGGCATTACGGCGACCACCGACGAGGTGCCAACCCGTCTCTTCTAGCAGAACAGTCAGCTTCGCCGGATCAACTACTTGCAGACCAGAATCTAACTCTCGCACAAGCTCTCACCTCGATCGACCTTGTCGAGGATTTCTACAAGTGCTCTGGCATCGAATACATTTTTGGTAGGTATTTGGATGCTCGGCCTATCTGCCGAGGGAACATCCCTGCCTTCCAGGCAGATCCAGTAGCAACAGTGTCGCAGTCGCAAAAAATCGTGTGAGCAATCAGTCCACTGCGTCTGAAAGCGGTTGACCGACATTACGATTAGTATGTATTTGCTCCAACGCCTTGCGGTCGTGAGCCGCTGCATATACTCGCGTTTTGTGAACTGATAGCTAAAATAGTCCCTATCCGGACTGGGGCTAATTTGCGTAGTACTCTTCAGTTGCGCCTTAACCGAGACTTCCTCACGCGGGGCAGGGAATGAGCGCACGATTTCCAGATCCACGCCATACGTATCCCGCTCGATATTGGTGACACCACATCCAGCGGTAGAGGCAACACTCATGACGTACGCCTGCTGTAGCTGCTCCATGCAGCTCGTGAGCGTCCGCCCGTCCACAGCTTCGATACGTGAAAGTGATCCGCCGGTTGCTATCGCCGATGCCATTCGCCCCCCGCCCCTGACGCATAGTGTTCAGATACTAACGAAAGTAGGCAGGTGGAGCTAGATCCGGAACCAAAAACCCGCTATATACGGCACTATAAGTCGTCAGCGGAAGACATTGTCGCTAATCCGACACTTATAAGGGGCGTTAAGCAATTTTCGGCCAGGTGTCTCAGCCTTACGGCCGACGCCGCGCCATCCGACACGCGTCGCTATCTCTCCGCGCTGTCGCCGTGGCTGTCGAGAGCGACGAGGGAACGAGCTAGTTCTCCCATGCTCGTAATGACCACGTCGGCGCCCGCTGCCCGAAGAGCTCGTACCTTCGGCTCTCGATTCGCGTAGCCAATCGAACGTATGCCGGCCGCGCGCGCCCCCTCGACATCCGTCAGCGAGTCACCGACCAACACGCAACGGTTCGCCGGCAGACTTACGGCACGCACGGCTCTCAGAATCGGCTCCGGGTTGGGCTTCATGCGGGTCGGCTCGGCATAGGCCCGGCCGACCACCGGCGACACGTGCCCTGTGAGCCGGTGCGCCGCGAGGTAGGCGGTCAACGCACCTGCCGAGTTGTTGCTGACTGCCGCCACCTGCATTCCGGCCTGCCGGGCAGCCACGATGGCTTCCCGGCCGTACGGCGTTGGCTCGGCAGTTTCGACGGCCCGACGCTCGGCCGCGCAAAGCGCATCCTCTACCGCGCGAGTAACGCCGTAGTCCCCCGCCGCTCCGGTGCGGCGCAGCACTTCGAGCGGGTCCGCCTCGCTGGCGAGGTCCGGCGGCACGTCGATGCCGCGTCGCCGCAGCACGTCGACTAGCTCCGCTGCCGCCTGCGGCGCTGGGTAGCCGGCGAAGATGCTGCACACCGGCCCGTCGAAGTCGAACAGCACCGCGCCGACCTCGCGGAGCAGTCGACCAAGTTCCGCGCTCATCCGTCGTACCGGTAGGCGATGGTCGACCACACCGAGTCGAACCACTGGCGGGACGCCTCCACGAACTGCGTGCCGTGCGAGGCGTCGTCGTCGGTCACCGCGTAGTGGAACAGCGGCACGTCCTTGCCCATCAGGTCGTAGATCGCCATCGGTTCACCCTTGATCGAGACGGTGCGCTCAACAACCGGGTAGAAGCCATAGAAGACCTCTTCGCCGTTCAAGATGTAGAGCTTGAACAGCGGAGATGCCCGATGCAGTCGCACATCAACGGTGGCCGACCGGATCAGCCCGAGGTCGCCCAGCTCGCCGACCTGATCGATGATTCCGTCTGCGGCCCGCCGGGTGATCCGCTCCGCGCGTTCGCGTACTGCTGGGTCGTCTGCCTGCGTCTCGGCCCGCGACGGCAGCGCCATCGGCACAGCCATGTCGGAGATCAGGACCCGCACCGCGATCGTCTCCGGCGCAAGCCGGCCGACGCGCACCTTGTCGAGTGCTTCAGCGAGCGCGTCGCGAAGCGTCTCACCGGAGAATCCGGCGAAGTCGATGGTGACGTGGGGTCGGTCGAATGAGGCTTCGATGTGCGGTCGCAGCTCAACCGCTCGTTGTGTCTGCGCGCGAACGAACGCGCCGCTGCCCTGCCGCGACACGATCAGCCGCTCGGCCCGTAGCAGGTCTAAGGCTCGTTTGACCGTCTCTCGCGCCACGCCGTAGCGGGTGGCCAGGTCGGGCTGTGACGGCAGCTTGTCGCCGGGCGCGAGTCGGCGCGTGAGGATGGCCGCCCGCAGCTTGTTTGCGATCTGCTGCGAGGCCTGTTTGGGGTCATCGGGGTCCAGCTCGCCGAGGAAGTCAAGGTTCTCGCTCACCCGTTCACGGTAGCGCTGACTAGCCAAGTCAGGAAAGTTCGCCGCGCCCTCTTGACCTGACTAGCCAAGCCGGCCTACGTTCATCTCGTTGGACCTGGCTAGCCAGGCACGCCAAGCCGAGCGGAAGCCGGAGAAGGTGGCGCTTTGCGCTGCGCGCTCACGGGCCGGTCGTGTGGTCGTTCATTGAGAACTTCACAGCAGAAGCGCCGCGTAGATCCGTCTGCGGCATCCCCGCCTTGAGCCACACGGTGGCCGACCCCGGTAGATCCCGGGCGAGCGGGGCGAGCGGGCCGGGTCTGGCGCGCGGTTGCTTCTGCCTCTTGTTCCTGTTCGCCCCGGGGTGCGGCCGGTCTGGTCGAACCCCGGGCTTTCCCCCACTTCATTAACTCCACCGGAGGTTCCCCCGTGCGTACGTACCTCGCCCCCGTCGCCGCCGAGCCGACCGCCGCCGACCTCGCCGCGATCGACTCGGAGTGGCCGCTGATCGCGGCCGAGCTGGACCTGTTGGACGCCGAGATCACGCTGCTCTACGCCGAGGACCACGGCGGCCCGACCGAGCTGGACTGGCGTCGGGTGCGCCGGGCCGAGGCCCGAGTGACACGCGCCGCGACCGACACCGCTACCCGTACCGACCCGCGCCGCGCGGCCTGATGTCGCGCATCCGTGCCGCCTACTTCGATCCGGACGGGGCGCGGTACGGCATCCCTACCTACTGGTGGAAGGGTGCCCCGCCCGGCTACGCCACCCGCCGCCAACTGACCGCCGCCGGCCTGCGCCCCGGTGGTCAGCCGATCGCCGCTCAGGTGCTCTGGCGCGGCATCGGCGGCACCCGCACCGCCTACCTCTACCGGCTCGACCTGGCTGCCCCGAAGCGCACCGCGACCCCCGCGCAGCGCGCCGCCATCGGCAAAGCCCTCACGGCCCGCCGCACCTGCTCGACCTGCCACACGGTGCGGCCGTACTTCATCCCGCGCTCGCTGGGCGAATGCCTCGCGTGCGCCTTCCCCCAGGAGGACGCAGCATGACCGCCCCGACCATCAACGGCACCCGCTACCCCCAACCGATCGAGGACCTGTTGCCCGCCGCCCGCGCGTTGGACCTGCCCGACGGCGAGGTGTTCCCGTCGCGGAACCGGCTCATGCGGGAGTTCCGCATCGGGGCACCGAAGGCCGGCGAACTGCTCGCGCTGCTCAAGGCCGAGCCTGCCGCGCCGACGGCCGACGCCGCCGAGGCGGCCACCCCGGAACCGGCACCCGAGCCGGCCGCACCCGAGGCCGCGCCGCCGGTCGTACCGGACCCGACGCCCGCCCCGGAGATCACGCCGCCGACGCCGCCGGCCGAGGTCGCGCCGGTCAGTCGCCCGGACACGCCCGCCCCGCCCGCGCCGGTCCGGTCGGCGGTGGTGTGGCCGGTGGTGCTCCTGGCCTTGCCCGCGTTCGTCGCGATCTGGTCCGGGTGGGTTGGCCTCGGCGGACTCACCGGGTTCGGCATCGTGCACCCGCTCCCCGGGATCTGGGACAGCTTCTCCATCAACAGCGCGATCACGCTGCCGATCGGGGTGGAGACGTACGGCGCGTACGCGCTCTACGTGTGGCTGTCCGGTCGGGTGCCCGAGCGGGCACGCCGGTTCGCCAAGTGGTCCGCCCTCGGTTCCCTCGCCATCGGCGCGCTCGGGCAGGTCGCCTACCACCTGTTGGAGGCCGCCGGAGTGACCTCGGCCCCCTGGTGGATCACCACCGCCGTGGCCTGCCTCCCGGTCGCGGTGCTCGGCATGGGTGCCGCACTCGCGCACCTCGTCCGCACTCACGACTAGTTCCGCCCGGCGGCGCGGCCCCTGGCTTCCCAACCTGCGCCGCGCCGCCGGCCCCCTACCGATCTCCCGACCGTTGGAGGAACCCCCATCATGACTGCCCCTGATGACCGTTTCGACTGGCAGGCCGCCGAGAGCGACCTGACCGACCCGACCACCGGCCCGGATGCCGAGGTGGTCGACCTGGACGACGCCCGCGCCCGCCGAGTGCCGCGCCCCCGCCCGCCGGCCGACGCCGACACCACCGCCGAGGACGACACCGCCGAGGACGCCGAGACGATCGACGACGGCCCGGAGCGCCTCGGCGGGTTGGTCGACGCGGCCGAGGACATCCCGCCGGAGGTGCTCGCCCGGCAGCGGGAGCGCCGGCCGATCCTGGCCGAGTGGGCGCGTTCGTGGCGCGGCCTGCGCGCTGCGGTCCGGCACCAATCGAAGGATGCCGGCTACGTGACCGCGTACCACGCGGTGCGGCTGCCGAAGTACGCGGCGAAAACCGTTGTGTGGGCACCGGTTGGGCTGTTCCGCGGGCTCGGTCGGGCATTGCACTGGGCTAGCGCCGAAGAGGGCAACTGGCACCTGCGGCAGGCCGCCGCGACTCGTGGTGAGGCGGACGTGTGGCTCAAGCTGGACGCCCGCCGGCAGCGCCAGAGCGTGTGGCGGTGGTGGGTACTGGCCGCCGGTGCCGGCGCCACCGTCGCCGGGGCGATCGTCCTCACGGTTGGCCCGCCGTGGTGGCGGTGGGTCGCTCTCGCCGTGGTGGTGCCGCTGCTGGCCACCCTCGGCCGACCGGCGGACAAGCCCCTCACCGACCGGGTTACCGAGGGCACCCGCTACCGCAAGCTGACCGCTGACCTCGTGCGGCGGGCGTTGACCTCGTTGCAGATGGCCGCGATCAACAGCGCGGTTGCCAAGGACCCGAAGGCGATCAGCTTCCCGGTGGACATTCACCGCGACGGCCCCGGGCACCTCGCGGTGGTCGACCTGCCGTATGGGGTGGAGGCCGCCGAGGTGGTCGCCCGGCGCGGCCGGCTGGCCTCGGCGATGCGGCTGCCGCTGGATCAGGTGTGGCCCGAACCGGCACCCGGCCACACGGGCCGGCTGGCGCTGTGGGTCGGCTACGAACCGGCGTCGCAGATGACGCAACCCGCGTGGCCGCTGCTGTCGACCGGCGCGAAGGTGGACCTGTTCAAGGCGTTCCCGTTCGCCACCACCCCCCGACTGGACGCCATCAACGCGGAGATGATGTTCCGCAACTGGCTGTTCGGTGGTCAGCCCGGCTCGGGGAAGACGTTCGCGCTACGGACGTTGGTGCTGGCCGCGTCGCTGGACCCGCGCGCCGAGATCCGGGGTTACGAGTTGAAGGGCGTCGGGGACTTCGCCGTCCTGGAGCCGGTCATGGCCGAGTACGGCAACGGCTTCGACGACGACACGCTCGCCCGATGCTTCGCCTTCATCGAGTGGCTGTACGAGGAATGCCGCCGCCGGTCCAAGCGCATCGACCACTACGCCAGGTTGGGCAAGGCACCCGAGAACAAGGTCACCCCCGAGCTGGCCAACCTCAAGGGCTCCGGGCTTCACCCGCTCGTGGCGTACTTCGATGAGCTGCAAGAGCTGATGACCAGCAAATACGGCAAGGAAGCCGGCGAGATCCTGGAAAAGGTCATCAAGCTCGGCCGGGCGTTCGGCGTGATCCTGCTGATCGGGACGCAGATCCCCGACAAGGACAGCCTGCCGACCGGCATCACCCGCAACGTCAACAGCCGTTTCTGCCTCTCCGTGGCCGACCAGACCGCCAACGACATGATCCTTGGCACGTCGGCCTACAAGAACGGATATCGGGCCACGGTGTTCGTGCCAGGCGACGAGGCCGGGTGGGGCATCCTGCGCGGCTTCGGCCCCAAGCCGACTGCGGGCAAGTCGTACAAGGTAGACACCACCGCCGCCGCCCGGATCGTCGGCCGCGCCGTCGGCCTGCGGCAGGCGGCCGGGACGCTGCCCAAGCCGGACGAGCAGACCCGCGAGGTGGCCCCGGTCGCGGACGTGCTCGGCGACCTGGCGCGGATCTGGCCGGGCGACGAAAAGGCGGTGTGGAACGAGACGCTGTGCGGTCTGCTGGCCGAGCTGCGGCCCGAGGTCTACGGCGGGTGGGAGGCGGCACAGCTCACCACCGCGCTCAAGCCACACCCGGCGGTGAAGGTCGGCGACGTGGGCCGGCGCATCGACGGCAAGCCGACCACCCGGCGCGGCATCAAGCACCCCGACGTGCTCGCCGCGATCGCGGAGCGTGACCGGAAGCGGTCCGCCGGCTAACCCGCCGCGAGGGTGCTAGCGCTAGCGGCCCGATCTGCTAGCGCTAGCACCCTCGCTAGCACCCGATCCGAATCATGAGCTGCGACCTAGCAGATAGCAGCTCACGGCCCCGTGCACCCAAAAACCGGCCCGGGAGGCACCCGTGAACCCCCACCTGACCGCCGCTATCACCCTCGCCACGATCCCCGCCCTGATCACCCTCGGTTACGCCGGACTGTGCTGGGTCAAGCCCGTCAAAACCTGCCAGCGGTGCGCCGGCACCGGCCGCATCACCACCCGCGTCCTGCGCCGCCCGCGTGCCTGCCGACGCTGCGACCGAGGCCACCGGCTGCGCACTGGCCGACGCGTCTACAACCACTTTCACCGGCTGCGCGCCGAGGCGAACCGATGAACCGCCGCACCCGCGACGGGCACACCGAGTGGTGCGGCAAAGACCACCGCTGCGGCCTCGGAGAGCACCGCTCGGAAGAGATCGTGGTCGACGTTGCGGGCCGCTCTCGCGCCGTTTTGGTGCGGGTGCGCACTGCCGCCGGGCGCGAACACGCCGAGGTGCGCGTCAGGGTCGCGCTCGCCCCGTCCGAGCTGGCCGCCCGCCGGCAGTTGGTCGGGCTGCTCGGCGACCTGCGGCACGCGGTGACCCGGGCCGCGATCACCGCGCGGCCCCGGCCGAGGCGGTAACCCAATGGCCGCCCGGTGGCTGGCCGCGAGCGCGGTTCTCGGCCGGCCGGTGACCGACGCCGAGGCGTACCCGCACATCTGCGGCCGGCTGCTCGCCGCCGACAACGCGCGCAGCGGCCGGCCCGTCCTGATGCTCCGCCGCGACTGCGCCGCCTGCGCCCAAGGCCGACACGAACGCCTCCACGGCCGCCCGCCGGCCGCTCGCCTCACCACCTCACCCGCACCACCGGAGAGGACCTGCACCATGCCCGACAACCCGCTGCTCACCGCCGCGCTCGCGCACGCCGCACGCGGCTGGCACGTCTTCCCGCTACGCCCCGACGACAAGCGACCCGCTTTCCCCGACCACCCCGCCGACGACTGCGCCGGCCGCGACCCGCGCTGCCGCGCCGCCGGGCACCACCTCGGGTGGGAGGCACGCGCCACCACCGACCCCGACCGCATCCGCCGCGCATGGTCTGCCCGCCCGTACGGCATCGGATTGGCGTGTGGCCCGTCGCGGCTTGTGGTGGTCGACCTCGACACCCCGAAGGACGGCACCACCGGCCCGACCGGCCTGGACACTCTCGCCGACCTGGCCGCCGCGCACGGAACGGTCATCGAACCGACGTACACGGTGACCACCGGCCGGGGCGGCACCCACCTCTACTACGGCCACCCGGACGACGGGCCGGCGCTGCGCAACACCGCCGGGGAGCGTGGCAACGGCCTCGGGCCGCTGGTCGACACTCGCGCCCACGGCGGTTACGTGGTCGCGGCCGGCAGCGCCGTGGCCGGTCGGCCCTACCGGGTCGACCTGGATACCGACCCGGCCCCGCTGCCCGGGTGGCTGGCCACCCGGTTGGCCCCGGCGCCGCTTCCGCCGCAGCGGCCGGTGGTGGTGTCGCTGCCGACCGACCGCAGCGGCGCGTACGTCCGGGCCGCGATCACCCGGGAAGCCGACCGGGTGACCACCGCGCGGGCCGGGGAGCGCAATCGGGCGCTGTACATCGCGGCCGTGGCCCTCGGGCAACTCACCGCCGGTGGGTCGCTCACCGCAGAGGACGCCGAAAGCGTGCTGGAACAAGCCGCAGCACGGGCCGGGCTGGGCCACGTCGAGACGGCACGCACCATCCGATCCGGGCTGGCCGCCGGCAGCAAGCGACCCCGGCAGGTGGCCGCGTGACCCGGCCCCGTGACAACCGCAGTTGTCACCGCGCGCCCCAGCTCCGCCCCGCAGCCGCACATGTCGCCGACCACGCCGCCGCGCTGGCCGCCGCCCGAACGCCATCGGATCTCCTTGCCGCGTTGGCCGCGTTGGAGGCCGCGTGCCGGGAAGCCCGAGAGTGGATCGCGGTAGACCTCGTGCTCAACGACGGATGGTCGTACGCCGAGGTGGGCCGGGCCACGGGCACCACCCGGCAGGCCGCCAGCAAGGCATACGCCGACGCGGTGAACGCCCGGATGCGCCGCAGCGTGATGGGCCGCGCCGACGCGGTGGTGATCGTGCCGTGCGGTAGCGCGAAGCTTGACCGGCCCGCGCCGGCCGGGCGCATGTACACCGGCAGCTACCACCGCGCCTGCCGCCGCGCCGCCGACCGCCTCGGCGGGCGGCTGATCATCCTGTCCGCCCGCTACGGACTGCTCACCCCCGACACCGTGATCGAGCCCTACGAGCTGCGCATGGGCCAACCCGGGGCCGTCACCGCGCCGACCCTGTACGCGCAAGCACGCCGCCTCGGCATCGACATGGCCGGCACCGTGACCGTGCTCGCCGGCCGCGACTACGCCGACCCGGTATCGGAGGTGTGGCCGCACGCCCGCCGGCCGCTCGACGGCACACGCGGGATGCCCGAACAGATGGCCGTGCTCGCCGAGCTGGCGCGCGCGACGACAACTCCGGTTGTCACTGATCCCTGTCTCACCCCACCGCTAGCGGAAGGACGTGCCGCATGACGCCCGCCCGTCTGCACCTCGTCACCGACCACCCGGACGCCACCGACGCACCACCGGCCAGCGGCGGCCCGCTGTGGGATGTTCCAGTGCCCTTGACCGGGCCGTCCGCCGCGCCGCCACCGTTCCCGGTCGACGTGTTCCCCCGCTGGCTGGGCGACATGGTGACCGGCGTTGCCCGGTTCACCCAGACCGATCCGGCGATGGCCGGCACCCTCGCCGTGGCCGTGCTCTCCGCATGTGCGGGTGGCCGGTTGGAGGTGGAGCCGGTCGGCGGGTGGCGCGAGCCGGTGAACGTGTTCGCCGCCGTCATTGCCGGCCCCGGGGAGCGGAAGTCGCCTGTTCACCGGGCGATGACCGCGCCGCTGTTCGCCGCACAGTCGACGCTCGGTGAGGCGATGCGACCTCGGATTGCCGAGGCTGCGGCGCTGCGGGATATCGCCGACCGGCAGGCCGAACAGGCCAAGGCACAGGCAGCGAAGGCCAGCGACCCGGGCAAGCGAGACGAGGCCGCCGCCGAGGCGGTAGCCGCTGCGATCGCGGCCGAGGCGATCACCGTTCCCGGCCTGCCCCGACTGATCGTGGACGACGCCACTCCCGAGGCGTTGATCGGCCTGATGGCTGCCAACGGTGGACGGATGGCGATCATCAGCGATGAAGGCGGGATCTTCGACACCCTCGCCGGTCGCTACTCCGGTGCCCCCAACCTTGACCCCTACCTGAAAGGCCACGCGGGGCAGCCCATGAGCAACGAACGCCAGACCCGAGAGGGAGCCTCGGTCGACAAACCCGCGCTGACCGTGTGCGTCATGGCGCAACCGACCGTGCTGCGGAAATTCGGCGGCAACGCCGACCTCGCCGGGCGCGGCCTGCCGGCCCGGTTCCTGTTCGCCCTGCCCCGATCCCTCGCCGGATACCGGCTGGTCGACACGGAACCGGTGCCCGAGCAGGTGACCGCCGGCTACCGGAACCGGGTGCACGACCTGGCCGCCACCCTCGCCGAATGGGAAGACCCCGCCGTGGTCACCCTCACCCCCGAGGCCGGGCGGGTGCGGCTGGCCGCCGCTCAGGAGGTGGAGGCACAACTACGCCCCGGCGGCACGCTGCACGACATGCGGGAATGGGGCAACAAACTCTCCGGCGCCACACTGCGGCTGGCCGGGCTGCTGCACGTCGCCCACCACCCCGCCGACGCCTGGCGACGCCCGATCGACGCCGACCGGATGACCGACGCCGTCCGGCTGGCGGAGTTCTTCGCCGCGCACTACCGGGCCGCACTCACCACCATCGGCAGCGACGCCGCGATGGAGAACACCCGGTACGTGCTCGGCGTGCTCACCACCAAGGGCATGACCACCTTCACCCGCCGGGAGCTACACCGCCGCGTCTCCCGCCGGCTACCGAAGTCCGACGAGGTGTCGGCGGTGCTCGCCGAACTGGCCGCCCTCGGGTGGGTGCGCAACGGGCCGGACGGCCGCTACGAACTACACCCCCGCGCCGTGGCCGAGGTGCCCGACAGCGTTGACACGTTGACAACCGCCCCCGACGCCGACGTTTCCGCAGCTCAGACCACCCGTGAGGGTGTCAACGGGGTGCGTTGACAGCCGTTGACAGGCGTTGACAATCCGCCGCCGGCCGACCCGGTGTCAACGGGTGTCAACGCCTGTCAACGGGGGGCGTTGACACCCCGACACCGCCTCTCACCTGGTGAAACGTGACCGCGCCGGCCGATTGTCAACGTGTCAACGCTTCCCGGTCCCCTCCCGGCCCACATCCGCGCCGCCGCCGGGCGATCGGCACCCGGAGACGGCCCGCTGAGAGCCACACAGCCGGTTCGGCCCTATGCCCTACCCCAGACCTGCCCAGATCTTGCCTCCACGGCGCTCTGAGCGGGCCGCCCTACGCCGTTCTGCCGCACTGCCACCCCGACCCTCCACAGACGACCGACGCCGACCGGAAGGCGCTCACCGCGCCAATCAGCCCGTAAGACAACCCGCTGGAACAAGCCGCGACGCTGCCCGCCGCGACGCTGCGGCTTGTTCCAGCGCTCCACCTGCACCCCGCACGAGGGAGGCCCCGCCCATGACCGCGCGCCGCACCCCGACCGGCAACCTGCTCACCCTCGCCGAAGTCCTAGACGAACTCCGCGTACCCCGGTCGACCTTCTTCCGCTGGAAGGCCACCGGCCGCGCACCCCGAACGATCAAGTACCCAAACGGCAGCCTGTACGTCCGCCGCCGCGACCTGGACAACTGGCTCAATGACCACGAAGAGGCAGCATGAGCACCTACGAGGTACGCATTTGGGCCACCCGCGAATACCAGGGACGCGACCGAAAGACGCGCAAGGATCGCAAGAGCTACCGCGTCCGGTGGGAGGTAGCCGGGCGCGAATTCGGCAAGACGTTCCAGACGCGAGCGATGGCAGAGAGCTTCCGCTCACGCCTCGTCATTGCGCAGCGCGAGGGAATCGCGTTTGACAAGCCGACCGGCCTGCCCGAACCGATGGCGCGAGAATTGAACAGCCGGACGTGGTACGAACTCGCGGTGGCGTTCGTCGACATGAAATGGTCCCGAGCCGCCGCGACCCAACGAAAGAGCATCGCCGACGCTCTTACAACCGTGACGCCCGCATTCTTGAGTAGCACGCGGGGAGCGCCGACCGACGCCGAGATTCGGAAAGCGCTGTATACGTGGATCTTCAACAAGTCGCAGCGGGACGCCGAGCCGCCGGCCGACCTGGCATCGGTCATCAAGTGGCTCAAGACCAATACGCTGCCGCTGACCGAGCTAGCGAACGCGGCCACGATTCGGAAGGCGCTCGATACGCTGGCGACCCGGCTCGACGGCGGCCCGGCCGCCGCTAACACCGTTGCCCGTAAGCGAGCCGTCCTCTATGGCGCGCTCAAATACGCGGTGGAGCTGCGGTACCTCGACGCACACCCGATGGATTTTGTCCAGTGGCGCGCGCCGAAGAACGAAGAGAAAGTCGACCGAAAGATCGTCGCGAATCCGCAGCAAGCACGCTCACTGCTGGCCGCCGTGAGCGACCGAGATCCGGCACTAGCGGGATTCTTCGCCTGCATGTACTTCGCAGCGCTCCGACCGTCCGAGGTGATGCACCTCAGAAACGACGAATGCGAGCTTCCCGAAGAGGGTTGGGGATGGCTTCACCTCAGCGGCTCAACGCAACACGTCGGCGAGGAATGGAGCGACAGTGGCGAGATGCGCGAGGACCGGGAGTTGAAGCACCGAGCAAAGAAGACGACGCGCGACGTGCCGGCCTGCCCGGAACTTGTCCGCATTCTGCGGCACCATCGGCAGCACTACGGCAACCCGGGCGGGCGGATGTTCAACGCGCCAGGGTCACGGCCCGGTCCCGTCACGAAGAGCACCTACCTGCGAGCCTGGCGACAGGCACGAGAGACGGCGCTCAGCCCCGCCCAGCAGCGCTCTGTTCTTGCACGGGTGCCGTACCACCTGCGGCACGCTGCCGTGTCGCTCTGGCTGAACGCTGGCGTGCCGGCTACCCAGGTCGCCGAGTGGGCAGGACATAGCGTGCACGTCTTACTCAAGGTCTACGCCTCGTGCATCGATGGTCAGGACGAGGCGGCGCGGAAGCGGATCGAGGCGGCGCTAGCCACGCCCGACCAGCAGGAGAGCGGCCGACCGGCCGACGAAACTTTGCCGCCCATTTGCCGCGACGAGTGAGACGCGGCGGCCCCGAACGAGACGAAGTGAGACTTACTCGCCATTCACAGAAGCGCCCCCCGGCCAGCGTTCGCGCTGGTCAGGGGGCGTTTTTGCTGTCCAGAGGGGCGGAGGGTGTGGGATTCGAACCCACGAAGACATCGCTGCCTTACCGGTTTTCAAGACCAGCGCCATCGGCCACTAGGCGAACCCTCCTGGGCCGCCACCCGTGGGCGTACGGCCACGCATAGTCTGCCACGGCTCGCTCCGGGCGGCCCGGCGTCCCTCCCCGGTGCGCCGGCCAGGCGTCATGGCGCGTCCACTGTGGGCTGGAGGGTGCGCCTGCGGCACCCGGTGCGATCGGGAAGACTGGGCCCATGCGAGCCATCACGATTCCGCAGCCCGGTGGTCCCGACGCGCTGGTCTGGGCCGAGGTGCCCGACCCGGAGCCGGGCCCGGACGAGGTGATCGTGGATGTGCGGGCCAGCGGGGTGAACCGCGCCGACCTGCTGCAACGGCAGGGGCACTACCCGCCACCGCCGGGCGTGCCCGCGTACCCCGGGTTGGAATGCTCTGGGGTGATCACGGAGGTTGGCAAGGAGGTCGCCGGGTGGGCGGTCGGGCAGCAGGTCTGCGCGCTGCTGGCCGGTGGCGGCTACGCGGAGCGGGTGGCGGTCCCCGCCGGGCAACTGTTGCCGGTGCCGGCCTGCGACCCGGTCGACGCGGCGGCGCTGCCCGAGGTGGCCTGCACTGTCTGGTCGAACCTGGTCCAGGTGGCGCGGCTCGACGCGGGCGACACGCTGCTGGTGCACGGCGGGGGCAGCGGGATCGGCACCTTCGCCGTCCAGCTCGGGGCGGCCCTCGGCGTGACAGTGCTGACCACCGCGCGGGAGAGCAAGCACTCCCGGCTGCGCGAGTTGGGCGCGGCACACCTGATCGACTACCGGGAGCAGGACTTCGTCGAGGAGGCCCGGCGGGTCACCGATGGGCGCGGCGTGGACGTCATCCTGGACATCATGGGTGGGTCCTACCTAGGGCGGAACGTCTCCGCGCTGGCCACCGGCGGTCGGCTCGTGGTGATCGGGATGCAGGGTGGGCGCAAGGCCGAGTTGGATCTCGGCGCGCTGCTGACCAAGCGGGCGAGCGTCACCGCGACGTCGCTACGGTCCCGTCCGCTCGCTGAGAAGGCGGAGATCGTCCAGGGCGTACGGGACGAGGTGTGGCCGTTGGTCGAGGCGGGCCGGATCCGGCCGATCGTCGACCGGCGGCTGCCGATGACCGAGGCGGCGCAGGCGCACCGGCTCGTCGAGTCGAACGATCACTTCGGCAAGGTGCTGCTCACCCGCCCACCGGGCGGAGGGTCGGCCGTCAGCTGAGCCGCAAGCTCACCGGGTCGGCCGTCAGCTGAGCGGGCCCACCTGGCCATCCGTCAGTTGAGCGCGCTTGCCAGCGTCGGGTCGTCCGTCGGTCGGGGGAGCACCAGCCGGGCGCCCGGGCCCTCCCCGGCCAGGGTGTCCCCCGGGTTGTTGAGCGTGCAGCGCTGCAGGGACAGGCAGCCGCAGCCGATGCAGCCGTCCAGGTCGTCGCGGAGCTTGGTGAGCAGCCGGATCCGCTCGTCCAGTCGGCTCCGCCAGCTCGCCGAGAGCCGCGCCCAGTCCTGCGGGCTGGGGGTGCGGGCCTCAGGCAGCGAGTCGAGTGCCTCCCGGATCTCGTCGAGCGAGACGCCGACCTGCTGGGAGATCCGGATGAAGGCGACCCGCCGCAACTCGGCGCGGGCGTAGCGACGCTGGTTGCCACCGGTACGGTCGGCGCGGATCAGCCCGAGTCGTTCGTAGTAGCGCAGAGCCGACGGTGCCACCCCGGAACGGGCGGACAGCTCACCGATCGTCAGTAGATCCGGCATCACCAGGTCCTTGAGTTGAAGTCCACTTCAACTCACACAGTAGTGGCATGACCACGACGATGCCCACCGACAGCAGCGCCCGACTGCCCGGGCTGATCCGACGACTGACCGGCGACGAGAAGCACGCGCCGAGCGCGCACTCCACCATCGACGTGCTCCAGGTGCTCTACGACCGGGTGCTGCGGGTCACCCCCGACACCGTCGACGACCCGGAGCGGGACCGGTTCCTGCTCTCCAAGGGCCACGGACCGGCCGCCTACTACGCGGTGCTCGCCGCGCACGGTTTCATCCCGGATGCCTGGCTCGACGACCTGGCCGGGCCGGAGAGCCGGCTCGGCCACCACCCGGACCGAAGGCTGGTGCCCGGGGTCGAGATCGGCTCCGGCTCGCTCGGGCACGGGCTCGGGCTGGCCGTCGGCACCGCGCTCGGCCTGCGCGCCCAGGGGCTGCTGAAACCCCGGGTGTACGTGCTGCTCGGCGACGCCGAACTGGACGAGGGATCCAACCACGAGGCAATCGCGTACGCGGGAGCGACAGGCCTGGACAGCCTCACCGCGATCGTGGTCGACAACGCGTCGACCACGCACGGCTGGGTCGGTGGCATCGCCAGCCGGTTCACAGTCAACGGCTGGACCGCCGACACCGTCGACGGCCGGGACCACGACGCCCTGTACGCGGCCCTGACCGGGCACCGACCACGACGACCGCACCTGGTGGTAGCCCGCACCGAGAGCAAGGGATGACCGACATGCGTACCGCCTTCATCGACACCGCCACCGCGCTCCTCGACGAGGATCCGCGCACCGCACTGGTGCTGGCCGACATCTCGGCGAGCCAGTTCGCCTCAGCCGGCCACCGACACCCGGACCGGGTGCTCAACCTGGGGATCCGGGAGCAACTGATGATCGGCGTGGCCGGCGGGCTCGCCCTGACCGGGCTGCGTCCGATCGCGCACTCGTACGCGACGTTCCTGGTGGACCGGGCGTACGAGCAGATCAAGTTGGATCTGGGCCACCAGGGCGTGGGCGCGGTCCTGGTCAGCATCGGCGCGTCGTACGACGGTTCGGCGGAGGGCCGCACCCACCAGTCGCCCGGCGACGTGGCGCTCTTCGACTCCCTCGGCGACGGCTGGACGGTCCGGGTGCCCGGCCACCCGGACGAGGTGGCGCCGCTGCTGCGCAACGCCACGACCACCGACGATCCGATCTACCTGCGGCTCTCCGAGCAGCGCAACGCCGAGGCGTACCCGGATGCCAACCGGCTACGGGTGCTCCGGCGGGGCGGGACGAACGCGCCGCTCGTGGTGGCGGTCGGACCGATGCTCGACCCCACCCTGGCGGCGACCGAGGGAATGGACGTGACGGTGGCGTACACCCACACGCCCCGGCCGTTCGACACCGGTGGGCTGCGGGCGCTCGCCAACACCGACGTGGTGCTGGTCGAGCCGTACCTGGCGGGAACGTCGAGCGCGGTCGTCAACCGGGCACTGGCGGACGCACCGCACCGACTGCTCGCCCTCGGGGTGGGTCAGACCGACCTGCGACGGTACGGCGATCCGGCCGACCACGCCCGGTGGCATGGTCTGGACGCCGACGGCCTGCGGCGGTCGATCAGTGCGTTCCTGGGGTCAGTTGGCGGCTGAGACGGCGGGGCGGCGGCGAGCGCGCTCGCGACCGAGGATCCAGATCGCCTCGACGCCGTCCTTCCAGGTGATCTTCTTGCCCTCTTCCCGGCCACGGGCCCGGTAGCTGATCGGCACCTCGTACGGCCGGATCCGGCGACGCAGCAGCTTGCCGGTCACCTCGGCCTCCATGCCGAAGCCACGCGAGCGCACCTCGAGCGAGCGGTAGAGCGCCACCGGCATCAGCTTGAAGCAGGTCTCCAGGTCACCGATGTACGAGTTGAACAGCACGTTGGCCGCCATCGTGACGCCCTTGTTGCCCATCACGTACCAGAAGCTGTAGGCGCTGTGGCTGCCGAAGGTGCGATTGCCGTAGACCACCGTGGCCCGCCCGTCGAGAACCGGGTCGAGCAGCTTGGGGATGTCCTGCGGGTCGTACTCCAGGTCGGCGTCGAGGATGACCATGTAGTCGCCCTCGGCGCTGTCGACAGCCGTCTTGATGGCGGCACCCTTGCCGGCGTTGCGCTGGTGGGTGATGACCCGCAGACGCGCGTCGTCGGCGCGGCCGAGGACCTCGCCGGTGCCGTCCCGGCTGCCGTCGTCGACGACGACGAGCTCGATTTCACAGGGATAGTCCACCGCCAGTGCCTGCTTGAGGGCATCCGCGATGCGTTCTTCCTCGTTGTAGACCGGCATGAGGATCGAGAGCTTCACGGGAATCTCCACGGTGGCGGCAACACGTCGGCCATAGCCTAGCCTGGTTGGTTTGTTAACCGCGTACCGCCACCGTGGGCAGTCGGCGCGGCGGGTTCAGATCAATGGTGTTTACTTCCGCCATGTCGGCTGCCGGCTCCCTGCTCGCGGCGGTTCCTGCCGCCGCGTTGCTCCTGCTCACCGTCGCGGTGCGGCCACGCGAGGTTGGCGCGGTGGCACCGCTGCGGCTCGGCGTGGTGCGCGCCGTCCTGCTCTGCGGGGCGTACGCGGTGCTCGTCGTCGAGGTGCTCGGCGCGTCGCACGCACTGACCCGACCGGCGTTCGCCGTCGCCTGGCTGCTCTTCCTGGTCGTTGCCGCGACGGCTGCCGGTCTGCGTTGGCGACGGGGAACCCGCCTCGGGCAGCAGTCCGCCGCCGCACCGATGCCGGTCGACGCCGAGCCGATGACGGTTGGTACCCCGCCGGTGACAGTCGGTACCGCGCCGCGACCGGTTCCGGTGGGAGCGGTGGTGGCCGGTGGCGGCGCCGACGTTTCCGCCCCGACGGCCGAGCCCGGCAAGCCCGACCCCGCGCCGACCCGGGCCGGTCGAGGGCCTGCCGGCCTGCTCGCCGCGACCGTCGACGCCTGGCGTACGGCCCGACCGGGCGAACGGCTCCTCGCCGGTACGATCGGCGGGCTGGTCCTGGTGGAGCTGCTTGTCGCGTTGCTGGCCGAGCCGAACAACTTCGACTCGCAGACCTATCACCTGCCGAAGGTGGAGCACTGGGTGGCCCAGGGCGACCTGGACTTCTGGCCCACCGCCATCCACCGGCAGGTGACCATCCCGCCCGGCGCCGAGTACCTGCTGCTGCACCTGCGCCTGCTCACCGGCGGGGATCAGCTGCACAACCTGGTGCAGTGGGCAGCCGGAATGGTCTGCCTCCTGGTGGCCGCGCGGATCACCGCGCAGCTCGGCGGCGGTCGGCGGGCCCAGTTGCTCACCGCGTTCGTGCTGGCGACCACGCCGATGGTGGTGCTCCAGGCGACCAGCACGCAGACCGACCTGGTCTGCGCGGCATGGGTGGCCTGCGCGGCAACTCTGGCGCTGGACGGGCTGCGTCGACGGACCGGCTGGGGCACGCTGCTCGGGCTGGGGGCGGCCGCCGGGCTGACCGCGGTGACCAAGACCAGCGGCCTCATCGCGGTCGGCCCGCTGCTGGTGCTCTGGGGGTTGGCCCAGCTGAGGCTGGCCCGGACCGAGCATTCGGCACCGAAGGGCTCAACGGCCGCGGACCCGATACCGACGGGCCCGATGGCCGCGGAACCGACACCGACCGAGCCGGCCGCGCCGGGTGGGGGCCGGCGGTCCTGGCCGGTCGGCGGACTGGCCCGCACGGTCGGCGGTTCGGTGCTGATCCTGGTGGTCGCAGCCGTGGTGGTCGGCCCGTTCCTGGCCCGGGTGACCGCCGAGTTCGGGCACCCGCTGGGGCCACCCCGGCTGCGCGAGTCCATCCCGATGGAGCGACACGACCCGGCGTCGATAGTGGTCAACGCGCTGCGGATCGGGCACACCGCGTTCGACACCCCGCTGGCGCCACTGCGTCGGGCCGGCGCCGAAGTGATCATCGGCGGCGCCAAGGCGGTCGGCGTCGACCCGCAGGACCGCGCGATCACCTTCGGTCGGGAGCTGTTTCCGGAGCCGGCCTGGTATCCGGACGAGGACCGGGTGGCGTTTCCGCTGGCCGGGGCGTTGGCGGTGATCGGCGCGGTGATCGCGCTCGCCCGGCCACGGCGGATCGCCGCCGAGCGGGCCGGGTCGCTGCGGGCGTACGCCGTGGTGGTGCTGACCGCCGTGCTGCTGCACACCGCGATGATCAAGTGGCAGCCGTGGGGCAACCGGCTGCTGCTCTACGCAGTGGTGCTGGCCGTGCCCCTCGCCGGCCTCTGGTTGGACGCGCTCCTGCGTCACCGCGCGGGTGGGCGACGTTCGGTGGCCACCGTTGCGGCCGTCACCGTGCTGGCCACCTCGGCGCTGGCCGGGGTGCTCGCACTGTCGTACGGCTTCCCGCGCCGGTTGGTAGGTGCCGGCTCGGTCTTCACCACCTCGGACTGGGACACCCGGTTCCTGCGCCGTCCCCAGTGGGCCGACGAGTTCCGCTGGGCGGCGACCGCGGTCCAGGGCAGTGGTGCGCGACGGATCGGGCTGGCGCAGCAGAACGACAACTGGGAGTACCCGTGGTGGCTGCTGCTGCGGCAGCCCGACGGCGACTCACCGGACCTGGTGGCGTTGCAGTCGGTGCTGCCGGAACGACCGCCGGCGGAGCCGTCGTCGGTCGACGCGATCGTCTGCACCGGCAGTAAGGCGGCCTGCGCCAAACTCGTCCCGGCCGGCTGGCGGCTGGAGTTCCGCGGTTACGTCGGCTACGCCCTGCCACCGGGCCGCTGAACCAGGAGCCGGCTCAGAGCCGCCCTGGCGCCGGAGCGCGGGCCCGGATAGTCCGATCCGGGCGGTTCTGCATCCCGCGCGCAAGGATCTGAGGCGCATTCACATCTGCGAATCGGCAGGTTACCGTCTGGTAACTCAATCGACGTCCCGCGATTGAACCGAAAGGAGTGCGTCGATGCCTGCAATCCCCGCCAGGCCCGAACGCGCGACCCGACGACGGGCCATCTCCGTCGCCGTCGCCGTCGCCGCTCTCGTCCTACCGATGCTCGCCGGACCGGCCACCCCCGCCACCGCCGCCGACCGACCAACCGTTCAACCGCTCCCGGCCAACCTCGAAGCCATCCGGGCCGCCGAGGCGACCGCCCTCTACGGCAGCCCGACGATCCGCCCGATCGAACAGCGCCGCACCGCCTTGATCACCATGGGTGACAGCGAGATCTCCGGTGAAGGGGTCGGCAACTACGTCCCCGGCACCCACCAGGACGGCAACTGGTGCGACCGCTCGTACGACCAGGCGGTGTTCCGCACCGGCATCACGTCGGACGCGCAGTACAACATCGCCTGCTCCGGTGCCACCCCCTGGAACCTCATCGCCGGCGGCCCGACCCAGCACAACGAGCTGAACCAGGGCGACTACCTGGGCATCAAGGCGCGCAACACGCACGTGAAGCTGATCTGGGTGGTGGTCGGCGCGAACGGTGACGGCACCATCCAGTTCGGTCCGGTCGCCACCGACTGCGCCGTCCGCCGGGTCTTCTTCCAGGGCGCCTGCTACAGCACCTACACCGACCAGTGGACGATCCGCACCGACGGCAGCCGACAGGCGGTGGAGTCGGCGCTCACCGACATCCGGCAGACCATGACCAAGGCCGGCTACCTGCGGTCGGACTACGAGCTGGTGCTGATGTCGTACCCGAGCCCCGGCAGCCCCGACGTGGAGGACAACCCCAACTTCCCCGGCTGGTACTCCGGTGGCTGTCTGCTCTACCTGGCCGACGCGGCATTCGCCCGGAACAAGGCGGTGCCGATGTTCGAGACCGCGCTGCGCTCGGCCGCGGCGAACACCGGCACCCGCTACCTGGACGCCAGCCGGCTCTTCCATGGACACGAGGTCTGCACCGACAACACATCCGTCCGCGGCCTCTTCATCGAGGTCGGCATCTGGAACGAGAACGCCGCCCGCCAGTCGTTCCATCCCAACGCCCGTGGGCACGGCATGTTCGCCCAGTGCATCACCCAGTTCTGGAACTCCGGGCAGACGCGGGCCAGCTGCGTCGACCCGGCCAGCACCGGCAGCGGCGTGCTCTACCCGGGGCTGCTGGAGTTCAAGCAGCTGCGCAACCTCGCCACCGGCACCTGCGTCGACGGCAAGGGCTACGACTCCCGCAACGGCACCGCGCAGCAGCCGTACTCCTGCCACGGTGGGCGCAACCAGGGCTTCTGGTACGACTCGGCCCGGCGGTCGCTGCACTCGGAGCTGTCCCACGACCGGTGCCTGGACGTCGCCAACAGCTCGATGACCGCCGGCACCGCTGTCAACATCTACGACTGCAACGGCACCGGCGCGCAGCAGTTCGTCTTCGTGGGCAACCAGATCAGGCCGGCGAGCGCCAACAACCTCTGCGTGGCGTTCGACAACCCGCTGCTGGGCAGCTCGCGCCTGCGACTGGCGAACTGCTCCACCAGCACCCGGCAGCAGTGGTCGTTCGAGGCCCGTACCGCCGCCAACCCGGTCGGCTACGGTCACGACGACTTCATCGGTTCCCGCGTCTACTGACGAGGACGCACTCCCGTTGACGAGCGAAGGGGCCCTGGCGTCGGCCAGGGCCCCTTCGCTCACTTGGCGCGGGGAATGAGGATGAGCCGGGCCACGCCCTTGTCGCCGTCCTTCGCGCCGGCGACGCCGAGCGTCGCGCCGATTTTGACCTCGCTCGGCTGCACGGTGGCCCGCCGCTCGACCACCCGCAGGTCGTCGCCGAATGTCCAGGTCATGGTGAAGCCGTCGGTGGACTTGACGGTCATCGAGTCGCCGTCGACAGCGGTCACCTCGCCACGCTGCACGGCGACGGTCTGCGTACCGCCGTCCTTCGTCTTCACCACCGCCTCACCGTGCAGGGTGTTCTTGCGCAGCAGCACGCGGGCCTGGCGGCGCTTGCGCCACTCCTCGCCGCGCTTCTCCCGGCCCTTCTCCTGTGCGCTGGGCGGGGCACCCGGCGTCGGGGTGGCCGGTGCGGCGACGGTCAGCACGTCCAGGTCGTCGGCGTCGAAGCCCACCGCGGCCAGCGCCTGACCCTCGACCCCCATGGCGGCGGCGACCTCGACGGCGACGTCCCGGGCGGGCTGGCTGGCCACCTCGGCCGCGCCGCAGCCGCTGACGCCGAGCGCGACCGCCGCGAGCAGTGCCGTGGTGCCGGTGGCGATACCCCAACGTGGCATGACTCTCCCTCTCGTCTGTGGAGCCCTCAGCCTTCCCGGGAACGACGAGCGGAGCGTCAAGCCGATGTTCGGGTCAGGTAAGGATCACCGGGCAGCCGAACGGCGAAGGCGGCACCGCCCTCCGGCGCGTGCCCCGCCGCGATCTCCCCACCCAACCGGCGGACCAGCCCGGCGGCCAGCGCCAAGCCCAGTCCGGAGCCCACCTTGCGCACCCCCCGGTAACGCTCGTGCAGCGCACCGCGTTCGAAGGCCACCGCCAGGTCGTCGTCGGTGAAGCCGGGCCCGCCGTCGCGAACCTCCAACACGCCGCCGTGCGCCGGGTCCGCTCCGGCCGGCCGGACCGCGAGCACCACCGGCGACCCCGGGGGTACGACCCGCAGCGCGTTCTCCAGCAACCCGTCCAGCACCTGCCGGATCCTTCCCGGATCGGTGTACGCGGGCACCGGCCGACCGGGCGTCTCCACCCGGAACGGCACGCCCACCGCCGCGCACCGACCGGACCAGGTCGGCTCCGCGTCGAGTGCCAGTTGGGTCAGATCCACCGGCACCGGTTCCAGGGGGAAGTCGGCGGCCTCCAGCCGGGCCAGTGCCAGCAGATCACCGATCAGCCGGTCCAGGTGTTGGGCCTCGGCCAGCATCGTCCGACCGGTGTCCACCGTGTCGTCGGCACCGAGCACCCCGTCGGCGAGCGCTTCGGCGTACCCCCGGATCGCGGTCAGCGGGGTGCGCAGCTCGTGCGAGACGGAGAGCAGGAACTCCCGCTGTCGGCCCTCGCTGGTGGCCAGTGCGGCCGCCAGCCCGTTCAACGCCTCCGCCAGGTCGGCGACCTCGTCCGGCGGCTCGACCGGCACCCGGACGGCACGGTCACCCGCCCGCAGACGGGCGGCGGCGGTGGCCGCGACCCGGATCGGCCGGGCCAGCCGGCGGGCCAGCAGCAACCCGGCCACCACACCGGCGGTCAACCCGGCCAGCAGCGGCAACCAGAGGCTGAGCAGCACCCGGGCCCACAGCCCGCTGGCCAGCGGACGGGAGAGCACCACCCCGTTGCCGCCGGGCAGGGCCCGACCCTCGACCAGGGCCCGCGCACCGTTTACCGAGCGGCGGGCCGACACGTTGCGGCCCTGCCCGATCCGCTGCACCACCCGCTGTGGCAGACCCGCCCGGTCGACCGCCCCACGCCGGATCAGGTACGCGTCGATGCCCTGGTCGCGCAGTTGCTGGATCAACCGCTCCTCGTCGGCGCTGCGACCCCGGTCGAGGCGGGTCCGCAGCACCTCGGCCGCGAGCCGGGCCTGGGCGGCGAGCGCCTCCTGCTCGCTCCGCTCCGCGCCGCGGATCGCCAACGGCACCGCGACGATGGCGGTGACCAGCACCGACACCAGCGCCACCGCGCAGGTGACGAGCACCGCGCGGGCGGTCAGCGTGCGGCCGAGTCGGCCTCGTCGAGGTGCGGCGGGTGGGGTGGCGCCGACCACCGGCAGCGCCATGGTCGGCGACTCGACGTGCCCGGGGTGGTCAGGCATCGACCGCGTACCCCACGCCGCGATGGGTCCGGATCACGCTCGCCGGGCCGAGCTTCGCCCGCACCTGGGCGACGTGCACGTCCACCGTCCGGGTGCCGGCGTGCGCCGCATAGCCCCAGACCCCGGCCAGCAACTCCTCCCGGGTGAAGACCCGGCCGGGGCGGGCCATCAGGTGGGCCAGCAGGTCGAACTCGGTGGAGGTGAGCTGCACCGGGGCACCAGCGGCGGTGACGGTGCGTCGGGCCGGGTCGAGCGTCACCGGGCCGACGACCCGTGGCCGGTCCGCGCCCTCCGGGCCGCCAGCGGATCGGCGCAGCACCGCGCGCACCCGGGCGACCAGTTCCCGTGGGCTGAACGGCTTGGTGACGTAGTCGTCGGCGCCCAACTCCAGGCCGACGATCCGGTCCACCTCGTCGTCCCGGGCGGTGAGGAAGATGACAGGGGTCCAGTCGCCGGCCTCGCGCAACCGGCGGCAGATCTCGGTGCCGGGCAGGCCCGGCAGCGCGATGTCCAGGACGCAGGCCACCGGGCGTAACCGGCGGGCCGCGCTCAGACCGGCCTCGCCGTCACGTTCCAGGTGGACGCCGAACCCGTCCCGGGTGAGGTAGAGCCGGACCAGGTCGGCGATGGCCGGCTCGTCCTCCACGACGAGGACGAGCCCGCGATGCGGTGGTTCGACTGTCACCGGCCCATGATTGCCGACTGCGAAGGCTCGGCGCGATCGGTGCGTGTTCGAGTTCGGTAAAGGCGGTGCGACGCCCGGTGCGAGGTCAGCTCACCAGGACGGCGCGAACATCCCGGGCCGCGCGACGACGGGTGCGTCACCGATGCTGGCGACGACCCGGGCGCCGGACGGCCGCAGGCGGGTCCGGAACGCCTGGTTGAGCAACGCGTCGAGCTGCCAGACCTGCTTCGGGTGACTGGTCCGGATCAGGAACCGCTCACGGATCCCGTCGATCGCGGTGGCCGCCATCTCCACCGATTGCAGCCGCGGGTCCGGGCTCCAGGTGACGTTGCTCAGCTCGCGCAACTCGGTGTTGAGGTGCAGGCGCAGTCGGTGCAGGAGGCGGGTCTGCTGGGTCACCACCAGTCGACGGTGCGTGAGCAGCAACAGGTAGTCGCCGGTGACCGGGCGGTCGGGGCGGCTGCAACGGGTGACCAGGATGGTGGCGTCACCGGAGCCGACGCAGCGCCGGAAGACCGGCATGTGCCGGCTCACCGTCTGCACGGCCAGGCCAGCCTCAGCGGCGGCCGGAAGGAACGTTCGGGAGAAGACGTCCATGACCTGCCCAACGACCTCCCCAGCGGGGTGACGTGGGTCACGGCCGTTTTTTGGAAGTTCCACGCCGCGTGTCGCACTGCCTGTCCGACTTCTGACTCGGACGGATCATGGTCAGGAGTTGGGCTGAAGTGGACTGGCGGCGAACAGCTCCTCCAGCCAGCCCGGGACCGCGGCGGCGTACTCGGCGCGGGACTCCTCAGCGGTGTCCAGTGCCCGACGCCAGGAGAGCGACCGGCTCACCGGACCCAGGCCGATGGCGAGGTCGGCGGCCTCCACGAGGGTCCGGCGGTCGTACCTGTCGGTCCACGCCTCCAGGTAGGCGTCGCGCAACCGCACCAGTTGGGCATCGTCGGCGGCGAGCTTCCTGTCATGCCCGACGGACCGCAGGGTCACCAGCAGCGTGCCGAACGGGTGCGCCACCGAGGCGTCACCCCAGTCGAAGTAGCGGTACCCGGCCTCGCCGGCGAAGACGTTGCCGTCGTGCAGGTCGTCGTGTTGCACGGTCGCCGGGACGCCGAGGTCGGCGAGCCGGCGGCACCGCTGCGCGTACGACGGAAGCTCGGCCCGTAGCCGCTCGTGCATCTCCGGGCTGAGCCCGCCCTCGGCACCGATCAGCAGCGCCTCGTGATCGTCGAGCAGTTCGACGAAGAGGTCGGCCAGCACCTCCGGACGCTGATCCGGCACGCCCAGGGCGACCAGCTCGTCGGCGCGCGGCACGCTGGCCAGTTGCAGCGCCGCGTATCCGGGCAGCGCCCGCTCCCAGTGCGCCAGATCGGGATCGCGCCCCAGCACGTCGCGCAACGACTCGCCGCCGTCGGGCAGCAGCGACCAGCCCTGCGCCGGGTCCACAGCGATCGGCGTCAGCACCCGGTCGGGCGCCGACTCGGCGAGCGCCGAGATCAGGACCGCCTCGTGCACGGTGCCCGGGTTGTTGGCCTTGAACCAGACCGGCCCGTCGTCGGTGGGCACCCGCCAGACCAGCGACCAGGGCCGCACCCGAGACTCCACCAGCCCGGTCACCCGCCGGCCGACCCGACTCAGCTGCGCGTCGACCCAGGACCGGGCCCGCACCTGCCACTGCTCGCTGGACCAGTCGGGGGCCCGCTCACCGGCGATCGTCGTCACTCTGGGCACCTTAGGCGGCCGTGGCGCATCGAGGCGAGGCGTTTCCCGCTCCGCGTCAGACAAGCTCGACGATTGTGGCGTTGGCCATGCCGCCGCCCTCACACATGGTCTGCAGGCCGTAGCGGATGCTGTTGTCCCGCATGTGCTGCAGCATGGTGGTCATGATCCGGGCACCGGAGCCGCCGAGCGGGTGGCCGAGGGCGATCGCCCCGCCGCGCGGGTTGAGCCGGTCCGGGTCCGCCTCCGTCTCCGCCAGCCAGGCCAACGGCACCGGTGCGAACGCCTCGTTCACCTCGTACACCCCGATCTCCTCGATGCCCAGCCCCGCGCGGCGCAGCGCCTTCGCGGTGGCCGGGATGGGTGCGGTGAGCATGGTGACCGGGTCGTCGGCGGCGACCACCGCTGTGTGGATCCGGGCCAGCGGGCGCAGGCCGTGCCGGCTGGCCCACTCGGAGGTGGTCACCGCGAGGGCGGCGGCGCCGTCGGAGATCTGGGACGCGGAGCCGGCGGTCACCACGCCGTCGGCGCGGAACGGGGTGGCCAGCTCGCCCAGCTTCTCCAGGGAGGTCTCCCGGCGGATGCCCTCGTCGGCGGCGAACTTGCCCCCGTCGGCGAGCGGCACCGGGGTCAGCTCCGGGTCGAACGCGCCGGCGTCCTGGGCGGCGGCTGCCTTCTCGTGGCTGGCCAGCGCGAACTCGTCCAGCTGGGTACGCGAGAGGCGCCACCGCTGGGCGATCAACTCGGCCCCGACCCCCTGGTTGAACGGCAGCGGTGCGTCGTCGGCGAAGCCCTCGACACCCCGGTAGCGGGCGCGCAACTGGTCACTGAACGGCATCCCGCCGGCCACACTGGAGCCCATCGGCACCCGGGTCATCGACTCGACACCGCCGGCGACCACCAGGTCGGCCTGGCCGGAGAGCACCGTCGCGGCGGCGAAGTGCAGGGCCTGCTGGCTGGAGCCGCACTGCCGGTCAACTGTGGTGCCGGGCACCGTCTCGGGCCAGCCGGCGGCGAGCACGCCGTTGCGGGCGATGTTCCACGACTGCTCGCCAACCTGGGACACGCAGCCCCAGAAGACGTCGTCGACCTGGGCGGGGTCGAGCCCGGTGCGCTCGGCGAGGGCGCGCAGCACGTGCGCCGAGAGGTCGACCGGGTGGACGCCGGCGAGGCTGCCCTTGCGCCGCCCGACCGGGGTGCGTACCGCGCCGACGATGACCGCGTCACTCATGTTTACTCCCCGGTAACTTGGGCTGTCCCGATCCTACGTCGTCCCGCCGCCGGTCGTCCGGCCACACCGGCACGAGGTGCCGGAACCCGACGGCCGCTGGCATGCTGGGCGGGTGAATGAGACCTCCCCGGCACAGCAGTGGCGGGTGCCGTCGAGCCTGCCGGCGGCGAAGCTGGCCGGCGCCGTCCTGCTCATCGCGCTCGGGCTGCTCTTCGCCGACGGCGACCCGGTCCGCCTGGCGGTGGCCGCCCTGGCCGCCGCCGGGCTGGCATGCTGGGCGGTACGCGACCTGGTCGCGCCGGTCCGGTTGGCGGTGGACCCGGCCGGGCTCACCGTCATCCACGGCTTCGCCGGCCGGCGACTGCTGCCCTGGTCGGCGGTCGAGGCGATCGCCGTCGACCGACGGCCCCGACTGGGGCTGACCAGCGAGACCCTGGAGATCGACGCGGGCAACTCGCTGCACCTGTTCGGCCGGTACGACCTGGGGGCCACCCCGGAAGAGGTGGCCGCCGTGCTGCGGGCCGCCCGCCCGGTCAGCTGAGGATCTGGGCTGTCCGGAAGAGCACCAGCGCGAGCATGACCGCCAGGATGATCGCCGCACCGGCGACCTGCACCAGCGTGCGCCGACCCCGCGGCGCGTACGCCAGCACCAACGCCATCAGCGCGCCGACCACCAGACCGCCGAGATGCCCGGACTTGGAGATGCCCGGCACGGCGAAGGTGAAGACGAGGTTGATGACGAGAATCGGCACGATCGCCGAGGTGTTGCGACCGAGGCGGCGCATGATCACGAAGATCGCGGCGAAGAGCCCGAAGGTGGCCGTCGATGCGCCGACGGTCGGTGGCTGGTTGGGGGCGCTGAACAGGAAGACCGCGACGTTGCCCCCCAGCCCCGCGATCAGGTAGAGGGCGAGGAAACGTACTCGGCCGAGCGCCCCCTCCAACTCCCGGCCGAGCACCCACAGGGCCCACATGTTCAGCAGCAGGTGGAGCAACCCGTAGTGCAGGAACATGGCGGTGACGAGGCGGTACCACTCACCGGCCGCGACACCGTGCACGGGGCCGAAGGCGACGTACGAGGCGTAGCCGAGCACGCCACCCCAGCGGGTGAGCGGTGTCTCGTCGCCGGCCAGCCCACCCAGGCCGGAGCCACCCACCACCGCGTTACCACTCCGGGCAGAGGCGACCGAGAGCAGGAAGAACAGCAGGTTCAGCGCGATGAGGCCCTTGGTGACATAGCCGTGCCGGCCGGCCATACCGCCGCCGAAGGCGGTACGCGCCGGCCGGACACTGCGACGTCCCTCGTTGACGCACTCCGGGCACTGGTGCCCGACCGAGGCCTCCCGCATGCAGTCCGGGCAGATCGGCCGGTCGCAGCGGGTGCACCGGACGTAGGTCTCCCGGCCGGGGTGCCGGTAGCAGACCGGGGTGGTCGGCGGAGACTCGCTCACCGGGCCGACCCTCCATCCACCACCGCGCGGTCCACCGGCCGTGCTCCGGAGCGCTCAATCATGCGAGCAAAGGTACCTCGCCAGTCGCTCAGGAACCGGACCGCTCGATCTCGACCCGCTCGATGACGACGTCCTGGAGCGGACGGTCGCTCGGGCCGGTCGGGGTGCTGGCGATCGAGTCGACGACCTTCACCGACTGCTCGTCGGCGACCTGACCGAAGATGGTGTGCCGGTTGTTGAGGTGCGGCGTCGGCGACACGGTGATGAAGAACTGCGAACCGTTGGTGCCCGGTCCGGCGTTCGCCATCGCCAGCAGGTACGGACGGTCGAACCGCAGCTCCGGGTGGAACTCGTCGGCGAACTTGTAGCCCGGTCCGCCCCGACCGGTGCCGGTCGGGTCGCCCATCTGGACCATGAAACCGCTGATCACCCGGTGCGAGATGGTGCCGTCGTAGTACGGACCGTTGCCCGGCTGACCGGTGCGCGGGTCGGTGTACTCACGGTTGCCCTCGGCCAGGTCGACGAAGTTGCGGACGGTCTTCGGCGCGTGGTTGGGGAAGAGCTCCAGCCGGATCGGGCCAGCGTTGGTGTGCAGGGTGGCGTAGACAGCCTCGGCCACGGGTACTCCTCACTCGTTGGTCAGTTCCATGCGGATCCTCCCATGTGCCCGATCTGGCATCGCGGAGGCATCCGAAGGTGGAGGATGACGAAGGAACAACTCCCAGGAGGTAGGACCGTGTTTGGATTCGGGCGGCGTAAGTCCCAGGGGCAGTTGGCCAAGGCCGAGCTGAACCAGAGCATCAGCCACCTGATGCTGGCAGCCAACCACGCCGCGAAGGGCGCTGGCGCGACCGTCGGCCCGCGGGTCCAGGTGGCCCGGGGCTACGTCGGACCGACTGCGGCGAAGGTACGCGACCGCGCTTCGACCGGCTGGGGGACGACTCTCACCACGCTGGCACCGCTGGCGACGGCTGCTCGTGACGGCGCCGCGCACGCAGGGCCGCTGACCAGGAAGGCCAAGTCGAAGACCATGCGGATCACCGGTAAGAAGAAGCAGCCGCGTCGTCGCGGCTCGATGATGACGGGCCTGTTGGCGGCGGGCGCCATCGCCGGCGTGGCCGGCGCGGTCGCGCTGCGTCGCCGCCGAGAGCAGCAGGAGTGGGCCGAGTACGACCCGACTCGCAGCACCCTGGAGCCGATGCGCGACGAGGTCGACTCGATCGAGGTACGTACGCCGTCCGCCGCCCGGGGTTCCGACGGTTCCGCCATGTCCGGCGCGGCGGGGATGACCGGCGCGGGCAGCTCGGCGGTGGCCGGTGGCTCCAGCGCCAGCACCACCGCCCCGGCCAAGCAGACAGATGTCCGCCCGACCGACAAGGTTCCGTCGGTCGCCGAGGGTGCCACTGACGTCTCCGGCCGGCCGACCGACGACCTCACCAAGGCGGTGGGCAAGGACACGGCCCGCACCAACGGCCGCCGCTGAGGTCCAGCAGCAGCGCATCGGGTGCCGACGAGTGGGTTCCCACCCGCTCGTCGGCGCTCTCGCGTGAGCGGCGCTATCGCTATCGCAAGACCAACTCGGCTTCCTTGAAATCGCGGCATCCTGCCGACCAGGACACCCCGACTTCACTGAAGCCGAGTTGATCACAGCACCGGACGGCGCAGAGCCCGCCTCCCGCGCGGTCAGAGCCAGCCGTTGCGGCGGAACCAGCGGTAGAGGGCCAGCGAGACGCCGAGCATGAGGGCCAGCGCCACCGGATAGCCGTACGTCATCTTCAGCTCGGGCATGTTGTCGAAGTTCATGCCCTCGACGCCGGCGATGGAGGTCCAGACCGCGGCGATGGCCGCCCATGCGGCGATCTTGCGCATGTCGTTGTTCTGGTCGACGGTGACCTGGGCCAGCCGCGCCTGGAGGATCGAGTTCAGCAGGTCGTCGTAGGAGTTCACCTGCTCCACGGTGCGGCTCAGGTGGTCCTGCACGTCCCGGAAGTACTTGCGGATCTCCTTGGGCACGTCCCGGTTGACCTGGGAGGTCAGCGTCATCAGCGGCCGTTGCAACGGCACCACCGCCCGCTTGAACTCGACCAGCTCCCGCTTCATCTGGTAGATCCGCTGGATCCGCCCATGGCCGTGCCGGTCGAAGACCTCCGCCTCCAGCACGTCCAGGTCGTCCTCGATCTGCTCGGCCACCTCCAGATAGAGGTCGACCACCCGGTCGGTCACCCCGTACGCCACCGCCCACGGGCCGTGCAGCAGCAACTCCTGCTTGGTCTCCAGGTCGGCACGGATCGGGGCGAGCCGGCAGGCGTCCCCGTGACGGACGCTGATCACGAAGTTCGGGCCGATGAAGAGCATCACCTGCCCGGTCTCCACCACCTCGGAGTTCTCGGTCAGCTCGGTGTGCTCGCAGTAACGGGCGGTGCGCAGCACCAGGAAGACGACGTCGCCGAACCGCTCCAGCTTGGGACGCTGCTCGGCCTTGACCGCGTCCTCGACAGCCAGCTCGTGCAGGCCGTAGGTCTCCGCGATGGCGGTCATCTCGGCCAGCTCCGGCTGGTGCAGACCGATCCAGACGAAGCCGTGCTCCTCGCGGCGGGCGGCGGCCAGCGCCTCCGCGTACGTCCAGTCGCCGGGCTGCCGCTTGCCGTCGACGTAGAGCGCGCAGTCGACAACCGCGCTGCGGCCGGTGCCCGTGCCCGACGGGGCCGGGACGGGCGGCGAACCGTCGGCGTTGAGGATCCGGGTCATCGCCCGGACCGGGGACGGCCACGCCCGAGGTCGCAACACCCGACCGGTGGTCGACGGTGCCGTCCGGTCCCGCTCTGTCCGATCCGTCATCGCGTCACCTCCCGCGCTCAGCTGCGGCTTGCAGGCTACGCCGACTGCGGTCGAGGACCGGTGTGACGGCGGTCGCGCGGGGCGGCGCCGGGCGGGCCGGGCCGCATCGGGGGGTGTGCGGGGGACGACACGGCCCGCCCGGCACCTGTGGGGGCGGGAGGTTGTGCTGCCGCGTCAACCCGGGCGGAACCGGCCCGGAGGCCGGGCGGTGGGCTCCGCAGCTGGCGGGGTGACGCTCGCAGCATTGTGGGCCAGCCGGCCGCCCGGAGGGGAGCCCCAGGACGGCCGGCATCGTCGTTCTGTCGGGAACCCGACAGTTAACTCAGCTGCGAACGGCCTCGACAGCCGCCGCGAGCCGCCGGACACCCTCGTCGATCCGGTCGGCGGTCACCGCCGAGAAGGCCAGTCGGAGCGCGTGCCGCCCGCCGTCCAGCATGAAGTCGCTGCCCTTCACCACGGCGACCCCGCGTTCGGCCGCCGCCGGGGCGAGCCGGTCGACAAGCACGTCCTCGGGGAACTCCACCCAGAGGAAGTAGCCACCGTCGGGCTCCACGAACTGCGCCTGCGGCAGGTGCCGACGCAACGACTCGGCGAGCACCTGGGACCGCTCACCCAGCGCCGCCCGGACCGTCTCGATCGAGCGGTCGATGTCACCGGAGACGCAGAACTGGTGCACGATCGCCTGGGACACCATCCCCGGGGAGATGTAGAGGCTCGTCGCGTTCTTCGCGATGGAGGCGATCAGGTCCGCCGGGCCGACCAGGTAACCGACCCGCACACCCGGGCAGACCGTCTTGGTGAAGCTCGACGCGTGCACCACCACGTTGCGGGTGTCCAGCGAGAGCATCGACGGCAGCGCCTCGCCACGGAAGCGGACGTCCGCGTACGGGTCGTCCTCGAAGATCGTGAACTCGTACTCGACGGCCAGGTCGAGCAGCTCCCGGCGCTTCTCCAGGGAGAGCGTCATGCCGGCCGGGTTCTGGTAGTTCGGGATGACGTGCGCGAGCCGGGGCCGGACCCCGGACTCCAGCAGCTTGCGCAGCTCGGCAGTGTCCAGGCCATCCGGCTGGACCGCGACGCCGTGCAACTCGCTGCCCATCCGCTGGAGGTTGAGCAGCGTCCGGTCGTACGTCGGGCGTTCCACCACCACCGCGTCGCCGGGGCGGACCAGGTGGTCGAAGAGGAACGCGTCGGCCTGGAGCGACCCGTTGGTGACCAGCACCTGGTCGGCCTCGACCCCGTGCTTCTCGGCGATCCACTTCCGCAGCGGAAGGTACCCGACGGAGGTGCCGTACGCCGTCACCCCCGCAGGGTCGGCGTCGAAGGCGCGGACGGCGGCGGCCTTGAGCCCCTCGACATCGACGATGTCCAGCGAGGGAGCCCCACGGGCAAAGGAGATCAACTGCTCGGCGGTCATGGATGTTGAGCGTACGGGCGGCGGCGGGGAACGCGCGGTCGGCACGGCGATGTCCGCATCCTGAGCCACCGGGTCGGGTGACAGCAGTCCACCGGTCGGCGGCAGATCAGACCGGAAGGGCGAGCGCGTCGTGCTGCGCGGCCCGGGAAAGCCCCTCAAACTGCACGCCGAGCGCGTCGAGGAGCTGACTCCAGTCGAAGTAGGAGCGCCAGGCGGTGATCCGACCCTTGCGGGCCCGGACCACGTCGGCCACCTCCCAGCTCACCAGGCGGCCGGTGGGCGCCACTGTGCCGTACGGCGAATGCAGGGTGCCGGTGTGGGTGCCGGTCAGGCGCAGCTCAACCGCCGCGCCACCACCCGTGCGGACCGCGCCCATCGGGTCGACCCGCAGATCTCCGAAGGCGCCGGTCCAGGTGCGCAGCAGCGCAGGCAGCTCGATCGGCCGGACCGTCACACCCGGCATGGCGTAGAACGCCTCCGGGGCGTAGAGATCCGGCAGCCGGGCCACGTCCCGACGCAGGAGCATGGCGTACTGCTGCTCGACCAGCCGCTCCGCGTCGCGCATCGGGACCTCCCCCGCGGGCCACGGCATCTCCGCGCCCGCAAGGGATGCTTACCCATCGATCCGGCCCGGCACACCCCGGTCAGGTCGTGGCGACCGCCTGGCTCTCCGACCAGACCCGCATGATGTCCCGGACGGAGATCACGCCGGCCACCTCCCGGCCGTCCAGCACCACCAGGTGTCGGAACCCGCCCCGGGCCATCGCGGCGGCGGCCTCGGCCACCGTCCACTCCGGCCCGGCGTAGACCACGTCCCAGGTCAGGTGGGCGCCGGTGCGTTCCACGTCGCAGTCCAGGCCGGCGCCGATGGCCTTCAACACGTCGCGTTCGGTCATGATCCCCACACCCTCGGAATCGGGGTCGATCACGACCGCCGACCCGACACCGCGGGCCGACATCATCCGGGCCGCCTGTCGGAGCGTGTGCTCCGGACCGACGACGAGGACCTGGCTGGACATCGCATCCCGTACCTGCATCACACATCACCCCTTTGGGACGGTGGCATTCGGTACGGACATGGTGGTCGGTGGATGTTTCCGGGACAAGAGCGGCATCGCACAAGCTGCGGACGCTGGATACTGTCGGATCGTGTCCACCGAGCCCCTGCGCTGCGCCGGCGCGCTGATCGTCGACCATGACGGCCGCATCTTCTTTCAGCGCCGCTCACCACACCGACGCCTGTTTCCCAACTGCTGGGACATCGTCGGCGGCCATGTGGAGCCGGGCGAGGACATCGACGAGACGCTACGCCGGGAGATCACCGAGGAGACCGGCTGGTTCCTCTCGCACGTCCTGGGTCAGGTGGGCGAGTACAGCTACGTCGGCGACGACGGCCTGGCCCGGACCGAGTACGACTTCCTGGTCCGCGTCGACGGTGACCTCGACCGGCCGACGCTGGAGGCCGGCAAGCACACCGAGTACCGCTGGCTGGCCGAGCACGAGGTGACAGTGCTCGACGAACACCGCGACGTCAACGACGGGCTGATCCGACGGATCGCTGAGGAAAGCTTCGCCGTCCTGCGGTCGATCGGTCTGTGAACACCGTCGAGCTGCCGCCGCACCGGATCGCCGGGCTGCTCGCACCAGCCGTGGACCGGACCTTCCGCGCCGGCATCCTGGCCGGCCGGGACGGTGGGGGCGCCGAACTGTCCCAGCGCTACGGCGGAGTGACGGCGACCGGTTTCCTGGTCGACCTGCGCACCCGACTGGCCGCACCCGGTGGCACCGTCGACGGGCCCGGGTTCGCCGCTATCACCCGCTACCACGACCCGGTCGCCTGCCGGCGGGCCGTGGACAAGCAGGTCGCACACGGGATGATCTACCGCGGCCCGGACGGCTCCCTCTCCGCCACCGAGCGGGGCGCCGCCTTCCTCGCCGAGCTGTACCAGGTGCACGCCGAGGTGACCGAGGAGTTGTGGGCCGGGCACGACGACCGGGTGGCCAGGCTGGTGGCCCTGCTCGGCCGACTGCTGTCGTACGCCCTGGTGCTGGCCGACGAGGCGGGGGACCGGGACGGCTCTGCCTTCGCCGCGCTGGCACCCCCGTACGAACCGGACGGCACCCCGTCGGGCGTGCTGCTGCTCAACCGGCTCGGCACGCTGCGCCACCACCGGGCCGACGCGCACGCCGCCGCCTGGGCTGCCGCCGGGCACACCGCGTCGAGCATCGCCGCCCTGCCGCCCGGCCCCGAACGGCTCGCCATCGAGTTGGAGACCGACCGGCGGGCCGCCGGCCCGTACGCCGCGCTCAGCGCGGAGGAGCGCCTGACCATGCTCGCCGACCTGGCGGCCTTGCCCGGCTGACCCGGTTGGCCGGAGCGGCACACCCAGCCGGCGCTATCCTCCAGCGGTGACGGGAGCAGGACGAGGGAGGATGTCGCGATGATCGGAATGGTGCTCGCGGCCGGAGCGGGACGACGGCTGCGCCCGTACACCGACACCCTGCCCAAGGCGTTGGTGCCGGTGGACGGCGAGACGACGATCCTGGACATCGCGCTGGGCAACCTCGCCGAGGTCGGGCTCACCGACATCGTGATCGTCGTCGGCTACGCGGCGGACGCGGTCCGCGAGCGGCAGGCCGACCTGGAGAAGCGGTACGGGGTCACGCTCACCCTGGTGCAGAACGACAAGGCCGAGGAGTGGAACAACGCCTACTCGCTCTGGCTCGCCCGGGAGTACTTCGCGCGCGGGGTGCTGCTGGTCAACGGGGACACCGTGCACCCGGTGAGCGTGGAGAAGACCCTGCTCGCCGAGCGCGGCCCGGGCATCCTGCTCGCCGTGGACACCCTCAAGCCGCTGGCCGAGGAGGAGATGAAGACCACCTTCGACGCCGCCGGCCAGCTCACCCGGATCACCAAGATCATGGACCCGGGCGAGGCGTACGGGGAGTACATCGGCGCGACGCTCATCGAGCCGCAGGTCGCCGACGCCCTCGCCGACGCGCTGGAGGCGACCTGGCGACGGGACCCGAACCTCTACTACGAGGACGGCTACCAGGAGTTCTCCGACCGGGGCGGGGAGGTGCGGGCGGCGCCGATCGGTGACGTCCCGTGGGTCGAGGTCGACAACCACGCCGACCTGGCCCGCGCTCGGGAGATCGCGTGCCGCTACTAGCTCGGAGCGTCCTCACCCCGCTGCACATCGACGTGCGACGCGGGGCGGTCGCCGACCTGGGCGCGATCCTGGCCGACGGGCGGATCTCCTCCGGGGGCGACGTCGCGGTGGTGGTCGGCCCGGGTCAGGGCGCGCAGATCGCGGAGCTGATCCGACCGTCGCTGCGGACCGCTGACGTGTTCACCGTCTCCGGCGGGACGCTGGACGCCGCCGACGACCTGGGCGGCAAACTCCGCGCCCGGTCGTACGACGCGGTGGTAGGAATCGGCGGCGGCAAGACCATCGACGTGGCCAAGTACGCAGCCACCCGCCGAGGGCTGCCCATGGTGTCGGTGGCGACCAGCCTCGCCAACGACGGGATCGCCTCCCCGGTGGCCAGCCTGATCACCGACGGGATCAAGGGCTCCTACGGCGTCCACATCCCGATCGGGGTGATCGTCGACCTGGACTTCGTGGAGAGCGGCCCGGACCGGCACAACCGGGCCGGCATCGGCGACGTGATCAGCAACATCAGCGCGCTGGCCGACTGGGAGCTGTCCCGGCAGGTACGGGGCGAGCCGGTCGACGGGCTGGCCGCCTCACTGTCGCGAGCGGGCGCCGAGGCGGTGCTCAACCACCCCGGCGACATGAGCGACGACGCCTTCGTGATCGTCCTCGCCGAGGCGTTGATCTCCAGCGGCCTGGCGATGGCGGTCGACGGCACCAGCCGTCCGTGCAGCGGCGGCTGCCACGAGATCATGCACGCTGTCGACTCGCTCTTTCCCGGCACCGCCTCGCACGGCGAGCTGGCCGGGCTGGGCGCGCTGTTCTGCACCTGGCTGCGCGGAGACCTCCGCCGCTTCGGGGAGATGTCGGCCTGCCTGGCCCGACACGGCCTGCCCCGGCTCCCCGCCGAGGTGGCGCTCACCGACGACCAGTTCATCGAGGCGGTGCAGTTCGCGCCGCGTACCCGCCCGGACCGGTACACCATCCTCGAACACCTGGCACTGTCGCCTACCGGGACCCGGGAGCGGCTGGCAGACTACGCCGGTGCAATCCGCGACCAGCTTGGCTGACCCCCGTCCCACCGTCGCCGACTTTCACCGGGTGAACCGGGGCGGCGGCCTGTTCAGCGAATCCATCAGCCAGTGGCTGGGGGCCGTCTTCGCGCTCGTCGCCCAGCGGCTCGGGCTGCGACCGACCGCGCTGACCATCACCAACCTGGTGCTCGGGCTGGCCACCTCGGTCACCGTTGTGGCGCTCGCCGGCCCGGTCGCCGCCGGGGACGTACCGGCCTGGGTGGTCGGCCTGCTCGCCCTGGTCGGCTGGCAGGTGGCGTACTCGCTGGACTGCGCGGACGGGCAGTTGGCCCGGGTGACCGGCCAGGGCAGCGCGGCCGGCGCACGCGTCGACGTGCTCTGCGACGTGGCCGCGCAGATCGCGCTGGTGGCCGCCCTGGCCGCCACCGCCGTGGCGCAGGAGCCGGCCACGCCGACCTGGCTCGTGGCGACCTTCGCGGGCACCTGGATGGTCAACCTGGTGACGTCGGTGATGCAGGCCGGCCCGAACGCGGCCAGCATGGTCACCTCGACCTCGCTGCCGGTGCGCCTGGTGAAGCTGGTCCGCGACTACGGCGCGGTGATCTTCGTGGCCGCCCTGGTGCTGGCCGTGGCCCCCGCACTGGTCCTCTGGGTGATGATCGCCTTCACGATCGTCAACGGCGGTTTCCTGCTGGCCAGCATCGCCTTCTCCGCCCGCGCTTCCCTGCGCTGACCCTACCCGCGCGTCGCCCGTCCGCAAGATCCGCACGGGAGGGCCAAGATCGCGCTCAATCCAGGATGTAGTGGCCTCGGAGCAGCCAGATGGGACTACTTCCTGGATCGAGCGCGATCCTGCAGGGCAGGACAGGGCAGCGCGGGCCCAGCCGCGCGGGGCGGGGTTCAGACGTGGGTGGGATTGCGGGCCAGGCCCGCGTAGATGTCGATGAGCTGCTTGGTGACCACATCCGGGTGGAAGATGCGCTCGTAGCGGGCGCGGGCGGCCACTGTCAGCCCGGACGCACCGGCGCGGGCGACCGGCAGTGCGGCAGCGAGCGCCGCCGGCTCCGGGGCGACCACCCAACCGGCCTCGCCCAGGTCGATCCCCGCCGGCATGGCTGACCCGCCGCCACCCCCGGCGACGGCCGAGGCGTTCTCGGCGGGCCCGGTGCCGGCGGGCTCGTGCGGGGCGTCGGCCCCGACCAGGTAGGGGATGCCGCCCAACGCCGTCCCGAGCACCGGCCGGCCACTCGCCAACGCCTCGATGATCACGGTGGGCAGCACGTCGTGCCACATCGCGGCGACGATCACCACGGCGCTCGCCTCGACCGCGGCCTGCACGCCGGCCCGGTCGAGCTGGCCGAGGTAGACGACGTCGGGTCGCTCGGCGGCGGCTGCCTCCACGAGGGGGCGCAGCTCACCGTCGCCAGCCACCCGCAGCGTGCCCAGCGCACCCACCGGGTGCCGACGCCAGGCGTCCAGCAGCAGGTCGACGCCCTTCTCGGGGGAGAGCCGGGCCATGTAGAGGAAGCCGTCACCGAGCGGCGCCGGCCGACCTGGGTCGGGTACCGAGTTCGGCTTCACCACGAGGCGCTCGTCCGGAATCCCGTAGTCGCGGAGGTGATCGGCGATCGCCGAGGTGAGCGCGATGTACCGATCCACCGAGCGCCAGGTGCCCCGGTGCACGGCCAGGGTGGTCGCCATCAGCGCGCTCTGCACCGCCGAGTCGCGGTAGCAGCGGTGCTTGATCGCCGGCACCCCCAACGCCCGGCCCTTGCAGTCCTGACAGATCACGCCGTCGCGGAAGTAGATCCCCGATGAGCAGACCTGCCGGTAGTTGTGCACCGTCTGCACCACCGGCACGCCGTGCCGGTGCGCGGTCCGCACCACCCACGGCGAGATCAGGGGGTACGGGTTGTGCAGGTGCAGCACGTCCGGCCGGTGCTCGGTGAGCAGCCGGCTCAGGTCGTGCTGGGCGCGCGGAGCCCAGATCGGCGAGATCGGCAGCAGCGCCTTCGCCGCCTTCGACATCGACGGGATCTCGTCCGAGCTGCGGATGAAGGGCAGCACCTCGACGCCAGCGGCGGTGAGCTGAGCGATCTCCGAGTCGACGATCGTGTTCTCACCGGAGGGCTGGGCTTGCCGGTACCGGTTGTGTGCCACCACGATTTTCACGGAGCTCGCCTTTCGTTCGCGGCTGTGCCGACTGTTGCTCGCGACTGCGGGGCTCGCAAGCTCACTCCTCGCGCTCGCGGTGGGAACTCGCACGCTCGTTCCGCACGCTCACGGCAAAGAAGGCTACCGTTGTGTCGTGCCCGAACTACCGGAGGTTGAGGCGCTCGCAGGTTACCTGCGTCAGCGCGCGGTGGGGCGGCGCGTCGATCGGCTGGAGATCGCCGCGATCAGCGCCCTGAAGACATACCAGCCGGCGCCGACCGAGGTCGCCGGTCGGGCGGTCGTGGACGCCAGTCGGCACGGCAAGTTCCTCGATGTCCTCTTTGAGGGTGGCCTGCACCTGGTGGTGCATTTGGCGCGAGCGGGCTGGCTGCACTACCGGGAGGCGTTTCCCGCCACCACCCCGCTGCGTCCCGGCAAGGGTCCGATCGCGGTGCGGGTACGCCTGGATGACGGTTCCGGTTTCGACCTCACCGAGGCCGGCACCCAGAAGAAGTTGGCCGCGTACCTGGTCACCGACCTCGCGGAGGTCCCCGGGGTGGCCAAGCTGGGCCCGGACGCGCTCGCCGCGGATCTGCCCACCTTCGCCGAGCGGCTGCGGAGCCGGCGGGGGCAGGTCAAGGGGGTGCTGACCGACCAGTCGGTGCTGTCCGGGGTGGGCAACGCGTACTCCGACGAGATCCTGCACGCGGCGAAGCTGTCCCCGTTCGCGATCACCGATCGGCTCACCGACGGCCAGATCGCCACCCTGCACGCCGCCACCCGACAGGTCCTCGGCGACGCGGTCGAGCGGTCCCTCGGTCAGCGGGCGGCGGAGCTCAAGGGTGAGAAGCGCTCCGGGCTGAAGGTGCACGCCCGCACCGGGCTGCCCTGCCCGGTGTGCGGGGACACCGTGCGCGAGGTGTCGTTCGCCGACTCCAGCCTCCAGTACTGCCCGACCTGCCAGACCGGCGGCAAGCCGCTCGCTGACCGTCGGTTGTCCCGTCTCGTACGGTGAGTAATTCCACTCCACGACTACGGAGCGGAATCGCCCTCACTGAGTGGAAGCTCCGGTCCGCCGTTCTGGTCACGCGCGCATCCATCGGTATAGTGGCCCGGTCCCCGGCTTCTGAAATGGTGCGGAGCCGGCCAGATCCCGCCAGCACCGTCGGTCGCCAATCTCCTTCGGGGCGGCGACCGGTCGGAGCCCGCGTGGGAGACTGGGACGGTGGGCGACCGGGCCTTCACGGTGAGTGAGCGGCCCGTGTCATGCGGGAGGACATGGGTGAGGTGACGGCAAGCCTCCAGCGCCCGGTAACCAACGAAGGCCGGAGCAGACTCGTGCGGCACGTCGACAGCTTCGAGATCCAGCCGCCGACGCCGCCGTCCCACAACGGCGTCCCTCGGTCGGCGTGGACCAGGGCGCGACGTCGTGTCTCCCGTTGGCACCGTCCCTACATCGCGATCCTGCTGCTGCTCGACTTCGGCGCGGCGGCGTTCGCCAGTTGGATCGCGATCCAGTTGTTCGACCAGGCCGCCTCCGGGTTCAACGACCTCAAGCAGGACCCGACCTGGTTCCACACCGTCTCGTACCTGCTGCTCCCGCTCGGCTGGGTGGTCATTCTCTGGAGCAACCGGGCCTACGACAGGCGCTATCTGGGGCTCGGCCCGGACGAGTTCAAGCGGGTCATCCGGGCCGCGGTGACAGTCGCCGCGAGCGTTTCGTTCCTCGCGTTCGCCACCAAGACCGCGCTGTCCCGCTGGACGGTGGGCACGGCGCTGCTCGGGGCGCTGCTGTTGATCCTGTGGGGCCGTTTCGTGGCCCGCTGGGCGCTGCACTACATCCGGCGGCGGGCCGGCCAGGCCGCGCACCGGATGGTGCTGGTCGGCACCCTGCCCGAGTGCCTGGAGGTCTACGCGGCGGTCACCCGCAGCCCGGCCGCCGGGCTGATGCCCGTCGCCATCCACATCACCGACGGGTACGCGGCTGCCCGGGGCATGCCGACCCCGGTTCCGGTGTACGCCGGACGCGACGTCCTGGCCCTGGTTCGTGAGGTCGGCGGGGACACCATCGCGGTCTGCGGGTCGGCCAGCGCCGAGCCGGGCGAGCTGCGTCGGCTGGCCTGGCAGTTGGAGGGCTCCGGCGTCGACCTGGTGGTCGCCCCGCAGTTGACCGACATCGCCGGGCCCCGGGTGCACATCCGGCCGATCGAGGGTCTGCCGCTGCTGCACGTCGAGGAGCCGACCCTCTCCGGGCCGGCGCTGCTGGCGAAGAACCTGATGGACCGGGTCGCCGCCGGCCTCGGCCTGCTGCTGCTGATCCCGCTCTTCCTGGCCATCGCCGTGGCGATCCGGATCTCCGACCCCGGGCCGGTCTTCTTCCGCCAGCCCCGGGTGGGGCACGAGGGACGCACGTTCCGGGTGTGGAAGTTCCGGACCATGTACGTCAACGCCGAGGACCGGCTGGCCAGCCTGGTCGACCGCAACGAGACCGACGGCATGCTGTTCAAGATGAAGGAGGACCCTCGGGTCTTCCCGGT
Source organism: Micromonospora sp. NPDC005171 (assembly GCF_040608575.1). Taxonomy (NCBI): domain Bacteria; kingdom Bacillati; phylum Actinomycetota; class Actinomycetes; order Micromonosporales; family Micromonosporaceae; genus Micromonospora; species Micromonospora sp. NPDC005171. The sequence goes on along the minus strand of NZ_JBEXIM010000001.1, from coordinate 742,222 downwards.
CGGTCGTTTCCTGCGGGCCACCTCGCTCGACGAACTGCCGCAGCTGATCAACGTGCTCTGGGGCGAGATGTCGCTGGTCGGGCCGCGCCCGCTGCCGGCCGACGACGGTGACTTCCTGGGTGACGTGCGCCGCCGCCTGCTGGTCCGCCCCGGCATGACCGGCCTGTGGCAGGTCTCCGGCCGCTCCGACCTGTCCTGGGACGAGTCGGTCCGACTGGACCTCTACTACGTCGACAACTGGTCGCTCGCGTACGACCTGAGCATCCTGTGGCGCACGGTCGGGGTGGTGCTCGCCCGCAAGGGCGCGTACTAGAGGGTTGGCTCGTCGGCTCGCAGGGGCGAGGATCGCTGCGTGGCTGCCAACCTCTCCGCCGTGGTCGGCGTCGTCTCACTCGTCACCGCGCTGACCGCAGCCCTGCTGGCGGTGCTGCGGCTGCGCGCCCGCCGTGGCATCGCCACCGCCACCCAGCGCGCCACCTACGAGGTGCTGCACACCGCCGGCCTGGCCGCCGAGCCGCTGCGCGCGGGGTTGAGCGAGGCAGGCGCGGCGAAGGCCGTACGCCATCTGCGGGCGCTGGTGGGCGCGGTCGGGCTGGCGCTCGCCGACGCCGACCGGCTGCTGGCCCTCGACGGACGCGGCACGCACCACGGGGACCAACTGCTCGCGGCGGCCCGGCGGACGGTGGACTCCGGCCGTTCGACGGTGCTGGGTGAGCAGGAGCTGCACTGCGACCGGGTCGACTGCCCGATCCGGGGGGCGGTGGTCGCACCGTTGCTGGCGGCGGACGGCCGGGTGGTGGGCGCGCTGGTGGCGGTCGCCGACAGCCCACCGCCGCCGGGGTTGGTGCAGGCCACCCTGGAGACGGCGCACTGGGCCGGCAACCAGCTCGCCCTGGCCGAGCTGGACTCGTCGCGGGAGCGGCTGGCCCGCGCCGAGGTCCGCGCGTTGCGGGCGCAGATCAGCCCGCACTTCATCTACAACGCGCTGACCGCGATCGGCTCGTTCGTGCGCACCGATCCGGAGCGGGCCCGGGAGCTGATCCTGGAGTTCGCGGAGTTCACCAGGTACTCGTTCCGGGCGCACGGGGAGTTCACCACGCTGGCCGAGGAGCTGCGGTCGATCGACCGTTATCTGACCATCGAGCGGGCCCGGTTCGGCGACCGGTTGCAGGTGCGGTTGCAGATCGCCCCGGAGGTGCTGCCGGTGACGCTGCCGTTCCTCTGCCTCCAGCCGTTGGTGGAGAACGCGGTTCGCCACGGGTTGTCCCGCAAGCCGGGCACGGGCATGGTGAGCATCGAAGCTCGGGACGCGGGCGCCGAATGCCACATCACGGTGGAGGACGACGGAGTGGGAATGGATCCGACCACGCTGACCGCCGGCATCGCCGAGCTGGCCCGCGGCACCGGCGACCCGGGTGACGACACGGGCCAGCACGTCGGCCTCTCCAACGTCGACGAGCGGCTGCGGTCGGTCTTCGGGGACCGGTTCGGCCTGGTCGTGGAAACCGGGTTGGGCTCGGGTACGAAGGTGAGCATGCGGGTGCCGAAGTTCCACCCCGGCGTACGGGCAGGATCGTGAGCGAGCGAACCGGGACGGGTGCGGTGAACGCGGCCGGCTTCCTGCGCGTCCTCGCTGTGGACGACGAGCCGCCGGCGCTCGACGAGTTGGCGTACCACCTGCGGGCCGACCCCCGGGTGGCCCGGCTGCACACGGCTGGGGATGCCACCGAGGCGCTGCGGCTGCTGCGCGACGGCGACGTGGACGTGGTCTTCCTGGACATCCGGATGCCCGGCCTGGACGGCATGGAGCTGGCCCGGGTGTTGCGCCGCTTCGCCCGGCCACCGGCGATCGTGTTCGTCACCGCGTACGACGACGGCGCGGTGGACGCGTTCGACCTGGGCGCCACCGACTACGTGCGGAAACCGGTTCGTGCCGACCGGCTGGCCGAGTCGCTGCGTCGGGTGATCGGGTCACGGGTGGTGCCGTCGCACCCGGCGGCGCTGGCCCGCGCGGAGGAGGACCCGACGATCCCCATCGAGTTGGCCGGCACCACCCGGATGTTGCCCCGCTCGGCGGTGCGGTGGGTGGAGGCGCAGGGCGACTACGCCCGGTTGCACACCGCGGAGGGGTCGCACCTCGTGCGGGTCTCGTTGGCCACGCTCGCGGAGCGCTGGGCCGATGCCGGGTTCGTCCGGGTGCACCGGTCGTACCTGGTGCAGTTGAAGTTGATCGCGGAGTTGCGGCTGGTCAACTCGGGCTACGTGGTGGTGATCGACTCCACCGAGTTGCCGGTGAGCCGGCGGCACACCCGGGAGCTGAAGGACAAGCTGGTCCGGGCCGCGAAGCAGGATTGGAGTCGCTGAGTCGGGAATGAGCGCAGCCCTACCGTACGTTGTACGCTAGTCCGTACGACTTCCGGGAGGCCTGCCGTGACCGCTACCCCGTTCAACGCCGAATCCGAGTTCGACAGCCAACTCGACCGGCTGGTGCAGCTCGGCTACCCCACTCTCGCCGGGCTGACCGAGGGCGCCTTCCGCGACCTGGTCGCGCCACTGCGCGCCCGAGCGGTCGAGGGCACCGCCGGGCTGCCCGCCCCCACCGAGGCCCGGGTGCCGTTCCTCCTGGTCATCACCCGGGACCTGATCGGCGTGCCGGAGCGGGTGGAGCTGACCACCCTGGCCGGCAAGCGCAAGCCCGGCGTCGTCGACCGGAACTACGCCGAGGACGACCTGCCCCGCTTCGACCCGATCAAGGAGTTGGAGGTGCCGGCCGGGCCGGCGTACCTGCTCTTCGACGTCGACAGGGGCGAGGAGTTCCGCAACCTGGCCCCGGCCACCGCCATGCAGGGGATTACCGCGCAGGGCCGGTTGCCGCTGAGCATCGACGAGGGGCTCGCCTTCATCACGCTGCACCCGGCCGCGTTGGCGAGCAACAGGTGCTTCTCGTTGATCGGCTCCCGCTGCGGCGACAAGCGGGTGCCGGCGCTGTGGATTAGCCAGGGCGCACCCAAGCTGGGTTGGTGCTGGTACGGCAACCCCCACACCTGGCTCGGCTCCGCCTCGGCCCGACCGGAGCGCATCGGCCTGGAGTGACCGCAGGCGGGGCGGGCGCTTCCGGTGACGGGTCAGAAGATGTCGGACAGCGGAAGGGCGAGGGGGAACGGCTGCTCGGTGCGGTAGACCTCGCCCACCGGGAGAACGGCCTGTTCGCGGTAGCCGCCCGCTCCGTTCACCAGCACGGTCAGGGTCTGCTTGCGGGGCTCCACCAGCCAGTAGAGCGGAATGCCGACGGCCGCGTACTCGTGACGTTTGAGCACCAGGTCGCGGCCGGCGTTACTCGGAGAGATCACCTCGACGACGAGGAGCACGTCGGCCGGGTCGAGCGCCGCGCCGCCGCTGTCCAGTGCGCTCTCGCCAGCTACGAACAGATCAGGCACGAAGTACGAGGAGCGTTTCGCACTCACCCCGATGTCCTGACCGACGAGGACACCGGCGGGGGCCTGCCGGTCGAGGATCCGGCGGAGGCGGTTGGCGACCGCGCCGTGGAAGACGTCCGCATGGGGGGACACGAGCAGGCTCCCGTCAAAGATCTCGTAGACCTGGTCGTCCTCAGGGAGGCTCTGGAGGTCGTCCACCGTCCAGGCGTCGCCCCAGCCGGGCCGGGCAGGGTTGGTCACCGTCACACCTCCTCTCTACCGGACCACCCTGACAGCTCGGTTGGTTGTCCACAACGAGACTCCGGAGTTCCCACACGCCAGCCGGCATGATCCCCGAGTTATCCACAGCCGTGAGCGGTTCTCCACAGGTTATTCACAACGCAAACCACTGATCTCCACGGCGGCTCCCTACAGTCAGGACCCATGAACCAACGCCGGGTACTGGTGGTCGAGGACGAACGGACCATCGCCGAGTCCATTGCCGCCCGATTACGGGCCGAGGGTTTCACGGTGGAGATCGCGGCGGACGGGCCCAGCGCGGTCGCACAGTTCCACGCCGGGCAGCCGGATCTCGTCGTCCTCGACGTGATGCTGCCGGGCTTCGACGGCCTGGAGGTGTGCCGTCGGATCCAGGCCGACCGACCGGTGCCGGTGCTGATGCTCACCGCCCGGGACGACGAGACCGACCTGCTCGTGGGGCTGGCGGTCGGCGCGGACGACTACCTCACCAAGCCGTTCTCGATGCGGGAGCTCACCGCCCGGGTGCACGTCCTGCTGCGTCGGATGGAGCGGGCCGCCGCCACCCCCGCGCCGCCCGCCATCCGCCTCGGCGACATCGAGATCAACGAGGCCGAGCGCCGGGTCCGCCGCGCCGGGGCGGACGTGCACCTCACCCCGACCGAATTCGACCTGCTGGTCCACCTCGCGGGTCGACCCCGCACGGTGCTCCCCCGGGAACGGCTGCTCGCGGAGGTCTGGGGATGGGGCGACGGAAGCGGCACCCGCACCGTGGACAGCCACATCAAGGCTCTACGCCGCAAGCTGGGCGCCGATCTCATCCGCACTGTGCACGGGGTCGGCTACGCCCTGGAGCTGCCGTCGTGACGGCGACAGTGCTCACCCGCCTGGACCGGGTGCTGGAGCTGCTGCCCCGACCGCTGGACCCGGTGCGCTCCATCAAGCTGAAGCTGGGTGTGCTGCTGGTCGCCTCCGGTGCGGCCGGGCTGGCCTACTTCTCGTACGGCATCGGCTGGCCACCGCCGGTCACCTCGGCCACCGCCATCGCCGTCGCCCTGCTCACGTCGCAGGTGCTCGCCCACGGCATGACCTCGCCGTTGCGGGACATGACGGCCGCCGCTGGCGCGATGGCCCGCGGCGACTACACACGTCGGGTACGCGCCACCTCCCGCGACGAGGTCGGCGAGCTGGCCCAGGCGTTCAACAAGATGGCAGAGGATCTGCACGCCGCCGACCAGCGTCGACGGGAGCTGATCGCCAACGTCTCGCACGAGTTGCGTACGCCGATCACCGCGTTGCAGGGCGTGCTGGAGAACATGGTGGACGGGGTGGCCGACCCCGAACCCGCGGCGCTGCGTTCGGCGTTGGCCCAGACCGAACGTCTCGGGCACCTCGTCGCCGACCTGCTCGACCTGTCCCGGCTCGACGCCGGGGTGGTGCCGCTGCGGCGAGTACGCATCGACGTGGGGGACTTCCTCGACGAGGCGGTGGAGCACGCCACGGCCAGCGCGTCCGGTGCCGGCCTGGACGTGCGCTTCCAGCTCCGCGACCTGCCGGCACCGCTGACTGTCAATGCGGACCCGTGGCGGCTGCACCAGGTCTTCGCGAACCTCCTCGACAACGCGGCGCGACACAGCCCACCCGGCGGCACGGTACGGGTGAGCGCCGAGGAACACGGCGACCAGCTCCGCTTCGAGGTGAGCGACGAGGGCCAGGGCATTCCGCCGGCCGAGCGTTCCCGGGTGTTCGAGCGTTTCACCCGCGGCGACCGGTCCGCCGGCGGCGGGACCGGGCTCGGCCTGGCCATCGCCCGGTGGGTCGTCGAACTACACGGCGGGCGGATCGGTGTCCTCGATCCCGCCGGACCAGACCGGGGTAACCGGCCCGGCTGCCGCATCCAGGTCACCATCCCGTGCGACGGGCCATACCGAGAAGAGGCCGCATGACCAGCCCCGGCAGCACCCCACTCCCGGCCACCGGGCCGACCGGGCCGCAGGTCTTCCCGGCCGTCGGCCCCGGCCCGGCTGCCACACCTGTCGCCGGCCGACCTCAGCCGTGGCCTGTCGCACCCGCCCTGCCCAGGCCCCCGTCGCTGATCCAGCGCCGCTGGCCGGGGCCGTCCGGACCTGCCCGCCCGCTGGCATTGGGGGCACTGACGGCCGCGGCGGTCGTCGGCGCGTCGATCCTGACGATGGTTCGTCCCGGCCTCGGCTGGCTGGTGGCCACGCTGGCCGTCACCGCCGCAGTGGTCACCGCCAGCGTCGTCCGTTCCGGGATGTCGGCCTCGGCGGCGGACCCCAGCACGCCGACCGCCGAGGCGACACCAACGGCTCCACCAGGACCGACCGCCGCACCCGCACCGACCGTCAAGACCGGACCGACCGCCGCACCAGCGCCGACCGTCCAGGCGGCTCCGACCTCCGCACCCGAGCCGACCGTCCAGGCGGCCACCGCCCGTCCCGGTGCCACGGGGGCACCGGGGCGGGCGGAACAGGCCATCTGGGCCGCCGCAACGGTCGCGTTGACAGCCGTCGGTACGGTCCGGGCCGCCGGCTGGCTCTTCGCCCTCTGCCTGCTCGCGGCCGCGGTGACCGGGGCCCTCGCGGTGACCGGCGCGCGAAGCACGCTCGGGATGCTGGTCGCCGTGGTGCTGCCGCCGGCCGCGACGGTACGGGCGCTCCCGTGGGCGGTACGCGGAGTACGCGACACCCGTCCAGCGGGGCCTGGTATCGGCTTCGGGCGCATCCTCACCAGCCTGGCGATCTCCGCCGTCCTGCTGGCGCTGTTCGGGTTGCTCTTCTCCTCCGCCGACGCGGTCTTCGCCGAACTGGTCGCCGGCCTGCTGCCGGACATCTCGCTGCCCGGCGTGATCGGCTGGACGTTCCGACTGTTGCTGATCGGCGGTGTGCTGCTCGGTGGGGCATACCTGGTCAGCCGCCCACCCGACCTGGAGGGCCTGCGGACGGCGTCGTCGCGCCCGGCTCACCGGCTGGAGTGGACAGTCCCACTGGTGTTGCTCGACGCCCTGTTCGCCGTGTTCGTGCTGGTCCAGCTGACGGTGTTGTTCGGCGGGGCGGGGCACGTGCTGCGGACGGCCGGGCTCACTTACGCCCAGTACGCCCGCGGCGGGTTCTGGCAACTGCTCGCCGTCACCGCGCTCACCCTGCTGGTGATCGCGATCGCCGCCCGCCGGGCGCCGAAGGCCACCCGGGGGGACCGGCTGCTGGTCCGCGTCCTGCTCGGCACGCTCACCGCGCTCAGTCTGGTGATCGTCGCCTCGGCGCTCTACCGGATGCAGGTCTACGCCGACGCGTACGGTGCCACCCGGCTGCGGCTCGTCGTGTCGACAGTCGAACTCTGGCTCGGGTTGCTCTTCGTCCTGGTCGGGGTGGCCGTGGCGCGGTTGCGGGCCGACTGGCTGCCCCGGTTGGTGGTCGGCACAGCGGTGCTGGCGCTGCTCGGGTTGGCAGTGCTCAACCCGGATCGCCTGATCGCCGAACGGAACGTCGACCGCTACCTGGAGACCGGCCGGTTGGACGTCAGTTACCTGTCCGGGCTGTCGGCCGACGCCGTACCGGCCCTGAGTCGTTTGCCCGAGCCGATGCGCTCCTGCGCGCTGGGGCAGATCGCCGCCGAGCTGCCCCGGGACGGCCTCTGGGTGGCGAACCTCGGCAGGGAGCGGGCCCGGCGGGTTCTCGACACGATCCGGGTGAGCGCCAGCGTGACCGACTGCCCCGGACTGCGACGCTGGTGAGCGTGAACGCTTGACAATCGCGCCCGGCCGGCGAGACTGCCGGGATGGCCAAGCAACTCCCTGATGTGGGGTCGGGCGGTGCGGTGCCGCCGCCCCGGCGGTCCCGGATCGTGCTGGCCGAAATCACCAGGCAGGACACCCGCGCCGAGCGGACCCGCGCCGAGCTGGCCCAGCAGACCCAGGTCGGCGAGGCGCTGGTCCGTGGCCTGGTTCGAGCCCAACTCGCGCTGGCGCTGCGGCTGTCCCTGGTGGTGGCCATCGGGTTGGGCGGGTTGCCCTGGCTGTTCGCGATCGCGCCCTCGCTCGGCCGGACCACAGTCGCCGGCGTCAACCTGCCGTGGCTGCTGCTCGGGGTGGCCTCCTTCCCGTTCCTGATCGGGGTGGGTTGGGCGTACGTGCGGTTGGCCGAGCGCAACGAGCAGGACTTCACCGACCTGGTGCAACGGCCGGAGCACTGAGGTGGGCAACGACTTCGTGGTCCCGGCCATCGTGGCGGTCACCCTGGTCACCGTGGGGATCGGCTTCTACGGTCTGCGGTTGGCCCGGACCACGTCCGACTTCCTGGTGGCGTCCCGGGCGATCAGCCCGACGTGGAACGCCGCCGCCATCGGCGGGGAGTACCTGTCGGCGGCGAGCTTCCTCGGCATCGCGGGGCTGGTCCTCAAGTACGGCGTGGACGTGCTCTGGTACCCGGTCGGGTTCGCCGCCGGCTACCTGGCCCTGCTGCTCTTCGTGGCCGCGCCGTTGCGCCGGTCCGGGGCGTTCACCCTGCCCGACTTCTGTGAGCTGCGGCTGGGGTCGCGCCGACTCCGCATCCTGGCCACCGCCTTCGTGATCTTCATTGGTTGGCTGTACCTGGTGCCGCAACTCCAGGGCGCCGGGCTGACCCTGGCCACTGTGGCCGGCTCCCCGTACCCCCTCGGAGCCCTGCTGGTGGCGGCCGTGGTCACCGCGAACGTGGCGCTGGGCGGAATGCGCGCGATCACCTTCGTGCAGGCGTTCCAGTACTGGCTCAAGTTGACCGCTCTCGCCGTACCGGTGATCTTCCTGGCCCTGCAGTGGCAGGCCGACGGCCGGCCGGCGGTGACCCCGCCCGACGGGCCGACGTTCCGGACCGCGACCACAGTCGTGGTCGAGCACCGCGCGACCCTCACCCTGCCCGACGGTGACATCCGAGAGGTACGCCCCGGCGACGAGTTGACCTTCGCTGCCGGTGATCCGGTGCCGGACGTGGCCGGGGTGGCCACCGATGCCAACGACTGGTTGCTGCCCAGCGCCGCCGGTGACGACGACCGGGGCCTGTTCGCCACGTACTCGCTGATCCTGGCCACCTTCCTGGGCACCATGGGCCTGCCGCACGTGTTGGTGCGCTTCTACACCAATCCGGACGGCGCGGCGGCCCGCCGGACCACCCTGGTCGTGCTCGCGTTGGTCGGCGTGTTCTACCTGCTGCCCACCCTGTACGGGGTGCTCGGTCGGATCTACACACCGCAACTGCTGCTCAGCGGCCAGACCGACGCGGTGGTGGTGCTGCTACCCGGCGCTGCCCTCGGCGACGGGCTGGTCGGGCGGCTGCTCGCCGCGCTCGTCGCCGCGGGCGCGTTCGCGGCGTTCCTCTCCACCTCGTCCGGCCTGCTGACCAGCGTCGCCGGGGTGATTTCGACGGACGTGCTCGGTCGCGGCTCGGTACGCGGGTTCCGGCTGGCCACGGTCATTGCCGGTGGCGTGCCGGCGGTGCTGGCGCTGCACGTCTCCGGACTGGACGTGTCGCAGGTCGTCGGGCTGGCCTTCGCGGTCGCCGCGTCGAGCTTCTGTCCGCTGCTGGTGCTCGGCATCTGGTGGCGCGGGCTGACCGACGTGGGCGCCACCGCCGGCGTGGTGGTCGGCGGCGGCGCGGCGATCGGCGCGGTGCTGGTCACCGTGCTCGGCCCACCGCTGTCCGGCTGGCCGGCCACGCTCATCGCGCAACCGGCCGCCTGGACGGTGCCGCTGGCGTTCACAGTGATGGTCGCCGTGTCGATGGCGACCCGCCGCCGGGCCCCGGCGGACGTCGCCGCCACCATGCTCCGCCTGCACACCCCGGAGGCTCTCCGGATGCAGTGAGCAGAGCAGCCGCGACGCCTCCCACCATGATCACCAGCGCCCCGGCGGCTGGCAGCCGTCCGCCTCGGGGATGATCGCGGGTCCGCCCGATGCCGGACGGCGGGACTGGCGATCGACGGTTAACGTCGGCGCATGACTGTTGAGCACCCCGCGCTCGCACTGCGTGGCCTGGCCAAGCGGTTCGACGGCACGATCGCGGTGGCCGGCGTCGACCTGGACGTCCCCGCCGGTTCCTTCTATGGCCTGCTCGGCCCGAACGGCGCCGGCAAGACGACCACCCTGTCGATGGCGGTCGGGCTGTTGCGGCCGGACGCCGGCTCGGCCTGGGTGCTCGGGCACGACGTCTGGCAGGACCCGGTCACCGCCAAGCGGCTGCTCGGCGTGATGCCCGACGGGGTCCGGCTGTTCGACCGGCTGACCGGGGCGGAGCTGCTGGCGTACAACGGGTTGTTGCGCGGGATGGACCCGGCGGTGGTCGACCAGCGGGCCGCCGAGCTGCTGGACGTGCTGGCGCTCGGCGACGCCGGTCGGACGCTTGTGGTGGACTACTCGGCGGGCATGAAGAAGAAGATCGGCCTGGCCTGCGCGCTGCTGCACGGCCCTCGGGTGCTGGTGTTGGACGAGCCGTTCGAGGCTGTCGACCCGGTCTCCGCCGCGCTGATCCGGGACATCCTCACCCGATATGCGGCCGGCGGCGGCACTGTGGTGTTCTCCAGTCACGTGATGGAGGTCGTCGAGCGGCTCTGTTCGCACGTGGCGATCCTGGCCGGCGGCACCATCAAGCGGGTCGGGACCATCGACGAGGTCCGTGGCGGTCGCTCGTTGGAGCAGGTCTTCGTCGAGGTGGTCGGCGGGCGCACCGCGACGGGCGAGGAGTTGTCGTGGCTCTCCCAGTGAACGCGGACGCCACCCCCGCCGCGCCGGCACGGCCGGTCTCCGCTCGACACTTCGTGCGGCTCAAGCTGCGGGTGATGGGCAACAACTTTCGGGGCCAGGGCTGGCGGATCGCCCTGTTCGTCGGCGGCGCGTTGCTCGGGCTCTGGTTCGCCGCCGCCGGGTTCTTCCTTTTCGCCGCCCCGGGCCTGACCGGCAACGGCCGGTACGCGGTGCTGGTCGCGGCGGCGGGTGGCGGGCTGCTGGTGCTCGGTTGGCTGCTGTTGCCACTGGTCTTCTTCGGTGTGGACGAGACACTCGACCCCGCCCGGTTCGCGCTGCTGCCGCTGCCCCGGCGCACGTTGGTGACCGGCCTGTTCGTGGCGGCCCTGATCAGCGTGCCGGTGCTGGCGGTGCTCATGGCGTCGTTCGGGCTGGTGCTGACCGCCTGGTCGTTGGGTGGCTGGTCGGCGGGGTTGGTCGCCGTCGTGGGTGTGCTCGCCGGGCTGCTGCTCTGCGTGGCCGCCAGCCGGGCGGTGACCAGCGCGTTCGCCAGCATGTTGCGGTCCCGGCGGGTCCGCGACCTGGCGGCCGTGCTGCTGGCGGTGACGGCCGCGTTGCTCGGCCCGTTGCAGGTCTTCGGCCTCGCCGCGCTGCGCGAGGCGGACTGGGACCGGCTCGTCGGCGTGGCGACCGTGATCGGTTGGACGCCGTTGGGCGCCCCGTGGACCGTCGGCATCGACGTGGCCCAGGGGCGGGTGTGGGCGGCACCGGTCAAGCTGCTGATCACGGTGGCGGCGCTGGGCGCCTTGCTGGCCTGGTGGTCCCGGTCGCTCGAGTCGGCGATGGTGGGTGCGGCGAGCGCCGGTAAGGCTCCGGTGCGACGCGGAGTCGCCGGTGGCGCTGTCGCCCAACTGTTCCCCCGGGTCGCCGGCTGGGCCGGCCGGGACCGGTTCGGTGCCCTGGTCGCCCGGGAGGCGCGTTACTGGTGGCGGGACGCACGCCGCCGGGCCAACCTGATCACGATCGCAGTGGTCGGCATCTTCGTACCCGTGTTCATCAACGTTACGGGCGGGGACTTCGCGGCCATGGACAGCGGGGGGTTGACGGCGGCTGCCAGCGACAGCTCACCGGTCGTGGTCACCATCTCGATGGTTCTCGTGGGTGTGCTCGCCGCCGCCACCCTGGCCAACCAGTTCGGCTTCGACGGCAGCGCGTACGCCGCGAACGTGGTGGCCGGGGTGCCCGGTTGGGTCGAGCTGCGGGCGCGGATGACGGCCTTCTCGCTGTACGTGCTGCCGATGCTGGCGTTCGTATCTGTGTTGCTGTCGGTGCTGCTCAGTCGACCGGGTTGGATCGGGCTCACCTTCGGCAGCCTGGTCGCCACCTACGGCGCCGGGCTGGCGGTGAACAGCCTGGTCTCGGTGCTCGGGGCGTACTCGCTGCCGGAGACGAGCAACCCGTTCGCGATGAACAGTGGCGCGGGCCTCACGAAGGGGCTGCTCACCCTGCTGACCATGCTCGCCTCGGCGGTCGCCGCGGTGCCGATGGTGGTGGCCGCCGCGCTGCTCGGCGACGCCTGGCTCTGGCTGGCCCTGCCGGTCGGCGTCGGGTACGGGCTGGGCGCGGCGCTGCTGGGCGCGTACCTGGCCGGTGACGTGCTGGACCGCCGCCAGCCGGAGCTGCTGGCCACTGTCACGCCGCGCCGCTGAGCGCGGGCCGTCCCCGTCCGGCCGAACGCCGGTCGGGGGCACCCGTCCCTCGTTATGGTGCGAGCAGTCGGGACGAGGGGGCAGTCGGCATGGGCTCGCACAGGCGTTACCGCAGCGTCGTCGTCGACGGGCTCTCGATCTTCTACCGGGAGGCGGGGGCACCGGACGCGCCCGTACTGCTGCTCCTGCACGGTTTCCCGTCCTCGTCGCGCATGTTCGAGCCGTTGTTCGACCGGCTCGCCGACCAGTTTCGGCTGATCGCGCCCGACTACCCCGGCTTCGGGCACAGCGCCGCCCCCGATCCGCGAAGCCCGTACACCTTTGACCGGATCGCCGAGACGATGACGGGTTTCACCGCCGCCGTCGGCGCTGAGCGCTACCTGCTCTACGTGCAGGACTACGGCGGGCCGGTGGGGTTCCGGATGACCCTCGCCGATCCGGGTCGCCTGCGCGGCCTCATCGTGCAGAACGCGGTGGCCCACGACACCGGGCTGGGCCCGCTCTGGGGCACCCGCCGGGCCTTCTGGCAGGACCGGGCCGCACACGAGGCGACGGTCCGGGAGAACATCCTCTCGATGGCGGCGATCCGGACCCGGCACGTCGGCAACGATCCGGACCCGGAGCGGTACGACCCCGACCTGTGGGTCGACGAGCACGCCTTCCTCAGTCGCCCGGGGGAGATCGAGCGTCAAGTGGACCTCCAGTACGACTACCGGACCAACGTCGCCTCGTACCCGACCTGGCAGGACTGGCTCCGCCGGACCCAGCCGCCACTGCTTGTCGTCTGGGGTAGGTACGACACCTCGTTCGAGGTCACCGAGCCCGAGGCGTACCGCTCCGACGTGCCGGGGGCGGAGGTGCACGTGCTCGACGGGGGGCACTTCGTGCTCGACACGCGAGCGGACGAGGTCGCTGACCTGATCCGCTCCTTCGCCGGTCGGGTTCGGGCGACGGGCGGGGCGGGTCACAATGTTTCACGTGAATCATGAGCCGGGTGCCGAGATCCACCACACCGATCCGTTCGCGGTGCCGACCGGGCAGCGCTCACAGGTACGCCGACTGCGTGGTCGTCTCGCCGCACCGGTGACCCTCTGGACGGCACCCGGTCCGGCCGGGCTGACCGTCTCGTCCACCCTGGTGGCCGAGGGGGAACCGGACCGGCTGCTCGGGCTGATCGACCCGGAGTCCGACCTCTGGGCGGCCGTCGAGGAGTCGGGCCGGTTCGCTGTCACGCCGCTCGGCCCGCCGCATCGGCAACTCGCCGACCGGTTCGCCGGCCTCTTTCCCGCCCCGGGCGGGCTCTTCGCCACCGGCGGGTGGACCGAGACGCCGTACGGGCCGGTCCCGGCGGACGCCGGCGGCTGGGCCGGGTGTCGACTGGACACCGCCCGGGAGTACGGCTGGGGCCTGCTGGTCGAGGCCACGATCGAGGCCGTCGACCTGGCCGAGGAGGCCGTTCCGCTGCTGCACTACCGCGGTCGCTATCACGAACTGCCGGCCTGACCGGACGCCTCGCCCGGGGCGACCGATCACCGCAGTGACCTGAGTCACTTGGCGCAGCCAGCCAACCGCTCGGCGCACTCGCCGACCGGCGTCGATCTCAGCCTTCCCTGCCGGGGAGTGCGCTCTTTACGGTGCGCGAAACTCCCCTGACGCCTGTGAAGGTGGTGATCCACAGATGTCCACGGACACACCCGCTCCGGCTGCTTCCCAGTCGGACAAGTACCTGGCCGTACAACGGTCGGACGAGTTCGCCGGGCTGCGGCGTGCGCTGCGCGGCTTCGTCTTCCCGATGACCGTCGCTTTCTTCCTGTGGTATGCGCTCTACGTCATTCTCTCCGCGTACGCCCGGGACTTCATGGGCACGAAGCTGTTCGGCAGCAACATCAACGTCGCGCTGGTCTTCGGCCTGCTGCAGTTCGTCTCCACGTTCCTGATCGCCTGGCTCTACTCGCGGTACGCGGACCGGAAGATCGACCCCGTCGCGGACCGGATCCGCGCCGAGATCGGGGAGGTGACCCATGAGCAGGGTCCTCGCGGTTGAGACGTTCCTCGCGGCCGAGGCGGGCAATCACACCGCCCGCAACCTGACCATCACGCTCTTCCTGGTCTTCGTGGCGGTGACCCTGGGCATCACCATCTGGGCCAGCCGGCAGACCAAGACGGCGACCGACTTCTACGCGGGCGGCCGGTCCTTCTCCGGCTTCCAGAACGGCATGGCGATCGGTGGCGACTACATGTCGGCCGCCTCGTTCCTCGGTATCGCCGGCATCATCGCGCTGTACGGCTACGACGGCTTCCTCTACTCGATCGGCTTCCTGGTCGCCTGGCTGGTGGCCCTGCTGCTGGTCGCCGAGCTGCTGCGGAACTCGGGCCGGTACACGATGGCGGACGTGCTGGCCTTCCGGATGCGTCAGCGTCCGGTGCGGACGGCGGCGGCGGTCTCCACCATCACGGTGTCGATCTTCTATCTGCTCGCGCAGATGGTGGGTGCCGGCGCGCTGGTCGCGTTGCTGCTCGGCATCCGGCCGGGCACGACCTTCCTCGGCATGGACGCGGACACCGCGAAGATCGCGACCATCATCATGGTCGGCGCGCTGATGATCATCTACGTCACAGTGGGTGGCATGAAGGGCACCACCTACGTACAGATCGTCAAGGCGTTCCTGCTCATGAGCGGTGCGCTGTTGATGACCATCCTGGTGCTGGCGAAGTTCAACTTCAACCTGTCGGAGCTGCTGGGCCAGGCGGCCGAGGCATCCGGCAAGGGCAGCGCGTTCCTCGAACCCGGGTTGCGGTACGGCGTCGAGGTCGCCGGCAACTCGACGCAGACCTTCTACAACAAGGTCGATCTGCTGTCCCTGGGCATCGCCCTGGTGCTCGGCACCGCCGGTCTGCCGCACATCCTGATCCGCTTCTACACGGTGCCGACCGCGAAGGCGGCCCGCAAGAGCGTGCTCTGGGCGATCGGCATCATCGGCACCTTCTACCTGCTCACCCTGGCCCTCGGCTTCGGTGCGGCGGCGCTGGTCGGCAGCCAGGCGATCACGGCACAGGACAAGGCCGGCAACACCGCCGCGCCGCAGCTGGCCGAAGCGCTCGGCATCGACTTCTTCGGCGGCGACCTCGGTGGGGCAGCCCTGCTGGCGATCATCGCGGCGGTCGCCTTCGCCACCATCCTCGCGGTGGTCGCCGGGTTGACACTGGCGTCGTCGTCCAGCCTGGCGCACGACTTCTACGCGAACGTGCTGAAGAAGGGTGAAACGTCGGAGCGGCAGGAGGTGCGGGTCGCCCGGATCTCCGCCCTGGTGATCGGCGCGGTGTCGATCGCCCTGTCGATCTACGCGCAGAACCTCAACGTGGCGTTCCTGGTGGCGCTGGCCTTCGCCGTCGCCGCCTCGGGCAACCTGCCGGCAATCCTCTACAGCCTCTTCTGGCGGCGGTTCAACACGTCCGGCGCGGTGTGGGCGATCTACGGCGGGCTACTCTCGGCCGTACTGCTGGTGTTCTTCTCGCCGGTGGTCTCCGGTGCGGCGACCTCGATGTTCCCGGACCACGACTGGCAGTGGTTCCCGCTGTCCAACCCGGGCATCCTCTCCATCCCGTTCGGTTTCCTCTGCGGGTGGATCGGCACCGTCATCTCCAAGGAGCACGACGAAGACAAGTACGCGGAGCTGGAGGTGCGCGCCCTCACCGGCGCTGGCGCCCACTGACCGCGCCACCTCTGGAGAGGGGTCCCCTGTCGACGCGCGACGTCAACAGGGGACCCCTTCCGCAAATTCGGCTGTCGGTAGGCTGAGCGGTATGAAGGTTGCTGAGCGCTTTGGTCCCGGTCACCGCGTCCTCGTCACCGGCGGAGCTGGCTTCGTCCCGTCGCACCTGGTGGACGCCCTGATCGCCCGAGGTTGCACTGTGGTGGCGCTGGACAACTTCGTGACCGGCTCCAAGGAGAACGTCGCCCACCTGCTGGACCGGCCGACCTTCACCCTCGTCGAGGCGGACATCTCCGACGGCCTGCCGACCCACCACCCGGCGCTGACCGAGCGGTTCGACGCGATCCTGCACATGGCCTCACCGGCCAGCCCCACCGATTTCGCCCAACTGCCGGTGGAGATCCTCCGGGTCGGCTCGGTGGGCACCCTGCACCTGCTGGAGCGCGCGACCGCCGACGGCGCCCGGTTCCTGATGGCCTCCACCTCGGAGGCGTACGGGGACCCGAAGGAGCACCCGCAGCGGGAGACCTACTGGGGCAACGTCAACCCGATCGGGGTCCGCAGCGTCTACGACGAGGCCAAGCGCTTCTCCGAGGCCGCGACGATGGCGTACCACCGCTACCGCGGGCTCGACGCGGCGATCGTGCGGATCTTCAACACGTACGGCCCGCGGATGCGCCCGGACGACGGCCGCGCCATCCCCACGTTCATCTCCCAGGCACTGCGCGGCGAGCCGATCACCGTGCACGGCACTGGCAACCAGACCCGGTCCATCTGCTTCGTCGAGGACCTGGTGCGCGGCATCCTGCTGCTGCTCGACTCGACCGAGACGGGCCCGGTCAACTGCGGCACCGAGCACGAGCTGACCATGCGGCAACTCGCCGAGTTGATCGTGTCGCTCTCCGACAGCACCTCGAAGGTGACCTATGTCACCCGCAGCTCGGACGACCCGGAGATGCGCCGGCCGGATCTCACACTCGCCCGTGAACTGCTCGGATACGAGCCGTCGGTCGCGCCCGAAGATGGCCTGCGACGCACGATCGAGTACTTCCGGACGCGGCTAGGGTAACCGGATCTTCGCGTACGCCCGCCGCTGAGTGTCGCCTGAAGGCGGCGGTGGCTTCCGCTACGTACCCTGAGTTACATGTCCGCGACCTCGTCTGCCGGCGTCCCGCATCCGTACCTGCACCGCAGCGCCGGGCGCGCGTCGGTGCCTGGCCCCGACCGGGGCGCCTCCGGGCGTGCCCGTCCGACCGAGGCGCGCTTCTACCCGTCGTACGACGAGGAGCAGCCTCGCTCCGGCGGCCCGGCGGGGCCGACCGGGCCCGACGGCCCGGGTGGCGCCGGTGGGCCGGGGCGGCGCGGCCCACGACCGCGCTGGGGTCGGATCGCCCTGGTGGCCGGGGCCGCGGTGCTGGTGCTGGCGCTGCTCGGCAGCGTCGGCGCCTGGCTGTACGCCCGCAACCTCAACAGTGACCTGGCCCGCACCGACCCGTTCGCGGAGATCACCGGTGGCCGGCCGGCGAAGACCGTCGACGGCGCGCTGAACATCCTGCTGGTCGGCAGCGACTCGCGGGACCCGGACGCGCCTGTCGACAGCAAGAGTCAGTGGCGTGCCGACACGATCATCGTCATGCACATCCCGGCCGACCACCAGGAGGCCTACCTGGTCTCCATCCCCCGGGACCTGTACGTGCCGATCCCGGAGAGCGCCGGCGCGGACTGCGGCTCCGGTTCGCGCGCGAAGATCAACGCAGCGTTCGCGTTCGGTGGGCTGCCGCTGGCGGTACGCACCGTGGAGTGCTTCACCGACGTTCGGATCGACCACGTGATGGCAATCGACTTCGGCGGTTTCAAGGAGGTCACCGACGCCCTCGGCGGGGTGGACCTGAAGGTGGAGCGCACCATCACCTCGATCCACAAGCCGTACCGGACGTTCACCAAGGGCACCAACCACATGGACGGCGCGGAGGCCCTGGACTGGATCCGGCAGCGCAAGCAGTTCCCGGACGGGGACTTCGCCCGGATGCGGCACCAGCAGGAGTTCCTTCGGGCACTGATGGACAAGGCGGCCAGCACCGGCACGCTGGCGAACCCGAAGAAGCTCAACGACTTCCTCAAGTCGGTGACCGCAGCCGTAACCGTCGACCAGACTTTCTCGGTTACAGACATGGCGCTGCAGTTCCGTAACCTGCGCGGCCAGAACCTCACCTTTGTGACCAGTCCGAACTCGGGCAGCGAGACGATCAACGGCGAGTCGGTGGTGGTGTCGGACCGGGAGAAGGCGCTCGCGATGTACCAGGCCATGTCGGCGGACACGATGGCCGACTGGGTCAAGGCCAACCCGCCGAAGAGCAACGACGGCGGCTGACCCCGGCCCGGCGGGCACCAGCCGTTCGGGTCATCGAGCGGCGACGATCGACCGAGTCTGCGAAATTCGACGTCCGGATTGACCCGGGATGAACTCGCCAAGTCGATTTGATGTACGTACAGTGGTGCCGCCCCCTCCTGATCACGAGCTGGAGCACGAATGCCGGTTCAGGCCAGTCGTCGCCCTTCTTCCCCCGGGTCCGCCGCCCCCAGCGGTCGAGTCGCTGCGGCCATACCCGTGCAGGCGCGCCCCTCGGGCGGCGGGCCGGGCTCGCGCCCGCCCGGCGGTGGTGGCGGGGGCGACCGCCCGGGTGGCGGTGGGTCGAAGAAGCGGACCAAGCGCAAGGACCCGCTCTGGGCCAGGCTGACAGTGATCTTCGGCGCCGTGCTGATGCTGAGCAGCGGCGTGGCCATCGTCGGCAGCAAGGCGCTGATCGGGCAGGCGACCGGCGGCATCGCGAAGGGCAACCTGCTGGGTGACGCCGGCAAGTCCGACGCCGAGGGCGGTGCGAGCCTGGACGGCCCGATCGACATGCTGCTGCTCGGCGTGGACGCGCGGGAGCGCTGGGCCGCCGACGACGTCCGCTCGGACAGCATCATCGTCCTGCACATTCCGGCCACCCACGACCAGGCGTACCTGATCTCGATCCCCCGGGACACCGAGGCGCAGATTCCCGCGTTCAAGAAGAGCGGCTACGGCGGCGGCAGCGGGAAGATCAATGCCGCGTTCCAGGCCGGTGCGGCCAACGGCGGCGGCTGGGAGGGTGGCGCCCAGCTGATGGCCCAGACGATCAAGCAGCTCACCGGGATCAGCTTCGACGGCGCGGCGATCATCAACTTCGGTGGCTTCAAGAACGTCATCGACACCCTGGGCACGGTGCGGATCTGCGTCAGCCAGGAGGTCAAGTCGCTGCACATGTCGTACGTCGACGGCAAGCCGATGTGGAACGCGGACGCCAAGAAGACCGGCAAGCAGCGGACCCCGGTGGTGCACAAGAAGGGCTGCCAGGAGATGGAGGGTTGGGCCGCGCTCGACTACTCCCGCCAGCGCAAGTCCCTCAAGAACGGCGACTACGACCGGCAGGCGAACCAGCAGCAGCTGATCAAGGCGATGGCCAAGAAGGCCACCGAGGGCGGGATGTTGTCCAACCCGGCCAAGATGAACAACCTGATCAAGGCGGCGGGCAAGGCGTTCGTGCTGGACACCGGCGGCGTGCCGATCGAGGACTTCATCTTCACCATGCGTGGGGTCACCGGCAACGAGCTGACCATGCTCAAGACCAACAACGGCACCTTCCACGCCAACACCAACAACACCGAGGGCCTGAGCGAAGAGACGATGGCCATGTTCCGGGCCGTCAAGCAGGACAAACTCGCCGAGTTCGTCTTCACCCACCCCGAGGTGATCTCCACCCGCAAGTAGGACCGGTGGTCGCGGAAAGCCAGCGACGACCTCGTCACCGCCCGTAGCCTGACGTGAGCAGGTTTCACGTATCGGCTGCGGGGAGGCGGTCACGTCCAGGTGGGGACGGAACGCAGCGGGCCGGGCCGGAGCGGCCCCGTCCGCCCGGCCATCTCGCGCCCGCGGGCCGCGGATCCTGCTCGGCGTCGGCCTGGTCCTCGTCCTGCTGGCCGGGCTCGCCATGACCGGTCTCAAGATGCTCAGCCACCGGTACGACCGCACGGTGACCAAGGAGCAACTGCTCGACCCCGACGCCCGCACCGCCCGCACCGACCTGGACGGGCCGCTCAACTATCTCCTGGTCGGCTCCGACCGACGCCCTAACGACACCGGCCCGGACCAACGCTCGGACACCATCCTCATCGTGCACGTCCCCGCTGGCCAGCGGGAGGCGTACCTGGTCTCCATCCCGCGTGACCTGCTGGTCGCCATCCCGCCCACGAACGGCTTCGGCGGCGGCCAAGACAAGATCAATGCGGCGTACGAGCACGGCGGCGGCGGGCAGGCCGGCGCCCAACTGCTCTCCGCCACCCTGCACCGGCTCACCGGAATCCGGTTCGACGGCGCCGCGCTGATCGACTTCTCCGGCTTCCGGAAGGTCATCGACCTGCTCGGTGGGGTGCAGATGTGCGTGGACACCGAGGTGCGCTCAATCCACACCAACCGGGTCTTCCCCACCGGCTGCCAGCAGATGGACGGTGCGCAGGCGCTGGACTACGTCCGACAGCGCTACGACCTGCCCGGCGGGGACTACGACAGGCAACACCACCAGCAACAGTTGCTCCGGGCGATGCTGGACAGCGCCGGCAAGGCGGACCTGCGGAACAACCCCGTCAAACTGGACCAGGTGCTCCGGGCGGTCGGCGGCTCGTTGACAGTCGACACCAACGGCGTACCACTGGAGGACCTGCTCCTCGCGCTGCGCGCGCTGCCGCCCGACGGGATGCGCGGCGTTCAGGTGCCCTCCTCGCCGCAGACCATCGACGAGGTCTCGTACGTGGTGCTGGACAACGGGGGCAACGGGCTCTTCGAGGCGATTCGCGGCACCCAGGTGCCGGCCTGGGCCCAGGCCAACCCGCGCTGGGTGACCCGGTTGTGACGGTGCCGACGGCCCGGTCGGTGCCGAACCGGGCCACGAGGATCTAGTGTTGCTTCCTGTGTTCGGACCCCAGGTTCCCACCGTGCCCGTGACCGAGATCGCCGACGAGACCTACCTGCTGGATGTGCGGGAGGACGACGAGTGGGCGGCCGGCCACGCGCCCACCGCCCACCACCTGCCGATGATGGAGTTGCCGACCCGGCTGGCCGAGGTGCCCACCGACCGGGAGGTGGCTGTCGTCTGCCGTTCCGGCGGTCGCTCCGCCCAGGTCGTCGCCTACCTGATCAACAACGGCTGGGAGCAGGTGCGCAACGCCGACGGCGGGATGCGCCAGTGGGCTGCCGTCGGCCGACCTGTGGTCGACGCGAACGGGCAGCCCGGCCAGGTCATCTGAGGCCGCGGAATGGGCGGACCACTGGTCTTCGCGCACCGCGGCGCCTCGTTCGACCTACCCGAGCACACCCTCGCCGCGTACCTGCGCGCCCTGGACGAGGGCGCTGACGGCCTGGAGTGCGACGTCCGGCTGACCCGGGACGGGCACCTGGTCTGTGTGCACGACCGACGACTCGACCGCACCAGCAACGGTCGCGGTCTGGTCAGCGCGCGTACGCTCGCCGAGCTGGACGCCCTGGACTTCGGCTCGTGGCACCCGGGCAGCGCGCCCGACGGCGACCTGCCGCCGGACGAGTCGCACACCCGGCTGCTGACCCTGGCCCGGCTCCTGGACGCGGTGCTCGCCGCCGGACGGCCGGTCCGGCTGCTGGTGGAGACGAAGCACCCGTCCCGCTACGGCTCGAACGTGGAACGGCGACTGGTCAACCTGCTGCGCCGGTACGGGCTGGCCGACCCCACGCCGGACGACCCGGTGCAGGTGACAGTCATGTCGTTCTCCCCGCTGGCGGTCCGTCGGATGCGCGAGCTGGCCCCGACGCTGCCCACCGTGCTGTTGCTGGAGGTGTTGCCGCGCTGGCTGCGGTTGGGTCGGCTGCCGTTCGGCACCCGGATCGCCGGGCCGGGCATCGGCCTGGTCCAGGCCCGCCCGCAACTGCTGCCCGCGCTGCGGGCGGCCGGCAACCAGGTGTACGTCTGGACGGTCAACGAACCCACCGACCTGGAGCTGGTGCTTGCCGCCGGGGTGGACGGGATCATCACCGACCGCCCGGCGTACGCCCTCGCCCGGCTGGACCGCTGACCCCATCGGCCGGGCGGGGGTGCCCAAAACCGGGTCGGCGGGGCAGACTCGGCACATGCCGGAGCGTATCGATTTCCCCGCTCTCCTCGCCGGCCACACCGTCGTGATCGAGATGATCAACTCGGGGGACGCGGGCCTGCCGGTCCTCACCCACCTGCTCCGGGTGGCCCAGCCGGCGCTCGGCGCGACCGGGATGGCGTTCGTCGAGTTCGGTCCCACCGGTGGTCGCGTGATCGCCGCGACCGGCGTGGCGGAATGGGCCCTCGGCCGACCGTTGGCGGTCGACGACCCGGACACCGTCTGCCTGCTCTCCGGGCCACGGGTGCGCCAGGTGCGGGTGGGTGACCTCAACGGCAAGCTGGCAGGTGAACTGGCCGGCAGCGGGCTGCGCAGAATGGTGGTCTCCCGGGCCGAGATCGGCGGTCACACCGTCGGCAGCCTGCACGCGCTCTATCCGGGCGATGACGAGCCGAGCGCCGACCAGCAGGGGGTGGTCGCCTACCTCGCGTCCTGCGTCGCGCACATGTACGGCGACCAGAGTGGCCTGCCGGTGCACGGCGACGGCCCGGTCGTGGCGGCCCTCGCCGACGGGCTGGCCGTCGTCGACCGGGATGGGCACGTCCGGCTCTGGAACCCGGCCGCCGCCCAGGTCACCGGCCGCACGGTCGAGCAGGCGCTGAGCCGCCCGTTGCCGTTCCCGCTGCCGCCCTCCGGGCAGGTCCGGGACCATCGGATGCCGGACGGCCGCTGGCTGCGGATCACCTCCGGCGAACTGCCCGGGCCGGGCACGTTGCGGGTGGTCACCTTCCGCGACATCACCGACCAGCAGCGCCGCGACCACGACCGGGAGCTGTTCGTCGCGGTGACCAGCCACGAGCTGCGCACCCCGGTCACCGTCATCAAGGGGTACGCGGACACCCTCACCGACCACTGGGAGTCACTGACCGACGTCGACCGACGGCAGGCGGCCCGGGTGATCGGGCAACGCGCCAACGAACTGGCCCGACTGGTCGACCGGCTGCTCAGCTCGGCGGCCGAGGTGGGGCCGGGCGACGACCCTCCCACCCCGTTCGACCTCGGTGAGGCGCTGCGCTCCGCCGTCGTGGACCTGCCGGCGGAGCTGCGCCGCCGGCTGGTGCTCCGCCTCCCGAGCGACCTGCCCAAGGCGCTCGGTCACCGGCCCAGCCTGGCCACCGTGCTGACCGAGTTGACGACGAACGCCGGTAAATATTCGGCACCGGAGTCTCCCATCGAGATCACCGCCTCGGTCGACGGCCAACTGGTGGCGTTCCGGGTCAGCGACCAGGGCATCGGCATCCGACCCGAGCACGTGGAACGGGCATTCGACAGGTTCTGGCAGGGCGAGTCCGGCGACCGTCGCGGCTACCCGGGGGCCGGGCTCGGCCTCTATCTCGTCCGCCGGATCGTTGAACAGCAGAATGGATGGGTATCCCTACGTCCGAGGACCGGCGGCGGTACGGTCGCAGAGGTGCGGCTACCAC
Source organism: Micromonospora sp. NPDC005171 (assembly GCF_040608575.1). Classification (NCBI taxonomy): domain Bacteria; kingdom Bacillati; phylum Actinomycetota; class Actinomycetes; order Micromonosporales; family Micromonosporaceae; genus Micromonospora; species Micromonospora sp. NPDC005171. The sequence goes on along the minus strand of NZ_JBEXIM010000001.1, from coordinate 718,768 downwards.
GCGGTTGACAGGGGTGGCGCGACGTGGAGGCGACGGTGGCAGCGGCAGCGGCAGCGAGGGATCGAGCCTGGTGTGTGGTGGTTCCCCACCACCCGGGCGGGGCACGGCTGGCCCGACACCGGCTCGCCGCCGAACTGGCGGACGCCGTACCCCCGACGCTCCTCGCGGACCTGATAGCGGTCCTCGCGGAGCTGGTGGGCAACGCGGTGCGGCACGCCCGGCCGCTGCCCGGCGGCGTGATCCGGGTCGCCTGGCGGCTGCGGCCCTCGGCCGACGGCGCACTGATCCAACTGCGGGTCACCGACGGCGGCGGCGCGAGCACCGGGCCACGGCTCCGGACGGCCAGCCCGGACGCTGCGGACGGGCGCGGGCTGCACATCGTGGCCGGCCTGGCCACCCGTTGGGGCGTCGAGCAGGACGGCATGGGCCAACGCGTCTGGGCGGAGTTCGACCCGGTGCCGGCACCCCGACCCGACCTGGTGCCGGCCGGCTGAGGACGCCTCGGGCGGGTCCCGGCCACGGCGTGCCGCTCGGGGCTCTAGGCTGTGACGCCGTGAGCAAGCGTCGAAAGAGCCAGCGCACCGCAGCCGACACCACCCCCCGCCGCGACAAGGTGCGGGACGTCTTCGTGCCGCGTCCGTTCGACGGGCTGGTCGACGAGTCCGAATGGATCGCGCTACGAGAATTGGTGCCCGCCGCCTCCGCCCCGCTGCGGCTGGCGCCCGCCCTGGTCGAGGAGTTCGGTGACCGGGAGGCGACGCTCGCCACGGTGCTGCCGATGGCCGCCCCGGCGATCACCAAACCCGACGGTCGCGTGCTCATCGGTCTCCAGCGCCACCAGCAGTCCGGCGACGTCTCCCGGGACCTCGCCGACGCGTTGCTCAGCGCGCTGCGCGCCGAGCCGGGCGGCCAGGTTTCCGTGCCGCCGCTGCCCGGCCCCGGGCCCCGGCTGCAGGACATCCTCGCGGACGGTCCGCTGGACATCACCATGCACGACGGTTTCGACTTCTGGCTCGACCCCGGGGCCGCCGACGATCCGACCGTCCAGGCGTCGCTGGAGCGGGCGAACGCGGCCATCTACCCGACGGTGCGGCTGACCGCGGCGAAGGCCGCGTACTGGTGTCAGGTCCCGGAGAAGGCCCACGTGCGCTGGGTGCTGCCGGAGGACGAGGACGCCGCCCTGGACGCGCTGGCCCGCCTCGGCGCGGCCGGCACGCTGACGCTCGGCGAGCAGACCAAGTTCGCCGGCATGTTCCGCGCGCACGGTCGACTCGTGCCGGTCTGGGACCTGCCGGAGGAGACCCCGGCGTCCGAGTGGGAGGAGCCGGTGGCGCAGTTCGCCAAGCGGTACGCGGAGGCGCTCACCGTCACCGACCCACTCGACGCCGCCGGCCGCCGGTCTCGTCAGGGGCTGCTCGGCCGCCAGCTCACCCTGCGCTGAGCCAGGCGCGGCCGTCCCGCTCGACCGGGCGCGGCCGTCCCGCTCCGCCGGGTGCGGCCGTCCCGCTCCGCCGGGTGCGGCCGTCCCGCTCCGGCCTGGCGGCGTCCAGGGTCGTCCCGCTCGGCCGGGTGGCCGGCCGGTCGTCGCGCGTTCAGCCGGCGACGGGTAGCGGGTCGCGGGTGATCGGGCAGGACATGCAGCGCGGGCCACCCCGACCGGAGCCCAACTCGGAGCCGGCGATCGGGATGACCTCGATGCCGGCCCGTTCCAGTTGGGCGTTGGTCTCGGTGTTGCGCTCGTACCCGACGCAGAGCCGGGGTGCCAGGGCGAGGGTGTTGTTGCCGTCATCCCACTGCTCGCGTTCCGCGGTGACCGGGTCCAGCCCGGTGTCGATGACCCGGAGCAGGTCGAGGTCCATCGCGTCGGCGGCGGCCCGCAGGAACGGTGCCGGCCCGTCCACCCGGGGGTCCTCGCCGTCCGCGCCAGCGATCACCGTGTACGCGGAGAGCGTGCTGGCGATGTTGGGATACATCAGCACCGCGTCCACGTCGACCATCGTGCACACGGTATCCAGGTGCATGGTGGCGCGTTTCTGGGCGATCGGCACCACAAGGATGGTGTGGGCCAGCCCGGCGGCGAAGACCTGCCGGCCGAGGCGTTCGGCGCCGGCCGGGGTCGTCCGCTCGCCCACGCCGACCGCCAGCACCCCGGGTGCCAGCAGCAGCACGTCCCCGCCCTCCAGGTGCTCAAGGCCGGGGCGGTAGACGAACTCGGTGCCGGCGAACCGGGGATGGTGGCGGTAGATGGCGTCGGTCAGGGTGGTCTCGCGGCGGCGGGCCGGCATGGCCAGGCTGGTGACTCCTACCCGGTTGCCGATCCACAGCGACGAGTCGCGGGTGAACAGCAGGTTGGGCAACGGATCGATGACGAAGTCGTGACGGTCCATCAGCGTGTAGACCAACCCACCCGGCCGCTCCGAACTGATCCGCAACTCCTCATGCGCCAGCCCGGCGGTGAGCACGTCGGCCAGGGCGGCCGGGTCCAGGTAGGAGAGGTGGTCCGCGACGCGGGCCCGCAGGGTGTCACCGAGCCGTCGGGAGCGCAGCACCTGCTCGGTGAGTTCGGCCCGGGCGTCCGCGACGGCAAGCGTCTCGGCCAGCAGGGTGGCCAGGTAGAGCACCTCCACCCCGCGCTCGCGCAGGGCGGCGGCGAACGCGTCGTGCTCCTCCTGGGCGCGTCCCACCCAGGGGATCGCGTCGAACAGAAGCGAGTCGTTGTTGCGTGGGGTGAGCCGGGCCAGTTCGGGACCGGGTCGGTGCAGCAGTACGGTGCCGAGCCGCCCGACTTCGCTGTCGACGTAGTGGGTCACTCCCGCAGCGTAGGGCAGGGTTTAGCGGCATCCGAGAAAAGAACTGTGGATGAATATGGCATTCATCCACAGTCACTCCGGCGCTCCGGCTTGCCGAACACCACTAGTGGCAACGTAGGGTAGTGAGGACATAACTTCGAGGGACCTTTTGCCGGAGGTCGCGATGACTGTCTTTCCCGCACGACGAGCCGTACCGTCCGCTCGGGCACTGCCGCCCGTCGCGGTGCCACACCCCCGCGTCGAGGCGCCGGGGGTTCTCGAACCGGTCCGTCCGACACCACTCGAATGGGCCCGCCGCCGTCGGGCCGAGCGGGGTGCACGCCGCCTGGAGGCGGCCGGGGCCCGGGCGTTGGGCCAACTCGACCACCTCGGGCCCGCCTGGCACGTGATCGAATGGCCGCGCACCGACGCGACGGACGTCCTCGACCGCGGTCAGGACGACCGGGCCGGGTTCCTCGCCATCGGGCCGAGCGGCCTCTTCGCCGTCACCATCGCCGACCACGGCCGGGCCAGGGTGCTCGTCGCCGGCGACGTGGTGCAGATCAACGGCAAGCGACCCCCTTACGTGGCCGAGTCCCGGCGGGACGCCAAGCGGGCCAGCAAGGCGCTCTCCGAGGCGGTGGGGCTCCCGGTTCCGGTGACGCCGGTGCTGACCTTCGTCGGCTCCGGCGTGATCAGCGTCTACGGCCTTCCGAAGGACTGTCTGATGGCCACCCACCGGGAACTGGACCGGCTACTCGTGGCCGGTGGCAGCCGGATCAGCCCCGCCACCGCCGAGAAGCTTTCCCGGGTCGCACAGCACCCCAGCACCTGGCTGAACGGCACGTACCGTCCAACGGCCGACTACCGGTGGTACGACGAGGGCCGAACGGCCGCTGACAAGCCGGCCCACCGCCGGTAACGTCACCGGCGACGCCACGCGGCTCCGGTCCCCCCGTCCACCTCACCGGTCTCCGCGCCGTCACCGGTCGCCTCGGCTCATGCTGCGCGGCCCGGTGACCCGGTGCGCTCGGTGATTCCGTCGGCGACCCGCTAGCGTGGACAGTCGATCGGTGCACATAGGAGGCGCGGTGGCCCACGTCGAACTTTCGCTCTCGGAAGCGTTCGTGCCGGCGGCACGGGCCTCGACAGAGCCGGAGTGCGACAACGTCGGCCAATGGTCGTCGACAGTCTCCCGGGCCGACGAGCCGTGTCTGCTGATCGACGCCGACACCCGGGTGGTGGCGATCTCCGCGGCCGGCTGCGAACTGCTCTGCCTCGGTGAGCCGGACGGGCTGATCGGTCGACCGCTGCTCGACGGCGGGCTGCGCCTGCTCGACTTCACCGCCAACCGGGGCGAGTTGACCGAAGCCGAGATCGACAAGATCCCGCCCCTGTTGGCGCTCTCCTCCGGCCGACTCGCCCGTGGACTGCTCCGGGTGCAGGCCGCCACGGCGAACAGCTCCGACGCGACAGTCGACGCGATCTCCACCCCGGTGCTCACCGACGGCACCGTCGCCGGCTCACTCACCTTCTTCTCCGAGGTCTGACCTGCAGCGGAGTGTGTCCTTCGCCGCACGCGGCGTTGCCGGGGTGGGCCCGCACGAAGGCCGTAGGGTGCCCTCATGCTCGATATCGCTCTACTGCCGGGGGAATACGCCGTGTGTCGGTTGGCCGCCGGCACCACCCTGCCGAACGCGCTGTCGAGCGGGCTGCGTGGCACGGACGTGGTGACGGTGAGCTGGACCTCCGACGGGATCTCCGTGATCTGCCCGACCGACCGGGCGCCGGCGCAGGCCGTGCTGGAGACGACCTGGCGCTGCCTCCGGGTCACCGCCCCGGTGGCGCTGGCCGGCACCGGCAGCCTGGCCGCGCTCGTCGACCCGCTCGCCGAGGCACGGGTCACCGCCGTCACGTTCTCCACGTTCGACACCGACTACCTGCTGGTGCCGACCGTCCGGCTGACCGAGGGCACGGCTGCGCTCCAGCGCGCCGGGCACCGCGTCACCGGCTGACCTTCACCCGATCGGCCGCTAACCCTACGATGGGCTCGGCCACCCCGGCCGCGACGAATTCTCCGATGTCCCGAGGATCGGCCCGTGCCGTTCACCCCACCCCGACCCGCGTCCCCCACACCGCGGGCGATGCATCACAGGCCACCGACGGCTCCTGGCCGGGCAGCCGATCGCAGTCCCGCGCGGACCATCGCCCGGGTCCTGCCGATGGCGCTCGCCGTCGCGGCGCTGGCCGGCTGTGGCGCCCCACCCGGGCTGGGGGAGCCGACGGGCGTGCCCACCCACAGCGCGACCCCGACGACGCCCGTTCCGAGCACCGCGCCGACGACCCCGCCGGCCACCACACCCTCTCTCGGCACCGTCACGCCCACCCCGGACGCCGGGTTGGTCGCGACGGCCTGCCGCAACGGGCCGACCGGGCAGCGGGTGCTGCAACTGTTGCGTGGCCAGGCCGGGGTGCTGCCGGCCAACGTCCGGGTCCAGGTCCGCAACGGGCCGCTCTGCGCCGCCGACTGGCAGTTCACCGTGCTGGCGGTGACCGGGCACGAGGAACTCCAGGTGGTCACCCGGGGCGAACCCAGCTCGCCGGTGCTCGTCACCGCCGGCACGGACGTCTGCACCATCGAGGTACGCGCCACCAGCCCGGCCGGAATCCGCACCCTCGCCTGCGACGCCGGCCCGGCCAACGGGCCAGGTGCGTAGGCTGATCGGCATGCCCGGAACACCGCCGACACGTTTCGTCTTCCTCGGGCCGGAGGGCACCTTCGCCGAGCAGGCCCTGCGCTCCGTACCCGCCGCCGAGCGCGGCACCCGCACGCCCGCCCGCAGCGTCGGAGAGGCGCTGGACAGCGTCCGCGCCGGCGACGCCGACGCCGCGCTGGTGCCGCTGGAAAACTCGATCGGCGGCGCGGTGGGCGTCACGCTCGACGAGATGGCCGAGGGTGAGCCGTTGGTGATCACCCGCGAGGTGATCCTGTCGGTGGAGTTCGTGCTCGCCGCGCGGCCCGGCACCTCGCTGACCTCGATCCGCACCGTGGCGGCCCACCCGCAGGCGTCCACCCAGTGCCGGGGCTGGCTGCGCGACCACCTGTCCGACGCCGTGGTGGTCGACGTGCTCTCCAACGGCGCGGCCGCCGCCGGCGCCGGCACGGGTGAGTACGACGCGGCGATCTGCGCACCGATCGGAGCCTCCCGGCACCGACTCACCACACTCGCCGACAAGATCGCCGACCACCCCGACGCGGTGACCCGGTTCGTGCTGGTGTCCCGCCCTGGGCCGCCACCGCCGCCGACCGGCGACGACCTCACCTCGCTCGCTGTCTACATCGCCCACGACCGGGTCGGCGCGCTGCTGTCCGTGCTGATGGAACTGGCCGTGCGGGGGGTCAACCTGACCCGGATCGAGTCCCGCCCGACCGGCGAGGCGCTGGGCCGCTACGTCTTCTTCCTGGACTGCACCGGCCACGTGGCCGACGTACGCCTGGGCGAGGCGTTGCAGGGGCTCCACCGGGTCTGCGCCGACGTCCGCTTTCTGGGCTCCTATCCCCGGCACAGGTGGGCCGAGGCGTCGGGCGAACGACCGGTACCCGCACCGGCGGGCCTCTCCGACGTCGACTACTCCGACGCGGCGGCCTGGCTCGCCCGCCTGCGTACCGGCGAGTTGACCTGACCGGGGCGGGGGCGCCCCCAAAGATCGGAAGCGCCCCGCGCCACTCCCGACCACTCAACAGATCGGAAGCCCACCACGTCGGTCCCGATCACTCAACAGATCGGAAGCGCCCCACACCGGTCAGCTCAGCAGACCGCCGAGCAGGCCGCCCTCCTGCTGCTGCTGGCCGCTGCCCATGACCGGCGGCTCCTCGGACGGCTGCACCACCACGAAGCCCTGACCGGCGAAGCTCATGGTGAACGACTCACCGGTGCGACGGCCGAGCAGTGTGCCGAGGCCGAGCTGCTCGGCCCGGTGGTAGCCGGTCTGGAGGTTGGCCGACCAGCAGACCGCGGCCTGCGGGTCGACGTACGTCGGGGCGTCCACGTTCAGCACCACGGGGGTGCCCTTGGTGGTGATGGCGATCCGGCCGTAGCCGCTGAACACACAGTTGAAGAGACCGGACGAGGACGCCATCCCGGCGCCGCCGACCATCCTGATGTCGTACTGGAGGGTGGAGTCGAAGGCGAGGACGCTGCTGCCGTTGATGGAGAGCGCGTCGCCCGGCTCCAGGTCGATGATGTGCACGTCCTTGGCCAGCTCGGCGAGGAAGACGTCACCCTGGCCGGAGACCTTCATCAGCGGGACGCCCTCGCCGGTGAGCTTCTGCTTGAGGAACTTGCCGAGCCCACCCGAGCCCAGGGCCTGGAACTGCACGTTCCCCTGGTAGGCGACCATCGACCCGACCCGGGCCATCGCCTCGCCGTTCAGCTCGATCTTCAACATCTTGGAGTTCTGCAACCGCATGCCGGGCTGCGCGGACTCCTTCTCCAGATTCTCCGTGGAGAACAGCTCGCTGCGCATGAAAGGGCCTCCTGAATAGGGTCGCGTTCGCTGCACCGACGGTAGGCGACCTCGGCAAGCACCGGCCATCGACCGCACGGCGCGGCGCGTTCGTTTGGCGGGCATCGAGTGACGCGGGCGGGCGTCGAGTGGTGGGGCTCAGCCCCAGCCGAGCGCGTGCAACCGCGCGTCGTCGATGCCGAAGTGGTGGGCGATCTCGTGCACCACCGTCACCGCCACCTCGTCGATGACGTCCTCGTCGTTGTCGCAGATCCGCAGGATCGGATGGCGATAGATGAAGATCCGGTCGGGCAGCACGCCGGAGTAGTCCCAACCGCGCTCGGTGAGCGCATGCCCCTCGTAGAGGCCGAGCAGGTCGACCTCGCCAGGTGGCGGGTCGTCCTCGACCAGGATCACCACGTTGTTCATCAGGCCGAGCAGTTCTTCGGGCACCTCGTCGAGGGCTTCGCCGACCAACTCCTCGAAGCGCTCACGGCTCATCTCCACCGGCACCTCGCCCATTGTGCCCGACGAGGGGGACCCGGCCCGGCCCTGCTGGACGACCGGGGCCGTCTTCCGCACATGCACGGAAGAAGCGACCACCCGGGACCGGGCGGAGGCTCCTTCCGTGAACGTACGGTGTGGGTCGGCTCGCTCAGGCAGCCAGGCGGGCGTTGAGGGTGATCTCGGCACCCGGCGAGAGGAGGCGGGAGATCGGGCAGTTGGCCTTGGCGGCCTCGGCGAGCTTCTGGAACTCCGCGTCGTCGATCCCCGGGACCTGGCCGACCGTCTCCAGGTCGATCCGGGTCACGGTCATGCCGGCGTCGGTCTTGTCCAGGTGCACCTTGGCGGTGGTCTCGACCGAGGTGGCCGTGGAGCCCGCGTCGGCAAGCGCCTTGGAGAACGCCATCGAGAAGCAGCCGGCGTGCGCGGCGGCGATCAGCTCCTCGGGGTTGGTGCCCTCACCCTCCTCGAAGCGCGACTTGAAGGAGTAGTTGCCGGCCAGGCCGCCCTTACCGGTGCGGATGGTGCCCGCGCCCTCGGTGAGATTGCCCTGCCATTGTGCTGAAGCGGTACGGATAGGCATGAGGCAAACGCTAGCGGAAAGGCGACCGCCGAGCGACAGAGCGGGGCGCTCGCCAGCCCTGCGATCCCTGTCACCACCAGCTTGCTGTGCCATGATGCGACCCAGGTCCGTGACCGGCGGAAGGGTGGCCGATGTCCGAGGAGCTTCCAATCCCGCGGCAGGGCGACCGGTCCGAGGCCCCTGCCGTGATCGAGTGGGGTGGCGCCGACCCGGCTCCGCGACGCCGCTTCGGTTGGTCCCTGGCCGACTTCGCGCGGGATCCTCGACTGCCCCTGCTGCTGGCCGGGCTGGGCGCGGTGGCCGCGATCGCCTCGCTGGTCGGTGAGTGGCTGGTGATGAGCCTGCCGAACGGCGGGCCCGAGGGGAACGCGACGATCGAGGTGCCCGCCGGAGTGTCCGAGGTCGGTGGCTTCGGGGTCGGCTACCTGGTCGGGCTTCTCGCCCTCGTCTGCACCGTGGCGCTGGCGTTGCGCGGCACGGCGGCCGTGCGGCCGAACGCCCGGCTGGCCGGTCTCACCCTGGCCGGTGCCCTGCTGGCGCTGCTGGTCGCCGCCACGGCCACCCTCGACGACCCCGGGCAGCGAAACTTCTTCTACTCGCCCCAGGACGGCTTCCAGGCCGAATACGGCCGCGGGCTGGTGATGGCGTTCGCGGCCTGTGTGCTGTTCGCGGCGGCGCTGCGGCTGGCGCCCGCCACACCCCCCGGCGCGTTCGCCGGGCCACCAGACGACGACCGGCCCGCCGACGCGCCAGCAGCGCGCCCCTGGCGCCGCCGCCGGGACCGCGACCCGGTCGAGGACGGCCTACCCGCTCCCGCCGACCTGACCGTCACCCCCTCCGCCCCCTTCGCCCGCCCCGACGCCCAGCCCTAACCCCCCACCCCACCCACCTCAATCCACCCCCACCACGCCCCACCACGCCCCACGCGCACACCCACCCTCGTTGGCGTTGGCGTTGGCGGCGGCGGGGCGCGGTGGGGCGGGCGGGCGCGTGGGGCGGGGCGGGCGCGTGGGGGGGGGTGTGGTGGGCGTGGGGCGGGTGTGGTGGGCGTGGGTGGTGTGCGTGGGGCGCGGTGGGGCGGGCTTGGTGAGGGTGGGTGTGCGCGTGGGGCGGGCGTGGTGCCAACGCCAACGCCAACGCCAACGCCAACGCCAACGCCAAGATCGTGCTTGAACGTGGATGTAGTGGCATCCGAGCGCCCGCAGACCACTACTTCCTTGATTGAGCACGATCTTGGAATGGGCGGCGAGCTGGCGGGCGCACAGGCCCCGCTTCTAGCGGGACAAAAAGCCCACAAACGCGGCACGACGACCGAAGTGCAAGATCGCGGGGAAACAGGGGCTCGCGGGGGAACGAAGGCTCGCGGGGAACAAGGGCTCCCGGGGAACAAGGGCTCCCGGGGAAACAGGGGCTCCCGGGGAAGCGGGGAACGAAGGCGCGCGGGGGACACTGCACGGGCACTGTGGGTTGGCGTCCGATTCGCCTGGAAGCCATGGATGCGACCCGTTCCGCGAGGTACGGTTGCTGCCCGCCGTCACGCCGGGCCTCGCTCTCCCTGGCCATGGCAGGTGCGACGGCGGCGGGCGAAGGAGGAACGATGACCCGCCCGGGACTGCCCAAGTTGATCGCGACCGACCTCGACGGGACGCTGGTCCGCAGCGATGACACCGTCTCCGCGTACACCCATGGGGTGCTCGACCGGGTGCGCGCCGCCGGGATTCCGGTGGTGGGCGCGACCGGACGCGGCCCTCGGTTGACGGAGTTGACCCGCAACGACATCCGCGCCGCCGACTTCCTGGTGATGGCCGGTGGTGGCCGGGTGGTCGACCAGAGCGACCCGGACGGCCCGGTGGTGCTCCGCGACGAGCGGCTGCCCGCCGAGGTGCTGGCCCGGCTCCTCGCCGACCTGGAGGCGGAGGTCGGCCCGCTGACCGTGATGGTCGAGGCGTCCGACGAGCACGACGCCCCGTTGTGGGGCGACTATCACGAGAGCTGGCCCTATCAGGACCGCTTCGAGGCGCGCACGCGCGACGAGTGCCTGGCCTGCGACGTGATCAAGGCGTTCGCCCGGACCGCCGACCACCACGTGGACGAGCTGCTGGCGGTGGCCCGCCGGATCGTCCCGCCGCAGGTCGCCACGCTCACCCAGGCCGGGCTCGGCTTCATCGAGATCTGCCCGCCCGGCGTCGACAAGGCGACCGGGCTGACAGTGGTGGCGCAGACCCTCGGGGTCGACCCGGCCGATGTGCTGGTCTTCGGTGACATGCCCAACGACCTGCCGATGTTCGAGTGGGCCGGTTGGTCGCGGGTGGCAGTGGCCAACGCGCACCCCGCGCTGCGCGCCGCCGCCGACGAGGTGACCTTGCGCAACGACGACGACGGGGTGGCGGTGTATCTGGACCGGCTACTGTCCCGGTAATGGGAGACACACCCCGCCTCATCGCCACCGACATCGACGGCACGCTGATCCGCGACGATCACACCGTCAGCCCACGCACCGCCGACCTGCTCGCGCGGATCTCCGCGCGAGGCACGCCGGTCGTCCTGGTCACCGGCCGTCCGGTCCGCTGGCTCAAGATGGTGTACGACCAGCTCGCCCGACCGCTGCCGGCGGTCTGCGCGAACGGCGCAGTGGTCTACGACCCGTTCGAGGACGAGGTGGTGCGGGCTGACCCGCTCGCCCCGCACCACCTGGCCGAGGTGGCCCGGAGGCTACGGGCCGAGGTGCCCGGGATCAGCTTCGCGGTGGAGATCCTGGACAGCCGGGAGATGCGGCACGAGGCGCACTATCCGCTGCGCTGGGACGCCGACGCCAACGGCATCCGGCCGATCGAGACGCCGGAGGAGTTGCTCTCGGTGCCGGCGGTGAAGCTCCTCGCCCGAGCGGGCGAGCAGGACCCGGATGCCTTCGCCGAGCTGATCGCCACGGCGGTGGCGGGGTTGGCCGAGGCCACGCACTCGTCGTCCTCAGGGCTGGTGGAGATCTCCGCGGCCGGGGTGACGAAGGCGGCGGGGCTGGCCTGGTACTGCGACCAGCTCGGGGTGGCCGCGGCGGACGTGCTGGCCTTCGGCGACATGCCCAACGACGTGCCGATGCTGACCTGGGCCGGGCGTGGCGTGGCGGTGGCCAACGCGCACCGCGCCGTCCTGGCGGTCGCCGACGACGTGACGACGGCGAACACCGAGGACGGCGTGGCGGCGTACCTGGAAAAGATCTTCGGGGTGGACTGAGGTCAGAGGTACTGACCGGTGTTGTGACCCTCGCCGCCGCCCGGCTGGCCGATGCCCGGCATCCCGGGGACGACGCCGCCGGGGCCGCTGGGCAGCGCCTGCCGGCCGCCGCGCATCTGCTCCAGCTGCACCCGGGCGGCCATCTGCTGGGCCACCAGGGCCGCCTGGATGCCGTGGAACAGGCCCTCCAGCCAGCCGACGAGCTGGGCGTGCGCGATCCGCAGCTCGCCCTCGCTGGGGGCCTTGTCCTCGGCGAAGGGCAGCGAGATGCGCTCCAGCTCGTCGCGCAGCTCGGGCGCGAGGCCCTCCTTGAGCTCGACGATCGACCGCTCGTGGATCTCCCGCATCCGGTTGCGGCTGGCGTCGTCGAGAGGTGCGGCCTTCACCTCCTCCAGCAACTGCTTGATCATGCTGCCGATCCGCATCACCTTGGCCGGCTGTTCGACCAGGCGGGTCGGGTCCTCACCCTGGCCCTCGTCGGTCTGCATCGTGCCGATCGGCCGACCGTCCGGGCCGACCACCACAACGGTGCCGGAGTGGCCGGAGTCGTCGGGGCCGGGCTCGTCGTTCTGTCCAGCGGAGCGCGCTTCGGTCATGGGGTCCATCTTTACCCAGCGAGCGCGAGCCATGCCGGCCGGGACCGACTCCCGGGGCCGAACCACCCGGGCGGGGCGCGCTACCGTCGCGCCATGCCTGTCGACCCGCGCGCCGTGTTGACCCGGCCCGCACCGGAGCCCGACCGGACCGTGGCGTACGGGGACGACCCGGATCAGGTGGCCGACCTGCGCCTCCCGGCGGGAACCGGGCCGGCCCGGCCGCTGGTCGTCGTGCTGCACGGCGGGTTCTGGCGGGCCGAGTACGACCGGCGGCACACCGGCCCGCTGGCCGCCGCCCTCGCCGTTGAGGGCTACCCGGTGGCGCAGTTGGAGTACCGCCGCACCGGGCAGCCCGGGGGTGGCTGGCCGGGCACCCTGACCGACGTGTTGGCCGGGGTGGCCGAGCTGCCGGTGCTGGCGGCCGAGGCGCTGCCCGGCCGGGTGAGCCTGGCCGCGCCGATCCTGGTCGGGCACTCCGCCGGCGGTCACCTGGCGCTGTACGCGGCGGCCACCGCCCCGGCGACGGTGGGCGGGGTGCTCGCGCTGGCCCCGGTGGCCGATCTGGGCGAGGCGTACCGGCGGGATCTGGACTCGGGCGCGGTCGCCGCGCTGCTCGGCGGCGGCCCGGCGCAGTTCCCGGACCGGTACGCGACGGCGGATCCACGGATGTTGGTACCGATACAAACACGCACAGTAGTTGTTCACGGCTCGGACGATCTCCAGGTTCCGGCGGAGATGAGCCGGGCTTTCGTCGCGGAGGCCCGTGCCGCATATTCCGATATCTCCCTTGTTGAACTGCCTGGATGCGAGCATTTCGGGCTGATCGACCCTGAGTCCGTCGCCTGGCCACAGGTCCTTGATGTGTTGCGCTCCTTGCACGATGATCACTAGCCATTGACGCAGCGTCGCGGACCAGGTAGAACGCCGGAGGGGCGGTGTTCGGCCCTGCAACGCTCCTTGGAAGGAACTCGGTGTCGCAGATGAATCGCAGGCGGGCGCTCCAACTGTTGGCCGCGCTCGGTACCACCGGGTTCGTCGCCGGATGTGGCTCAGACAGTGACGCCGAACCGACCGCCGACCGCAGCCCGATCAAGATCGGGTTGATCACGCCGCAGGCCGGTGGTTTCAAGAGCATCGGCGACGACATCACCAATGGCTTCCAGCTCTTCCTCGACCTGAACGACCAGCGGCTGGGCGGCCACCCGGTGGAGTTGCTGACCGCCGACGAGGGCGACACCGCGAAGACGGGCAAGGCAGCCGTCGAGGGTCTGCTCAAGCAGGGCGTGCTGGCGCTCACCGGCGTGGTCAACTCGGCGGTGATGGTCGGCATCCGGGACACCGTGGAGCAGGCCCGGGTCCCGCTGATCGGGTCCAACGCCTCACCGAGCAGCCTGCAGAGCGTCTTCTACATCTGGCGGACCTCGTACGTGCTCGACGAGGCCGGCCGGGCGCTGGGCCGCTACCTGCGCGACCAACTGCCGGCGAACGGCCGCGTCGCGATCATCATGCCGGAGAACGTCGGCAGCCCGGACGTCGTCCGCGGCTTCCGGCAGGAGTTCGGCGCGAGCGACTCCCGGATTCGCGACGCCGTGACCTACACCAGCGCCACCTCCAACCCCGGCAAGACGACGTACGCCTCGGACATCAGCAAGGCGCTGGCCAAGGACCCCACGGCGGTCTTCTGCTTCTTTGCCGGGGCGGCGGCCGTGGAGTTCATCAAGCAGCTGCGCGAGAAGTTCGCCGGGCCGATCTACGCACCTGGCTTCCTCACCGAGGGCACCGTGCTGGAGAACCTGAAGGACAACGCGCTGGGCATCCAGACCGCGCTGAACTACTCGGCCGACCTGAACAACACGTCGAACCGGGTCTTCGCCTCGGCGTACCGGAAGAAGTACCAGGTCACCCCCACCACCTACGCGATGGCGTCGTACGACGCTGCGCAGGTCCTCGACCAGGCCATCCAGCTGGCCGGTGGGAAGCCCACGCCGCAGCAGGTCAACCTGGCCCTGGGCAAGCTCGGCCAGATCGACAGCCCGCGCGGCATCTGGCAGTTCAACCAGCCGCGTACCCCGCAGCAGAAGTGGTACCTGCGCGAGGTGCAGCGCGACGGTCAGGTCATGTCGAACGTGCTGATCAACGAGCTGGCCACGCTGGGCTGACGCCCACCCGGAGCACGATTCGGGGCCGGTCTCCCAGCGGGAGGCCGGCCCCGAGACGTTCGCGGGTCAGTGCCGCAACTCGGCGATGCAGCACTTCACGCTGCCGCCGCCCTTCTTCAGCTCGGCCAGCTCGACCGGGACCGGGGTGTACCCGGCCGCCTTGAGCTTGCCCGCCAGACGGGTGGCCTCGCTGTTGAGCACCACGTTCGCGCCGTCGCTGACCAGGTTGAGCCCGAAGGCCATGGCGTCCTCGTCGTCGGCGATCACCGCGTCCGGGAAGAGTTGGGTGAGCACCCGCTGGCTGGCCGCGGAGAACGCGCCCGGGAAGTAGACGACGTTCGTGTCGTCGATGGCCGCGAGCGCCACGTCCAGGTGATAGAAGCGGGGGTCGATCAGGCGCAGCGACACCACCGGACGACCCAGCGCCTCCTGCGCCTCGGCGTGCGCCGGGATCTCGGTGCGGAAGCCGTGCCCGGCCAGGATGAGCCCGCCGTGCGCCTCCGGCACGTACGCGAAGTCGCCCTCACCCTCGTTGGTCTCGCTGGGTGCGATGAACCGCCAGCCCTGCGCCTCGTAGAAGGCGTGGTGGGCGGCGGCCTCGGCGGCCCGCTGCTCGTGCTTGAACCGGGCGCCGTAGACGCTGCCGTCCACCATGAAGCCACCGTTGGCGGCGTAGACCATGTCGGGCAGGCTCTGCTCGGGGCTGAGCAGATGCACCTCGTGGCCGAGGCCGACAAGCGTCTCGCGCAGCCGGTCCCACTGTTTGACGGCCAGGTTCCGGTCGACCGGGGTGGTCACGTCCATCCACGGGTTGATCGCGTACTCGACCGCGAAGTATTCCGGCGAGCACATGAGATATGTCCGCTTTCGCGGGAAACGCTGCTGGTTCACGGTCACCAAGAGTAGGTACCGTGGAACTTTGAAAACAGCCACAAGTGTTGCTTCCCAGAGGCGGAACGTTGCAGATCGACGCGGTAGACCAGCGGATCATTGCGTTACTCGTCGCGGACGCCCGCGCGTCGTACGCCGACATCGGCGCTCGGGTGTCACTCTCCGCCCCAGCGGTCAAGCGTCGCGTCGACCGGCTGCGCGCCACCGGCGTGATCAGGGGATTCACGGCTGTCGTTGACCCGGCCGCCGTCGGCTGGACCACTGAGGCGTTCGTCGAGTTGTTCTGCGCCGGCCGGACCACCCCTGCGCAGATCGGCGTGGCCGCCCGCCGACACCCCGAGGTGGTCGGCGCGTACACCGTCTCCGGGGAGGCGGACGCGCTCGTGCACCTGCGCGCCGCCGACATCGCCCATCTGGAGGCCGCGCTGGAGCGGCTGCGTGCCGAGTCCTTCGTGACCTCCACCCGCAGCACCATCGTGCTCTCCCGGCTGGTCGAATCGCCAGGCGTCGGCCCGTCCGCCGCCACCTCTTGACCTCAACCCGGGTTGAGGAGATGGACTGACCCGCGAGTGGGCGAGGCAGCCCACCGAGGCCGGGGAGGGGCTGCTATGCGGGCGATCTGGTTACGGGAGTTCGGCGGACCCGAGGTGCTGGTGCCCGGCCCCGCGCCCGACCCGGTGGCCGGCCCCGACCAGGTGCTGATCGACGTCGCGCAGGCGAACATCACCTTCATCGAGACGCAACTGCGCGCCGGTCGCCCCGGCCCGTTCCGCCTCACCCCACCGCTGATCCCCGGCAACGGCGTCGGCGGGGTGATCACGGCAGTCGGGTCGGACGTCGACCCGGCGTTGACCGGACGGCGGGTGGTCAGCGCCACCGGAGGTTCCGGCGGCTACGCCGAACGCGTGGCCGTGGACGCGTCGGCGCCGATCGCGGTGCCGGCCGGGCTGGCGTTGGACGAGGCGGTCGCGCTGCTGGCCGACGGACGGACCGCCACCATGCTGATCGAGGCGGTCGGCGTCCGCCCGGGTGACCGGGTGCTTGTGGAAGCCGCGGCCGGCGGCGTGGGCAGCCTGTTGGTGCAGCTCGCGGCCCGGGCCGGGGCCCGGGTGATCGGCGCGGCCGGTGGGCGAGGCAAGGTGGGCCGGCTACCCGGCCTGGGCGCCGAGTTGGCCGTCGACTACCTGCGGCCCGAGTGGGCCGAGCAGGTCCGCGCTGCGATGGGCGGGGTCGACGTGGTGCTCGACGGGGTCGGCGGTCCGTTGGCCCGGGCCGCCTTCGACCTGCTCTCCCCGGGCGGCAGGATGGTCAGCTTCGGGTTGGCGAGCGGCGAGTGGTCTCCGGTGTCGGCGGAGGCCGCCACCGCCCGGCAGGTCACACTGATCCAGCCGGACGTGCCACCCGCCCGACTGCGGGCGTACACCGAACAGGCCCTGGCGGACGCGGCGGCCGGCCACCTGCGACCGCTCATCGGCCAGCGTTTTCCGCTGGACCGCGCCGCCGACGCGCACGCCGCCATCGAGGCGCGCACGACGGTCGGCAAGACCCTGCTGGACGTGGCCTGATCGAGGTTCAGAGGTACATGCCGGTGCGGTGCTCCGAATCGTCGCGTCGGACCGGCTTGTCACCCTCACCGAAGAACCGCTTGCCGCCGAACTCGCCGTGCAGACGGTCGTCCAACTCGTCGGCGAGACCCGTCATCACCTGCACGGCCAGCATCAGATGGGTCGCCTGGAAGTTGCGCCCGAACACCGGAATGGACGCCCAGACCGTGTCGTCGGCGCAGTAGAGGCGGCCGATCGGCATCCGGTTCGTCAGCTCGGAGAGCTTCACGTAGAGCCGCTCGGTCGGCTCCACCTCGGTGAGCACCGGGGAGAAGACGTCCACCAGGGGCGGGTTGTCCCGCACCCGCACGAAGACCATCGCCGAGCCGGCGCGGATGTTGATGTCGCCGTCCGAGTCGATCTGCAACCGGTCGGTGTCCGACTTCAACATGGTGGAGACCACGGTACGAACCCGGTCGGCCAGGTCGAGCACGTCGTCCCGCTCGACCTGCGCGGCGGCCGCCTCGGCCAACGCCTCCTCAAGGTCCGCCTCGACGTCGGCGTCCGGGCCGAACTCGCTGCGCGCGGTGCCCAGCGGCTCCACTGCCAGCGGCTCGCCCTCGGCGTCGTGCACCAGGTAGACGAGGAAGGCTGGGTGCGGAGCACCGTAGACGTCCCGCAGCGTGCGGGAGAGCAGCGTGGCGACCTGGGTCGACTCGGCCGTCGTGGCGTTCAGCCCGAAGGAGCCACCGGAGCCGGCGACCACCCCGGGCGGAGACCAGCCGAGCGCGACCATGTCCGCCACCGCACCCCGGTCCAGGCGGTAGCCCGCCGGCAGGGCGGCATTCCCGACCGCGCGGGCGGACAGGACCCGGTCCGCGTCCACGTCGACGCTTATCGAATAGACGGCGTCCCCGGTGCCGGAGGCGGTGGGGTCAAGGGTCACGTCGAGGTGCGCGCCGACGGGAAGTTCCCGCAGCCGGACGGCCAGCGCCCGGGCGAACTCCCGCCACGCCTCGGTCACCTTCGCCCGCAGATCGGTGGTGCTGGGCTCGTCGAGCAGGATCGATTCCGCCGGCTCAGTCGAAGCGCCGGGCAGCTCACCGTGCGGCGCCGAGGGGTGGTCAGCCGTCATGATCGCCTCCGTCCGTCACGGATCACCCTACCCACGCCGCCCGCTGGCCGAATCAGCCCGGACCGGGATCGGACAACGGCGCTCAGGGGGCCGTCGGGTCCGCGGGGTCGGCGCCCAACCCGACCGGCCAGGTGCCCGCCAGCGCGCTGAGCCGCGCCGCAGCGTCCGCCGGCTCCGCGCCCCGGCCAACCGCCAACCCCATGAGGTACGCGGTGACCGGCGCACCCGGACGCAGCACCTGGTGAGCGACGTCCCGGGCCAGGTCCAGCACCGCCGGCACCGGCACCGCGGCCGGGTCCAGGTCCAACTCGGCGCACACCGCCGTGACCCAGTCGTCCATCACCGTCATCGCGCCCACTCCTCCGCCCGGCGTACGTCCTCGTCAGTGTCGCAGTCGAACCACGGCGGCGGGCCCTCGCCGGACCAGGCCACTTCCCGTACGACGAGGTCGGCCAGCAGCGCCCGGACCGGGGCTCCGGCCAGACTGCCGCCCCGCTCGACCGTCAACCGGTCCACCGCTGCCCGCAGCGCGGCGACCCGCCAGACACCGCAGAGCGACTGCCGCCGCCCGTCCCCGTCCACGAAGCACGCCCCGTCGGGTCTCCGCTCGCCGTCGCCGCCGCTGCGGGGCGGTGATGCAAGGCCGCCGTGGGCCGGCGCCGCCGGAGCAGAGCCGCCGTGGGCCGGCGCCGCCGGAGCAGAGCCGCCGTGGGCCGGCGATGCCGAAGCGAGGCCGCCGTGGGCCGGCGATGCCGGAGCAGCAGAGCGGTCACCCGTCGGTTCGGTGTCGGGGGTCTCCCGGTCGAGGTGGTTCAGCAGGTCGCCGATCGCGGCCCGGGTGAGCAGCGGCAGGTCGGCGGCGAGCAACGCGACCAGGCTGGTGTCGGCATCCAGCAGTGCCAGGCCGGCCGCCGCCGCGGCGACCGGGCCCCCGCCGGGCGGGTCCTCCCGGACGACCAGCACACCCGCCGGTACGGCGTCGGCCGCACCGACCAGCACCCGCGGCGTCGCGTCGGTGACGGCGGCCAGCACCCGGTCACGCATCGGTTGACCGCCGACCGGAAGCGCGGGCTTGTCGACCCCGCCCATCCGTCGGGCGGCTCCACCCGCGAGCACCACAGCGGCGTACGTCCCCATCCGGCCACCGTAGCCGGGACTGGTCCCACCCCGGTGGTGTCAGGCGGCTGCGCGACCCTGGCACGGCAGACGAGCGCCATGACCAACTCGGATTTGCCGAAGTCGCGGTGTCCCGGCGCCGGGGATACCCCGACTTCAAGGAACACGAGTGGATCACGCCCGAGCAACGAACCTCCCGGCACGGACCTCACTCACGCGCGGGCACGCCAAGTCGGAGGGCGCCCGTCGGACCGGCCCCGCTCGCGAGGCCCTCACCCGGCTCCTCAAACCCTCTGGCCCGACCCCTGGCCCGGTGATCATGGAGTTATCGATCGACTCACCGACGACACGCGCGGACAACTTCATGATCACCGCGCGGAGGTGGGGTGGGGGTGGGGGGTGGAGGTTGCTGGTCGAGGGTGGCCGATGGTCGGTGGTCGTGCGGGGTTGGGGGTGGGTGGGGTTGGTGCGGGGTGGAGGATGGCGGGATGGGACGGGCAACTGATCGACGAGGCGTACTCCGGATCGACCTCGACGCGGCGACCGCCGGGCGCGGGTCCGTCCGCCGGCCGGACACGCTCGCCGTGGAGGAGCCGCTGGAGATCCGGGTCGGCGCGGCAGGCCCCGGCCGACGCCGGCCGCTCGCCGTCACCATGCGTACCCCCGGCGACGACCTGGACCTGGCCATTGGGTTCCTGCTCACCGAGGGGCTGATCCGGTCGACCGACGACGTGTTGACCGCGCAGCTCTGCGCCGGCGCGGAGACGCCGAACACGTACAACGTGGTGGACGTGGTGCTCGCCCCCGGCGTACCGGAACCGACCACCGGCCCGTCCCGGAACTTCTACACGACCAGTTCCTGCGGGGTCTGCGGCAAGGCCAGCATCGAGGCGATACGCACCCGGTCGCTCTTCCCGGTCGCGGCGGATCCGCTCAGCGTGCCGGCCACGCTGCTCGCCGACCTACCCGACCGATTGCGCGCCGCCCAGCGCGGCTTCGATCGGACCGGCGGGCTGCACGCGGCGGGCCTGTTCACCCCCGACGGTGAGCTGGTGGTGCTCCGGGAGGACGTGGGTCGGCACAACGCCGTGGACAAGGTGATCGGCTGGGCCGTGCGGGAACGTCGACTGCCGCTCACCGGGCACCTGCTGCTGGTCTCCGGACGGGCCAGCTTCGAGCTGACCCAGAAGGCATGGATGGCGGGGTTGCCGCTGCTGGCCGCGGTGTCCGCCCCGAGCACCCTCGCCACCGAACTGGCCGACGAGGCGGGAATGACGCTTGTCGGCTTCCTGCGCGGACGGACGATGAACGTCTACACCGGGCCGCATCGGATCACCGTGGAGCGGCCAGCCTGACCGGAGCGGCCGGTCACCGACCGATCCGGTCGATCAGGTCGAAGAGGGCCAGCCGTGCGGCGGCGTCACGGGCGATCAGGAACCCGGCGATGCCGAGGATCCAGCCCAACGCGCTGCCCGCCTTCGTGACGATCCAGGTGTTCAGGCGGGCCAACACCGGCTCGACCAGTCGTGGGCGGGCCACCCTGGCACCCAGCAACAACACCGCCGGCAGCACCATGACCAGGCAGTACCCGGTGAGCAGCGCCACCACGCCGGCCGCTCTCACCCCCGAGGTGGCCAACAGGCCCACCGCACCGAGGTACGGCAGCATGGTCGCCACCTCGGCGAGCGCCGCGAGCAGCGCGAGCCCGACCAACCAGCGGGCCGAGGAGTCTCCGGCGGTGGCCCGGTCCCGCCAGCGCAACACACCATTGGTACGGGGACGCCGCTTGCCGTCGTAACGGAAACTGAGCACCAGCATTCCCACGCCCAGGACGAGTTGCGCCCAGAGGACACCGCGGTTGTCCAGGGCGCCGCCCAACGCGTCGCCCAGCGCGCTGCCGCCCCAGACCAGCAGCAACCCCACCGCGAGGTAGAACGCCGCGATGGTGGCGAGATAGCCCAGGATCCGCCGGACGTTCACCGGCCCGGGGGCGAGCAGCAACCAGACCGGAATGAAGAGGGTGCCGATGCTGGTGCTGTCGATCAACGCCAGCCCGGCCAGCGACAGCAGCAACTCGGGGGTCATGTCGTACCAATGCGGAGAACAGCCACGAGATCATTCTCCGGCGGCGGTGGCCCTGCCGCGTCGGCCGTGGACAGGATCAACGCGTACATCCTTCGACGGAGGGCGTCGCCGGGTGTCGTGCTTGTTGGCCACACCACGGAACCGGGTGACGGCAGCGATCTCCGCAAGGGGGGCGCCGACGTCAGTTGACCAGGACGATCCTTCCGGGTGCGTGGGGCGCCTCGCTCAACTCGTGCGCGGCCGCCGCCTCGGTCAGCGGAAACGTGGCCGCGACGGGAATGTGCAACCGACCGGATTCGGCGAGGCGCACCGCGATGTCAAGGCCGTGCACCGCGAGCACGTCGGCACCGGACCCCACCGCCTTGCCGGTCCGATCCGCGGGTGCGCCGTGCGACAGGTGCACGCCGTGGGCGGCGGCCGCGAAGTCGGCGATCGTCACCACACGTCCCGCATCTCCGGCGACGGCGATCAGGTCGGGCAGCGATCCTCCGGCGCAGTCGAACACCGCGTCGACCCCGCCCGGCGCCAACCCGCGGATTCGGTCGGGCAAGCCGGGGCCGTACGTCGTCGGCACGGCGCCGAGCGAGCGCAGGAAGTCGTGGTTGCGTTCACTCGCCGTGCCGATGACAACTGCGCCACGGGCGGCTGCCACCTGCACGGCGACGCTGCCGACCGCGCCAGCCGCGCCGTTCACCAGCACTGTGTGCCCCGCTGCGACCCCGAGCCGATCGAGAACGCGAGTGGCCGTCTCGACGCTGCCGGCCGCGCCGCCCGCCTCCTCCCAACTCCAGCCGGCGGGCTTACCTGCCCATGCGCTCAGCACCACGTGGTCGGCGTTGGCGCCGCGCGTGGCCGACGAGGCCATGCCGAACACCTGATCGCCGACTGTGACGTCGGTGACGCCGTCCCCAACCTCGTCGACCACGCCGGCCGCCTCGAAGCCGGTCCGGTACGGGAACGCCACGGGCACCATGTCGGCCAGCTTGCCGGAGCGAATGAGCACCTCTCCCGTCGAGATCCCGGAGGCGCGGACAGCGATGCGGACCTCACCCGGCCCGGCGTGCGGGGTCACCACCTCGGCGACGTGCACGACGCTGGGCGGCCCGAACTCGGCGAATACGACAGCTCTCATGGGCCGAACCGTAACGGAACACCCCGTCCGGTTAGCTAAAATGAGAACGGTGACTGTCGAAGTGAGAGAAGCCCGGCGCTCGGATGCCCGCGACAACCGGGAACGGATTCTGGCCGTCGCTCGCCTGGCGTTCGCGACCAACGGCCTCGACGTGCCAATCCGGGAGATCGCCCGGCGGGCGCAGGTCGGCGCCGCCACGATCTACCGGCACTTCCCCACCAAGGACGCGTTGCTCGCCGAGGCGTTCGCCGAACAGATGACCATCTGCTCGGCGATCGTCGAGGAGGGCCTGGCTCAGCCCGACGCCTGGCTGGGCTTCCGTCTGGTGGTGGAGAAGCTCATTGAGACGCATGCCCATGATCGAGGCTTCGCCCGCGCCTTCATCAGTCAACTTCCCCGGGAAGCCGGCTTCACCGCCGACCGCACCCGAACACTGCGCATGCTGGCCGAGCTCGTCGATCGCGCGCGAGCGACGGGAGAGCTGCGCGACGACTTCGTGATCGAGGACCTGATCCTGGCGCTGATGGCCAACGAAGGCATCCGAGCCGAGTCGACCGCCAGACGTCTGGCAGCCGCACGTCGCTTCGCGGCACTCATGATCCAGTCATTTCAGACAAGCCCCAGGCGGGAACCACTCCCACCAGCCGTCCGCCTACCGCTGTCGGCGGCCTGATCACACAAGGCGCGGCGGTGGAGTGCACCGGCGGTATTACCGCGCGGATGGCGGGGCCGGTCAGCGGCGGCCACGTCGGCTCCGTCTGCGGGGACGGATGACCCCGGGCATCCCGACCGACGGCCAGCCGTCCAGCTCGGCCGGGGGCACGCCGCGCCGGATCAGGTCGTCCAGCAGCAGGGCGAGCGAGTAGTCGGGGTGCAGACCGAGCGTGCGTTCGAGTGCGACCGCCGCCAACGCGCCCTGCCCAGCGCGCCAGGCGGCGAACGCCAGCAGCGCACCGGGAGCAGCGGCCACCTCCGGCTCGGCGCGGCGCAGCACGTCGGTCCAGAGGGCGATGTCACGGTCCCGACCGTCGGTGCGTTCCCACGCGTGATCGCGGACCGGCAGGTGGGTCATCAGCAGGCTCAACCAGGCCACCTCGTCGTCGTCGAGCCGCTCACCACGCCGCTGCCGGCGCTGCGCCTCGCGGACCGCCGCCACCCCGGCGGCGCGCAGCGCCCGCGCCCCGAGCAGATCGCTCTCGGGCGCCTGCTCCACCAACTCGGCCAGCCTCAGCTCGGCGCGGGCGGTGGCCGCGCGGGCCGCGTCGCGGGCCGGGCCGTCCACCGGCGCCACCTGCGCCACCAGGGCGGCCCGGTCGGGGAGTGCGACCTGACCGGCGAAGACCGCCGAGGCCGTCACCCGATTGGCGGTCGGGTCGTAGCGGCGCCCCTCGGGCGGGCAGCAGTCGGGCTCGGTGCAGAGATAGGACCACCAGCGGCCGTCGGTCACCCGCAGCGCGTCGAGCACGTGCAGCCCGAAGTCGTTCAGCGCGTCGCGTACCGCGTCCACAGCCGGGGTGACCCGCTCCGGTTGCCCGTAGCCCACCACCGTGGCGGCCTCCGCACCCTGCCGGCGGATCACCCCGGCCAGGTGCCCGGCCAGCCCGCCCAGCTCGGTCGGGTCGGGCAGGTCCGCCCGGGCGGCGAAGACGATCTGTCGGCCGACCAGGGCCACGGCGACCACGCTGTCGGTGGGGTGAAACCCCAGCAGGTACGGCACGGCGGCGATCAGGTCGGCGGGTGAGCGGACGGCGAGCTGAGGGCGTTCGGTCGAGGTCATGTCGGAAGCCTGCGGCGGCGGCGACGAGCCCTGCCACCCCTGTGGACGACACGCGGCTTATCCACAGTTACTGAACGTGTTTTCCCTGTTCACGCCTCACCTACGAGTGCGGAAAGAGCACCGATGTCGTCGGGCGATACCTGGCTGTCGTAAGGAGCGGTTACCGTGCGCTGATGGACCTGGCGTACCTGCGCGCGCATCCGGCACACCTCCCGACCTTCCGGACCCATCAGCGGCTCCGGGAGACGCCGGTGGCCGGTGGCAACATCTGCGCCGCCGCCCGGCTCACCCTCGACGACGGCCATTCCGTCTTCGCCAAGTCCTGGCCGGAGGGCGCCGACCGACCGGCCCCGGAGGGTTTCTTCGCCGCCGAGGCCGCCGGCCTGCGCTGGCTGCGGGAGGCGGGCATTGTCGGCGTACCCGAGGTGATCGTGGTGTTGCCGGAGCTGCTGGCGCTCGACTGGGTGGAGCCCGGCGAACCGACACCAGAGGCTGCGGAGCGCTTCGGCCAGGAGTTGGCCGGGCTGCACCGGGCGGGCGCAACCGCCTTCGGTGCCACCTGGCCCGGGTTCATCGGCTCGCTCCCCCAGGACAACACCCCCACCGGCGGGCGCTGGTCGACCTGGTTCGCCGAGCGGCGCCTCGCCCCCCACCTGCGACGCTCGGTCGACGGTGGCGCGCTGACAAGCGCCGACGCCGCCCTGGTCGAGCAGGTGATCGGTCGCCTCGACGGACTCGGCGGCGACGAGCCACCCGCGCGCATCCACGGCGACCTGTGGCCGGGCAACGTGCTGTGGGGGGCCGACGACCGAGCCTGGCTCGTCGACCCGGCAGCGCACGGTGGGCACCGGGAAACGGATCTCGCCCAGCTCGCCCTCTTCGGCGGCATCCCCCACCTGGATCGGGTGCTGGCCGCCTACCAGGAGAGTTGGCCGCTGCCGGACGGCTGGCGTGACCGGGTGCCAGTGCATCAGCTGCAACTGCTGCTCGTGCACACCGCGCTCTTCGGCGCCAGTTACCGAGATGTGGTCGTCCAGACCGCCCGTGCCGTCCTGAGCCGGGCCGAGCGCGCTACGGTCGACAGGTGAGCGCCGCACCGGGGACCGACGGCGTCCTCGTCGACCGGTACGGCCGCGTCGCCCGGGACCTGCGCGTGTCCCTCACCGACAAGTGCAACCTGCGCTGCACCTACTGCATGCCGGCGGAGGGGCTGCCCTGGCTGGCCGGCCCCGAGTTGCTGACCGACGAGGAGATCGTCCGGCTGGTCCGGGTGGCTGTCGAGCTGCTCGGCGTGACCGAGGTGCGGTTCACCGGCGGCGAGCCGCTGATCCGACCGGGGCTGGTCGACATCGTGGCCTCGGTCGCCGCCCTCGAACCCCGCCCTCGGGTCTCGCTGACCACCAACGGCATCGGCCTGGACCGGTTGGCCCCGGCGTTGCGCACCGCCGGCCTGGATCGGGTGAACGTCTCACTGGACACCCTGGACCCGGCCCGGTTCACCAGGCTCACCCGCCGTCCCCGCCTGGACGCGGTGCTGGCCGGGCTGGCCGGGGCGGCGGCCGCCGGGCTCAGCCCCGTGAAGATCAATTCAGTGCTGATGCGCGGTGTCAACGAGGACGAGGCGCCGGCGCTGCTCCGCTTCGCCCTCGATCACGACTACCAGCTACGGATCATCGAGCAGATGCCCTTGGACGCCCAGCACGGTTGGGCGCGCGACACCATGGTCACCGCCGAGGAGATCCTGGCGTCTTTGCGTACCGCCTTCGATCTCAGCCCCGACCCGGCCGAGCGCGGCGCGGCACCGGCGGAGACCTGGCTGGTCGACGGCGGCCCCGCCCGGGTCGGCGTGATCGCCAGCGTCACCCGTCCCTTCTGCGGGGACTGCGACCGCACCCGGCTGACCGCCGACGGCCAGGTCCGCGCCTGCCTCTTCGCCACCGAAGAGTCGGATCTGCGCGCCGCGCTGCGCACCGGCGCGGACGACGACGAGTTGGCCCGGCGCTGGCGTGCCGCGATGTGGGGCAAGCGCGCCGGGCACGGCATCGACGACCCCACCTTCCTCCAGCCGACCCGCCCGATGTCCGCGATCGGAGGCTGAGCATGGCGGAGACATCGTTGACCGTCCGCTATTTCGCGGGCGCCCGCGCCGCCGTCGGCCGCGCCGAGGAGGCCATCCCCGCCGGGCGGTCACTCGACGACCTCACGGCCGAGCTGACCCAGCGCCACGGTGATCGGCTCGCCGCGGTGCTGCGGGTGGCGAGTTTCCTCGTGAACGGCGTCACCTGTCATGATCGTCAGGCACCCCTACCGGCCGGGGCCACGATCGATGTCCTGCCCCCGTTCGCGGGCGGCTGAGGAAGGCACACACATGATGGCGGTTCTGGGGTTCGTGGCTGTCCTGGCGCTGGCCACCGGTCTCATTCACCTCTACCTGTGGAAGCGGCTCGTTCGGGACACCACCACACCGGGCCGCTGGCGACGCGTCGGCGGGATCGCCGCCCTGGTGCTGGCCCTGCTGGTGCCGGTCACCCTCGCCGGAACGCAGGCCGGTCTCTACTGGCTCGCCTGGCCGGGCTACCTGTGGCTCGCGCTGATGTTCTACCTGCTGGTCGTACTGGTCGTCCTGGAAGTCCCGATGCTTGTCGCCCGGCTGGTGCAGCGCCGCCGGGTGGTCGCCGCGGAACCGACCACGGCCGCGCCGGAGCCGGTGCTGGTCGGTGCCGCCGGGCCGACCGAGCCGCCGGCCGCCGGCGCCGTCGCGGCACCGGACCACGACCCGTCCCGTCGGTTGCTGCTGGCCCGTGGGGCGGCCATCTTCGCCGGGCTCACCGCCACCGGCATCACCGGGTACGGCGTCCGCACCGCCCTCGGCCCGCCCCACCTGGACCGGGTACGGATTCCGCTCGCCAAACTCCCCCGCAGCATGGACGGTCTGCGCATCGCCACCGTCTCCGACATCCACCTCGGCCCGCTGCGCGGCCGGGCGCACACCGAGCGGATCGTCGCCGCGATCAACCGGCTCGACGCGGACATCGTCGCGGTGGTCGGTGACCTGGTCGACGGCTCCGTGGCCGAACTCGGCTCGGCCGCCGAGCCGCTGCGCGACCTGCGCTCCCGCTACGGCAGTTTCTTCGTCACCGGCAACCACGAGTACTACTCCGGCGTTGAGGAGTGGGTCCAGGAGGTCGACCGGCTCGGTCTGCGGGTGCTGCAGAACCGGCGGCAGGAGATCCAGGCCCGGGGCGGTGTGCTCGACCTGGCGGGGGTCAACGACCTCACCGCGGCGGGCACCGGCCTCGCCGCCGGGCCGGACTTCGCCGCCGCCCTCGGTGACCGCGACCCGAGCCGCCCCGTGGTCCTGCTCGCGCACCAGCCGCTGGCGGCCAGGGAGGCGGCCCGCTACGGCGTCGACCTGCAACTGTCCGGGCACACCCACGGCGGGCAGATGGTGCCGTTCAACCTGGCCGTCCGGCTGGAACAGCCGGTGGTCAGCGGGCTCGGTGAGGTCGACGGCACCAAGGTCTACGTGACCAACGGCGCCGGTTTCTGGGGTCCGCCGGTCCGGGTCGGCGCGGAGCCGCAGATCAGTCTGGTCGAGCTGCGCTCGGCATAGCGGAGGTCACGTCCGCGCGTGGCGGCGGGTGGCCGGCGCGGCGGGCGTGACAGGATGCGGCGTGCCCCCGTTCAGCGCCGTACCCCCCGGTGGCCTACCGCCATTCGTCGCGGACCTGCACATCCACTCGAAATACTCGCGCGCGTGCAGCCGTGACCTCACCCTGCCGAACCTCGCGTGGTGGGCCCGGCGTAAAGGCATCGGCCTGCTCGGCACCGGCGACTTCACCCACCCCGCCTGGTACGACCACCTGGCCGAGACGCTGCGCCCGGCCGAGCCGGGGCTCTACCGGCTCGACCCGGAGGCGGAACGGGACATCGCCCGGCGGCTGCCACCCCGGCTCGCCGGGACGGCGGAGGCGGATCCGGTCCGTTTCATGCTGAGCGTGGAGATCTCCACCATCTACAAGCGGGACGACCGGACCCGCAAGGTGCACCACCTGATCTACCTGCCGGATCTGGACGCGGTGGCCCGGTTCAACACCGCGCTCGGCCGGATCGGCAACCTCGGCTCCGACGGCCGGCCGATCCTCGGCCTGGACTCCCGGGACCTGCTGGAGATCACCCTGGAGGCCAGCCCGGAGGGCTACCTGGTGCCGGCGCACATCTGGACGCCGTGGTTCTCCGCGCTGGGCTCGAAGTCCGGCTTCGACGCGATCGCGGACTGCTACGCCGACCTGGCCGAGCACATCTTCGCCGTGGAGACCGGGCTCTCCTCCGACCCGGCGATGAACTGGCGGGTCGGCAGCCTGGACGGCTACCAGCTGGTGTCCAACTCGGACGCGCACTCGCCGCAGGCGCTCGGCCGGGAGGCGACAGTGCTGACCGCCGAACGTGACTACTTCGCCGTTCGGGAGGCGCTGCGTACCGGTGACGGCCTGGCCGGGACTATCGAGTTCTTCCCGGAGGAGGGCAAGTACCACGCGGACGGGCACCGGCTGTGTGGGATCAACTGGTCTCCGGAGCGCACCCGGGCCGCCGACGGGCGCTGCCCCGAGTGCGGCAAACCCCTCACCGTGGGTGTCCTCAGCCGGATCGAGGAGTTGGCCGACCGCCCGGACGGGCACCGGCCGGCGCACGCCCGGGACGTCACCCACCTGGTGCCGCTGGCCGAGATCCTCGGCGAGATCAACAAGGTGGGTGCCCGGTCGAAGAAGGTCGAGGGGCGGCTCAACGAGCTACTGGCCGCCCTCGGCCCCGAGCTGGAGATCCTGACCACGACACCGCTGAGCGACATCGCGCAGGCCGGTGGTGAGCTGCTCGCCGAGGGCATCGGGCGGCTGCGGCGCGGCGACGTGCGCCGGGTGCCCGGTTACGACGGCGAGTACGGCGTGATCACGCTCTTCGACCCGGCCGAGCTGGGCGCGCAGGAGACGCTGTTCGACGTACCGGTGCCGGCGCAGCGACGGCCCGCGGAGCCGGCTCCCCGGGTCGCGGCCAAGCGCCCGGCGGCTGCCAAGGCCGAGCCGAAGCGCAAGCCGATCCCGGCGCCCGCGCCGCCGATCGCGTCGCCGCCGTCTCCGCACGAACCGTTCGAGCCGATGCTCTCCGGCATGGAGGAGGTCGGCACCGGCCTGCTGGACCGGCTGGACGCCATGCAGCGGGTGGCCGCCTCCGCACCCGGCGGCCCGCTGCTCATCGTGGCCGGCCCGGGCACCGGCAAGACCCGGACGCTCACCCACCGGATCGCGTACCTCTGCGCGGAGCTGAACGTCTTTCCCGAGCGCTGCCTCGCGATCACGTTCACCCGCCGGGCCGCCGAGGAGCTGCGACACCGCCTCGACGGCCTGCTCGGCCCGGTCGCCGAGGACGTCACAGTGGGTACGTTCCACGCGCTGGGGTTGACCATCCTGCGGGAGAACGCCGACGCGGCCGGCCTCCCGGCTGACTTCCGGATCGCCGACGACGCCGAGCGGGCGGCAGCCCGCACCGAAGCCGGCGACGACAGCGCCGCCTACACCTCGCTGCTCCGTAAGCAGGACCTGGTCGACCTGGACGAACTTTTGACCCTGCCGGTGGAGCTGCTGCGGGCCGACCGGAAGTTGGTCGAGCGGTACCGGGACCGCTGGCGGTGGATCTTCGTCGACGAGTACCAGGACGTCGACGAGGTGCAGTACGAGTTGCTGCGGCTGCTCAGCCCCGCCGACGGCAACCTCTGCGCGATCGGCGACCCGGACCAGGCGATCTACTCGTTCCGGGGTGCCGACGTCGGATACTTCCTGCGCTTCTCCGAGGACTTCACCGACGCCCGGCTGGTCCGGCTCAACCGCAACTACCGATCGTCAGCCCCGATCCTGGCCGCCGCCGTGCAGGCCATCGCACCGTCCTCGCTGGTCCGGGGCCGACGCCTGGACCCGGCCCGGCTCGACCCGGAGGCGCCGCTGGTCGGGCGCTACCCGGCGGCGTCGGTGGCAGAGGAGGCCGACTTCGTGGTGCGTACCGTCGACGACCTGGTCGGTGGGCTGTCGCACCGCTCGCTGGACTCGGGTCGCATCGACGGCCGATCCACCTCGCTGTCGTTCTCCGACATCGCCGTGCTGTACCGGACCGACGCGCAGGCCGCCCCGATCGTGGACGCCCTGACCCGGGCGAACATCCCCGTACAGAAGCGTTCCCACGACCGGCTGCGGGATCGGCCCGGGGTGGCGGCCATCGCCCGCGAGCTACGGCACGCCGACGGTCTGGCCGGCTCGCTGGCCGCCCGGGTACGGCTGGCCGGTCAGGTGGTCGCCGAGCGGTTCGCCGTGCCCACCCTGGACGGCTCGGGCAGCACGGTCCGTCCCGAGGATGTCCGCTCGGCCGTGGACCTGCTGACCCCGCTGGCCCGACGCTGCGGCGACGACCTGGAGACCTTCCTGTCGCAGTTGGCAACCGGCGCGGAGGTGGACGCGCTCGACCCGCGCGCCGAGGCGGTCACGCTGCTCACCCTGCACGCCGCGAAGGGCCTGGAGTTTCCGGTGGTCTTCCTGGTCGGCGTCGAGGACGGGCTGCTGCCGCTGCGCTGGCCGGGCTCGACCCCTGATGAGGACGCCATCGCCGAGGAGCGCCGCCTCTTCTTCGTCGGCCTGACCCGGGCCCAGGACCGGTTGTACGTCAGTCACGCCGCCCGCCGCACCCGCCACGGCACCGAACGCGACTGCGCACCTTCCCCGTTCCTCGGCACCATCGACCCGGGCCTCTTCGAACGCTTCGGCGAAGCCGAACCCCGCCGCCCCAAAGACCGCCAACTCCGCCTGATCTGAGCAACCCGGGCGCCCCGGGCCCGCACCCGCGCTCGCCCTCGCCGTCGCGCCCGGGCCCGGGCCCGGGCCCGGGGCGAGGGCGAGGGCCTGGGCGGGTTAGGGGAGGAGGGCGGCGAGCCAGGCTCCGGCCAGTAGGGCCGGGCCGAGGGGCAGCAGGGTGTTCCGGTGCACCTTCCGGGCAGCGAGCAGACCGAGGACCAGGCCGCCGTGCAGCACATGGGGCAGGAGCAGCCCGGCCAGCAGGGCGTCCCGCCCCAACCAGCCGAGCGGCAGGCCGAGGACGGCGGCGAGTTTCACGTCCCCGAAGCCCAGCCGGGAGCGGGGCAGCAGGGCCAGCAGCACGTGTGCCCCGCCCGCGCCCGCCGCACCTCCCAGCGCTCCGAGCAGCCGGCCGGGAGTGCCGGACAGCAGTGCCGCGGCACTCAGACCCCCGAGGGCCAGCAGCCCGGCGGCGAGGACCAGCGGGTCGGGCAGCCGCAGACAGGCCAGGTCGACCCCGGCCAGCACCAACCCCACCGCCGCCACGGCGAGGAAGACCGGCAGCGCCGGATCGTCACCCACTGCGACGGCAAGGCCGACGAAGACGCTGGCCGCCACCATCGGGGCGACCCAGGGCCGTCGGACCGGCTGCGGCCCTGGAAACGCCCATGACCGGGCGTCCGCCGTGGCGAAGCGCCGCGACACCAGGGGTACGACGAGGCCGACCAGCGCGCCGAGCAACGCGATCGACACCAGTGCGGCGGCCGACATGGGCCGGACGTTACTGGCGGTCGCGCAACGGCGTGGCCCCCGATCGTGATCCCGTGCCCGGCCCACGCGGCCGTTCGGTGGTCACCACCACAGCGACGCCGGCGACGATGACAGCACCGCCGAGCACCACCTGCGAGGTGATCGGCTCGGCCACCAGCAGCGCGCCGAGCGCCACCGCGACCGCCGGGTTCACGTAGGCGTACGTCGACACCAGCGAGATCGGCGCGTTCTGCAGGAGCCAGACGTACGCGGTGAAGGCCACCAGCGAACCGGCCACCATGAGGTAACCGACCGCCAACCAGGACCGGATGCTGACCGCCGCCGGGTGGAAGTCGGCGAGTTCGCCGCGACCGGCGGCGACGACCGCCAGCACCAGCGCGCCGGCCAGCATCTCGTACACCGTGGCCACGAACGGGTCGGTGGGCATCCGGATCCGTCCGGACAGGAACGACCCGACCGACCACGAGGCGGCCGCCACCACCACTGTCAACGCCCCGAGCAGCGGCACCGCGGCCGAGCTGCCGCCGGGCAGCACCAGCAGGATGAGGCCGACGAAGCCCACGGTGACCCCGGCGATCGTCCAGATCGGCGGCCGGTCCCCGTTGGCCGAGCGCAACAGCACCACCAGCAGCGGCACCGTGGCCACCAGCAGCGCGGCGATCCCGGACGGCACCGCCACACCCGGCGGCCCCGATTCGGCGAGCACCACCAGGCCGTTGCCACCAGCGAGCAGGAGCACGCCGATCAACACGGCCGAGCCGAGTTGCCGTCGGTCCACCCGGAGCGCGCCGGGGCCTCGGCGCAGTCGGAGCACCACCGCCAGGATCAGGCCGGCCACGGCGAACCGGAGGGTGGCCGACAGCAGTGGAGGCAGCGTCTCCACGGCGATCCGGATGGCCAGGTAGGTCGACCCCCAGAGCAGGTAGACCACGATCAACGCGGTCCAGATCAGGGTCGGCGTGGTGCTGGCGCGACGGCCGTCGAGGGCCGTGACGCTCGGTGAAGGTGAGCTCATCAGTGGACCACGCTACGGTGACCTCGGAGCCCGCGTCGCGCTTTGGTGGCCGGCCTCTCACCACTCGTGCAGGAGGGCGGCATGACGAACTACGGACAACCGGGGGGTGGCCAACCGGGCCCGTGGCGTGGGCAGAGACCCGACGAAACGCCGGGTCACCGTGGGCAGCCCTACCCGCCGGCGCCGGAGCCCTACCCGCCGGCGGTTCCGTCGTACCCGCCCGCGCCGCAGGGACCACCCGGGCCGTACGGCGGCCCGCCCGCCCCGCCCTACGGTCCGGAGCCCCGGGCGCCCTACGGCGGCTCGTACCAGCCGACCCCGCCCTACGGCGGGCAGCCGTACCGGCCCGACGGCCCGTACGGCGAGGATCCGGCACCGCGCCGACGCGGCCAAGGGCCGCTGATCGCGGTACTGGCCGTCGTCCTGTTGGTGGTGGCCGTCGCCGGCGTGTTCTGGTTCCGCCGTGGGCAGAGCGATCCGGCGCCGGCAGCCGCGCCGAGCAGTTCGGCTGCCGCCGGTGAGCCCAGCGCGGACGTGGTCGAGCCCGCGCCGAGCGCCGCCGCGCCGGAGTCGTCGGCCGATCCCCGGTTCGCGAAGGTCGGCCAGTGCGTCCGCAACGACGGCACCGCCGGTGGCAAGCCCAAGCTGCTGATCAGCGGCTGCACCGCCAAGTCGTACGAGGTGCTGAGCCGGATCGACGGCCCGACCAGCGGCGAGCGGGATGCCGAGGCCAAGTGCGGCAAGGTCGAGGGCTACACCAACTGGTACTTCTTCGACAGTGAGCTGGACACTCTCGACTTCGTCCTCTGCCTCAAGCAACGCTGAGACCACCCACCCCCGGGGATGACATGACGACCTACGGACCTGCGGGTTCCGATCAGCCGGACGACTCGTACCAGCGCCCGCCCAGCGGGCCTGACAGCTCACCACCCGTCGACCCGACCCTGCCCCAGTGGAGCACCCCGCCGGCGGCGGAGGACCCGACCCGGCAGCAGTGGGGCCCGCCGCCGACCGACGCGGAACCGCCGACCGCACCCCTGTGGGCGCCGCCGCCCACCGATCCGGAGCCGCCCACCACGCCGATGTGGGCGCCGCCGCCCACCTCGGGCCCGGGATACCCACCGCCCGGGCCGTACCCACCGGCCGGCCCGACGCCGCCCACGTCGGGACCGGGATACCCACCGGCCGGGCCAACGCCGCCCACCTCAGGCCCGGGATACCCACCGCCCGGGCCGTTCCCACCGGCCGGCCCGATGCCCGGCCAGCCGGCCGGGCCGACACCGGGTCAGCCACCCGCGCCGTGGGGTCAGCAGCCGCCCGGCGGCTACGGGATGCCGCCGGCCGCACCGGTGAAGACCGGCCGCAACGTCGCTCTCATCATCACGGTGGTGGTGCTGCTCGTCCTCTGTCCGTGCCTCGGCCTGGCCGGTTGGGCGGTCTGGAAGCTTGCCGACGCCGGTAGCGACGCCGCGCGTGCCCCGTCCACGAGCGCCCCGGTCGTGCCACCCGCTCTGCCCAGCGACGCTCCGACGCCGGCCGCGCCGACTCCGGACGAGGAGTTCGCGCGGGGTGACTGCGTGGTGAACGACGGCAGTGAGGACGACGCGGAGCTGCGCAAGGTGCCGTGTGGTCCGAACACCTATCAGGTGCTGCTGCGAATTCCGGCGACCACCGACGGCGACCGGTGCGAGACGCTCGCGCCGCAGGCGACCGCGAACTACGTGCACGACAACTCGGTGGACCTGTTCGACTACGTGCTCTGTCTGAAGGAGCGGTAGCCCGATTCGGGAGCACCGGTAACCGATTGCCAAAACTAGGGCTGTCTAGCGTGGACGCTAGACAGCCCTAGTTTGTGGTCGACGGTTTCGACACGCCGGTAGCCCCATCTATCCATGTCTAGCCTCGCAGCTAGATGGCCCGATAATCTGCGATGCGTGGATCCGGTCCGCAACCCGTACGCGCCGGGCGCCGGCCAGCGTCCGCCCGAACTCGCCGGGCGGGGGCGGGAGTTGGACGTCTTCGACATCGTGCTCGAGCGCATCGCCAGGGGCCGACCCGAGCGCAGCCTGATGCTCACCGGGCTGCGGGGCGTCGGCAAGACGGTCCTGCTCAACACCCTCCGGTCGCAGGCGATCAACCGGCTCTGGGGCAGCGGCAAGATCGAGGCTCGACCGGACCAGTCGCTGCGTCGCCCGGTCGCCGCCGCGCTGCACATGGCGGTCCGGGAGCTCGCCCCCCGGCACCGCGCACCGGACCGGATCGACGCGTTCCTCGGCGTCCTGAAGGCGTTCGCCCAGCGGTCCACCCCGACCGGCCGGTCCGGCGCCGCCACCAAACTGCGCGACCGGTGGCAACCCGGCATCGACGTGCCGGCCGCCAGCGGCCGGGCCGATTCCGGCGACATCGAGATCGACCTGGTCGAGCTGTTCAGTGACGCCGCTGCCGTGGCCAGCGACGTCGGCACCGGCATCGCCATCTTCATCGACGAGATGCAGGATCTCGGCCCGGAGGACGTGTCCGCGCTCTGCGCCGCGTGCCACGAGCTGTCCCAGCTCGGCGCGCCGCTGATCGTCGTCGGCGCCGGCCTTCCGCACCTGCCGGCCGTGCTCAGCGCCGCCAAGTCGTACTCCGAACGGTTGTTCCGCTATCAACGCATCGACCGGCTGGACCGGATCGCCGCCGACCGGGCGCTCTGCGCGCCCGCCGAGCGCGAGGAGGTCGAGTACGAGCAGAAGGCCCTCGACCTGCTCTACGAGAAGTCCGGCGGCTACCCCTACTTCGTGCAGGCGTACGGCAAGGCGACCTGGGACCACGCGCCGCGCTCGCCGATCACCGCGGCCGACGTGCGGGTCGCCGCGCCCGAGGCGGAGGCCGAGCTGGCGGTCGGGTTCTTCGGGTCCCGGTTCGAACGGGCCACTCCCGCCGAACGCGAGTACATGCGGGCGATGGCCATGATGTCCGCGGTCGAGGGCGAGCCCGGCGCGGTGATTCGCGACGACATGGACGCCGCGGTGCCCACCGCGGAGATCGCCCGTGCCCTCGGCCGCAAGCCGGCGAGCCTCTCCCCAGCGCGGGACGCGCTCATCAAGAAGGGCTTGATCTACTCCGGGGAACGGGGCACTGTCGCCTTCACGGTTCCGCACTTCGGCCGTTACCTGCGGACCCAGCCGGCCTGACCGCCGATCACCGCGCCGACCAGGTCAGACCTTCGACCAGGGCGCCGGAAAGAGCACCTCACCGCGCGGCGGGGGGCCCTCCTCGCTGGTGGACGGCGGTAGCACCAGCGCCTGCCAGGGCTCACCGAGGCCGGCCCACGGGCCGGTCAGGCCCAGCTCACTCGCCGGGCCGAACCCGAACCGGCGGTAGAAGGCCGGGGCACCGAGGACGACGACGAGCCGCTCGCCCAGCTCGGTGGAGGCGTCCAGGGCGGCCTGCACGACAGCCGTGCCGTGCCCGACCCGCTGTCGGTGCGGCGCGACCGCCACCGGCCCGAGCGCCAGCACGGGTACGTCCGAGCCCCGCTCCGGCCGCAGCCGCACCCGGGTGAGCAGCGCGTAACCGACGACCTCACCGCCGTACTCGGCGACCATGGCCAGCTCCGGCAACCAGGCGGTGGTGTCGCGCAGCTCGTCGACCAGGTTGACCTCCGGTGGCGTCGCCACGTCCGGGCGGGCGAAGGCGGCGGCCAGTACGCGGCGGACCGGGCCGGCGTCGGCCGGATCCTCGGGGCGTAGCCGCAGCGTGGTCACCCGCGCGACGTTACCCGCCAGCACTCGTCCATCCGTGCCGGTCGCTCGATTCGGCGTGGCGTACGTGTACGAACACCAATCCGATCCTGCGGTTGCCGGGGTAGCAAACGCCGCGACGGGGTATGACTGATCCATGACGCCCGTACGCTCCCTCGCCCGCGCCATGCTGAGCGGCATCTTCGTGGTCAGCGGGTATCGCAACCTCCGCGACCCCGGCCGGCTGGCGGTGGCCGCGAAACCGGTGACCGACAAGGTCGCACCGATGCTGAAGAAGGCACACCCGAGCTTCCCCACCGACACCGAGACGTTGATCCGACTCAACGCGGCGGTGCAGGTCAGCGCGGGTCTGATGCTGGCCACCGGCCGGTTCAGCCGACCGGCGGCGCTGGTCCTCGCCGGCACGCTGGTGCCGGTGACCATCGCCGGGCATCCCTTCTGGAACAACGACGACCCGATCGCCAAGAACAACAATCAGATTCACGTCCTGAAGAACCTCGGGCTCCTCGGGGGTCTGCTGCTAGCCGCGGCGGACACCGGCGGCAAGCCGGGTCTGCGGTGGCGGACGGGCCATCGCATCGGCCACTCTCGACGTTCCATGCAGCGCGCGGTCCGGACGGCCCGACGCGAGGCCCGAATCGCTGTCCGCTCCGCGTCCACCGCACGTCGACTCCCCGGCTGACCTGCGTCGATCCGTCTCTGCCTCACCCCCACCCCCCGCTAAGGCCACGAATTACCTGAACCACCCGGTAGGCGTTAACGCGGTGGAAATGTCAAAAACATGTGTGGGATCGGACACGGTCGCATAACGCGGGAGGCACTGACGTGAGGCGCCGTTCTAGGCTCCGTGCAGGACCTGGACGGGTAGGACGACCTTGGTACGGGGGTGGCCACGCCATGCCGACGGCTGTCGGTAGACGGGCGGACCGCCTCGCCCCAATCCAACGTGTGTCGCGCGGGATCGACCGCGTGACGCGCGGGATCGATCGCAGGAACGTCGTACGGGGCGCCATCGTGGCCGCCGTCGCCTATGCCGCATGGTTCGCCATCGGCACCTTCGGGCGGCCGTACAACTTCTTCGACATGAAGATCTACCACGGTGCCGTGGTGTGGTGGGCGAGCGGTCACGAGCTCTACGAGTTCATCGCGCCCGGAACCACACTGGGGTTCACGTACCCACCCTTCGCCGGGTTGGTCATGCTGCCGATGGCGCAGCTGCCGATCGGCGCGGCCGGCATGGTCAACGCCGCCGCCAGCATCGCCGCGCTGGCGCTGGTCCTGGCCGGGCTGCTCCGACCCATCGTGGACCGGCTGGGGTGGCCACTGTGGTTCACGGTGGCCGTGGCGGTGCCGCTCGCGGTCGCCATCGAGCCAGGTCGGGAGACGCTCGGCTACGGCCAGGTCAACATCCTGCTGTTCGCCCTGATCATGGCTGACCTGATCGGCCTCCGCTGGCGGTCCCGCCGGGGCACCCACTACGCCGCCACCGACGGCCCGCTGCTGCGCTTCATCTACGGCGGGGCCTGGGCCGGGGCCGGTATCGGCCTCGCCACCGCGGTCAAGCTCACCCCCGCGCTGTTCATCGCCTACCTGCTGATCACCCGTCAGTGGCGGGTGGCGGCCACGGCCATCGGCACCACGATCGGCGTGACGGTGGCAACCTTTGCGATCGTCGGTGACGAGTCGCGGACCTACTTCGGCAGCGTGCTGTGGCAGACCGAACGGGTAGGCGCGGCGGACATGACGCCCAACCAGTCCCTCGCCGGTCTGCTCGCCCGGCTGTATGACTCCATCGAGACCCCGGGGCTGCTGTGGCTCGCCTTCTCGGTGCTGGTCCTGGCGCTGGGCCTGTCCCGGGCGGCCAGTTCCCGCGCCGACGGTGACGAGTTGACCGCCTTCACGCTTGTCGGTCTCACCGCTAACGTGATCAGCCCGATCTCCTGGACGCACCACCTGGTCTGGGTGATCCCGGCGATCATCGTGCTGGCCGACGCCGCGGTGCGTCGCCGCGAGGCGAGCCGGGGGATGCCGCAGCGCACCGGCCAGGGGCCGGCCTTCGGCGGTCTGCCCGGGGTCAACGGGCTGCGCCCGCCGATCTGGTACCCGACGCTGACCGGGCTCCGCCATGGCGTGGCCGCGATCGGGCTCTACCTGCTCTTCCTGATCTCGCCGATCTGGCCGTACGAACACCAACTGCCGGAGATGTCGCACTACCAGGACGGTCTGTTCGGCGCGCTGATGGAGAACTCGCTCGCGCTCGCGCTGATCCTGCTGGTCGCCGCGCTGCCCTGGCGGCCAGGCGCGGAGCCGGCGTTCTACGGCGACCGGCTCGCCCGGGCCGTGGTGGTCAACGGCCACCGCTGAGCGGTTAGGGGCAGTTGACCCATTCCTCGGTGCCGTCGGTGAAGACCTGCCGCTTCCAGATCGGCAGTCGCGCCTTGACCTCGTCGACCAGCCGGGCGCAGGCCGCGAAGGCCGCCGCCCGGTGCGCGGTGCTCACCGCGGCGACCAGCGCCACGTCCCCGATCGCGAGGGGGCCGACCCGGTGCGAGACCGCCACCGCGTAGACGTCGGGCTCCGCGGCGATCTCGGCGGCCACCTCGCGCAGCACCTGTGCGGCGCTCGGGTGCCCCTCGTACTCCAGGCTGGTGACCTGGCGTCCGTGGTCGTGGTCGCGGACCACGCCCTGGAAGGACACCACGGCGCCCGCCCGGCGGTCGGCGACCGCCGCCTCGTGCGTGGCGAGGTCGAGCGGCTGGTCGGTGACCTCGCCGAAGGTGATCGCTGGTGCGGTCACGACGCACGCTCCCCGGGAAACAACGGCAGTGGCGCCATCGGCACCCGGTCGCCCGGCTCACCGCTGGTGCCGGGTCGGATGACCGCGAACCCGTCCGCGCCGGCCAGGCCACGCAGCATCGCCGAACCGACGTGGCGGACCGGGGACGCGACGCCGGAGGCCCGGTCCAGTCGGACCAGCGCCAGATGGGTGTGGTCGCCGCGACCGGGCACCGCCTCGGCCAACGTGACCTGCGGCAGCACCGGCATCGACCGGCCTTGGAGACCGGCCAGCAGCGGGGCGACCAACGACACCAGCGCGACAATGGCGGACTGTGGGTTGCCCGGCAGCCCGGCCACGAACCGGGCGCGCCCGTCGGGGCCGGTCAACCGGGCCAGCAGCATCGGGAAACCAGGGCGGACGGCCACCGTGTTGACCACGTAGTCGGCGCCGAGCGCCTCCAGGGTGGGGTGCAGGTGGTCGACCGGGCCGTTCATGGTGCCGCCGGTGGTGCAGACCAGATCGGCGTTGGCCAGCGCCGAGCGCAGGGCCGCCACGTGCGCGGGCAGCGTGTCGGCCACCGGGCCGACCACGTCGGATGGGCGGACCTGGCAGCCGTACCGCCGCAACCACGCCGGCACGGCGGGCCCCAGCGCGTCGCGGACGCGACCGGCGGCGGGCGGACCCGCCGTCAGCAACTCGTCGCCGAAGACCAGCAGCGCGGCACGCGGCGCCCGCCGGACCCGCAGCGTGTCGTGCCCGCAGGCGGCCGCCAGGCCGATCACCGCCGGGTCGACAGGCGTGCCGGCCGGCAACAACTCCTCATCGGCGTACGCCTCCTCGCCGGGTTTCCGCCACTCGGGCGCCTCCCGGGGAACGCCGCTGACCAGGCCGTCGACGCTCGTCGACTCTTCCACGCGCAGCACGGCCGTCGCGCCCTCGGGCACCATCGCACCGGTCGCGATCTCGACTGTGGTGTCGTCCTCGGTGAGCGGCGCGGGGGTGTTGCCGGCCAGGACCCGGCCGACGACGCGCCACGGCCCACGGCCACGCACCGCCCAGCCATCGACGCTGGAGGTGGGGAACGCCGGCAGGTCGGTGCGGGTGGTCAACGGCTCGGCCAGGGTCGACCCGTCGGTGTCGACAAGTGGTCGGGCCACGGCGGGCAGCGCGGCGGCCAGGCCGACCGCGTAGACCCGCGAACGTGCTTCCTCCCACCCGGCTGGCGGGGGTGCGGCGACCCGATCCGCTGTGGGTGCGGTTTCCGTGCTCACCGACCGAGCCTATCGGCACGGACCGACACCCGCCCGGGCCTGGCGTGCACCGGTCAGGGGCCTGGCCGGTCACCGGTCAGTGGTCCCCGCCGCGGAGCTGGTCGACGGTGTGCCCGAGGATCGGCCCGAGAACGGCGAGGCCGTCCCGGGCGCCGCCGGTCGAGCCGGGCAGGTTGACCACCAGCATCCGGCCGGCGACCCCGGCCAGACCCCGGGACAGCACCGACGTCGGCACCCGGTCACGACTGTGCGCGCGGATCGCCTCGGCGATGCCGGGGATCTCGTAATCCAGCAGGCCCCGGGTCACGTCCGGGGTCCGATCCGACGGGGTCACCCCGGTGCCGCCGCTGGTCAGCACCACGTCGACACCGTCGGCGCGGGCGGCCCGCAGGGCATCGGCGACCGGCTCACCGTCGGGCACCACCACCGGGTCGTCGACCTGGCAGCCAAGCTCGCGCAGGCCGGCGACGAGCAGGGGCCCGCT
Organism: Micromonospora sp. NPDC005171; assembly: GCF_040608575.1. Taxonomy (NCBI): domain Bacteria; kingdom Bacillati; phylum Actinomycetota; class Actinomycetes; order Micromonosporales; family Micromonosporaceae; genus Micromonospora; species Micromonospora sp. NPDC005171. Next base: position 677,821 of record NZ_JBEXIM010000001.1, on the reverse strand, counting down.
GGTGTCGGCGTAGACACCTGCCGCAGCACGGTTGGAAGCGACGATCACCCGGGCCCGGATCACGGCCGGTCCTCCGGACGGACCCACTCGCCGGTCTTGCCGCCCTCCTTGCGCAGCACCCGGACCGCCTCCACCGAGGCCGCCGGGTCGACCGCCTTGACCATGTCGACCAGGGCGAGACCGGCGACGGCAACCGCCGTCAACGCCTCCATCTCGACCCCCGTCCGGTCCGCCGTGCGGGCGGTGGCCGTGATCTCCACGGTGTCGGCGGTCAGCCGCAGGTCGACGGTGACACCGTGCAGGGCGATCGGGTGACAGAGCGGGATCAGCTCCGGAGTGCGCTTGGCCCCCATGATCCCGGCCAGCCGCCCGACGGCCAACGCGTCGCCCTTTGGCAGCCCGTCGCGATGCAACAGGTCGATGACCTCTGGTGTGGTCCGTAAACGGCCGGCCGCGACGGCCAGCCGCCCCGTCACCGCCTTGCCGGAGACGTCGACCATGCGGGCCGCGCCGGCGCGATCGACGTGGCTGAGCTGGGCGGGTTCGGTCACGGTCGTGAGCCTATCGGTGCGGTACGACGGTGGTCGGAAGGAGCGGCGTCACGCTGACGACCGCGCCGGGTGCTGACGGCGCAACGGCCCGGACGCCGCTCCTCCCTCACCAGCCCGCCGTCGAGGTCGCTGGGGGGACCCGGCAGCAGGCGTGTGTCGACGACCCGGTTCTGCCCAGGGGCAGAACCTCCCCCGTTCGCCGATACGGCCGGTAAGTTACCGGGCCCGCCGATAAGAAATCGATAAACGACGTTCAGGCTGGTCGACGCCCGGTGACCAGGGTTGCGTCAGTCGGTCAGCTCGGCGAGGCGGCGTTCGGCCTCGAAACGCTCCGGCACGCCCATCCGTCGGAAGATCGCCAACGCCCGCTCCCAGTGCCGTCGGGCCTCGGCAGGGTCGATGCGGGCGAAGTGTTCAGCAAGCCCGGCCAGGGCCCGACCCTGCTCGTGTGGGTGTGCGATCCGAGTGGCCAACCGCAACGCCTCCTGGTGCACCTCGTACGCCACGTCACCTCGCCCCTGCGCGAGCAGGGTGCGCCCGAGCTCGTTCAGCGCGGCCGCCTCGACGTGTCGTTCCCCCGAACCGATCGACAGTTTCCGGGCCGCCTCATGCTCCTGCTGGGCCTCGACCAGACGACCCAGACTGCGAAAGGCCATCCCGAGATCGATGCGCACCTCGGCCTCGGCGTACCGGTGGCCGGTGCGCTCACGCAGGGCCAACGAGGCCAGGAGAATGCGGATCGCCTGCGGAAGGTCACCCATCCGGAGGCGTACGGCGCCGATGTGGCTGAGCGCGTTGAGCGTGTGGAAGTCGTCGGAGTTCGTCCGGGCCCAGGCCAGGTGCAGGCGGTGCATCCGCAACGCCTCTTCGTAACGCCCCAGCGCCATCAACGCTATGCCGAGATTCGGCAGCACCATCGGCACTCTGACGGCGCCGTACCCCTTGTAATCGCGCAGGCACTCCTGACCGACCGTCACCGCTTCGCTCAGATTGCCGCTCCACCAGTAGACGGCGGCGAGATTGGCGCGGTAACGCGCAGCGTTCAGCACGTCCTGCGAGTCTGTGGCGAGGGCGACAGCGCGGGTCAGATGGTGCAGCGCAGCCCGGTTGTCGCCGGTCCGAACGTAGCCGGAGGCGAGGTAGTTGTTCACAAGTGCCGTCGCGCCGACGTCCCCGGACGCCTCCGCTGCGATCAGCGCGTGCCGCTGGGTGGTGATGATGTCCTCGAAGTATCCACGGATGTAGCAGAATCGCCAGAGGGCACGGGCCAGTCGCCAGGAGTGCTCGTAGAAGCCCTCGTCAAGCGCTGCCCTCACCATCGTCACCAGGTCCGTCCGCTTTATCTCCAACAAGTCGGCGGTGGGCTCCCCGATCGCCTCAATCAACTCGGGCCGCCCATAGGGGAGGTGCGTGAGGTGAGATCCCATGTCGTCAAACTCCAGCGTCTTGGCGACCCGCAGTGCCACCTCCAGAGTGAAGTCGAACAGGCGGGCGAGCCCGGCCTTCCGGTCGCTCGCGGAGTCGGTACGCAAGCACAGTTCGACCGAGTACTGCCGTATCAGGTCGTGCAGTCGATATCGGGCCGATTCCAGGTCCTCCACCAGGTTCCGGTCCACGAGGTCGTCGAGCGCCGCGCGAGCTTCCGCGATCGCCAGACCGGTCAGCGCGGCGACTGCGGGCGGGCCGAAGCGCCTGCCGGGATACAGGCCCAGGAATCGGAAGACCCGTTTGGTCGAACTCGGCAGCGGCTCATAGGAGGCGGCGAAGGCCCCGGTGACAGTGCTGTCTTCCTGGGCCAGATGGTGCAGCAGCGGAACGTCGCCAGTCATCTGCTTGACCAGGTCCGCCAACCGCCAGCCGCGCCGATGCGCCAGTCTGGCTCCGGCCAGCCGAATCGCCAGCGGAAGGTACCCGCACCGACGCACCACCTCGGCGGCCGCCTCCGGCTCGGCTTCGGCCCGGTCCCGGCCGACGCTCAGGCTGAGCAGATCGACGCTCTCTTGCAGGTTCAGCAGCGGCAGTGTCTGCGAGGGCCCGGCATCCGGGTGGGACAGCCGCCGCCTCGAGGTCACCAGCACGACGGTGGTCGGCTCGGCGGGCAGCAGGGGCATGATCTGCTCGCTGCTCGCCGCGTTGTCGAGCACCACCACCGAACGCCGGTGGGCCAGCTCCTGGCGCCACAACTCCACCCTGTCGTCGAACTCGATGGGAATCCGGCCTGCCGGAACGCCCAACTGTCGTAGCAGGGTGACCAGCGCACTCGCCGGCTCGACCCTGTTCTTGTCGCCGTGCCCGCACAGGTCGATGAAGAGCGCGCCGTCCGGATATCGACTGGACAGCCGGCGGGCCAGGTGTACGGCAAGGGTCGTCTTGCCGCTACCCGCCATGCCATCGATGATGTGTACGGCCGGCACCCGGTCCTCGACCCTCAAAGTCTCCGCCAGCAGCCGCGACACCACGTCCTCCCGGCCGACGAAGTCGGTGACCGCGCGGGGAAGGTGATCCACCAGGTCGGGCCACTGTGCTCTTTCCGGGGCCGCCGCGCCAACCCGGGACAGTGCGTTCGGGCCAGGGCGAGCGCTCTGGCCAGCTGGAAGGGGTCTGGCGTGGTTGGTCGGGTGCCGGGATGGCGCCGCCGCGACGATCGTGCGGTGGAGCGCCTGAAGGTCGGAGCCCGGGAGGACGCCAAGCTCGGCCATCAGCCTGGTCCGGACCTCGTCGCACGCGACGAGCGCGCCCACCTGGTCGCCGCGCTCGTACAGCGCCCGCACGAGAAGGACGTACGCCGGTTCCCGGAGGGGATGACGGACGATGGCCTCTCGTAGCAGGGGGATCGCCAGGTCGCCCCGTCCCGTCCGCAGCTGCGCGTCGGCCAGGAGTTCCACTGCCAACAGGCGCTCCTCCTCGGCGGCCACCACGCGCGCGCTGAGCATGGGCCCGAGCGACATGCCGGCGAGCATCGCCCCACGCCAGCGCGACACGGCGGACCCCAACAGTTCCAGGGCGCGATCCAGGTCGCCGACCATCAGGGCTTCCCGGCCCGCGGCGCACTCCATCTCGAAGCGAAATACGTCTATAGCTTCCGGCGCCAGGTTGAGCCGATAACCGCTTTGCTGCCTGACGATGACGTCCTTGCCAGACTCGAAAGCCTCGAAGGCTCGGCGCAGATTGGCGGCGTAGGTCCGTGCGTTCGCCACCGCAGAGCGTGGCGGTCCATCTGACCACAGCTCGTCGACCAGGTCGTCGAGAGTCACCAGTTGCCCCGGTTGGACCGCGAGCATCGCGAAGACAGCCTGCTGTTTGGGCGTACCAAGGTGCAGCTTGCGAGCGGGCAGTTGCACCGAGAGGCCGCCCAGAAGTTGAATCTCCACCCGTCCCCCTGCTCCAGCGGGGTATTCAGCCGATCACGCAACGAAGCTTACGGGCACCGGTCGTAACGTCCGACGCCAATCAAGCGGCCGGCGCCGACGCTCCCATCCTCGGCAGCGGCCCGCAGGACCGACGCGTGCAATGCGAACATTGCAAGAACCGTCTGTGTCCTCAGCGTTCTCGGCTCCTGTCGCATCACGGAAAGAAGGAGCGAAAGCCCTCAACTACTGGTTTCCGCACGCCGTCGGCCCCGACCTCGGGAAGGGCACGAGCCAGTGCCACCATCAATGCCCATCTGCGAACGGTTGCGCCCGTAGTCGACGAAGGAGACTCCTGGCTGAAGCTGACGAGCGGTTGACCGAATCGGCGGATGAGTTGCGGCACCCCAGCGCCCACACTGAGAGGCGCGGTCTAATCAGCCGGTACGGCTCGCGACATTCCGCAACGGACCGGATGCAACAGGCGAGCATCCCAGCGCTCTCCGCACCGGAACGCAAACAGAATGTCACTTATGCGCACAGGATTAACTAATGTTGAGGATAACGACATTTATCATCCCTAACTAGGGCCAACCCCATTTAAGCTCCATTCGTAGAGAGTCGGCTCCATCGGAGCCCGACAACCACACGAAGGAGAGGGTGGGTGAAATGCGCGGAAACGAGTGGGGCTGACATCGGTGCAGGACTTCTGCATCGCTCGGCGATATGGTTACGAGCAGGACGGGCGAGGTAATCCAGGAGTTGCGTGGCCTCTTCACAACGACGCGATGACGGGACCGATCGACGGCTACGGCTGATCGTCGGTCTCCTCGTCGTTGCTGCCACGATCGTTGCGGTCGCCTCCCTGAGACTGACCTTCCCCGCGGTCAAGGCTCCGACACCCGACGGAGCAACCCTGGTAACGCTGACCGCCATGATCGCCTTAGGTGCGTTCGTCAAGACACGCGTACGTGTCCGGTCCACGGTGCACCTGATCAGTTGGAGCGAGGCAGCGATCGTCATTGCGGCTGCCATCGCCCCCGTCTCCTGGGTGGTGCTCTGCACCTGCATCGGGATCACCATCGCCTCGGCTCGGCTACCACCGATCAAGCTGGCCTTCGGCGTCGGCAAGAACATCCTCGTCGCGGCCGGGGCCGGCATTGCCTTCGCACTGCTCGGTTGGACCTGGCCTGCCATGCAGGCCCCGCAGCTGGTGGGGATCCTGTCGGTCGCGTACCTCCTCGCCGCCCTCCTCGACGAACTGCTGGCGATCCCCGTGATCGCGCTCGCCTCCGGCACCAAAATCTCGACTCAGTTCCGCAGCAACCTGGATCTTCGCCTGGCCGGCTACGCGGTCCGGTTCGTGGTGGCGGCCCTGACCCTGCTCACCCTCCAGATGGACCCACGGCTCCTGCTCGCCGTCCCGCCACTGGTCCTGAGCCTGCACCTGGCCTACTCCGCACGCATTCGAGGCCGCACCGAACAGCAGGCGTGGCAGCGGCTGGCCCGCACCACCGACGCGCTCAACGTGGTCGACCTGGACAACGTCCTCACCACCGCCGTCACCCAGGCCGCCGAGTTGTTCTCCGCCGACGAGGTCGAGATCGAGTTGCGCGACGGCGGCCGCACCGTGCGCGGTGGCACCGGCGGCATCACCTTCGACGGCCCGACCGGCACGCCCACCGACGTGGACGGCACGATCGTCCCCGCGCCGCTCGAAGGACATGACCGGACCGTCGACGTCGGCATGCTCCGACTGCGCTTCCGCGGCCCGGTGCAGCTCTCCGAACGGGAGCAGTACACCCTGCGCACCTTTGCCTCCGCGCTCTGCACGGCCGTCCGCAACGCCCAGGCGTACGCCGAACTGGCCCGGGTCGCCGACGAGCACGCGTACGCGGCCTCGCACGACGCGCTGACCGGCCTGGCCAACCGCCGACACCTCCTCGACGAGGGCACCGAGCAGTTGAGCACCCGGCACGCCGACGGGGTGACCGCGCTGGTGCTGATCGACCTCAACCACTTCAAGGAGGTCAACGACACGCTCGGGCATGCCGCCGGCGACCAGGTGCTGGTGCAGGTGGCCGACCGGTTGCGGGATGCGGCCCAGGCGACCGACCTGGTGGCCCGCCTCGGGGGCGACGAGTTCGCCGTACTCCTGCGGGGTCTGCCGGCCCCGGCGGTGGCCGCGCACCGGGCCGAGACGCTGCTCGCCGCCCTGCACGAGCCGTTCGAGTTGGACGGCATGCGAATCAGCGTCGAGGCCAGCGGCGGGATATCCGGCGCCCCGTCCAACGGCGGCATGGCCGAGCTGCTGCGCCGCGCAGACGTGGCCATGTACCAGGCGAAGCGGGCCGGGCAGCGGATCTCGACGTACGCCCCGACCCGGGACACCGCCGACCTCGGTCGCCTCACCCTCGGCGGTGACCTGCCGCGCGCGGTCGCCGACCACGAGTTCGTCGTCAACTTCCAACCGATCGTCGACCTGGGCACCGGCGAGGTGACCAGCGCGGAGGCGTTGGCCCGCTGGCACCACCCCACCCACGGCATGATCGACCCGCTGCGCTTCCTGGAGGCGGTGGAACGTTCGGGCCTGCTACCGGCCTTCGCCGAGGCGATCCTCGACCAGGCGCTGACCGCGGCTGTCAGTTGGCGCGACGCCGGCTTCGACGTACCGGTCGCGGTGAACGTGTCACCACGCAGCCTGCTCGACGCGCGGTTCCCCGGCTCGGTCCTGGCCCGCCTGCGCGCCCACGACCTGCCACCGGACCGGCTGGTCCTGGAGCTGACCGAGACGCTGACCCTCAGCCAACTCGACGTGGTCGACCGGGTGCTCAGCCGGCTCCGTGACGAGGGAGTCCGGTTGGCGTTGGACGACTTCGGCACCGGCTACTCCTCCCTCTCGCTGCTCTCCCGGATCCCGGTACACGAGCTGAAGATCGACCGGAGCTTCGTGACGACGATGGAGAGTTCGGCGGAGGCCGCCGCCGTCATCCGTTCCACCCTCGACCTGGGTCGCAGCCTCGACCTGGACGTGGTGGCCGAGGGGGTGGAGAGCGAGCCGCAGCGGCGCGCCCTCTGGGAATTGGGCTGCGTCGCCGGCCAGGGGCACCTGTTCGCCCGGCCGGTGCCGTCCGGCACCCTGCTCGCGGCGATGCAGCGCGGCTCGGGGGGCCGGCCAGGCACGCTGGCCGCGCCACTGCACGACGCCGGGGCGGTGATCCGGTTGAGCCAGAACCGCCGCCAGGCCGGCCGTTCCAGGCCCGACCGGCTGCCACACCTGCCCGCCTGAGCAGGCGTCGGCCCGCTGCGCGGACAGCCCCGTCTGCCAGACTGTCGCGCGTGATCGTCGACGACCCGACCGCCCGCCGCCGCTGGCACTGGCGGACGCTCGACAACGCGGCCGGCGGACTCGCCCTCGACCTTGGCCTCTACGCCGTCTCGGCAGCCTTCGCCGCGATCACCGCGGTCACGTCGACACTGCTGCCGCACCGCGCCTGGGGCGCGGTCGCCGCCGTCGGCTACCTGCTCGCAACGCTGACGGTGATCGCCCAACTCCTGCTGCGTCGACGCTCACCGACCTCCCGGCTGGCCGGTCTGCCGGCCCGCTGGGTGGTCACCGGTCTCGCCTGGGCGGCCAGCACACTGCTGCCCCTGGCCTGGCAGAGCATCGACCGGGCCGGCGGGCGCACCGACCGCGCCCAGGAGGAGGTGCTGGTCGTGGAGCACGCCGGCAGCCGCCTCCTGGAGCACGGCACGCCCTACCTCGGACCCGACGCCATCGCCTCCCTGCCACCCGGCGAGCAACTGATGGGCTACACCCCGTACCAGCCCGGCATGGCGATGTTCGGCCTGCCCAGAGCACTGCTCGACACCTGGTGGACCGACTCCCGGGTCTGGTTCGCGGTGGGCACCGCGCTGGCGCTCGCCCTGGCCGTGGCCGCCCTGCGCGGAACACCTGCCACCACGGGCCAGGCCACCGCCCGCGAGGCCACCGCCACCGCTGCCCACTGGCGGGACGCCGCCCTGCTGCGCGGTGTGCAGGCCGCCACCGTACTGCCGATCTGCGCCCTCACCCTCGCCACCGGCGGCGACGACCTACCCGTACTCGCGCTCTGCCTGCTGGCCCTCGCGTTCGCCGCCGCCGACCGACCCGGCCGGGCCGGCCTCGCGGTCGGGCTCGCCGGCGCGCTGAAGTTGTTCGCCTGGCCGGTCGCCCTGGTCCTGATCGTCTGGGGTCTGACCCGGCGCGCCGGCACCCGGGTCGCCGTCGGGGCCATCGGCCTACCCGTCGCCGCACTACTGCCGGCGCTGCTGGTGGACCGCGACGCCCTCACCGAGAACGTGCTGCGTTTCCCCCTCGGCCACGGGCTGGTCACCAGCCCCGCGCAGTCCCCGTTTCCCGGCTACCTGATCGCCAGCGCGCTGCCCGCCGGCCGGCTGATCGCCGCCGCGCTGCTGGTCGCCGCCGGAGTGGCCATCGCCGTCCGGCTCGCCCGCCGCCCGCCCCGCACCGCCGTCGCCGCAGCGCTCATCTGCGGGTACGGGCTGCTCGCCGCCATCGCCCTGATGCCCACCACCCGCTTCGGCTACCTGCTGTACCCGCTGGCCCTGCTGACCTGGGCCCCGGCCCTGCACCGCCCGGTCGACACGGCGACCGCCACGGTCCCCGACCGGTCCGGTCGGGCCACTTCGGCGTAACTTCCGAGCGGAACGGCGTGTCAGGGCGTAAACCTGAAGGCATGACGACGTACCGCGACCGGGCCGACGCGGGCCGGGTGCTCTCCGAACGGCTCACCGCACTCATCGGCGAACCGGACGTCGTCGTCCTCGGCCTCGTCCGCGGCGGCGTGCCGGTCGCCCGGGTCGTCGCCGAACGGCTCGGCGCGCCACTGGACGTGCTCGTCGTCCGCAAGCTCGGCATGCCGTGGGCCCGGGAGGTCGCCTTCGGCGCCCTCGGTCCGGGCGGTGTCCAGGTGCTCAACGACGCGGTGGCCAGCCGACTCAGCAGCGACGACATCGCCGAGGTCCGCCACCGGGAGCAGGCCGAGTTGGAACGCCGGGAACGGCTCTACCGGGGCGACCGCCCACAGCTGGACCTCACCGGGCGGACCGCCGTGATCGTCGACGACGGCCTCGCCACCGGCGCGACCGCCCGCGTCGCCGTCGAGGTCGCCCGCCACCTCGGTGCGCACCGGGTCGTGGTCGCGGTCCCGGTCGGCGCGCAGGAGGCGTACGAACTGCTCGCCGCCGAGGCCGACCAGGTCCTCTGTGCCCAACGTCCAGCGGACTTCGGCGCGGTGAGCGTCTACTACGACGACTTCCACGAGGTGTCCGACGAAGAAGTCACCGAGGCGCTCACAGCAACTGCATAGGTCCACCGGGTACCGTCGGGCGATGAGTAGCCTCACCTGTCCCAAATGTCACGGAGAAATGCGCCAGTACGAGCGCAGCGGCGTCGTCATCGACCAGTGCGGGGAGTGCCGAGGCATCTTCCTGGACCGCGGCGAGTTGGAGAAGCTGTTCGAGGCGGAGGCCAACTGGAGCCGCCAACAGACCGGAGGCGCACCAGGGCAGCCCGCGCAGCAGCCGGCCGGCTACCCGCCCCCGCCGCCCCCGCCGCACCAGCCCGGTTACGGTGCCGTCCCGCCGCCGCCCCCGCCCGCCCACGGCTACCCGCCGCAGCCGGCCTACGGTCACCAGCAGCAGCACCACGGCTACCACGGCCACTACCGGCAGAAGAAGCGCAAGGGCTTCCTCGACGAGATGTTCGGCTGATCCAGGGCCGACGTTCCGCCCGGGTCGATCCACGTGTCGGCCCGGGCGCACCACCCGGGCCATTGATCGTTGGCGGGCGCGATGCTTCATGCGAGGCTGAATCGCATGACCGCGACGCGACCGGACGAGGCGCTGGCCCAGGCGTACGACGGGATCACAGCGGTGGTCGGTCACCTGGACGACGCCGGCCTGCAACGGGCCACCCGCTGTCACGGCTGGCTCATCGCTGACCTGCTCCTGCATGTGCTCGGCGACGCCCAGCGGGCACTTGTCACACTGGCCAGCCCCGCCGACGGCCCCGCCGACGTCGACGACGTGAGCTACTGGCGTGACTTTCCCGGCGGCGACGACGAGGCCGCCCGGCACGCCTGGTGGGTCCGCCGGTCGGCTGCCGCCTTCGACCGTCCCACCGGGATCGTCGAACTCTGGCGGGACACCGCCCCGGCGGCGGTCCGCGCCGCCCGGTCAGCCGACCCCGAGGGGTATGTGACCACGCAGGGGCACGTGCTGCGCGTACCGGATTTCCTCGCCACCCTGACCACCGAAGCCGTCATCCACCACCTGGACCTGACGCTGGAGCTGCCCGACGCGCCGCCGCCCGGCCCCCTGGCGGTACGCGTCGCTGTGGCGACGATGGATGGTCTGCTCAGCGACGACACCGTTCGACCCAGCGCGTGGGACGACCACGATTTCCTGCTGAAGGCCACCGGGCGCGTCCCGCTGACCGACCGGGACCGGCTGGAGCTGGGCGAGTCGGCGGGCTGGTTCCCACTGCTCGGCTGAGCGACGACGGGGCGTCGCGCCGGTCAGCCGATGGCCATGTCGACGAAGCGGGACAGGTGCAGCTGGGCTGCGACGGTCACCGTGTCGGTGGGGCCATTCCGGTGCTTGGCAACGATGAAGTCCGCCTCCCCGGCCCGCGGCGACTCCTTGTCGTAGTAGTCGTCGCGGTGCAGCAAGATGACAACGTCGGCATCCTGCTCGATGGAGTTGTGGGTGGCGATGCCATTTGCGATGAAGTTGTGCTTCCCGAGCACTGTCGCATCGAACACCTCCTGCTCACCGATCGACTCGATGGAGACGATCGAGTCCCAGAAGATGTCATTCGTGGCGTGTAGGTCCAGGTCGGCCGCATCAAGAACACCGGCGATCGCCGCCAGCCGGGAGCGGCTTGGCGCACGCTTCCAGAGGGTACTGCCGCAAAACTGGGTACCGATGGCCTTGGCGAACTCACGGTGAGTCATGCCCTGCTCGACCAGAATCTCCTTGACTCTGGTCCACACCTCTCGTGGCACGGTGTCGACGTTGGTGTTGCTCTCCGTCGACTCCAGCGCGGCCAGCAGAGCGGAACAGCCCTCCGACCGCTGCCCGTAGACACCGATCTCGCGCAGGAATCTCAGCTGGTCATCCCGGCCAGAGATATCGAGCGTGTACTGAGGGCGATGCCCCACGACCGGTACGACCTTAAGCCGGGCTGTAATGCCGTACCTCAGGAGCAGTCGAGAGATGTCCTCAAGCATTCGTCGGCTCGTGGATGCGAAATAGACGCGCCCTCCGCGGCCCGAGCCGTTGACCGTCACCGAACCATCCGTGGCCCACAGGTGCCGTAGGAAAGCGGTGATCTGCGCCTTAGGCAGGCTGAAGACCCTCGAAGGGAGAAACTTCTCGTGTGATCTCAGGCCGAAGAGGCCTAAGTCGTCCAGCCAAGCCGCGATGGGGTTACGCCGACCGCGAGCCAGCCGATAGGGCGTAGGCAGTCGGAGGGTGGTCACCCTCGCCGCCGCATAGTCGTCGCGCACGGCGGTGATCCCGAAATGCTTCGCGGCCTCCGCCACAGCCTGCAGGTTCAGCTCATCGCAGCTTGCGTATCGGATGGGTTGGCGGCGCACGAACGAGCCGTCGCCCAACAGGTGAGCCAACATGACGACCTCCGCGTCGGCCCATGGGCGGGTAACCATTGGCGGCGGTAGGTGGCGTGGCGTGGCGATGCGGTCTCCGGGCGACAGCTCACCGAGCGGCACCCACCCGGTGAAGGCGAGGAAGGGGTGGTTCGCTGTGGCATCGATCTGCTTGCCCGATGCGAGAGTCAGCCGGAACACCTCGCGGCTACCGCTCGGAAAGACGTGGGTCATGGTGCGGGGCGTGTACCGAAGGCTCTCGTCCAACGCCCAGACCGGGATGTCTTTTGCGTTGTTTGACAACAACTCGCCGAGCGTGATCTCGGTGTTGTCATCCGCTCGAACCACCCGGGTCTCCGCCGTGAGGCAACCTGATTCACGCAAATCGGACAGCTGAGGTCGCTTGTCGGTGCGCTGCTCGGGACCACGGTTCAGCTGACTGACCGCGATCACCGGGCACTCGACCTCCTTGGCCAACAGCTTCAGGCCACGGGACAGGTCAGCGACCTCCTGCTGGCGGCTCTCGGTGCGCTTCGGTGAGGTCATCAGCTGGAGATAGTCGACCACGATCATCTTGAGGTCGTGCCGCTGCTTGAGTCGGCGGGCCTTGGCCCTGATCTCCATCAGGTTCATGCTCGGCGTGTCGTCGACGAAGAGCGGTGCTTCGCTGATCTCACCCATGCATCGGGCCAGCTTGGTCCAGTCGTCGTCGGAGAGCTGACCGCTGCGCAGCACGTGCAGCGGCACCCGCGCCTCGGCGGAGAGCAGTCGCATCACGATCTCGACCTTGCTCATTTCCAGCGAGAAGATGGCGGCCGCCTGGTTGGCGCGAATCGCGGCATTTCGGGCAAAGTCCATGCTAGCGGTCGATTTACCCAAACCAGGTCTGCCTGCAACGATGATCAACTGCCCGGCGTGCAGGCCATTGAGCAGCCGGTCCAGGTCGCTGAAGCCGGTCGGCACGCCGGTCATCATGCCGCCCTGCGCGCCCACCGCCTCGATCTCGTCCAGCGTCGGCTGCAGCATGTCGGCCAGGACCGCGAAGTCCTCGCTGACCCGGCGTTCGGTGACGTCGTACACGGCCTGCTGGGCGAGGTCGACGACGTCGTCCACGTCGCGGCTGCCGCCGCTGGCGGTGCCGTACCCCAGCTGCACGATCTTGGTGCCGGCCTCGACCAGCCGGCGCAGCACCGCCCGCTCGCTGACGATCCGGGCGTAGTACGCCGCGTTGGCGGCGGTGGGCACGCTGGCGATCAGAGTGTGCAGGTACGGCGCGCCACCGATGCGTACCAGATCCCCGGAGTCGGCGAGCGCCGCCGCGACCGTGATCGAGTCGGCCGGCTCACCGCGACCGTAGATGTCGAGGATGATGTCGAAGATGGTGGCGTGCACCGGCCGATAGAAGTCGTTGGTCTTGAGGATCTCGACGACGTCGGCGATGGCGTCCTTGGAGAGCAGCATGCCGCCGAGGACGCACTGCTCGGCGGCGACGTCCTGCGGCGGGGTCTTGTCGAACTGGCCGTCCCGCTGCGCGGGTGGCTGGCCTCCGCCGGAGCGTGGCTCTGCCCGCATGTCGTCGGTGACCGACACGGGTCCCCCCTCCACTGCGCCGGATCCAGTCCCAGCTCTACCGCTGGGGTCTGACACTTCTCGTCCGACCGGGCCGGTCGATCGGGGGCCATCGCCGGCGGTCGAGGGCCAACCATACGGACCCCGAGGTCAGAGACTCAACAACGCCGGTGGACGAGCCTCGGGACAACCTGTGGATCCCGGTGGACAGCATGTGCGCAGCGTGTGCACAGCCTGTGGACAACCATTGGGGAATTCTCGGCCATAAGTCGTTGACCTGCGGAAACATGCTCCCCAGCCTGTGGAGGAGAATATTTCGGTCGGGCCTGTGACACGATCGTCCCGTACTATCTCCAGCGAACGGCTACACCTGGACAGCGGATTCCGCTTTCGGTTCAGAAGGGTCACACTCCGGCCGTGAACTACCGGGACTGGGGACGCGGCGATGGCAGCCCGCGCGAGCGCCAGCCAACCGCCTCGTGGGGTGAACGCGCGGCGTCTGTTCCGGTTGACCCGTACGACGAGGACGGGCGCTACCGCACCTCCAGCCGACGGCGTGCGTTGGACCGCGGCCAGGACGAGCCTGTCGACGCCTACCTGCCCCGGTGGGCGCTGGAGTCAGGGGTTCGGCACGCGGATGGCGCCGGTCGTCACGCGGCACCAGACGATGACGAGCCCGAGCCCGAGCCCGAGCGGCCGACCTCCGGCGCAGGCCGGCGGTCCGCCGAGTCGTCGGGTGGTCGGCGGCGGGGCGGCGAGACGCGTCGGCGAGAGCAGGCAGCGATCGGCCCGGCGCCGGACTCGGACCACACCCGGGAGTGGACGCTCGACCGGCCGCAGGACCAGGGCTACGCGGGTCGCCGGCGGGCCGACGCCGGGGAGGACGAGCCGATTTCTGGCGCTGTCGCGGACCGGCGTCCCCGCCGCGCGCCCGTCGGCCGTCCCCAGGTGATCTGGTCGGGCGGGGATCTGGAGGCCGCCCCGACGGAGCAGGTCCCGGACCAGGAACCGAGTCGTCGCAGCCGGCGGAGCCGCCGCGCGGCGGAGGAGTCCTGGTCCCGTCCTGCGGTCGACCCGTGGGTGCGCGGGTCGGACCGGGCGGCGGAGCCCGAACCGTCGTACCCGCCGGCGGTGGACCCGTGGGACGCCTCGGGCGTGCACGCCTGGCCGCCGGCCAGCGGCGCGGACGGTGTGGACCTGAGCGGGCAGTGGTCGGCGGTGGAGAGCGTCGGCGGCTGGGAGCGGTCCGACCGCACCGGCCAGTGGGAGCGGTCCGCGATCGAGGATGATCAGTGGGACAGTACGCTGGCGCCGCGCTCCGATCACTCGGTGGCCGCCGAGGGGTGGCCGAGCCGGAAAGACGGCTTCTGGTCCGGCACTCGACTGGCGGATGACGACCCGCGGTGGATGGATCCTCCGACGTCGGCGCCCCGGTCTCCGGTGGTGGGATACACCGCTCCACGACCGCGGAGCGCGCCTGCGCCGCGTGCGGGTGCGCCGCGGCGTCGGGCGGACCGACCGGCGGCGGGAACGGCGTCGGTACGTCAACGGGTCGAGTCGGCGGCCACGGGCGCCTGGGCACGGCGCCTTGAGGACGACCTCCTGGACCCGGATCCGGGTGGGTCTGTCCGGCCACTGCTGTACACGGCCGCCTGTTATCTGGTGCCGGCGATGCTGATCTTCGTGTGGCTGTTGACCTTGGACAGCCAGGCACCGGCTGGTTGTGTGACAGACATCAGTGGGGGCGGGTGCGACTCGGCCCGGTCCCGCGCCTTGGAATCACTCCTGGCCGGTTCGCCGCGCTTCGGGTTGGCTCTGGTGAGCAGTCTGGTGGTGGCGGCCCTGCTGCGGCGGGTCGGTACGACGTGGCGCTCGGCGACCATCGCGGTTGCCGCCGCGGTGGTGGGTGGTGGCCTCTCCACAGTGATGATCAGCGCGGTGACGGGCCAGCCCATCGGGTGACCCGGCGGCGCCGGCGGCCTGGGCAGTGCCGGTTCGGTCGACGTACGCACGAGGGCCCGCACCGATCGCTCGGTGCGGGCCCTCGTGATGGTGTTGCGGACGTCAGCCCTGAACGACGTTCAGGTTGAACGACGCGGTCACCTCGGGGTGCAGCTTGATCTTCACCGGGTAGGTGCCGGTCGACTTGATGTGACCGGGCACCTCCAGCCGACGCCGGTCGAGGACCGGGCCGCTGGCCGCCTTGACGGCGTCGACGATCTCGGTCGGAGTGACCGAGCCGAAGAGCCGTCCGCCGTCACCGGCGCGGACCTTCAGGTTGATCTTGAGGCCCTCGAGCTGAGCCTTGACCTCGTTGGCGTGGTCGAGGTCGCGGATCTCGCGCGCCCCACGGGCCCGCTTGATGACCGTGACCTGCTTTTCCGCGCCCTTGGTCCAGGCGATCGCGAAGCCCTGCGGCAGCAGGTAGTTACGGCCGTAGCCGTCCTTGACCTCGACGATGTCGCCCGGGGCACCGAGGCCGGACACTTCCTGAGTCAGGATGATCTTCATATCGGTGCCTCCTCTCAGCGGGTGGTGGCCGTGTACGGCAGGAGCGCCATCTCACGGGCGTTCTTGACCGCACGGGCGATCTGCCGCTGCTGCTGCGAGGTCACGCCGGTCACCCGACGAGCGCGGATCTTGCCGCGATCGGAGATGAACTTGCGCAGCAGCGCGGTGTCCTTGTAATCGATATAGGTGATCCCGTCCTTGTCGAGCGGGTTCACCTTCTTCTTCGGCTTGCGAAGTGCCGCAGCCTTGGCCATTGCACGTGCTCCTGGTTTGCGATCGCGGGCGCTCGGCGCCATTAGAACGGTGGCTCCTCGTCAAAATTGGCGCCCGAACCGGCACGCGCGGGAGAGGGAGCAGCCGAAGCCCAGGGGTCGTCGAAGTTGCCTCCGCCGCCACCCTGATTGCCACCGCCACCGCCACCGCCGCCACCGAAGCCGCCGCCACCGCCGCCGGAGCGGGACATCTTCTGCACCTTCGCCGTGGCGTAGCGCAGCGACGGGCCGATCTCGTCGACCTCAAGCTCGATGACAGTGCGCTTCTCACCCTCGCGGGTCTCGTACGACCGCTGACGCAGCCGGCCCGACACGATCACCCGAGCGCCACGCTGCAGCGACTCGGCGACGTGCTCGGCGGCCTGCCGCCACACGGTGCATGCGAGGAACAGCGGCTCGCCGTCCTTCCATTCGTTCGACGCCTTGTCCATGAAACGGGGTGTCGAAGCGACTCGGAACTTGGCGACCGCAGCCCCGGAGGGGGTGAACCGCAACTCGGGGTCATCGGTCAGATTGCCGATGACCGTGATGGTGGTGTCTCCTGCCATGACCATCTCCTCGCGCACTCAGCGTCTCGTTGTACAGGCTCGCAGAGCCGTACGACAGAGTCGCGGAGGCTGATCCGGACGAACCGGGGTTGGATGCTCTAGCGCATTTCCGGTCGGATGACCTTGGTGCGCAGCACGGACTCGTTGAGCCGGAGCTGACGGTCCAGCTCGGCCACCGCAGCAGGCGTGGCCTGCAGGTCGATGACGGCGTAGATGCCTTCGGCCTTTTTGTTGATCTCGTACGCGAGGCGCCGGCGGCCCCACACGTCGGTCTTCTCAACCGAGCCACCCGCGGTCCGAATCACGTTCAGGTACGTGTCGAGCGACGGTGCGACGGTGCGCTCCTCGAGGCTGGAATCGAGGATGACCATTAGTTCGTAGTGACGCAAGACGTGCTCACCTCCTGTGGGCTAAGCGGCCACGGTCCTTCCGTGGCAGGAGGTCTTGTGTCGCCGCCCGCACGCGCCGAGGGAACCCGGCCGGACGCGGACAACCTGACCAGGATACCCGGTCCCAACGATCATGCCCGGGGCGGTCGGACCCGCACTCGGACGTGCCGACGGGGGCCCACCGTCCGACCGTCAACCGGTCGGTGGTGAACCCCCGTCTACGAGGCCGCGGGGCGTCCGGTCCGCATTCCTTGGGTGGGACCTGGGGAGGAACGACCACACCGATGAGGTTGGACCGAAGACGCCCCGCGGAGCTTTATCGTGTTGTTATCTGACGATACAACAGCACTCGTACCGTGTCGGGGGGAAAAGCACAAATTTCCGAGATTCGTCATCGCTCGGTAGCCGCTGTGCGATGGGGGTCGCCCCCGCTGCGCCGGGCCGCGCGGCGGGGTGACCTCGCTATGGCCGTCGACCGCCGGACGCCGCGTGCGACGCTCGCGCCGCTGGCGGGCACCGGGTGCTGGTCGCCCGTTCAAACCCATCAACGATCGTCGGTCCGTCCGGTGACGCGACACCGCACCGGCCGTCGCCCCGGCCGTCGGGGTCGCGACGTAGGCTCGCTCGCATGCGTATCGGAGCCCACGTCGATTCGACCGACCCGCTGGCGGAGGCGGCCGCCCGGTCCGCCGACACCGTGCAGTTCTTCCTCTCCGACCCACAGGGTTGGAAGGCGCCCAAGCCTCGCGAAGATGCCGAGCGGCTGAGCGCTGCCGAGGTCGATCTCTACGTGCACGCCCCGTACGTCATCAACGTGGCCACTCTCAACAACCGCATCCGGATCCCGAGCCGGAAGCTGCTGCTCGGCCACGCCACCGCAGCCGCCGCCATCGGCGCCAAGGGCCTGATCGTCCACGGTGGGCACGTCAACGCCGGCGACGACCTGGCCGTCGGCTTCGACAACTGGCGCAAGACCTTCGCGTACGCGGCGGACTCCGGCGGCTTCGGCGTACCGGTACTGATCGAGAACACCGCCGGCGGCGACAAGGCCTGCGCCCGACGGCTGGACGCACTCGCCCGACTCTGGGACGCCATCGGTGACTACGAGGTCGGCTTCTGCCTGGACACCTGCCACGCGTACGCGGGCGGCGAGGAACTGCTCGGGCTGGTCGACCGGGTCAAGGCGATCACCGGGCGGATCGACCTGGTGCACGCCAACAACTCCAAGGGCGCGTTCAACTCCGGCCAGGACCGACACGACAACCTGGGCGGCGGGACGATCGACCCGGAGCTGGTGGTGGCGGTGATCCGGGCAGCCGGCGCGCCGGTTGTCGTCGAGACGCCGGGCGGTGTGACCGGCCAGGCCGCCGATATCGACTTTCTGCGTAAGCAACTCGGAGCGGAGAGCCCGGCGGCATGACGAGCGGACAGCCCGGGACCGGCAACGCCCGGCCCACCCCCACCGGCGCGGACGCCGAGAGTCGGCCCGCCACACCGACAGTGGCGGGCACCCCCACACAGCCGGCTCGTATCTCTGCCAAAGCTCCCGCCGAAAACACCGCGGACCAGCCGCGAACTGGCGACGGCGCAACGACCGAAGCCGCCCCGAACGGCACCCCCGAGGCCGACCCCGCGACGAGCGGCCCCGCCAAGGACGCGGCCCGGCGCGGCGACAAACGGGGCACCACGGCCAAGAAGAGCACCACAACCAAGCAGGACGGCACGGCCAAGCAGGACGGCACGGCCAAGCAGGACGGCACGGCCAAGCAGGTTGCCGCCAAGGGCGAAACCGCAGCCAGCGACAGCACCGCCACAGGCACCGACGCAGCCAAGGACAGCGACCCGGCCAAGGACAGCGGCACGGTGGATGGCGCGACCAAGGACAGCGCCGCGACCAAGGGCAGCGGCACGGTGGATGGCGCTGTCAAGGACGGCGACGGCGAACCGACCAAGGACGGCGAACCGGCCAAGGACGCGAAGGTGGCCGACGGCAAGGACGCGAAGGCGGCCGACGGCGAGGCGAAGCCGGTCGGCCCGGAGCGTTGGGAGGCGTTCGCCTCCGCGCCAGAGCCGCGGCCCTCCATCTTCACTCGGGCGGGCCGAGCTGTCGGTCGGTTCCTGATCCACGAATGGACCCTGGCCGCCCTCGGCGCGTTGGCACTGGCCGTGCTGATGACCTGGCCGACGCTGCGCTATCCGCGCTACACCCTTCCGCAGGACTATTGGGACCCGAGCCTGCAGTCCTGGCAGATGGCCTGGTCCGGCCACATCCTGCTGGCCGACCCGGCGCGCCTGTGGCAGGCGAACACGTTCTTCCCCGAGCTGTGGAGCTTCGCGTTCTCCGACACGCTGCTCGGCTACGCCCCGGCCGGGATGCTCGGCAGCGGTCCCGAGGACGCCGTACTGCGCTACAACATCATGTTCGTGCTGGCGCACGCGCTCGCCACGTTCGGGGCGTACGCGCTGGCTCGACAGCTCGGGGCCGGCCGGATCGGTGCGGCCGTGGCCGGGGTGAGCTACACCTACGCGCCGTGGCTGCTGGCCCAGGCCGGGCACCTGCACGTGCTCTCCAACGGTGGGATCCCGCTGGCGCTGGCGATGTTGGCGCGCGGGCACGGGTGGTCACTCCGACACGGCTACCGGCCGGAACGCCGGCATGACGGTTGGGTCTACGCCGGTTGGCTGGTGGCGGCCTGGCAGCTCAGCCTCGGTTTCGGCATCGGGCTGCCCTTCGCGTACTTCCTGGCGGGCGCGGTGCTGATCACTGCCGTCCTCTTCTACGCGCGGCGGCTACGCACCGGGCAGGCCGTTCCGTTCGGTCGCCGGTTGTTCGCCGCCGATGTGCTCGGCGGGGTGTTGTTCGCCGGTGTCGGTCTGTTGATGGCGGTGCCGTTCTTCAAGGTGACCGAGCTGCACCCGTACGCCGAGCGCACCATCGGCGACATCAGCCTCTTCTCGCCGCCGGCGACAGGCTTCGTGACGGCCCCCGGCGAGTCGCGAATCTGGGGTGGGTTGCACGAGGGGGCACGGGCGGCACTGCCGTGGCACCCGGAGATGACACTGCTGCCGGGCTTCGTGCTCTACGCGCTCGCCGCGGGTGGGCTGTTCTTCTCGGTCTGGCGGCTGCGGCACCGACTGCTGCTGCTCTCCGGGGTGCTGGTGACGATGGCCTTCGCGATGGGCACCCGTTTCTTCGACGGCACCTTCACCTACGTGCCGCTCTTCGAGCATCTGCCGGGCTGGAGCGGGTTGCGTACCCCCGGGCGGTTGATGCTCTGGACCACGTTGTTGCTCGGCCTGCTCGCGGCGGGTGCGGTCACCGCGCTCACCGACCGGGTCCGCGAGTTGACCGCGCAGCGAATTCCGTCGTGGCCGGGGCCGTGGCTGCGGATGGCCACCCTGCTGCCGCTGCTGCTGGTCACCGTCGAGGGCCTGAACACCACACCGCATCCGGTGGTGCCGACCCAACCGGCCGCGATGCGGTCGGCGCAGGGGCCGCTGCTGGTGCTGCCCAGCAATCAGAGCCTGGACCAGCACGTGATGCTCTGGTCGACCGACGGGTTCCCGGACGTGGTCAACGGCGGTAGCGGCTTCACGCCGCGTCAGCTCGACGACGTCCGTCGGGTGAGCCAGTCGTTCCCGGACCAGACGAGCGTCGACTACCTGCGCACGCTCGGCGTCCGCACTGTGGTGCTGCTGCGCGGCCAGGTGGTCGGCACGCCGTGGGAGATCAGCATCGACGCGCCGGTCGAGTCGCTCGGGATCAGCCGCCAGGACGTCGGCGACGCCGTCGTCTATCGCCTGTGAAGCTGTAGGGCGGTTTTCGGGGGAGCCGCCCGGCGCCGGGCGGCTTCCCCGAAAACCCTGACCTGGTCCGAGTCGCGTCCGCCTTGCGGGGTCAGGTGGTGACGAGTTCCTCGGAGGGCTCGCTTCTCGCGGGGCGGCGCCAGCGGTCTGTCCAGGGGGCGTCCGGGGCACCGTCGAGGACCCCGCCGTCCGGGTCGTCCGGGTAGGTGGCGCGCACCGCGTCCTGCTCGGGGTGCAGGATTTCCTTGACGACGAACACGCAGAGCACCACCACAGTGGCCAGTCGCAACGTCGAGGCCAGCACGAACACCCCCTCCGGGAAGACCGGCTTACTGGTTGCCGCGCCGAGCAGTTCCCCGTAGAAGGCGACGAAGTAGCAGACCTCGGCGATCTGCCAGGCCAGGAACGCGCCCCACTTCGGCCGGGCCAGCACCACCAGCGGGAGCAGCCAGAGCACGAACTGCTGCGACCAGACCTTGCTGAAGATGAGGAACGCCGCCACCACCAGGAAGCCGAGCTGGGCCAGCCGCGGTCGGCGCGGCGCCCGCAGCGCCAGCACGGCCACGCCGAGGCAGGCCAGCCCGAACAGCGCGTACGAAAGGGTGTTGAGGGTCGGGATGTTGACGTTCAGCCACTCGAACGGGCCGAGCTGGGCCGGGTCGTTGCCGACCTTGCCGTCCAGGTAACGCCCGATGTACCAGAGCGTGCCCCAGTCGATCGGCCTGGTGGTGTTCAGCTCGAAGAATCGGTCCCAGTTCTCCGGGTACGCCCGTGCGGCCGGCAGGTTCACCAGCACCACTGCCGCGATAGCCGTGCCGATGGCGACGAGGGCGGCGCGGACCCGGTCGGCCCGCAGCGCCAGAATGAGGATCGGCCCGAGCAGGAACAGCGGCCAGAGCTTCGCCGCGCCGGCCAAGCCGAGCAGCACTCCGGCCACCGCCGGCCGTTTACGGGCCCAGGCCAGCAGGCCGAAGGCGGCCAGCCCGATGGCGAGCAGGTCCCAGTTGACGGTGGCGGTGAGCACGAGCGCCGGGGCGAGTGCGAACAGCGCCGCGTCCCAGGGTCGTCGTCGGCGCAACGCCAGGATCACCGCCACAGTGGCCACCGCGAGCGCGCCCAGCACCAGCGCGTTGAGATTGTAGAACCACTGACCCTGGTTGATGCTCGGGTCGCCGTCACCGATGGCGTGCACCGGCAGGCCCAGCGCCCCCATGAAGTAGCCGGTCAGCACCGGGTACTCGACCGGGTGGTCGCGGTAGGGCACCTTGCCCTCGTTGAGACCCTCTGCGTAGTAGAGGGCAAGGACGTCGGTGTAGCAGAACCGGGTGTACTGGACGTTGTTCTGCCAGGCGCCGTCCTGGCAGGGCGACTTCTGCACCCAGTGCAACGCGAGCGTGAGGCACGCCAGTGCCAGCACGATCCGTACGGCGGTCCAGAAGCGACGCTCCCGGCCGGCCGGCCGGTCCAGCGCGGTCGCGTGGTCGCCCAGCGGCCCGCCGATGACGCTGGAGATGCCGCGGACGAACCCGTCGGAGCGGGACGGGTGATCGGTGGTTCCGGCGTCGTCGATGCCGGGCGTCGACTGGGTGCTCATGAAGAGGCATCCTGCCGTACGACAGGGCCGTCCGTCCTGTCCCGGCGCGGAGTTCCGGGTACGAAAACGCCGCCGCCGGCCAGGACCTGTCGTCCGGCCGGCGGCGGCGTCGTGCGCTGTGGCTCAGTCCCGGTTGGGCGGCAGGCTGGGCAACAGCCCGTCGCCACCACCTGTGCCGCCGCCGCCGGGGTTGCCGCCGGGGTTACCGCCGGGATTGCCCCCGGGGTTACCGCCCGGGTTGTTGCCCCCGGTGGGGTTGCAGAACAGATCGACCAGCGGGTTACAAGGGGTGCCCTGGCCGGGCTGGCCCCCCGGGTTGGTCGGTGGTGGCGGCGGCGGCTCTTTGCCGTTGCCCTTCGTGACGTCACCCTCGCCGGTGACGCTGGGCAGGGAGATCTCCTCCTGCCCGTCGAGGGCGGTGTTCATGTACTTCTCCCAAATGGGGCCGGGGAGCGTCGAACCGCCGATGGCCTTACCGCTGGTGAGGCGGATCTTCGGCTTCTTCGGATCGCGGCTGCCCACCCACACCGCGGTGGCGATCTGCGGGGTGTAGCCCACCATCCACGCGTGCGCGTTGTCCTTGTTGTCGTACTCCCAGGTGCCGGTCTTGCCGGCGGCCTGCCGGCCGCCCTCCAAGGAGAGGTTGTTCGGCCGGGGGATCTGCTTCAGGACGCCGGTGACCTCGTCAGTGATCTTCTTGGGGATCCGCTGCTCCGGCTTGATGCGCTCGCTGCCGACGACCTTCCACTTGCCGGTTTCCTTGTCCTGCTGCTCGACCTTGATGACGAAGTGCGCCGGGATGTACTTGCCGTCGTTGGCGAAGGTGGCCATGGCGTTGGCGTGATCGAAGACGGTGATCGGGTACTTACCGAAACCGGTCCAGTTGTCGAACGGGTTCCGCCCCTTCTTCGACAGGTCGAAGGCCTGCGGCGGGTCGACACCCCACATGGTGGTCACGCCGGCCTTCCGGGCCATGTCGACCACCTTCTCGGGACCGATCTCGTCGGTGACCCAGTAGAAGGGCACGTTGTACGACTGGATCGTCGACTCTTCGAGGGTGCACCACTTGCCACACTTACCGGCGCCGCGGTTGGCGTTGCCGATCTCGACGTCGGTGCCCTCGGGCTTGAACGGCGTGGCGTCCCAGTGCGACTTGACCGAGATGCCGGCCTCGATTGCGGCGGCGAGCGTGTAGACCTTCATCGACGAGCCCGGCTGGTGCCCACCGGTCAGGTCACCGTTCTTGTCGGTGTTCTTGCCGGCGTAGTCGAAGTCGGCACCGCTGTCGCCGCCGTAGTAGGCGAGCACGCGGCCCTTCTTCGGGTCGATCGAGACCACCGCCGCCATCAGGTTCTTCGGCTGGTCGTTGAGCTCGGAGCCCTTCTTCGACTGCATCGCCGTGTTCTCGGCGGCGGCCTGGAGCTTCGGGTCGATGGTGGTCTGGATCCGGTAGCCGCCGACGCGTAGGGCCTCGACGCAGCTGACCTTGCCGGCCGCCCCGTTGTCGGTGCAGAGGCCCATCCGGTCCATCTCCTGGCGGACGTAATTGATCACGTTGCCCCGAGGGCTGTCGACGCCGAACCCGGCCCCACCCTTCTTCGGAGCCGCCACCTTCGGGTATTCCGTGGGTCGCTGTGGCCGGTTCGGCTGGTCGAGCCAACCCTTCTTGGCCATGCCGTCGATGACGTAGCGCCAGCGGGCCTGGGCTTCCTCCAGGTTGATCGCCGGGTCATAGCCCTGGTGGGTGGCGCTCGGCTCCGGCTGCCGGATCAGGGCGGCGAGGACAGCGCCCTGCGCCACGTTCAACTTCTTGGCGTCGACGTTGAAGTAGGTCTGTGCCGCCGCCTGGATGCCGTACGCACCGCGACCAAAATAGATCACGTTGAGGTAGTGCTCCATGATCTGGTCTTTGGTGAACTCGTCGTTCAGCTTGGAGGCGAACATCGCCTCCTTGACCTTCCGGGCGTAGCTGTCGTCCTTGAGGTTCTCGTAGGCGTTACGCGCGTACTGCTGGGTGATGGTCGAGGCACCCTGCTTGTCGCCACCCGAGACGTTGTTCCAGGCGGCACGGGCGATGCCCTTGTAGTCCACACCCGAGTGGTCGTAGAAGTTCCGATCCTCGGCTGCCGCCACCGCATCCCGCACGTACTGCGGCATGTCGGTGATCTTGATCAGCTGCCGGTTCTCCTCGCCGAGCTTGGCCACGATCGTCTTGTTGTCGTTCGCGTAGACGGTGGTGGAGAGCGGCAGTGGCAGCGACTGTGGCAGCACCACGCTCGTCGAGTAGTAGGTGAAGGTCACCACACCGATGCCGGCGAGCATGATGAAGACGGCGAACCCGGCGATCAGCAGGTTCATCCGCTTGCGCTTCTTCGCCCGCGCCGCGGCGCCTGAGTCACCCGGACCACGACCACCCCGACCGGGACCGCCCGGCCCACCGGGACCGCCCGGCCCACCGGGACCCCCAGGGCCACCCGGCCCACCGGAGACCGGTGAGACGCTCGCCCGGGCGACCGCCGCACGACCACCGACCGATGCGGAGCCGACGCTGGCACGGCCCGCCGAAGCGGTGCCGACCGAGGCCGCACCGACGGCGGCGGCACCGACCGCGGCCCGACCTGCCGGCGCGCCCGGCGCCGGGGAGACCGGCACCGAGGCCCGACCGGCGCCAGCGCGGCCGGCGGCCACACCCGGTGCCGGCGACACCGGCACCGAGGCCCGACCGGCCCGGCCGGCCGCTGCCGAGCCCACCGAGGCGGACCCGGCGGCCGCACCGCCACGCGGCGGCACCGAGGCCGAACCGCCGACCGCCGCGCGGCCACCAGCGGCCCGCGGGGTCACCGAGGCGCGGCCCGGGATTGCCGCGCCGCCCTCCGAAGCTGACCAGCCGCTCCCGCCGGAGTCACCGCCGGGTCTGCGGTACGCGTCGTCCGCGCCCGGTCCGGGGTCACCGTCTGGACCCGCGTGCTGGGTCCGTCCGCGCGCAGAACTGGGATCGCCGTACGAGTTCATTCCTCACACCCTGCCGGTCGCGGTGGGGCGCGGCTGCGCCGCCACCGGGTTGCCGTGAGTTGCTTCACCCGGGACGCCGGCACGGGGGTGCCAGGTAACCGGGGTCATTGCCGTATCAATCGGGTCAATCGGACCAACAAGCGGTCGGCCGTCTCGGGTTTCGTCTACGGCCCCGAGGCCGGTCCAACCAGCTGATATCACCGTTGCGCCTCTCGCCTCCGCCGACCGCCACCTTCGGCGCCTGCCGCGTCCTGCTCGCTCGTGCCCTCACTGTCGCCGGTCAGGCCGTCCCGGCCGAGCAGGTACTGCTCGACGAGATGGTTCCAGTCACAACCGAGGCACACCTCCACCACGAAGACCTGGAACTCACGCAGCGTCATCGCCAGTACGGGCAACTCGGCAAGTGTCCGGGCCTGGCCGGCGGACTGCTTGAGTTCGTCACCGTAAATGTAGTGGACGAGGGTCAGGTTTTCGCTGCGGCAGATCGGGCAGCGCCGGTCGGTCGGCTCACCGTGGAACCGAGCGGCGTTCTTCAGGTAGGGCGAAGCGTCGCAGACGTCGTACGTGCCGACTCGGCCGGCCAGGAGCTCACGCAGCACTGCTCGCTTCTGAAGCGAGTAGTCGACGACCTGGCGCTGCGTACGCATGCGGAGAAGGGTACGCGGTCCGGCCCAAGCAGGCGACCACGCTCACAATCCGTGACGGCAGCAACTCGGAACGGGGGTTTGCCCTGGCCCACGCGACCCGCTAACGTGCGATGTATCGGTCCGATACATCGCGGCGGTTACCACTCCACGCCGGAGGGTAAAGAGAGGGTGGCCAGTGCTTGAGTTCGCCATCCTCGGCCTCCTGCAGGAGTCTCCGATGCACGGCTATGAGCTGCGCAAGGAGCTGACCGCCAAACTCGGCGCGATCCGGGCGGCGATCAGCTACGGCTCGCTCTATCCCACGCTACGCAGGCTCCAGGCGGCGGGATGGATCACCGAGGCTGCTGAGACGCCCGCCACTGCCGAGGAGGTTCCCGCGCTGACCAGCCGACGAGGTCGGGTGGTCTACAAAATCACCGCGGAAGGCAAGGAACGCTTCGCCCAGCTGATCGCACAGGCCGGGCCCGAGACGTACGACGACACGGGCTTCGGGGTGCACTTCGCGTTCTTCGCCCGGACCGACCAGGCGACCCGACTGCGCATTCTGGAGGGTCGCCGCCGCAAGATCGAGGAGCGTCGCGAAGGGCTTCGCGACGTGCTGGGCCGGGCGGCCGAGCGCCTCGACGCTTACACGCTGGAACTGCAGCGCCACGGCCTTGATGCCTGTGAGCGCGAGGTCCGCTGGCTGGAGGAGCTCATCGCCAACGAGCGCTCCGGCCGAGCCCCGACGGTCCCGAACATCGGGACAGCCGGCGGCCGACGAGAAGACAACAGCCCGCCTCCGCCTGGAGAGACCAGGAATGAGCGGCCGTGACAGAAAAGAAGGAGGCAGACGCTATGGGCTCCGTCCGCGTCGCCATCGTCGGTGTGGGTAACTGCGCCTCGTCCCTGGTTCAGGGCGTCGAGTACTACCGAAACGCCAACCCGAACGACCGCGTCCCGGGTCTCATGCACGTCGCCTTCGGCGACTACCACGTCAACGCCGTGGAGTTCGTCGCGGCATTCGACGTGGACGCCAAGAAGGTGGGCATGGACCTCGCAGAGGCGATCGTCGCCAGCGAGAACAACACCATCAAGCTCTGCGACGTGCCGCCGACCGGCGTCAGCGTGCAGCGCGGCCCGACCTTCGACGGTCTGGGCCAGTACTACCGCGAGATCGTCGAGGAGTCGGACGCCACCCCGGTCGACGTGGCGCAGGCGCTGCGCGACGCGCAGGTCGACGTCGTCGTCTGCTACCTGCCGGTCGGCTCCGAGCAGGCCGCCAAGTTCTACGCCCAGGCCGCGATCGACGCCGGCTGCGCGTTCGTCAACGCCCTGCCGGTCTTCATCGCCTCCGACCCGGAGTGGGCTCAGAAGTTCACCGACGCTGGCCTGCCGATCGTCGGTGACGACATCAAGAGCCAGGTCGGCGCCACCATCGTGCACCGCGCCCTCGCGAAGCTCTTCGAGGACCGCGGCGTCGAGCTGCTGCGCACGTACCAGCTCAACTTCGGCGGCAACATGGACTTCATGAACATGCTGGAGCGCAAGCGGCTGGTCTCGAAGAAGATCTCGAAGACCCAGTCGGTCACCTCGCAGATCCCGCACGAGATGAGCAAGAGCGACGTGCACATCGGCCCGTCGGACCACGTGCCGTGGCTGGACGACCGCAAGTGGGCGTACATCCGCCTGGAGGGCCGCTCGTTCGGTGACACCCCCCTCAACGCCGAGCTCAAGCTCGAGGTGTGGGACTCTCCGAACTCGGCCGGCGTCATCATCGACGCGGTCCGGGCCGCGAAGATCGCCCTGGACCGGAAGATCGGTGGCCCGATCCTGTCGGCCTCGTCGTACTTCATGAAGTCCCCGCCGGTGCAGTACGCCGACCACGACGCCCACCAGGCCGTCGAGGAGTTCATCGCCGGTGAGGTCACGCGCTGACGCGCTGAATCAGCAAGCAGGCCGAAGGGCCGGGTCCGCACGGACCCGGCCCTTCGTCGCGTTCAGTGCCTCGCCGATGGGTACGGCGACCGGCTCACTTCCAGCTCGGCGACTCCTGCTTCGCCTTGGCGGCCCGCCGGGCCGTACGGTCGGCGAGCGCCTCGGCGGTACGCGCGCCCGACGAGAACGGCAGGTACGCCGGGTTGACGGCGCCGATACCGATCACGAACGCCACCACGTCGAGGATGACGTGGGTGGTCTTGTTCGCGAAGACGGAGATGTAGTCCGCGTCGAAGCCGATGCCGGACATGAACGCGTTCGACAGCGACTGGTTGGCCTGGAAGTTGATCGTCGAGACGCTGATCGGGCCGGCGCCGTACGGGAAGACACGCGCGAAACCCGGGGCGGCGGTGGTCGTCACTGTGATGTTGCCGAACACCGCGTCGCCGAAGAAGACGAAATCTGTCAGGTCGAGGTGGATGGTCTGCCCCTCGCGCAGGCGGCCCGTGCTGTCCAGGGTGGTCGACGAGCGGTTGACGATCCGCTCACGCCCCGCGGCCGAGCGGGTGTCGATGACCCGCTGGGGAATGATCGGCACGATCCGGTTCGAGTTGCCGCTGGTGTGCACGTAATCGACGAGGGCCTCGCCGTTGTATTCCCCGGCGACCACCTGGAGGTTGCCGTAGTTGTCCATGCCGATGGATCCGGCCTCGGAATCCTGGTGCAGGTAGTCGCCGCTCGGCGTCAGCTGCAGCGACGGCCGGGCGAGGTCCAGGCCGTTCTCGCTGATGATGGCCGGATTGGCCAATTGCAGTGTCGGCCCTGCCGCGGTGCTGGTGAGGGTCGTGGTGGCGGTGCCAGCGCTGTTGGCGCGGCCCTGAAGCACCGGGTCACCGGGTGCGGCCTGGGCCGGCCCGGCGACGGCTGCGCCAACCACTGTGCTACCGGCGACGCCGGCGGCGACGGTGCCCGCTCGGCGCAGTAGACGGCGGCGGTCGACGGTCTTGTCCTGGTTCTCGGTCATGCGTCCCCCGGGTTGTTGGTGCATAGACGATCGATCGTCGCGGTGGTGGCGGTAAATCCACATCGACCGATCGGTCGAATCCATGCCCTGACAGGGTCCCCCCCGGGCAGAGGCGGGGCCGGCGGCCGCCACTCCGGACATCAGGCTCCCGACCAGGCGTGTCGCAGCGCGACCCCGGCCTCCAACTCCAGCAGCTTGACCTTGCGGGGCAGGCCCCCACCGAAGCCGACCAACTTTCCGCCCGCGCCGACGATCCGATGGCAGGGCACGATCACCGGGACCGGGTTGCGGTTGCAGGCCACCCCGACCGCCCGGGCCGCTCCCGGATCACCGACGATCTTCGCCACCTCGCCGTAGGTCATCGTCTCCCCGTACGGGATCCGGGTCATCTCCCGCCAGACCGCCCGCTCGAAGTCGGAGCCGCGCGGCGCCGACACCGGGACGGTGAACACGGTCAGCTCGCCGGTGAAGTACGCCCGCAGCTCGTCGACGGCCTTCCGGGACAACGCGTCGCCGGGCTCCTCGGCCGCCGCGTCCACCCGGCCGAAGTGGGCCCCGCACACGCTCGTGCCGTCGGTGGCGACGGAGAACTCACCAATCGGCGAGTCGAGCACAGTCCAGCGCATCCACCCATTCTCTCCCCGGTGCGGACTCCCTCGTCGGCCCGGCTACCAGCGTCGGGCTGAACGCCACTCCTCGGCGGCCCGAATCGGTAGATCATTTCCGCTTCTCGGCGGGCCGTTCGGCGTTGCGCAACGTCGATACCGTCAAGGTCGTGGCAACGGGGACGCTCATCTTTCTGATCATCGGCGGGGCGGGCATCGGCGTGCTCGCGCTCGCTCTGCTCGGCACCGAGCTGCTCCAGTTCGGGCACGCCGACGTGGACGGGCCGATCTCGATCGAGACGGTCGCCGGCTTCGCCGGGGCGTTCGGGTTCGGCGGGGCCATCGTCAACGAGCTGCTCGGTGCGCGTACACCCGGCATGGTCGTCGGGGCGGTGGCCGGCGGCGTGCTCGCGGCCGTGCCCACCGGCTGGTTGGCCTCCCGGCTGAGCCGGGCGGCGCGGAACATGCGCACCGACCCCACCCCCACCCGTGACGACCTGGTCGGCGCGCTCGGCCTGGTCGTCACCCCGGTGCCGGTCAACGGGTACGGCGAGGTCCGCATCCGCCTCGCCGGCCAACCGGTCAAGCTCAGCGCTCGCGCGGACCAGCCGATCCCGATCGGCGCCCAGGTCTTCGTCGTTCAGGCGCTCAGCGAGACCAGCGTTCACGTCGAAACCTACTGACCTCCCCCTCGTAGACGGGACTCCTTATATGGCCCTACTCATCGCCATCGGTGGCGCGGTCCTCCTCGCGCTCATCCTGGTGCTCTTCGTGCTCTCCCGGATCAAGGTCGCCGGCCCGAACGAGGCGTTCATCGTCACCGGTCGCAAGGGCCGCACCACGCAGACCGCCGACGGTGCGCGGTCCACCGACAACTCCGGGCAGAAGGTCGTGCTGGGCGCCTCGGTGTTCGTGCTGCCGGTGGTGCAGAAGCTCCAGTCGCTCGACCTGTCCAGCCGGCGGATCGACGTCGGCATCCGGGGCGCGGTGAGCAAGCAGGGCATCCGCGCCGACCTGCACGGCGTGGCGATCGTCAAGGTCGGCGGCACCGAGGACGCGATCCGGGCCGCGGCACAACGGTTCCTGCACCAGCAGGACGAGATCGACAACTTCACCCGGGAGGTGCTGGCCGGCGCGCTTCGCTCGATCGTCGGTCGGCTCACCGTCGAGGAGGTCATCCGGGACCGGGCGGCGTTCGCCAGCGCGGTCGCCGAGGAGGCCGAGCACTCGATGACCAACCAGGGTCTGGTGCTGGACACCTTCCAGCTCCAGGACATCCTCGCCGAAGGCTCCTACCTGCAGGATCTGGGCCGCCCCGAGGCCGCCCGGGTGCTCAAGGACGCGGCGATCGCCGAGGCGCGCGCCCGGCAGCAGGCCGAACAGGAGCGGCTGCTCGCCGAGGAGGCCATCGCCGAGGCGAACCGCAACCTGGCCCTCAAGCAGGCCGGCATCCAGGCCGAGATCGACGCGGCCAAGGCGAAGTCCGCGGCGGCCGGACCGCTCGCCCAGGCCGAGCGGGACCAGGCGATCCTCTCCGAGCAGCAGAAGGTCGCCGAGCGCAACGCCGAACTCAAGCAGCGCCAACTCGACACCGAGGTTCGCAAGCCGGCCGACGCCGCCCGGTACAAGGTGGAGCAGGAGGCCGAGGCGGCCCGCAACGCCGCGGTGCTGCACGCCGACGCGCAGCGCCAGTCCGTCATCGCCGCCGCGCAGGCCTCCGCCGAGCAGGCCCGCCTCACCGGTGAGGGCGAGCGGGCCCGGCGGGCCGCGCTCGCCGAGGCGAACGCCATCGAGGGCGCCAAGGAGGGTGAGGCCGAGCAGCGGCGGCGCTCCGCCATCGCCGAGGCGGTGGAGCGGGAAGGTCAGGCCGAGGCCGCGGCGATCCTGGCGAAGGGTGAGGCCGAGGCGGACGCGATGGCGCGCAAGGCCGAGGCGTTCGCCGCGTACGGCGAGGCGGCCGTGCTGGACCTGCTGGTCAAGGTGCTTCCGCAGGTCGTCGAGGCGGCCAGTGCGCCGATCGGGGCGATCGACAAGATGACGGTCATCTCCACCGACGGCGCGTCGTCGCTCACCAGGTCGGTGGCCGGCAACGTGGCCCAGGGCCTCCAACTCGGCAGCGACCTCACCGGGATCGACCTGCCCGGCCTGCTGGCGCGGCTCGGCTCCGCCTCCACTCCGGCCGGCAACGGCGCCGCGTCCGTCGACGGGAAGGCCGTCGAAAGCCGCTGACGGTGTACGTCGACGGGCGCCGCTCCCGGTTCGGGGGTGGCGCCCGTCGGCGTCTTCGTAGATCCACTCGGGTTCCCGGAAGTCGGGGCCTCCGAACTGCCCGGACACCGCGACATCACCAGAACCGAGTCGATCACCGCGAGGTGGAAGCGCTAGCTGATGAGACCTTCGGCGCGCGCCCAGCGCAGCAGTTCCGCCTCGGCGGCGTCGCGGTCCAGCGGGCCGTGCTCGAGGCGCTGCTCCTTGAGGTGCTTCCACGCCCGCCCGACCACCGGCCCCGGCGGTACGCCGAGCAACTCCATGATCGCGTTGCCGTCCAGGTCGGGTCGGACCCGCGCCAGGTCCTCCTCGGCCGCGATCCGCGCGATCCGATCCTCCAGCGCGTCGTAGTCGGCCGCGAGCTGGGCGGCCTTGCGCCGGTTACGGGTCGTGCAGTCGGAACGGGTCAGCTTGTGCAGGCGGGGCAGCAGGTCACCGGCGTCGGCGACGTAGCGGCGCACCGCCGAGTCGGTCCACTCGCCCCGCCCGTACCCGTAGAAGCGCAGGTGCAGCGCGACCAGCGCGGTCACCTTCGCGGTGACCTCCTTCGGGTACCGCATCGCCTTCATCCGGGCCTTGGTCAGCCGGGCGCCGACCACCTCGTGGTGGTGGAAGCTGACCCGGCCGTCGGACCCGACCGCCTTCGTCGCTGGCTTGCCCACGTCGTGCAGAAGGGCGGCCATCCGGAGGATGAAGTCGCAGCC
Source organism: Micromonospora sp. NPDC005171 (assembly GCF_040608575.1). Taxonomy (NCBI): domain Bacteria; kingdom Bacillati; phylum Actinomycetota; class Actinomycetes; order Micromonosporales; family Micromonosporaceae; genus Micromonospora; species Micromonospora sp. NPDC005171. The sequence continues at coordinate 645,383 of NZ_JBEXIM010000001.1, read as the reverse complement.
GTCCTCCTCGTAGGAGACCGCGTTCTCGACGACAGTCAACGTGTGCTCGTAGACGTCCTTGTGCTGGGCGTGCTCGTCGATCTCCAGCTTCAACCCGGTCAGCTCCGGCAGGAACCGCTCGGCCAGCCCGGTGTCGACGAGCAGCCGCAGCCCGGTGATCGGGTCCGCGCCGCAGAGCAGCTTGGTGAACTCGTCGCGGATCCGCTCGGCGGTGATCCGGTCCAGGTCGGCGGCCATCTCGGTCATCGCGAGGTGCACGTCCGGGTGCACGGCGAAACGCAGCTGCGCGGCGAACCGCGCGGCCCGCAGCATCCGCAGCGGGTCGTCACCGAACGACTCACCCGGCGTGCTCGGGGTACGGATCACCTTGGCCGAGAGGTCGTCCAGCCCGCCGTGCGGGTCGGTGAACCGGTGGTCGGGCAGGCTGACCGCCATCGCGTTGATGGTGAAGTCGCGCCGCTTCAGGTCCTCGTCGAGGCTGGTGCCGTACACCACCACCGGGTTGCGGCTGACCTGGTCGTACGACTCCGCGCGGAAGGTGGTGATCTCCAGCCGGAGGCCGTCGCGCTGAGCACCGATGGTGCCGAACTCGCGACCGGTCTCCCAGATCGACTCGGCCCAGCCCTTGATGATCCGCAGGGTCTCGTCGGGGTGCGCGTCGGTGCAGAAGTCGAGGTCGTCGCCGAGTCGACCGAGCAGGGCGTCCCGCACCGAACCGCCCACCAGGTGCAACTCGTGACCGGCGCGGACGAAGCGGCGGCCCAACTCGTCGGCGACCGGGGACACCCGGAGCAGTTCGGCGACGGCGTTGCGCTGCGCGGCGGTGAGTTCGCGGCGGTCGGCGGCGTGAGGTGCGGAGGCTTCGGACATGGGATCGCCAGCTTATCGGGCCGGGGTGTGATCCGATCCGCCGGGCGCGGGTAACGGGTGGGGGTTGACTATGGTCTGTGGCGTGCGGGTCGGTGTCCGGCTCGACGTACCCCTGGGAGGCTGGAGATGAGCGGCGGGCTCTACCGCAGCGCCAACGCCGCGAACGATGGCGGTGCCGACGCTCGCCCCGGGGACGGCGCCACGTTCATCTCCGCGGAGCCACTGAACCAGCCGGCCATGGAGTCGACCGCGCCGCCGCAGGAGCAGGTGGGCGAGGCGAGCGCAGCGGCCAACAGCGCGGTGATGGCGATCGGCAGCCTGGTCAGCCGGGGCACCGGCTTCCTGCGCACGTTGGCGTTGACCGCCGCGCTGGGTGGGGCGCTGGTGGGCGACGCGTACACCACCGCGCAGATCCTGCCCGGCATGGTCTACGAGTTCCTGCTCGGCGGCATCCTCACCAGCGTGCTGATCCCGGTGCTGGTCCGTCGACGCCGGGTCGACACCGACGGCGGTCAGGCGTACGCCCAGCGGTTGCTGACCCTCGCGGTGCTGGCCCTCGCCGTGGCGGCGCTGATCGCGGTCGCCTTCGCCTCGGTGCTGACGTCGCTCTACGCCAGCAAGAAGACGGGGACCGATTTCCGGGAACTGGTCACGGCACTGTCGTACCTGATGTTGCCGATGATCTTCTTCACCGGCCTCAGCGCGCTGATCAGCGCGGTGCTCAACACCAGGGGGCACTTCGCCGCCCCGATGTGGGCGCCGATCCTCAACAACATCGTGGTGATCGCCACCGCAGGGCTCTACATCGCGATCTTCGGGGCGGAGATCGTCAAGCCGGATGAGATGACCCCCGGCCGAATCCTGTTGATCGGTGGCGGCACCCTGCTCGGCGTCGCGATCCAGGCCGCCGGGCTGCTGCCGGCGTTGCGCAAGGTCGGCTTCCGGTGGAAGTTCCGGTTCGACTTCCGGACCCTCGGCCTGCGTGAGCTGGGGCGCCTCGGCGGCTGGATGTTCTGTTACGTCGCGGTGAGCCAGGTCGGCCTGATCGTGCTGTTCAACCTGCTGAACCGGGCCGGCAGGGAGAACGCCGCCGGCCCGCTGATCTACAACAACGTGTTCCTGCTGCTGATGATGGCGCACGGCATCATCGCCGTATCGATCATCACTGCGCTGATGCCCCGGATGAGCGCCGCCGCCGCCGATGGCCGGTACTCCGACGTGGCCGCCGACCTGTCCCGGGGCACCCGCACCGTCTCGGCGGTGCTCGCCCCGATCGCGGTCTGCTACGCGGTGCTGGCGACGCCGCTGGCCGTGACGCTGTTCCGGTACGGCGCGTTCACCGATGAGAACGCGGCGGACACCTCGCTGGTGCTGCTCCTGGCGGCGCTGGCGTTGGTGCCGTTCGCGATCAGCCAGCTCTTCACCTTCGCCTTCTACGCCCTGCCGGACACCCGCACCCCGGCGCTGATCAACATCCCGGTGGTGGCCCTGCGGATCGGCGTGCAGGTGGTGCTCTACGTCGCCTTCGCCGCCCACTTCGCCGCGGCCGGAATGATGATCGGCAACGCGGTGTCCTACCTGGCGGCGGCCTTCGCCTCGGCCTGGCTGCTGCGACCCCGGGTCGGCCGGATCGGGATGGGTGCCATCCTGCGCACCCTCGGTCGGGTGGCGGTAGCCGCGTTGGGAGCCGCCCTGGTCGGTCTCCTCGTGGTGAGTCTTCTGCCCGGCGGCGACAGGCCGAGTTGGATGCAGGCTGTCGTGCAGTTGGTGATCGGCGGCGCCGTGATCGGCGGGACCTACCTGGGTCTGGCCATGGTGCTGCGGATCGGCGAGATCACCGAGGTGGTCGGCATGGTCCGCCGCCGCCTCGGTCGCTGAAAGTTGGCGGCTGATTACAACAAGTTGGCGTTCATACGGACCGTCACTGCGGATCACCAGGCTGGGGATGCTCCTGTGGATAACTCCGCGATTCGCCGGTCAACCACCGCTTCAGCCTGTGGATAACCACCCGTACGGCTGAGGGTGGCAACCCGATCGGTGGGAACGTACGAGGCAGCGCGAGCGCCACGCCAGCCCAGCCCCGGCGTCGGTCACTTGCGGTGAAGCCGTAGATTAGCTAGTACATGTGCCAGCAACGTGGCTGACAACGGTCGTAACCGGACGAGTTCGCCGACTGCCGGAACCCCGCCAGGTACGGCGGGAAGATGACATGTCGGAGAGACGGGCAACCCGGGTAAGGTCGCTCTCGACGGGTACGGCAGTGCCGACGCTGGGCGTCGACACCGGTCGGCCGGTTCCTTCAACGGCAGAGCGGGAAGCCACATGCCCAGCAGTTCGGGTTCATCGATCGACACGATCACCGAGGGAGGACGGGTGACCCAGGTCGGCGAGGGTCAGGAGGCAGACGAAAGCGCTCCTCCGGTCATGACCTTCGGTGCTCCCACGGCCGGTGAAGTCCTCGCCGAGCGGTACGAACTGGTTGAGCACATCAACAACGACAGCGCGGGTCGGCTGGTCTGGCGCGGAATCGACGTCATCCTTCGCCGTCCCGTCGCCGTGGTGCTGCGTTACCCGGGTGGCGACTCCGCCACCGAGATGCTTCAGGCCGCCGTCGCGGCCAGCCGGGTCATCCACCCCAACCTGGTCGGCGTCTACGACGCGATCGACGAGGCCGACCGGGCGTACGTGGTGCGCGAGTGGGTCGACGGGCAGTCCCTGCGGGACCTGGCGACCGACGGCCCCCTGGACCCGGCTCGGGCCACCGCCATCGGCAACGCCGTCGCGAGCGCGCTCGCCGCCGTGCACGCCACCGGCATGGTGCACGGCAACGTCCACCCCGGCACCGTCATGATCAGTGACGAGGGCCGTGTGGTCCTGGCCGATGCCCGCACCGACGGCGCCGACAGCCAGGAGAACGACATCCGCGCGGTCGGCGGAGTCCTCTACTTCGCACTGACCGGTTCCTGGCCGCACGCCGAGGCACCGCTGCACGGCGCCACGGCCGGCCACGGCCGCGCCGCCATCCCGGACGCTGTTCGGGACGCCGCGGGCGCCATCGCCGCACCCCGCCAGGTTCGGGCGGGCGTTCCGGCCTACCTGGACGACCTGACCATGGATCTGCTCGACGCCGAGATCGCGCCGCCCTCCTCCGACGTGCTCGCCGCCGAGTTGGCGCGACTGGACGTGCCGGCCGAGGACGAGCACTACCTCGACAACAGCGGGCCGCTGCGGTTCGCCGCCGACACCGGGGAAGAGCCGTCGCCGCTGGCCGCGGCCGGGGGCCGCAAGGTCGCCGTCGGCATCGCCGGTCTGCTGGCCGTCGCCCTGGTTGGTCTGCTGATCGGGATCATCTCGCTGGGCGGCGACGACGAGGATCCGCAGTCCAACCCGGTCGCCGCGCCGACCTCCAGTGCCCCGGCCGGCGGTGCCACCCCGGCCGCCGCGACGGCGCGCAAGCTGACGATCAAGGACGTCCGGATCATCGACCCGGACAGCAAGAACCGCAGCGAGGTCGACGGTGCCGAGAAGGTCATCGACGGTGACGAGGACAAGGGCTGGGAGACCGAGACCTACGTGAACAAGCCCAACTTCGGCAACCTGAAGAAGGGCATGGGCGTCTGGCTCGACCTCGGCGAGCCGCACACCGTCAAGTCGGTGCAGGCAGTGCTGTCGGCCACCAACGCGTCCGCCCAGCTGCTCGCCGGCACCACCAACCCGCCGTCCAGCTCCAGCGGCGACAAGCAGTTGGTCGCGAGCTACAAGACCGCGATCGGCCAGCCGTTCGAGGACCACGACGGCACCACGATGACGTTCAACGGCTTCGACGCCGACAAGAAATACCAGTACCTGCTGTTCTGGATCACCGAGTTGGCTCCGGCCGAGGGTGGTTTCAAGCTGGGGGTGCAGGAGATTACGGTCCAGGGGTCGTGAGCCGGGCGCCACGATCCGGGCACCGCATTCGCTGGACGCGGTGATGGGCGGGCGTGCCGCCGCAACAGACCTGGAGCTGCTGCGCGCGCACGTGACCGGAGACCGGGACGCCTTCGCCGAACTGTTCCACCGGCACCGTGACCGGTTGTGGGCGGTGGCGCTGCGGACGCTCGGGGACCGCGAGGAAGCAGCCGACGCCCTGCAGGACGCCCTGCTGTCGGCGCATCGGGCGGCGGCGCGGTTCCGCGGCGACTCCGCCGTCACCACCTGGCTGCACCGGATCGTGGTCAACGCCTGCCTGGACCGGATCCGACGTCGGCAGGCGCACCCCACAGTGCCGCTGCCGGACGGCAACCGGGCCGAGGACGGCACCGGCGGGCTGGAGCCGGCGGCACCGGCAACCGACCACGACACAGTGCTGGTGGTCCGCGACGCGCTCGCCGCGCTGCCCCTTGAGCAACGCGCCGCACTGGTGCTGGTCGACGTGCAGGGCTATCCGGTCGCCGAGGTCGCCCGCATCCTCGGCGTCGCCGAGGGGACTGTGAAGAGCCGGTGTGCCCGGGGCCGGGCCCGGCTCGCCGTGCTGCTCGGGCATCTCCGCCCCACTGCCGTCGGGGCGCCTTCGGCCCGGCCGGACCATGCCGCCCCGATGACGGGCGTGCCCGGCGTCACGCCGGGGAACCCCGGCCCGGTGGAGGGCGTCGGATCGGGGTCGGGCCGTTACCGGCGGGACGCCAACCAGGAGGACACGTGACGACCGAGGGGTTCCGGGAGGTCGACGCCGACCTCCTCGCTGACTACCTCGGCGGGGCGTTGGACGGCACCCCGCAGCGGGACGAGGTCGCCCGACTGGTCGCCGCGGACCCGTTCTGGGCCGAGGCGTACGCGCTGCTGGCCCCCGCCGTGACCGCGGTCCGGTCGGACCTGACCCGCTGGGCCGGGCCGTCCCCGGAGATGCCGTCGGCGATCACCGACCGCCTGCTGGCCGCGCTGGCGTCCGCGGACCCGCCGGACGACACCTCGACCGAGGAGGCACCCGCCGACGCGCCCACCGTCGACGCGGACGGCGACGCGGCGACACGGTTGGTCGTGCCGGCGCAGGTGGGTCGGCGGCCGGCGGTCCGCACGCCCGTCGGGTCGGGCCGCGGGGCGTCCACCGGGCCGGGCCGCCGCCAGCGCGGCTGGGCTCGCCGTGGGGCGCCCGTGGCCGCCGCCGCTGTCGCCGTGATCGCCGTCGCACTGGGCCTCAACCAGCTGTCGATGCGGGCGGCGGACGACTCCGCCGGCACCAACGCCATGAACCAGCCGGCCAGCGCGCCCGAGGGCGTCGCGGGGGCCGGGACGGTCCGCACCACCGGACCGACACTGCGCAGCGGTACGAACTACACCCCGCAGATCCTCGGCGACGCGTACGGCACCAACGCGCCAAGCACGTCGGCTGCCAGCCGGGCGACCGGCAACACCCCGTTCGAGCAGCCGAAGGTGGATGCCGAGGGCGAACGCCGTCCCTCTCCCGACGGGTCGGACCAGCTGGCCCGGCTGACCGACGAGGTCGCGCTGACGACATGTCTGGCCAGCGTCGCGGCGGAGCACGGATCGGCCCCACTTGTGGTCGAGGTGGTCGACTACGCGCGGTTCCAGGGCGATCAGGCGCTTGTCATTCGTTTCACCGATGCGACCGGAGCCCGGTGGGCCTGGGTGAGCGGCCCGGAGTGCGGAGTGCCCGGGTCCGGCTCGGACAGCCGGTATTCGGCGCGGGTAGGGTGAATCCACGGTCAATGGCACGATGACCGCCCACGTGACCTGACCCACCGGATGCCCGGCTCGGGAATCCCCGGTTCGTACGATGGCGTTCTGGAAGTCAGCTGCCGGCCCCACCCAGGCGTCGGCAACTCGGATCAGCATCGGTGCTCGCGCCGACGCCGAACACACACAACTCGGGAGACGGCAGTGGACGAGGTCCGCAACCTGATCATCATCGGCTCCGGGCCGGCCGGTTACACGGCCGCGGTCTACGCCGCGCGCGCCAACCTGAAGCCGCTGATCATTGAGGGCGTGCAGTCCGGTGGCGCGCTGATGACCACGACCGAGGTGGAAAACTTCCCCGGCTTCGCGGACGGCATCCTCGGCCCCGAGCTGATGGACAACATGCGCAAGCAGGCCGAGCGGTTCGGCGCCGAGTTCCTCACCGACGACGTGACCCGCGTCGAGCTGGTGGACACCGGTGACGCCGGCTCCGGCGCGGTGAGCACCGTCTGGGTTGGCGAGACCGCCTACCGGGCCCGATCCGTCATCCTCTCCACCGGTTCGGCCTGGCGTCCGCTGGGCGTGCCCGGCGAGCAGGAATACCTGGGCCACGGCGTCTCCGCGTGTGCCACCTGTGACGGCTTCTTCTTCCGTAACCAGCAGATCGTGGTCGTCGGCGGTGGCGACTCGGCGATGGAGGAGGCCACTTTCCTCACCCGCTTCGCGGAGTCGGTGACGATCATCCACCGCCGCGACTCGTTCCGGGCCAGCAAGATCATGGCCGACCGGGCGCTGAGCAACGAGAAGATCAAGGTCGAGTGGAACAGCACCGTCGAGGAGATCCTCGGCGAGGACGGCAAGGTCACCGGGGTACGCGTCCGCAACGTGCACACCGGCGAGACCAAGGTGATGGACGTGACCGGTGTCTTCGTCGCCATCGGTCACGACCCCCGCAGCGAGCTGTTCCAGGGCCAGGTCGAGCTGGACGACGAGGGCTACGTGAAGGTTCACGCCCCGAGCACCCGCACCAACGTGCCCGGTGTCTTCGCCGCCGGTGACGTGGTCGACCACACCTACCGTCAGGCGATCACCGCGGCCGGCACCGGTTGTGCCGCAGCGCTCGACGCCGAACGGTTCATCGCGACGCTCAGCTGAAACAACGAACACATCCCGGAGGAGGGGCATAGTGGGAACAACCAAGGCGGTCACCGACAAGAGCTTCGTCGCTGACGTGCTGCAGGCCGACAAGCCGGTGCTGGTGGACTTCTGGGCGGAGTGGTGCGGCCCGTGCCGCAAGGTGTCGCCGCTGCTCGAGGAGATTGCCCGGGAGATGGGTGACCAGGTCACCATCGTCAAGCTCAACATCGACGAGAACCCGGAGACCGCTCGGGCCTACCGGGTGATGTCGGTGCCGACGCTCACCGTCTTCAAGAACGGCCAGCCGGTGCAGTCGATCGCCGGTGCCAAGCCGAAGGGCGAGCTGGTCCGGCTCATCGAATCAGCCCTCTGACCAGCAGAAACATCAACCGGACCCCGTACCCGCTCGCCGGGTGCGGGGTTCGGCGTCTTCCCGGCCGTACCGTCGACGTATTTCTCCGCCCCAGCCACCTCGCCCGCCCGGAGCGCATAGCCTCAAGCCTGGGCCGCCCGGCCAGCCAGCGTCGTGCAGAGGGGGTCGTGCGTGCGTCCGATCCGACCCGGTGACCGGGGACCCGCGGTCACGGAGATCCGTACCATCCTGACCGGCCTTGAGCTGCTCGCCGCCGCCGGCCCGCACACCGACGAGTTCGACCTGGACACCGACCGGGCGGTCCGCGCGTTCCAGCAGTCGCGGGGGCTCAGCGTGGACGGCCGGGTCGGCGCCGAGACCTGGCGCGCCCTGGACGCCGCCCGCTGGCGGCTCGGCGCCCGCACCCTCTACCACGCGGTCCCCGAGCCGCTCACCGGCGAGGACGTCCGTTCGCTGCAGGAGCGACTGCTGGAGATGGGGTACGACGTGGGCCGCGCGGACGCCATCTACGGTGTCCGGACGTCGCGGGCGGTGGCCCAGTTCCAGCGCGAGGTCGGGCTCACGCCGGACGGCTCCTGCGGCCCATACACCATGAACGCGCTCCGCCGGATCGGTCGCAAGGTGGTCGGTGGCCGCCCGCAGTGGCTCCGCGAATCCGACGCGATCCGGCAGTCCGGGCCGGCGTTGGTCGGCAAGACGGTAGTGATCGACCCGGGGCACGGGGGCACCGACCCCGGGATGGTGGTGCCCGACGGCTCGTTGCGCTGGACCGAGGCGGACCTGGTGCACGACCTGGCCAGCCGGCTGGAGGGGCGACTCGCCGCCACCGGGGTGCGGGTGCAGCTCACCCGGGGGCCGTCGCCCGACAGCTGCCTGCCGGACACCGACCGGGCCCTGCTCGCCAACTCACTCGGCGCCGACGTGTTCATCTCGCTGCACCTGGACGGCCACGCCAACCCGGAAGCGGAGGGCGTCGCGACCTACCACTACGGCACCGACAACGGGGTGACCTCGGCGACCGGTGAACGCCTCGCCGGGCTGGTGCAGCGGGAGATCGTCGCCCGCACCGGGCTGCGGGACTGCCGTACCCACGCCAAGACGTGGGAGCTGCTGCGACTGACACGGATGCCCGCCGTCCGGGTCGAGGTCGGCTATCTCACCTCACCGACCGACCGTGCCCACCTCGTCGACCCCCGGTTCCGGGACCGGGTGGTGGAGGCCATCGTGGCTGCGGTGCAGCGGATGTACTACCCGATCGAACGGGACGTCCCGACCGGATCGCTCGACGTCAGCGAACTGCGTGCCGTGGTGACCGCCGGCACTGTGGTCGACTGAAACGCCGCCGGCGTCAGCCGTTGGTGGAGCGGGTGGCCGGGGCCGGACGGACCGGACGGAGCAGGGTCTCCGGGCTCATCGACCCGAGCAGCTTCTCCAACGCGTACTCGACGTCGGACTTCCAACTCAGCGCCGTCCGCAGCTCAAGGCGCAACCGAGGGAAACGCGGGTGCGGACGGACGGTCTTGAAGCCAACGGAGAGGAAGAAGTCGACAGGGGCCACGCAACCGCCGGCCGGATCGTCCGCGTCGCCGAACTTGGCGTCGCCGAACGCCTCGATGGCCTTGATCCCACGCTTGGTCAGATCCCGGGCGACACCCTGCACCAGCATCCGGCCCAACCCGCCGCCGGCGAACGCGGCGACCACGTTGGCGGTCATCAACAGTGCCGCGTCGGCGGAGACCGGTGAGGTCGGGAACGCCATCGAACGGGGCACGTAGGCGGGCGGGGCGTACATCACGAAGCCGGCCGGCATGCCGTCGACGTAGGCGAGTTTGCCGCAGGAGCCCCACTCCAGCAGCGTCTGGGAGACCCACGCCTCCTTCTCCAGGCCCGGATCGCCGGCGGCGCAGGCCCGGTCCGCGGAGACCGGATCGAGCTCCCAGTAGACGCACTGGCGGCACGGGCGCGGGAGGTCTTCCAACGTGTCGAGGGTCAGGCTGACCAGACGTCGCGACATATGGCGCATCCCCACAATAGGCTCGGTGGTGAGACCGGCATGGAACGACAGCGCCGCCTTCCTGCCCCCGACGAGCGATCGTACGCCGCCGATCGGCGATACGGGAGGGGACGCGCAGATGGCCACTCCAGCGGGGGACGCCGAGGGCGGTCCGCCATGTGGTCGATCTGCCTCGGCCCGGCGGCAGCACGGGCCTGGCGGACTAGGATCGACAATCGGTGTGTCCGCCGCCATGGTCAGCGGTGTGCGGGGTACCCGGGGCGGGAACCACCCGAGCAGCGATCGAGGTGAGGTCATGACCGGCACGACACTCGACGACTACACCGACCGGTACGCCCGGCGGGTACGCGGGATGACCGCCTCCGAGATCCGAGCATTGTTCGCGGTGGCTAGTCGTCCGGAGGTCGTCTCGCTCGCCGGCGGCGCACCGTACATCGCCGCCCTTCCGCTGGACGCGGTCGGCGAGATGCTCGGCCGGCTCGGCTCCGAGCACGGCGTGACCACCCTTCAGTACGGCATTGGTCAGGGCACCCTCGAACTGCGCGAGCGGATCTGCGAGGTGATGTCGCTCTCCGGGATCGACGCCGCGTGCGGGGCCTCCCCGGAGGACGTCGTGGTCACCGTGGGCGGGCAGCAGGCGCTGGACCTGGTGGCCCGGCTCTTCCTCGACCCGGGCGACGTGGTGCTCGCCGAAGGGCCGACGTACGTCGGTGCGCTCGGCGTTTTTCAGGCCGCCCAGGCGCAGGTCGTCCACGTACCGATGGATGAGGACGGGCTGATCCCGGAGGCGCTGGAGACGGCCATCGCCGACCTGGCCCGCGCGGGCCAGCGGGTCAAGTTCCTCTACACGATCCCCACCTACCAGAACCCGACAGGTGTGACGCTCAGCGAGGAGCGCCGGGAGCGGGTGCTCGACATCTGCGAGCGCGCCGGCCTGCTCGTCGTCGAGGACGACCCGTACGGTCAGCTGGGGTTCGAGGGTGAGGCCCCGGCCCCGCTGCGGGCCCGCCGCCGGGATGGCGTCTTCTACCTCAGCACGTTCTCCAAGACCTTCGCCCCCGGGCTGCGGGTCGGCTGGATCCTGGCGCCGCACGCGGTCCGCGACAAACTGGTCATCGCCAGTGAGGCGCAGATCCTCTGCCCCAGCGGTTACGCCCAGGCCGCTGTGGCCACCTATCTGAGCACGATGCCCTGGCGGCAGCAACTCAAGGTCTATCGCGAGGTCTACCGGGAACGCCGGGACGCCCTGCTCGACGCGATGGCCGACCTGATGCCCGAGGGCACCAGCTGGACCACCCCGGCCGGCGGTCTCTTCGTGTGGGCCACCCTGCCCGACGGGCTCGACTCGAAGGCCATGATGCCGCGAGCGGTCGCCGCCCGGGTCGCCTACGTTCCCGGCACTGGTTTCTACGCCGACGGCACCGGCACCGGCGCCATGCGGCTCAACTTCAGCTTCCCGCCGCCCGAGCGGATCCGCGAGGGCGTCCGCCGGCTGGCGGGTGTGATGGAGCAGGAGATCGCCATGCGCCGGGTCTTCGGTGCCGTGGGTGGCGCCGCCGGCCGACGCGGCCGGGCCGGCTCCGACGTGCCCGGGCCCGACTTGGCATGATGCCGGCATGGCTACGACCGCCGAGCGCCTCCTCGTGACCGATTCCGCCATCTCGGCCGACCTGCGCGTCGTGGTGCTCGCGGGTGGGCTCTCCTACGAACGGGACGTGTCGCTGCGTTCCGGCCGTCGGGTGCTCGACGCGCTGCGCGCCGTCGGGGTGGAGGCCGAGCTGCGAGACGCGGACGTGGCCCTGCTGCCGGCGCTCGCGGCCGACCCGCCGGACGCTGTGGTGATCGCACTGCACGGCGCGACCGGTGAGGACGGCTCACTGCGCGGGGTGCTGGATCTGTGCGACATCCCGTACGTCGGCTGTGACGCCCGAGCCTCCCGGGTCGCCTGGGACAAGCCCTCGGCCAAGGCGGTGCTCCGCGAGACCGGCATCCCCACACCGGACTGGGTGGCGCTCCCGCACGACCGTTTCTCCGAGCTCGGCGCGGTCGCCGTCCTGGACCGGATCGTCGACCGTCTGGGCGTACCCCTGATGGTCAAGCCGGCGCAGGGCGGGTCCGGGCTGGGCGGGGCGGTGGTCCGGGACGCCTCCGCGCTGCCCGCCGCGATGGTCGGCTGCTTCGCGTACTACTCCACGGCGTTGGTGGAGCGGTACGTGCCGGGGATGGATGTGGCGGTCTCGGTCGTCGACCTCGGTGACGGCCCGCAGGCGCTGCCGCCGGTGGAGATCGTGCCGCGCAACGGCGTGTACGACTACGCGGCCCGCTACACAGCGGGCCGGACCACCTGGCACGCCCCGGCCCGGCTGGACCCGGAGGTGGCTGCCACGGTCGCTGACGTGGCCCTCGCCGCGCACACCGCCCTCGGTCTGCGGGATCTCTCGCGCGTCGACGTGATCGTGGACTCGGCCGGCCAGCCGCACGTGCTGGAGGTCAACGTCTCGCCAGGCATGACGGAGACGTCACTCCTTCCGCTCGCCGTGCAGGCGGCCGGGTTGGATTTCGGCCGACTCCTCGGCACCCTGGTCGCCAGAGCAGCGGCCCGCCTCACCAAGCACTGACCTACCCGCCACCCCGTCGGTCGAGCGCACCGCCCGCAGATCGGCCATGAGGTTGGTTTCGGTAGGCCAACCTCATGGCCGATTTCAGCTCAGTGGCTGGCGCGTACGTCGGGTTCGTCGTTGCCATTGGTACGCACGGCCGGGCCCGGAGCGCCCTCGACGCCGCTCTCGGCGGTGGTCTTGCTGGCGGCCTCAGTGAAGGCACCCCCGTTGCCGGAGACGGACGCGGCCGGATTGGCGGGACCGGCCTCGTCGCCGCTTCCGCTCGCCGGGCCCACGGCGGGTCCGTCGGTGGGCGTCTCCGCCGGGCCGGCCTGAGATCCGCCGGAGGGCGTCTCGGTCGTGACGGCGCTGTCGGACGCCGCGCTGCCCGACGTTCCCCCGGCGGAGTTCCTCGCGGCGGAGGCCGGGGTGACGAAGGTCGGAGTGCCGGGCAGGTTGGTAGCGGATCCGGTCCGAGCGGGTGCGGTCGCCGGACCGGAGGCCGTCCGAGCGGGTTCCGCCGTCCGGTCGGTGACGGTGGCCGCCGGCGAGCTGGCACCGGCGTCCGGATCCGCGGCCGGTTCGGCCGGGGGCGCGCTGTCGGCGTCGGTCGAATCGGTGGAGTCGAGCGCTGGTTCCGGGATCTCCTCTGCAGCCTCGATGACCGAGACCGCCTCCACCCCAGCAGCTGCCGCTGAGGCGGCCTCCGCGGCGGCGGCATCCGCAGCGGCGGACTGGGCCAGCAGGCTGGACGGCGCCTGCCACTGGATGCGGGGCGGCTCGGCGAGCGGGCGGCCTCCGAACTCCGCGAGCCAGGCGGCGACCAGCGCCAGATTTTCCCGCCACTGCGCCTCGGAGATCGGCGGCAGAATCGAGTCCCACAGAGACAGGAACGTGCCCCGCAGCTGAAGGCGGCCGTACGGACGGGCGAGGAACCACATGTGCAGATGAGCCGAGCCGTCGCCCCAGCGATTGACGTGCACCCGCGCCACACCGTCGAGCGACCGGATGGCCCGCTCCAGACGTACGGTCATCACCCCCAGCTCGGCAGCCAACAGGTTCGGCAGGTCGCCGAGGTCCAGGTGGGTCCGCGATTCCAGGATGAGCACCATGGGCAGACCTGTGGGCCGGTCCATGGCGCGGACCCGCCACCGCTCGCCCACCCAGATGTAGGCGTCGTCGGGTGCGTTGCAGGCGGTGCATTCCCGGAGACCCTCGCCCTTCCGGGGCGGTTCGACCGGGACCGGATCATCGAGTTGCTTCACGTGGAGGTCACCCTCGAAGGGAAATGACGGCCACTGGGTGAAGTCCGGGACTGAGGGAGGGGTGTCGTGCACGACGCTGACCCTAACCGAGTCTGGCACCGCTGTCCCTACCTGTTTGAGCGGTCCCGGGCCACCGGATCGGTGCCCGCCGGTGACCGGGGGCCGCGTGGTCTTGTGGGCACCGCGAAGCGATATCCACAGGCTGCCGAGATCCTGAACACAGGCCGTCATCCACAGGCTCGCACCCGCTCCCACGCGCTGTTTCACGTGAAACGGGGGGTGCCTGTGGACAACCGGTGTGGATAACTTTTCGGGCGGTCGCTCGTTGTCCGCGAACCCCAAATCGGCGGAGTCGATGATTACCGGGACCGGCGGTGGACGGGCGTGCTCCGATCGCTTCAGTGCCGCCGTTACCCCACCCGCCGACCGACCGCTCATGGACTCCGGGAGCGCCTCGGCGATGACCACCTGCCCAGTCGAGGAACAGCGTCATCTCTCGGCGGTGTGCACGACACCCGAAGGGCGCAGTCCTGATTCCGGCTCGTGCACCAGCGGACCCGGCCGTTCGGATGGGGCGCGAGATCGAACCCCAATGCCGGTCGTCCGAGTGGAGGCGGCGGCTCTCTTGGACCGTCACTCCCGTCAGGGGTTCGGCTCGGTACCAGCGCGGCGACGTCTCTGTTTCACGTGAAACCGAATGCGCCGAGCACACCCCCTCGACCGGCTCGACTACTCGGCCGACTCCTGTCGGGGCCGCGGCGCGGCTAGCGACGACCCGACTGACCGCGACCGCAAACTCGGCCCGCTCGAGGATGACCACGGAGACGCCACTACGCGCCACTCAGCGGCTCGCTGACGCTTGCAGCGGCGCGAGGGGTGGTTGCGGTCGAGTGGACCATGCCGAGGGCTTCTGCGACGCGTGTAGAGGGATCCGCCCGTCACCCGGGCGCTTCGCCGCCGGGTTGCCACCGCGCATGCACCTTGCCGTCGTCGCGCGCGGGGCCCGCTGCCACGTCCGCCGCCCGCCGTGGTAGGTCTGGGACGACAGCATCATCGCGTACGTCCAATCTGATGGCCCGCCCCCTCTGCCCGCCGCCCGCGGATTGCGCTGCCAGAGGCGCCGGGCCAGTGCGAGCGGCCCACGTACCCCCGTCTCCTTGTCCCCTGCGGTCAGGTTGAGCCGAACTGGCTGAACGAGGGGAGGGCGGCGCCCGGTCGATCGGGCGCGCCGATCCGCTCGGGGCCGCCGGTTGTTTCACGTGAAACGCGACGCCCTGGACGCAGAACGGCCGCGCCCCCGGTGGGGTAGCGCGGCCGTGGGTGACAGATGGGGCTAGCCCTCCCCGCCCTCCTCCTGCTGCACTCCGATGATCCCGACGATCCGCTCAAGGTCGTCCACCGTCGCGAACTCAATCGTGATCTTGCCCTTGCTGCGGCCGATGTCGACCTTCACCCGAGTGTCGAACCTGTCGGACAGCCGATCGGCGAGATCGGTCAGGGCTGGCGCGTGGGCCTTCGGTCGTCGCTTTGCGGTCTGACCCTTCGCCGGCCCGTCGTTCAGCGTCAGGGCCACGATCTCCTCGGTCGCCCGAACCGACAGCCCTTCGGCCACGATCCGCAGGGCCAACTGTTCCTGCGCCTCGGACTCGTCGAGGCTCAGCAGAGCGCGGGCGTGCCCCGCCGACAGGATGCCGGCGGCAACCCGGCGCTGCACCTGTGCGGGCAGGTTCAGCAGTCGGATGGTGTTGGAGATCTGCGGGCGACTCCGGCCGATCCGGCGGGCCAACTCCTCGTGGGTGGCCCCGAACTCCTCCAGCAGTTGCTGGTAGGCGGCAGCCTCTTCCAACGGGTTCAGGTTCGCCCGGTGGATGTTCTCCAGCAGGGCGTCGCGGAGCATGGCGTCGTCACGGGTGTCCCGGACGATCGCCGGGATGCTCTCCCGCCCCACCGCCTGGGCGGCCCGCCAGCGCCGCTCGCCCATCACCAGTTCGTACTTCTCGTCGTCGAGCTGCCGAACGACGATGGGCTGGAGGAAGCCGACCTCCTGGATCGAGGTCTTCAGCTCCTCCAGCGCCTCCTCGTCGAAGACCTGGCGGGGCTGCTTCGGGTTGGGCATGATCGCGTCGACCGGGATCTCGGCGAATCGAGCACCGGGCACCGGGCTGAGCACGGGCTCCGGCTCGCGGACCGGTGCTCCGGCTGACGGCGCGGCGGCGACGGTGCCCGCGTCGTCCGGCTGCTCGTACTCCGGCTCGGCCGTCGCGGTGCCAGCGGCACCCGGCGCCGGCCCGGTCGGGATCAGGGCCCCCAGGCCCCTACCCAGACCGCCCCGAGGACGGTTCTTCATGCCACGCCTCCCAGCGACTTGTCCGCACTACGCATTCCGGCCCACCGGCTCCTTGACTCCCCGCTCGGCGATCTCCTGGGCGGCCTCGAAGTAACTCGTGGCGCCCCGCGAACCGGGATCGTAGGTCATCACCGACTGGCCGTAGCTCGGCGCCTCGGAGACCCGGACGTTGCGGGGGATGACCGCCTGGAGAACCTTGTCGCCGAAGTGGTTCCGGACGTCCTGCTCGACGGCGTCGGCCAACCGGGTGCGGCGGTCGTACATGGTCAGCAGGATGGTGGAGACGTCGAGCTTCGGGTTCAGGTGCTGGCGTACCAGGTTGATGTTGTTGATCAGCTGGTTGAGGCCTTCCAGCGCGTAGTACTCGCACTGGATCGGGATCAGCACCTCCTGCGCGGCAACCAGAGCGTTGACCGTGAGCAGACCGAGGGAGGGCGGGCAGTCGATGAAGACGTAGTCGAACTCGCCCGGGTAGGCGGCGATCGCACGGTCCAGGCGGGACTCCCGAGCCACCACCGACACCAGCTCGATCTCCGCGCCGGCCAGGTCGATTGTCGCGGGTACGCACCAGAGGTTGGGGATGCCCTCGACCGCCTGAGCCACCTCGGCCAGCGGCACGCTGTTGATCAGGCAGTCGTACACATCGGGGATTCCGGTGTGGTGTGGGACGTTGAGCCCGGTCGAGGCGTTGCCCTGCGGGTCGAGGTCGACCACGAGCACCCGGTTGCCGTGCAGGGCGAGCGCCACCGCAAGGTTGACGGTGGTGGTGGTCTTACCCACGCCACCCTTCTGGTTGGCGACGCACATGACCCGGGTCCGGTCCGGCCGAGGCATGGTCACCTCGCCACTGGGATTCAGGATCTGCACGGCGCGCATCGCCTCCATAGCCAACGGTGGGTCATCCTCTTCGCGCGTCGGGGTTTCACGTGAAACGTACGTGGGGTCAGCCGCCACGGCAGCCAACGACTCGGTCGAAGCGACCGGCGCGTCGGCGACCACCGGCGCGGCGTCCCGAACGACGGCCGCAGTGGGTTGGTGTGGGACGGCCGGCTCGAACCGAACCGCCGCGGCGGTGTTGCGGCGACCCGAGGTCGCCCGCACCTCGGCGGCGTTGACCGGGCGACCCGACGCCTCCGGCGACCGACGACCACTCGCCGGCTCCGGAATGGCCGAGCCCTCCGGCCGCCCGGTGCCCGACGGCGGGTCGAGCGCTGCCGGCGGATCGCTGTCGGTAGGTCTGGTCGATGGCCCGGTCGCACCGGGCGACCAGCTCGGGTAGTCGGTTTCACGTGAAACGGGATCGTCTGTCGACCCGGTCACGCGTGGATCGTCGTACCTGCCGTCGTCATGCACCTGTCATCCCTGCCCGCTTCGGATGGTCGGTCCGCGCCCCGGTCAACTTGGCCGCATCCACGCCCGCAACCCGGAGCGTACGGCCCACGGGAGCGGTCGGAGACCCGCGACGTCCGTCACCCGCTTCACACTATCGACGCGCGGTCAGCCTACGGCGGACGGGCGCGGCCGGTCCACGTCGGGTTCTCATCCCCTCGTCCATCCGTACCGGTACAACGAGGCAACCCACCGGCCGGAAGCCCGATGGCGCGAAGTGTCAACCTCGGCGGGAGCGTCCGCCCCGGGCGCGCTTCTTGGCCGCCGGGCGGGCCGGGCCGACCATCCGCTCGCGCACGATCTCCACCACAGTGGTGGGTGGATCGATCACCCCGACGCCGCAGAGCCGCACGGCCGGCTCCCCGCCGCCGAGTCGCGCCACCACGTCGGCGTGCTCCTCGATCTCGGCCGCGGCGGACGAGCCCTTGAGCGCCAGCAGTCGACCACCGCGAACCGCCAGTGGGAGGCTCCAGCCGGCGAGCCGATCCAGGGGCGCGACCGCGCGCGCGGTCACCACGTCCCCGCTGATCGGCTCCCGGCCGCTCGAACCGCTGGCAGCCTCGTCGGCCCGGCCGCGGAACACCCGTACCGACCTGGCCAGACCGAGTCGCTCGACGACCTCGATCAGGAACGACGTCCGTCGGGCGAGCGGCTCGATCAGGGTGACGGTGAGGTCGGGGCGGGCGATGGCCAGGACGAGACCCGGCAGACCAGCGCCGGAGCCGACGTCCAGGACGGTAGCGCCGGACGGGATGCGCTCGGCGACCGCAGCACAGTTGAGCAGATGCCGATCCCAGATGCGGGGTGCCTCCCGGGGGCCGATCAGGCCGCGGACCACCCCGTCGGTGGCCAGCAGTTCGGCGTACGCGGCGGCCAGGTCGAGACGATCACCGAAGAGGGTCAGCGCCGCCGGAGCCAGCTCGGGCGGCAACGCCGCGTCGGCGGGTGACGGGGCGGTCCCGTTCGACTCACCGTCGGCGTCGGACGAGGTAGCGGGGCGGACAGCGGACGGCCCGGGCGGCGTGCCGCCCGGGCCGGACACGGCATCGGCCGTGATGTCGTCGTGGGTCACCCGGTCAGTCCGCCGGCCGTACGACGATGCGCCGGTTCGGCTCCACACCCTCGGACTCGCTCGCCACACCGGACATGGCGTTGACGACGTCGTGCACGCACTTGCGCTCGAACGCGGACATCGCCTCCAGCCGGACCGGCTCCCCGTACTCCTTGACCTTCTCGACAGCGTTCTTGGCGACCGCGGCGAGTTCCTTGCGGCGGTTCGCCCGGTAGCCACCGACGTCGAGCAGCAGACGGCTCGGCGTGCCGGTCTGCCGGAAGACGGCGAGGCGGGTCAGCTCCTGGAGCGCCTCCAGGGTGGCCCCGCGCTGACCGACCAGGTTCTGCAGCCGCTCGCCGACCACCTCGACCATCGGACGGCCGGCGGCGACCAGCTCGTCGATGTCGCCGTCGTAGTCGAGGATGTCGAGCAGGCCCTCGACGTAGTCGGCGGCGATCTCGCTCTGCCGGAACAGGTCGCCCTCGCCCACAGCCTTCTTCGCCCGGGTGCCAGCGGCGGTGTCGGTGTCGTCGTCCGCCTCGGTGTCGTCGGCGTCGGTGTCGTCGCCGTCCACCGCGAGCGTGGCGGTCTCCTCCTCGTCCAGGGACTGCTCGGCGCGGGGGATGCTGGTCTCGGTCACGGTCTCATCTCCGTACTCGCTCGGCCGGACCGTCGGGTCCGACTGGTTTCCCGGGGCCGGCGGGAGGTCGCCGGTGCCCACGGGCACGTCTGTACGGGCAGTGTCGCCCGTGGCCGCGCGGTGCGCGGTCGGTTCCACCCGGCGCCGGCCGTACGGCGGCTGCGCGGTGCGGAACGGGCCGCCGCCGGTGGTCCGACGGCGGCCCTCGCGGGTCAGCCCTGCCGTTTGGCGGGGCGGTTCTTCTTCGGGTTGTTCATCGGCTTGGCGCCCGGCTTCGGCCCGGCCACCTTCGGCGCGGTGGCCTTGACCGGCGCCGGCGGGGCCGCCTTGCCACGACCGAACAGGCCGCCGGACTTGGCGGGCTGCACCGGGTTGCGGGTGGCGGCGGGGGCGACTGCCTTCTTGGCGGTCACCGGCGGCGGGAACTTCCGCAGCACCCACTGCTGCTGGCCGAGGGTGAAGAGGTTGTTGGTGACCCAGTAGATGATGACACCGATCGGGAAGATCGCGCCGGAGATCAGCAGCGACGCGGGGATGCCGTACAGCATCAGTCGCTGGATCATCCGCTGCTGCGGGTCCTCGGCCCAGCCGGTCTTGAGGATCATCTGACGGCTGGTCAGGTAGGTGGTCGCGATCATGACCAGCACCAGGACACCAGCGATGATCTTCACCGTGCTGCCGTTGGCGCCGAGGCTGGCCAGCTCGTCGGCCGTGGAGCCGAACTTGCCGGCGATCGGGGCGGTGAAGAGCTTCGCCTGCGAGGCGCTCTGGAACTGGTCGACGGTCCAGCCGTAGAGGGTCTTGTTCCCCTTGTCCGGATCGAGCCGGCGCAGCACGTGGAAGAGGCCCAGGAAGACCGGGATCTGAAGGAACATCGGAAGGCAACCCATCAGCGGGTTGGCCTTCTCCTTCTTGTAGAGCTCCATCATTTCTTTCTGGAGCGTCTCCCGGTCACCCTTGTGCTTCTCCTGAAGCTCCTTGACCTTGGGCTGGAGCGCCTGCATCGCCCGCTGCGACTTGATCTGCTTGACGAAGACCGGGAACAGGATCACCCGGACGGTGACCACCAGGAAGATGATGGACAGGATCCAGGCGAAGTTGGTGCCGAGCACCGCGTCGACGGGCACCCCGATGGCGTCCCAGGCAGAGTGCCAGGTCAGCAGGATCCACGAAATCGCGTAGTAGATCCAGTCGAGACTCAGACTCAATTCGGGGCTCCAGTCACATCAGCACGTCGGCGGCCGCCCGGCTCCGGCACCGGGTCATGTCCACCAGGGTGAAAGGGGTGGCAGCGCAACAACCGCCGGACCGCCAGCACGGCTCCCCGGAGCGCGCCGTGCCGGGCGACCGCCTCCTGGGCGTACGCGCTGCACGACGGGTAGAACCGACAGCGAGCCGGCAGTGCCGGACTTATCCACCGACGGTACGCGATGATGGGCGCGATCAGCACCTTGGCACCGGTTGTCGACGGGCGTGGGCTGCTCTGCTCGGTGCCGCTCATCGGGACCGCCGCTCGCGGGGCGACCGGGCGACCGCGATGGCGGCGTCCAGGTCGGTGGCGAGCCGAGGGTACGACGCCTGCGCCGCGGCGGGGAGCGCCCGGACGACCAGGGTGCTGCCGGCGGGCAGGTCGGTCAACCGTTCCCGGACCAGCGCCCGCAGTCGACGCCGGACCCGGTTACGGGTCACCGCGTTGCCGACCGCCTTGGACACGACGAAGCCGGCACGGGACGGCGCGGACGACTGCTCCGCACTGTTGTCCCGTACCGGCTCCGGCGAGGTCGGTGCGTTGGGGTCGACGGTCACCGGCACGGCCAGATGGACCACGACGGCGCCACGTCCGGCGCGTCGGCCACCGCGAACCGCTGCGGCGAAGTCAGTGCTGCGCCGCAGTCGCTGTGCGGCGGCCAGCATGACTGCCCACGTCCCCTGGACCGGCCCGGTCGGCTCAGGCCGACAGGGTGGTGCGACCCTTGGCGCGACGGCTCGACAGGATGGCACGGCCGGCACGGGTGCGCATGCGCAGCCGGAAGCCGTGGGTCTTCGCGCGCCGGCGGTTGTTCGGCTGGTAGGTGCGCTTGCTCACGTCAGGCTCTCCGTTTTCGTACGCGCCCCGCGCGACGGGATCGCCGGGGTCGTGTGGTGGTCCAGGCCACCTCGGGGGTGGCCCACGATCGGTGCTGTCCGGCGGAGCGGGACCTCGACGGTGCGGGGGATGCGACCGCGGACAGCAAGCACCCATCACCCTAGCAGAGGGCGAGAAAGCAACCGTTCCAGCCTACGCAGGGGGGCAATGACCGTCAAACACCCCGAGCAGCGGACAACGGGACGCGCCCGAGGCCGTAGGGCGGTTTTCGCTGATGCCGACAAGGGCGCTGCCGCGTCGCCGGTTGATGGCGCAGGGACAACGCTGTTACCGTGCCCGATTGCGGTGAGCGTCGGAAGCTCCGGTCGTCGCGCAGGCAAGACCGGACAAGGCAGTGAATCGTTCGGCACGGTGAACCCGCTTCAGCGCCCGTTCAGGCAGGGGCAGGTCCCACCCGCGTCCGGCGGCGGCCACAATCGGTCGGTACACAGGCTGTGGATAACTTGTGGATGACCACCGGTCGACCGTCCGGGTGGGTGTTGTTCCACCCGCGAACCCGGCGGGCCCGGGACGGCCGGCTGGCAGACAGCGGCGGCCGGGAGCAGAAGCGAGGGGGTGGCACGACGGTGGCCGGTACGACCGACCTTGCCGCAGTGTGGTTAGCGGCGACCGACGAGCTCGCCGACGAGATCATCTCCGCCCAGCAGCGTGCCTATCTCCGACTGACCCGGCTGCGAGCGATCGTCGAGGACACCGCACTGCTCTCCGTCCCGGACGCGTTCACCCGCGACGTGATCGAGTCACGGCTGCGCCCGGCGATCACCGAGGCGCTCACCCGCCGGCTCGGCCGACCGATCCAGGTCGCGGTCACCGTCCGGGTGGCCGAGGACGCCACCGGTCGACCGGCCGGCACCGTCTACCGCAGCGCCCCGGAGCCCGGGCCGCTCGACATCGACGGCCCCAGCGTCGCGCCGTTCGACGACGACCAGGGTGCGCGACCGTCGGCCGACGCGCTGATCCCCGAGCAGTCACCCGCACCGCGTACGCCCGATCCTGGTCCGCCGCCCGCACCGGCGGGTCCGCCGCTCGCGGCACCCGTGGACGGGCATCGCTCGGGACTCATTCCCGCCAGCAGGGACGGGCAGGAGGCGTTGTTCAGCGCCTCCTTCGCGGAGCCCCTGCGGTCGCCCCGACCGGGCCCGGACCGGCGCGGTTACGACGAGCAGGCCGCCCGCCTGGACCCGCCCGGTCCGGACACCCGGCCCTACGAGCCCCGCTACCGGGACGACTCGGCGTCACCGCGCGACCAGCACGTGATCCGCTCGCTCCCCCGGGACAGCGGAACGGACAGCGGCCCGGGTCGCAGCGCGGTGGACCATCGGGCCGGTGGCCGCGACGATCGCCGGCTGCCCGGCGCCGACACCGGCGGTAACCGGCTCAACCCGAAGTACATGTTTGAGACGTTCGTCATCGGCTCGTCCAACCGCTTCGCCCACGCGGCGAGCGTCGCGGTGGCGGAGTCGCCGGCCAAGGCGTACAACCCGCTGTTCATCTACGGGCACTCCGGGCTGGGCAAGACGCACCTGTTGCACGCCATCGGGCACTACGCCACGACGCTCGGCAACGCCCGCTCGGTCCGGTACGTCTCGACCGAGGAATTCACGAACGACTTCATCAACTCGCTCCGGGACGACAAGACCAGCGCGTTCCAGCGGCGCTACCGCGACGTCGACATCCTGTTGATCGACGACATCCAGTTCCTGGAGAACCGCGAGCGCACCCAGGAGGAGTTCTTCCACACCTTCAACACCCTGCACAACGCCAACAAGCAGATCGTGATCACCTCTGACCGGTCGCCGCGACAGCTGGCCACCCTGGAGGACCGGATGCGAACCCGGTTCGAGTGGGGGCTGCTGGCCGACATCCAGCCACCGGATCTGGAGACCCGGATCGCGATCCTGCAGAAGAAGGCGGCGCAGGAGCGGATGTACGCCCCGCCGGACGTGTTGGAGTTCATCGCCTCCCGGGTGTCGAACTCGATCCGGGAGCTGGAGGGCGCGCTGATCCGGGTGACCGCGTTCGCCAGCCTGACCCGGTCGACGGTCGAGCTGTCGCTGGCCGAGGAGGTGCTTCGGGACTTTATGCCCGACGGCGCCGGCCCGGAGATCAACGCCGACCAGATCATGGCTTCGACCGCTGACTACTTCGGGGTGAGCCTGGAGGACCTGCGCGGCCAGTCCAGGTCCCGGGTGCTGGTGAACGCCCGCCAGGTGGCCATGTACCTGTGTCGGGAGTTGACCGAGCTGTCGCTGCCCCGGATCGGGCAGGCGTTCGGCGGCCGGGACCACACCACTGTGATGCACGCCGACCGCAAGATTCGTCAGCAGATGGCGGAGCGCCGCTCGCTGTACAACCAGATCGCCGAGCTGACCAACCGGATCAAGCAGAACAGCTGAGGGGTACGACCGCCGTACGGCGGCGCACAGCCCGGGACACGCCCGGCCGGATCTCCGGTCGGGCGTTCTTTTTGGTCTGTCAGCTGGACTCTCGACATGGTGGAGACCACAGGATTGAGGCCGTGACCGCCTCGATCCCCACTCGTTGTCCACAGCTTGTTATCCACCGTCGGTGGATAACTACGGTCCGTCCTCCGCCAGTTACCCACAGGCTGTGGAGAAACCCTGTGTACGAGGCTGTGGACGCCTGGGGACGACGGTCGGGTTATCCACCGATCATCATCAACCTGTGTACGGGCTGTTGAAGGTTCTGGGGATGACGGCAATGGTGATCTTCCCCGCGATCCACAGGCTTGGGGAGAAAGTCGGTGGATTACCGGTGGACAACCGGTGGACAACGGTGGACAACCGGCCGCCGTCGCCGGGCTGTGGACACACAAGGCAGTTGTACCCCCGGTTCTCCACAGCTAAATCACCGGTGGATAACCTGTCTGAGCTGCGCAGACCTCGGTTTTCCACAGTTTGCACAGGTGCGATGAAGACGATGAGTTATCTCTTCTAAGAGAACAAAAACCAATCATCACCGTTGGGCTTTCTGTGGATCGGGCCGAACGCTGTCGGATCAGCCGGTCAGCATCGACACGATCCATGGGGTCGGGCGCACAGCCGATACCCCCGCGCCCTAAGGTGCGATGGGTACCCGCACGGTCGGGCGGGACGGTAGGCAGCGGTCGGCATGAGAGAGTTGTCGCTGACGTCGACGCGGAGGCATTGATGAAGTTCCGAGTGGAGCGCGACGCGCTCGCCGAGGCTGTGGCGTGGACCGCGAAGAGCCTGCCCAACCGGCCATCCGTACCGGTGCTCGCCGGGGTGATGCTCCGCGTCACCGACGGCAACCTGCGGGTCTCCGGGTTCGACTACGAGGTCTCCAGCCAGGTGACCGTCGAGGTGCAGGGCGACGCCGACGGCGCCGCGCTCGTCTCCGGCCGCCTGCTCGCTGAGATCACCAAGGCGTTGCCGGCGAAGCCGGTCGACATCGCCGCGGTCGGCGCGCACCTCGAGTTGGTCTGCGGCAGCGCCCGGTTCACCCTGCCCACCATGCCGGTGGAGGATTACCCAGCGCTGCCCGAGATGCCGCAGAGCGCCGGCACTGTCGACGCCGCCGCGTTCGCCACAGCGGTGTCCCAGGTGGCCATCGCGGCCGGTCGCGACGAGACGCTGCCGATGATGACCGGTGTCCGGGTCGAGCTGTCCGGCAACACGCTGTCGATGCTCGCCACCGACCGTTACCGGTTGGCCCTGCGCGAGATCCAGTGGCGGCCGGACGACCCCGAGGTGAGCATCAACGCCCTGGTGCCGGCCCGCACCCTGAACGACACCGCCAAGGCCCTCGGCCCGCTGGGCGGCGAGGTCACCCTCGCCCTCGCCCAGGGCGCTGCGGGCGAGGGCATGGTCGGTCTCGCCGGCGGCACCCGCCGCACCACCAGCCGACTGCTCGACGGCGCCAACTATCCGCCGGTTCGGTCCCTCTTCCCGGCCACCCACAACGCCGCGGCCCGGGTGTCGGTCAGCACGCTGATCGAGGTGGTCAAGCGGGTCGCGCTGGTCGCCGAACGGACCACCCCGGTGCTGCTCAGCTTCAGCGCCGACGGCCTGGTGGTCGAGGCCGGCGGTTCCGAGGAGGCGCGTGCCAGCGAGGCGATGGAGGCCACCTTCACCGGTGATGCGCTGACCATCGGCTTCAACCCGCAGTACCTCATCGACGGTCTGGCAAACCTGGGCGCCCAGACGGCCGTGCTCTCGTTCGTCGACGCCTTCAAGCCCGCGGTGATCTCTCCCGCTGGCGAGGATGGCGAGGTCATTCCGGGGTACCGGTACCTCATCATGCCGATCCGCGTCTCGCGCTGATCGCGCCCAGCAACACCAGATCCACGGAGGTAGAAACACATGCAGCTCGGCCTGGTAGGACTCGGCCGTATGGGCGGCAACATGCGGGAGCGGTTGCGTTCGGCCGGGCACGAGGTGGTCGGCTTCGACCACAACGCGCAGATCAGCGACGTCACGACCCTTGCCGGCCTGGCGGAGAAGCTTGAGTCGCCGCGCGCGGTCTGGGTCATGGTGCCCGCCGGTGTCACCGATGCCACGATCGACGAGCTCGCCGAGGTGCTCGGCGAGGGCGACATCATCATCGACGGCGGCAACTCACGCTTCAGCGACGACGCTCCCCGCGCCGAGCGGCTCAACCAGCGGGGCATCGGCTACCTGGACGTCGGGGTCTCCGGCGGCGTCTGGGGCCGGCAGAACGGCTACGGGCTGATGGTCGGCGGCGCCCAGGAGCACGTGGACCGCCTGATGCCGATCTTCAACGCGCTCAAGCCGGAGGGCGAGTTCGGCTTCGTGCACGCCGGTCCGGTCGGTGCCGGGCACTACTCGAAGATGGTGCACAACGGCATCGAGTACGGCCTGATGCACGCCTACGCCGAGGGCTACGAGCTGATGGCCGCCTCGGAGCTGGTGACAAACGTGCCGGGCGTCATCAAGTCCTGGCGGGAGGGCACCGTCGTCCGTTCCTGGCTGCTTGACCTGCTGGACCGGGCGCTCGACGAGGACCCGGAGCTGGCCGACCTGAGCGGCTACACGGAGGACACCGGCGAGGGCCGGTGGACTGTTGACGAGGCGGTCCGGCTGGCCGTGCCGCTGAACGTCATCACCGCTTCGCTGTTCGCCCGGTTCGCCTCGCGGCAGGACGACTCACCCGCCATGAAGGCCGTCTCCGCGCTGCGTCAGCAGTTCGGTGGCCACGCCGTCCACAAGCGCTGAGCGGTATCCACAACCTGTGTACGTTCACCGGCTGGAACTGGTCGACTTCCGCTCGTACGAGCGGGTGGCCGTCGACCTCCAGCCGGGCGCGAACGTCCTGATCGGCGCCAACGGCGTCGGCAAGACCAATCTCGTCGAGGCGCTGGGCTACGTGGCGACCCTGGACTCACACCGGGTCGCCACGGACGCTCCGCTGGTCCGGATGGGCGCCACGTCCGCGGTGATCCGCTGTGCGGTGGTGCACGACGGCCGCGAACTCCTGGTCGAGTTGGAGATCGTGCCCGGCAAGGCCAACCGGGCCCGACTGGGCCGCTCACCGGCGCGGCGGGCCCGGGACGTGCTCGGGGCGCTCCGGCTGGTGCTCTTCGCCCCGGAGGATCTTGAGCTGGTTCGGGGCGACCCGGCCGAACGCCGCCGCTACCTGGACGACCTGCTGGTCAACCGGCAGCCTCGGTACGCGGGCGTGCGGGCCGACTACGAGCGGGTCGTCAAGCAGCGCAACGCACTGCTGCGCACCGCGTACCTGGCCCGCAAGACTGGTGGGTCCCGGGGTGGCGACCTCGGCACCCTAGCGGTCTGGGACACCCATCTGGCCCAGCACGGCGCGGAGCTGCTCGCTGGTCGCCTGGAGTTGGTGTCCGCGCTCACCCCGCACGTGGCGAAGGCGTATGACGCGGTGGCCGCCGGTCGGGGTGCGGCGAGCATCACCTACCGACCGTCGATCGAGCTGGCCGAGCCGACCACCGACCGGGCCGCGCTGGCCGAGGCGCTGACGGCGGCCCTGGCCGCGTCCCGCTCCGCCGAGATCGAGCGGGGCACCACACTGGTCGGCCCGCACCGCGACGAGTTGGCCCTGAGTCTCGGCCCGCTGCCCGCCAAGGGGTACGCCAGCCACGGCGAGTCGTGGTCGTTCGCCCTCGCGCTGCGCCTGGCCGGGTACGACCTGTTGCGCGCCGACGGCATCGAGCCGGTGCTGGTGCTCGACGACGTCTTCGCGGAGTTGGACACCGGTCGCCGGGAGCGGTTGGCGGAGCTGGTCGGCGGGGCGAGTCAGCTGCTGGTCACCTGCGCGGTGGACGACGACGTGCCGGCCGCCCTGCGCGGCACCCGCTACCAGGTCGGCGAAGGGACGGTACGCCGTGTCGGATAAGCCAGGCACCGATCGGCCAGCGGCAGGCGGCGACCCGGCTGCGCGTACTCCCAAAACGGAGGCGGCGGGCGGTGAGCCGGCGGCGGCCGCCAGCGGGCCGGAGCTGGCCCGGGCGGTGCTCGACGCGGCGCTGTCCCGACGGCAGGCGGCCGCCCGCGCCCGGCGTACCCCCGGCGGCGGCGACGCCGCTGCCGGCTCGGGGCGGCGGTTGCGCGGCTATTCCGGGCCCGGCCCCGACCCGCGCGATCCGCAGCCGCTCGGCGCGGTGCTGAACCGGCTGGTGAAGGCGCGCGGCTGGCAGCAGCCGGCGGCCGAGGCAACAGTGTTCGGCGCCTGGGAGCGGGTCGTCGGCGCGGAGGTCGCGCAGAACAGTCGCCCGGTGAAGTTGGAGAACGGCGAGTTGACAGTGGAGGCGCGTTCGACCGCCTGGGCCACCCAGCTGCGGCTGCTCGCCGGCTCGCTGCTGAAGCAGATCGCCAGCGAGGTCGGTCACAACGTGGTGCGCAAGCTGCACATTCACGGCCCGGCCGCGCCCTCCTGGGGGAAGGGCCCACGCCGGGTCCGCGGCCGGGGCCCGCGCGACACGTACGGCTGAGCTGCGTTGCTCAGCCGCGCCGGTCGGCCTCGCGGGCGGCCCGCTTGCGTTCCCGCTGCTCCCGGGTGAAGCGTTTGCGCTCGGCCAGGTCGCGTTTCCACGCCTCACGGGCCACGGCCGAGCCGCCCTGTACCGCGCCCTGCACACCCTCGGCCGGGCCGGCGAGGTGCCGGAAGGCCCACCGCATCAATCGGCCGCCCTCGCCCGGTGCCCTGGTGACCGCGCCGTCCTCGCTCATCTGCCGTCCTCTTCCCCGCGTCGCCTCGCCGGTTCTCGCCCGTCGCACGAGCAGACCTTTGGGGCACCAATGGTTGGTGTACCAATGATCGGTACGATAATCATCGTGCGGAGAGAGGGCAACCGATGAGCGAACGACCCGACGGCGTCGACCCGCTGGCCCTGGAGCAGCAGGTCTGCTTCGCGCTCTCGGTCGCCGCGCGCAGCGTGGTGGCCGTCTACCGGCCGTTGCTGGAGCCGATGGGGCTGACCCACCCGCAGTACCTGGTGATGTTGGCGCTCTGGCAGCACGCGCCGTTGTCCGGCCGCGACCTCAGTCGCCTGCTCCAGCTCGACCCGGGCACGCTGTCACCCCTGCTCAAGCGCCTTGAGGCGGCCGGCTACCTGCGCCGGGAACGCGACCCGAGCGACGAGCGCAGCCTCGCCGTCACCCTCACCGCCAGCGGCGCCGCGCTGCGGAGTCAGGCCGAACTGATCCCGGCCGCGATCGTGCAGCGGCTCGGGCTGCCCGTCGAGGACCTGCAACACCTGCACGCGGTGCTCACACAGCTGATCTCAGCCGCCAACCGGCCGGCCGGCCCGGAGACGGACGCGGCGGCTCAGGCGTCGGCGTAGACGGCGAAGCCGCGCTCGGCGCAGCGCCGGTAGAACGCGGCCAGCACGCCCAGCTCGGCGCAGGTGAAGTTCCACTGCGGCGGGTCTCCGCGCTCGTCGCGCAGAGCGTCGAGTCGGCTCTCCAGCCAGCGCAGCTGCTGCTCGGCCAACCGCCCGTCGCCGAGCAGGGAGCGCAGCACTGTGCTCACCGACTCGAAGGTGACCGCCTCGCCGTTCGCGCGGTGCGCGGCCACGAACCGCTCGATGCCGCTCGCGATCCAGGAGCAGCCGTCCGGGTCGATCACCGGGTCCTCGTCCTCGGCGGCGGCGTCTGTGGCGTACAACACACCTTCGAGGCCGAGCAGGAGATCCACCAACTCGGTGTAGGCGGTCGCCCGGATGGTGCCGGTCTTCGCGATCAGCTCGGCCAGCGCCGCTGTCGGCGCGGAGATGCGCGGCAGGTCGACGATCTCGCCGAAGTCGACGAACTCGGCCGGCGCGACCGGATC
The DNA here is from genome assembly GCF_040608575.1 of Micromonospora sp. NPDC005171. Taxonomy (NCBI): domain Bacteria; kingdom Bacillati; phylum Actinomycetota; class Actinomycetes; order Micromonosporales; family Micromonosporaceae; genus Micromonospora; species Micromonospora sp. NPDC005171. The sequence goes on along the minus strand of NZ_JBEXIM010000001.1, from coordinate 615,571 downwards.
GTAGAAGCGGCCGGTCCGCGGCCAGTGCACCGCGACGTTGTCCAGCCCCATCTGTCACCTCTTAAAGAGCACGTGTCGGGTCGATCGGGTCGATCGTCCCGGTTCCAACCGGTAAAGATCAAGGCTGGTTCCGGGGCGCCGCAAACGTACGGCACGGACGCTTCGGCCGCGACCCCCGACCCGCCCGACCGCGGGTCAACCCGTCCGGCGGCGGCGCGTGCGATCGGACCCTGGCGTGTGGGGGGAGTCGCAGGCGATGGGGTTCTGCCGGCTACGGACATCTCAGCAGGCTCTCTGAGGGTGCCGAGTGGTGGTTCTGTCCCCCGCGCACAGTAGGATTGACAGCGAGACGAAGACCCGGTGCGGGAGTGGGACGGGGCCGGTGGCCCCGGATTCATTCTCCACGTCGGGTCGAGCCGATCGCGATCCGCGGGCAACCGCGGCGACCGGCGCGTTCGACCCGCTGTCCGGAGGTCTCCGGCGTCGGTCCACGCGCCGACGTCGCGTCCTGTCCGCCGAACCCGCGCCCGACGCGCCCTACCGGCGCGGCTGACGCGAGAAAGTGGCCGAGGGTGGCAGCGCAGGACAAGCAGGAGTACGGCGCAGAGTCGATCACCGTTCTCGAGGGGCTGGAGGCGGTTCGCAAGCGGCCCGGTATGTACATCGGGTCCACCGGCGAGCGCGGTCTGCACCACCTCGTCTGGGAGGTCGTCGACAACGCGGTCGACGAGGCGCTGGCCGGATACTGCGACACCATCGACGTGGTGCTGCTCGCCGACGGCGGCGTCCAGGTCACCGACAACGGCCGTGGTTTCCCGGTCGACCTCCACCCGAAGCTCAAGAAGCCGGGTGTCGAGGTCGCGTTGACCATCCTGCACGCGGGTGGCAAGTTCGACGGCAAGGCGTACGCGGTCTCCGGCGGTCTGCACGGTGTCGGTGTGTCAGTGGTGAACGCGCTCTCGACCAAGATGTTCGTCGAGATCCACAAGTCCGGCTCCGTGTGGCGGCAGCACTACACCAACTCCAAGCCGAGCCCGCTGGAGAAGGGCGAGGCCACCGACCGCACCGGCTCGGCGGTCTCCTTCTGGCCCGACCCGGACGTCTTCGAGACCGTCGACTTCGACTTCCAGACCATCTACCGGCGCCTGCAAGAGATGGCCTTCCTCAACCGCGCCCTCCGCATCCACCTGCTCGACGAGCGGGTGGCCGAGGAGGAGGACGGCCGGCAGCGCGAGGTCACCTTCTACTACGAGGGCGGCATCGCGGACTTCGTCCGGCACCTCAACGCCTCGAAGAGCCCAATCCACAAGACAGTGGTCGAGTTCGAGGCCGAAGAGGAGGGCATGTCGCTCGAGATCGCCATGCAGTGGAACGAGTCGTACGGCGAGTCGGTCTACACCTTCGCCAACACGATCAACACCCACGAGGGCGGCACCCACGAGGAGGGCTTCCGGTCCGCGCTGACCAGCGTTGTCAACCGGTACGGCACCGACAAGAAGCTGCTCAAGGGCGACGAGAAGCTCTCCGGCGAGGACATCCGCGAAGGGCTCGCGGCGATCATCTCGGTCAAGCTGGCCAACCCGCAGTTCGAAGGCCAGACGAAGACCAAGCTGGGCAACACCCCGGTGAAGAGCTTCGTGCAGCGGGTCTGCAACGACCGGCTGGTCGACTGGTTCGACCGCAACCCGGCCGAGGCCAAGATGATCATCACGAAGGCCTCCCAGGCGGCCCGGGCCCGGATCGCCGCGCAGCAGGCGCGCAAGCTGGCCCGCCGCAAGTCGCTGCTGGAGTCCGGCTCGATGCCGGGCAAGCTGGCCGACTGCCAGTCGACCGACCCCCGCGAGTCCGAGGTGTTCATCGTCGAGGGTGACTCGGCGGGCGGCTCGGCGAAGCAGGGCCGCGACCCGCGGACCCAGGCGATCCTGCCGATCCGCGGCAAGATCCTCAACGTGGAGAAGGCCCGGATCGACCGGGTGCTGAAGAACAACGAGGTCCAGGCGCTGATCACCGCGCTGGGCACCGGCATCCACGACGACTTCGACATGGAGAAGCTGCGCTACCACAAGGTGGTGCTGATGGCCGACGCGGACGTCGACGGCCAGCACATCCAGACGCTGCTGCTCACCCTGCTGTTCCGCTTCATGCGTCCGCTTGTCGAGATGGGGCACGTCTACCTGGCCGCCCCGCCGCTCTACAAGATCAAGTGGAACAAGAAGGGCGACGACGCCCAGTACGCGTACTCCGACCGCGAGCGGGATGGGCTGATCCTGCTGCGCCAGCAGAAGAAGCCGAACGCCAAGCCGGACGACATCCAGCGCTTCAAGGGCCTCGGCGAGATGAACTATCCCGAGCTGTGGGAAACCACTATGAACCCGGCGACGCGTACCCTGCGTCAGGTCACTCTCGACGACGCGGCGACCGCCGACGAGTTGTTCAGTGTGCTGATGGGTGAGGACGTCGAGGCGCGCCGGTCGTTCATCCAGCGCAACGCCAAGGACGTGCGGTTCCTGGATATCTGACGGACGGCGCCGGATCGGCCGGGCTCTGCCCGGCCGATCCGGCGGTCCACAGAGTTATCCACAGCTTGGCCGGTATCCACAGCCGTTATCCACAGCACGAAAACGACTTTGAGTCTGATAAGGGTATACAGTGACCGATTCTCCCGAGTCCACACCGAACGAGCCCGAGGTCCCCGCCGAGGCCATCGCCGCGGTGGTCGCGCACGACCGGATCGAACCGGTCGGGCTCGAGGTGGAGATGCAGCGCTCCTACCTCGACTACGCGATGAGCGTCATCGTCGGTCGCGCGCTGCCGGACGTCCGGGACGGCCTCAAGCCGGTCCACCGCAAGATCCTCTACGCGATGTTCGACTCCGGCTACCGGCCGGACCGCGGCTACGTGAAGTGTTCCCGCGTCGTCGGTGACGTGATGGGTCAGTTCCACCCGCACGGCGACTCGGCGATCTACGACGCGCTGGTCCGGATGGCGCAGCCCTGGTCGCTGCGCTACCCGCTGGTCGACGGCAACGGCAACTTCGGCTCGCCGGGCAACGACCCGGCCGCGGCCATGCGATACACCGAGTGCAAGCTCGACCCCCTCGCCATGGAGATGCTGCGGGACATCGACGAGGACACCGTCGACCTGCAGGACAACTACGACGGCCGGGCCAAGGAGCCCACCATCCTGCCGTCGCGGATCCCCAACCTGCTGGTGAACGGCTCCGAGGGCATCGCGGTCGGCATGGCCACCAAGATCCCGCCGCACAACCTGCGGGAGATCGGCGCGGCGGTGCAGTGGTGCCTGGAGCACCCGGAGGAGGACGAGGAGACCACCCTCGAAGCCCTGCTCGGCATCGTCAAGGGCCCGGACTTCCCGACCCACGGCCTGATCGTCGGCACCACCGCGATCCAGGATGCGTACCGCACCGGTCGTGGCTCGATCCGGATGCGTGCCGTGGTGGAGGTCGAGGAGGACAAGCGGGGTCGCCCCTGCCTGGTCGTCAGCGAGCTGCCCTACCAGGTCAACCCGGACAACCTCGCCGAGCGGATCGCCGAGCTGATCAAGGAGGGCAAGCTCGCCGGGATCGCCGACATCCGCGACGAGTCCTCCGGTCGTACCGGCATGCGGATCGTGCTGGTGCTCAAGCGCGACGCGGTCGCCAAGGTCGTGCTGAACAACCTCTACAAGCACACCCAGCTCCAGGAGACCTTCGGCGCCAACATGCTGGCCCTGGTCGACGGGGTGCCGCGCACGCTCAACCTGGCCCAGTTCATCCGCTACTACGTCGAGCACCAGATCGACGTCATCCGTCGGCGGACCGCGTTCCGACTGCGCAAGGCCGAGGAGCGGGCGCACATCCTGCGCGGCCTGGGCAAGGCGCTGGACGCGCTGGACGAGGTGATCGCCCTGATCCGGCGCTCGCCGACCGTGGACGACGCCCGGCAGGGCCTGATCCGGCTGCTGGAGATCGACGAGATCCAGGCGACCGCGATCCTGGACATGCAGCTGCGCCGGCTCGCCGCGTTGGAGCGGCAGCGGATCGTCGACGACCTGGCCAAGCTCGAAATCGAGATCGCCGACCTCAAGGACATCCTCGCCAAGCCCGAGCGGCAGCGGAAGATCGTCTCGGAGGAGCTGGGCGAGATCGTCGCCAAGTGGGGCGACGACCGCCGGACGCAGATCATCCCGTTCGACGGCGAGGTCTCGATGGAGGACCTCATCGCGCGCGAGGACGTGGTCGTCACGATCACCCGCACCGGGTACGCCAAGCGGACCAAGGTCGATCTGTACCGCTCGCAGCGGCGCGGCGGTAAGGGCGTCAGTGGCGCCACGCTGCGGCAGGACGACATCGTCAGTCACTTCTTCGTCTGCTCGACCCACGACTGGATCTTGTTCTTCACAAACAAGGGCCGTGTCTACCGGGCCAAGGCGTACGAGTTGCCGGAGGCCAGTAGGGTAGCCAAGGGCCAACACGTGGCCAATCTGCTCGCCTTCCTACCCGACGAGCAGATAGCGCAGATCATTGAGATCCCGAACTACCAGGTAGCCCCCTATCTGGTACTGGCCACGAAGAACGGCCTGGTGAAGAAGACGCGGCTCGAGGAGTTCGACTCCAACCGTTCCGGCGGCATCATCGCGATCAACCTGCGCGATGAGGACGAGCTGGTCGGTGCTGCGCTGGTTGCGCCGGAGAACGACCTGCTGCTGGTCTCGAAGAAGGCACAGGCGATCCGGTTCAACGCCTCGGACGAGGCGCTGCGGCCGATGGGCCGGGCCACCTCGGGCGTGATCGGCATGCGCTTCACGGACGACGACGTCCTGCTCGCCATGGAAGTCGTGCGGGAAGGTTTGGACGTTCTGGTGGCCACGAACGGGGGATACGCGAAGCGCACCCCGATCGAGGAATACCCGGTGCAGGGCCGGGGAGGTAAGGGCGTGTTGACTGCGAAGATCACCGAACGGCGCGGTGGTCTGGTTGGCGCGGTGGTGATCGACCCGGACGACGAGCTGTTCGCGATCACCAGCAACGGTGGTGTCATTCGGACTCCGGTGAAGCCTGTACGCCGTACGCGTGACCGGAACACAATGGGGGTCAAGCTGATGGACCTCCCGGACGGCGTGACTATCGTGGCGATTGCTCGCAATGCCGACGAGCCTGACGAACAGGACTAGTTGAATGACGGAGACACAGGCGAAGTCGGGGAACACGGGGACCTCGGCCAAACCGGTCGACGAGGAGGCCGCCAAGGGCGGCACACCAGCGACCGGCCGCGCGGCCGTGGGCCGGGCGACGGTCCCCGCCGACGCGCCTGCCCCGAAGTTCACCAGGGCTCCCGGCATGACACCCCCGCCGGAGCAACCGGGCGAGGACGGCGGGTCCGGCGACAAGACCGAGGCGTCCAGCGCCGAGGCGTCGACGTCGGCGGCCGCCAGCCCTCCGGGTCCGGCGGCGGCGCCCTCGGCCCGTCCGGCGACCACCCAGCCGATCGGTGCCCGGCCCGGTCAGGCGACGTCAACCGGGTCCACCGGCACCCAGCCGCGGATCACTCCCGGGATGACCCAGCCGCAGCCCGACGCGGGGCGGGCCACCGCTCCCGGACGCCCGGCCAGCGGTGGTGGTCTGCCACCGGGGATCGGCAACTCGTCCGCCGTCGGGGCCGCCCGCGTCGGTGACGCGGTGCGTGCGGCGCGTACGTCGGTCAGTTCGGCCGCCTCCCGCGGACCGCGCCGGGCCCGGCTGAACCTGAAGCGGATCGACCCGTGGTCTGTGATGAAGTTCGCTTTCGCGGTGTCGGTGGTGCTCTTCATCGTCGTGGTGGTCGCCACCTCGGTGCTCTACCTGGCGCTGGATGCGATGGGTGTGTTCCAGAGCGTCAACGAGAGCCTGAGTGACCTCGTCAACGCCGGCGGCGGCCAGAGCACCAGCGGCTTCCAGATCACCGCCAAGGGCGTGATCCTCAGCTCGGCGCTGATCGGCCTGGTCAACGTGGTGCTGTTCACCGCGCTGGCCACCCTGGGCGCGTTCGTCTACAACGTCTGCGCCGACCTGGTCGGCGGGATCGAGCTGACGCTCGCCGAGCGGGACTGAGTGACCGGGACGCCGGGGCACCGCGGAATGCGGTCGCTCCGGCGTCCCGTACTCAGGTAGGTTTTGCAGGCGGCGACGGACCGGCTCGCAGGCGCGGACCCCGATTTGGGGCCAGCGGAGCGGATGGGTTAATCTTGCTCGTCGCAACGCGGGGCTATAGCTCAGTCGGTTAGAGCGCAGAGCTGATAACTCTGAGGTCGATGGTTCGATTCCATCTAGCCCCACCGCATGTCGTCCGACGGTAGTCGAGCGCGAGGGGTCGCCCCATGTTCAAGAAGCTGCTGATTCTGGCTGGCGTCGTCGGTGTGGCCGCCGTCGTGTTCAACAAGATCAAAGCGTCGAACGACGAGCGTGCTCTGTGGCACGAGGCGACCACCGCGCCCGACCTCCGCTGACGTTCGGCCCAGCGACGAGCGATCGTCGCTGTGGCCAATCACGGGGCCCTAGCTCAACTGGCAGAGCACTGCCTTTGCAAGGCAGGGGTTAGGGGTTCGAGTCCCCTGGGCTCCACCAGCACTTTCCCCGGTTGACCTCGGTGTCGAGTACAGCCAAGCGGTCGCGCCGACCCCTCCCCCGCCCAGCAGTCGATCAATGTCTGCAGCCTGACGAGCCCGCGCCGGCAGGACGTGGCCGCAGGGTGTCGGCCCTTTGAGGATCACCTCGGGCGTCAGGTGGGACGTGAGCGTCAAGCATGTTCCCGTCTCGCGAGCCCGCCACTGGCGGGCGCTTCGTCATGCCGGTAGCTGCTCGGCGCCCTGCAGGGTGGCGGTGTGCCGGTCGAGGATCGCCGTGGAACGGCGGGAGAACTCGTTAAGGAGACGCAGCTGCTCGTCGGAGTAGTCCTCGATGAGGGCGAGGTAGTCGCGGCTGAACTCGTCGAGGGTTTGTTGCAGACGCTCGTACGCCTCGCCGCGCACCAGCTCGATCGTCACTTTCCGCCGATCGCCGGGATCGCGCTGCCGGCGCAGGAAACCGGCCCGCTCCAGCCGGTCCAGCGCTGCGGTGATGGCGCCGCCGCGGGTGAGGCCGATCTGGCGGGCGAGGCGACCTGCGGGCATTGGCCCGTCCTTGTCGAGCACGCCGAGGCAGCTGATGTCGGTCACGGTGATGCCTGCCCGCGCGGCGAGGGCGCCGTGGAACAGGACTGCGGCTTGGGCCGACGCGCGCTCCAGGTGGTACAGATCGGCGACCAGCGACATCCGTGACGAGGATGTTGACACCCGGCATCTCTCCTCATAAATTCTCGGACTTAGAGAGAATCTAAAACCGAGCAGATCGCCATGCGAGAAGCTCTGTTCCGACCGTAGCAAAAGCCGGGAGGATCGACATGGCTACCGACGTCGCGCCCCAGCGGAGTGACACCCGCCCATGGCTGGCCTTCGCCGTCGTACTCACCGCCGCCTTCATGGACCTCGTCGACGGCACGATCGTCAGCATCACCCTGCCGCGGATCCAAGCCGACCTGGGTGCCGGGTACGCCGCTGCACAGTGGATCCTGGTCGGCTACTCGGTCACGTTCGCACTGGTCCTTATTCCGGGAGGCCGCCTCGGCGACATCTACGGCCGGCGTCGGGTCTTCCTGATCGGCATTGCGGCGTTCATCGCCGCCTCGATCGTCTGCGGCGCCGCCACGACCGCCCCGGTTCTGACCGTCGCACGCCTGATCCAGGGCGTCGCCGCCGGCCTGATGATCCCGCAGGTGATGTCCGTGGTGGTCATCCTGTTCCAGAACGCCGAACGGGCCAAGGCGTTCGCCCTGTACGGCGCCACCCTCAGCCTCGCCAACGTCAGCGGGCCGCTCCTCGGGGCGCTGTTCACCGAGTACAGCGTCTTCGACCTGGGCTGGCGGGCGATCTTCTACGTCAACGTGCCGGTCTGCATCCTCGCGCTGTTCGGCGCGCTGCGGTGGCTGCCGGAGTCGCGCTCGGAGACGCCGTTGCGCGTCGACGTGGCCGGCATCGCGCTGGTCAGTCTCGCCTCGTTCGCCCTGATGTACCCGGTGATCCAGGGCCGGGAGGCGGGTTGGCCGATCGGCATGATCGTGCTGCTGGTCGCCGCGGTACCGCTGCTCTGGGCCTTCGGGGTGGTGGAACGGCGGCGGGACAGCCGCGACGGCTCCGCTCTGGTCCCGCCGGACCTGTTGCGGCAGCGCTCGTTCCTGGCCGGCCTGATCGTGCTGCTGATCGTCTTCTCGACGCTGGCGTCGCTGTTCCTGGTGCTCAACTACACGCTGCTGACCGGCTACGGCTGGAGCCCGATGCGTACCGCGCTGACCGGCCTCGGCTTCCCAGTCGGCATCTTCCTCACCACAGGCGTGGCCCAGCGGTTCGCCGCCACACATGGCCGCCGGCTCATTCAGATCGGGCTGACCGTCATGGCCGCCGGCATGGTCCTGCTCATTCTCATGTTCACCCGCAAGGGCATGACCGTCACCTTCTGGCAGCTCGCTGCGCCGATCCTGGTGATGGGTCTGGGCATGGGCCTGTGCGTCTCCATCGTGACAACAGTCGTGCTCGCCGATGTTCCGCCGCGCAACGCCGGCGCTGGCTCCGGGGTGACAAACGCGGTGCTGCAACTGGGTGCGGCCACCGGTGTCGCCCTCGTCGGTGCCGTCTTCTTCTCGCTGCTCGAGTCCCGGAGTTTCCCGGATGCCGCAGGAATGGCGCTCTGCTACAACGCGGCGGTCATTGCCCTTGCCGTCCTGCTCACACCCTTCCTGCCCGCAGCCGCCCGCGCCCCGCAGGGCACGGAGGCGTAGCACGCATCTGGCCCACCGGCACTCACGGCTCCCGTAACGGGGAAGTGGCGGCTTTGGCGATCGCTTCGGCGACGCACTCGTAGTCCTTGACCAGCGGGCCGACCAGGCCCGGTTCGGGCTCGACTGCCTCGACCAACCCGCGCACCAGGTCGCGAATCCTGGCCTCCTGTGAAGGTTGGCCAATACGAGAGTGTCGCCGATGGAAGCTGTGCCAGCGGCGTAGGCCGATGTCGACGAGGCGATCGCGGTCATGGGGTGAGGCGATCGGACATCCCTGCTCCCACAGCTCGGTCAACGCCGCCAGGGCGACCGCACGAGTCGGTTCGGGCATCCTCGCCTCCACGTTGCTTCGATGTGGATCAGTGACGCTAGCCGACCGGGTCCTCTCCGCTCTGACGAGCGGTGACGACACTGGCGGGCGGCATGGAGCCCCGGGCGGCGAACGCTCACAACTGTGGCGTGAGGGGGGCGGTCTCGCCGCGGGCGATGGTGCGTACCTGCTTCACCCAACCTCGGCGGCGGGCCTCGTCGACGAAGTGCGCCAGCGGGGAGCGGAAGACCGGGTAGTCGTCGTAGTGGATCGGCACGGTCAGCTGTGGACGGATCAGCTCCACCAGGTCCGCACCCTGGCGGGCGTCCATGGTGAGCAGGATGCCGGCGACCTTCGTGCCACCGAGGTGGATCAGCATCGCGTCGATGTCCGGGTAGCGTTCGGGGATGGCGGTGAGTAGCGGCCGGTTGAGGGTGTCGCCGGTGACGTAGAGCCGGAACTCCCGCCGCCCGGAGCGTTCCACGTCGATCATCGTGCCCATCACGTCGGGCATCAGCAGGTCCAGTGCCCCCGGGCCGTGCTGGCCGGGCATCGAGGTCAGCCGCACCGTCGTACCGTCGCGGTGCAGTTCCCGGGACGACCACGTCGGCAGGCCCTGGGCGGCCCGGAAGCCCCAGCGGCGCAGCTTGCGTTCCGCCTCGGGGGTGGTGACGATGGGCAGCTCGCGGTCCAGTTCCCGACGGGCCACCCGGTCGAAGTGGTCGCCGTGCAGGTGGGAGAGGACCACCGCGTCCAGTTCGGGGAGCTGGGCGATCCGCAGCGCCGGGTCCGTGCGTCGGCGCGACCACAACCCCTTGCCCAGGTACGCCCGCTGACCCCGGTGCAGGAAGTTCGGGTCGGTCAGCAGGGTGAAGCCGCCGATCCGCAGCACAGTCGTCGCGGTACCGATGAACGTCACCTGCGGTTGCTCCGCCATCCTGCCCACCTCCTCAGGCTCCGGTACCCCGGTGAGCCGTCGGCATGCGGCTCAGCCCCGGCGCGCTGACGGGTCGACCAGAGCACGCGGGCGGGTCAGGGGTCGGAGCGCGCGATCCGGACGGCGACGCCGTCGAGGATCAACTCCAGCCCGAGTGAGAAGTCCGCGTCGGCGATCGCCTCGTCGGGGGTGTCGGACGGTGGCGCCTCGAACAGCGTCGAGGAGAACAGCCGGGCTGTCTCGGGGAAGCGGTCGGGGTTGACGAGTCGCGCCAGCGCCCGGCCGTAGTCGCGTTCGGCGTCGGCCTGGCCCTGGCCTTCGGCCCTGCCCTCGGCGAGCTCGCCGTACTGCCGTACCGACTGGACCACGTAGCCGCTGATCAGTGACATCGCACCGATCTTGTGCGCCCAGTCCAGGTGGGTGCCGGACATGATCGCCAGCGCGGCCTCCATCCAGGCGATCTGGTGCGGGCCGGAGGGCGGTCCGGCGGCGGGCACGCGGGTCAGCCACGGCCGACGCTGAAGCACCGCGCGGTGCGCGAAGGCCCAGCGGCGCAGCCCTTCCCGCCAGTCGGGGGCGGCAATGTCCGGCGGTGGGCCCAGTGCGGCGTCGGCCATGAGGGTGAGCAGTTCGTCCTTGGAGCCGACGTGCCGGTAGAGGGACATGCTCGTGAAGCCGAGGCTCTTGGCGACCTTGGGAAGCGTCACGCCGTCGAGCCCGTCCCGGTCGGCGATCTCCACCGCCGCGGCGACTACCACGTTGACGTCGAGGGACGCGGGCCGTCCGAGACGCGACGACTCTGACATCCCCCATAGGCGGCGCAGCGGCGCCGGAACGAAATCGTCGCTGGTCATGGGCTCCCACGTTCGCCCGAAAGGTTACGTCCACATCATGACAGACAGCATTAGTTTATGTCTGATACTTTATGCATGAAACTAAAGCCGAGTCACGGGGAGTCGCTCATGACCATCGACACCGCACCGCGGACTTCGAGAGGGCCGGTGCTGCGCGCCGAGCGTGCCCTCGCACCGGACCTTGCCCGGGGAGCGATGCTGCTGATCATCGCTTTGGCCAACGTCGCCGGAGTGGTCTTCGCTGGCGAGCCCGGCCTCGACGCCGCCCCGGAAGGCGTCGACCGGGGCCTCAACTTCCTGCTCTTCGAACTCGTCCATGCGCGCGGCTATCCGGTCTTCGCCGTGATGTTCGGCTACGGCCTCGTCCAGCTCGCCCGCCGTCAGGACGCCTCCGGTGCCACGCCGAAGCAGGTCCGCTCGGTGCTGGTACGTCGTAATCTCTGGCTGGTCGCGTTCGGGTTCGCGCACGCCGCGTTGCTCTACTACGGCGACTTCCTCGGCGCGTACGGGATCGTCGGGATCGCGATGACCCTGTTGCTGCTGCGCCGCGGCGACAGGTTCCACCGCATCGTGCTGGTGCTCTGGGCCCTGTCAGCCGTCGAGATGCTGGTCATCGGTGCCATGGTGGTGAACGGCGTCCTCGGCGGGTCGGGCGGGTCGACACCCCTGCCGTCGGGCCACGTCGACTCTCTCGCCGCCCCCGGTTACGTCGCGTCCATGCTGGATCGCCTCGGCGAATGGCCGGTGCACACGCTCACCGTCCTGCCCTTCATCATGATCGCCTGGCTGGGCATGTGGGCCGCTCGCCGCCGCGTCCTCGAAGAGTTGGCCCGGCACCGGACCCTGCTCACCTGGACCGCCGTCCTCGGCCTCGGCGGCGCAGTCGCCGGAGGCCTCCCGGCCGCCCTGGTCAGTGCCGGATGGCTGCACGTCGACGAGTCAACCGCCAGTCTGATGATGGTGCTGCACGGGGTCAGCGGCATGTTCGCCGGACCGGGCTACGTGGCCGTCTTCGGCCTGATCGCCATGCGAGCCAACCGGTCCGGCCCCGTCGTCGGCGCTCTCTCCGCCCTGGGCCAGCGTTCCCTGTCGGGATACCTGTTCCAGTCCGTGGCCTGGCTCGTCCTCCTGGCACCCTTCACGCTCGCCCTCGGCCACCAGTTCGGCAGCCCGACGGTGACCGGACTCATCATCGCGGTGGCCGTCTGGCTCGCCACCGTCCTGGTCGCCCGTCAGCTCGACAAGCGCAAGCAGCCCGGCCCGGCCGAGGTCGTCCTGCGTCGGCTGACCTACGGACCACGAACGGGATCGCAGTGACGGTTTGATGAGGGTTTGGGCCATTCGATCACGGGGACCTCGAATGTGCAGATCAATATCGACGAGCCGGATATAACTGAACAGTTCTGGGCCGGATGCGGGAGGCGGTCGCCGCTGCGGCACGGCACCGGGACGACAGCCTGTACGAGGCGATCATCAAGATCGGCAAGTCGGCTCTGGCTCAGGGCGTCGAGCTGGTGCCATCTGGCGGCCTCTTCCTCTGGTGTCCGGTTTGTAGTGCCAGAGCGGCCAACAATGCATCAACACGCCTCGCCACCCATTGAACGAGAGCAAGCTGCACCCGGAGCGAACGGAACTGGCGGAGAAGGCGATGAGGGGGGAGGTTCCGCTCCCAGGCCCTTCGCCTGATGACCGGGGCGGCGGGTCTTCTCCGCGCGCACCGAGCGCAACGCCCGGTGCTCAGCCCTTGGAGCCGGTCGCGCCGTCGCTGTCCGCAGTGGTGGTGTGGGGTCGGGCCGGCGGCACGTGCTCCATCAGCTTGGTGAGCGCGCCGTTGGCGAAGGTCGCGCCGAGCGCGGTGCCGGCCCCGATGGTCCAGCCGACCGGCCCGAGCGGGGTGCAGCCGAAGAACTGGCTCACCCCCGGCGTCTGCACCACCACGACCAGCACACCCAGTGACGCCGCCGTGGAGGCCAGCACGGCCGGGCTGGTGCCGCCGGCCAGGATGGTCTGCCCGAGTTGGGTGCCGACCAGGGAGACCAAGGCGATCGTGCCGGCCCGCTGCCGGCGTCCGGTGTAGCGGGCCAACGTCCAGCCCGCGGTCGCGCCCAGCGTGGTGGCGGCCGCCCGCAGCCCGATCTCCCTGGTGAGGCTCTCGCCGAGCGCTGTGTCCGGGCCCTCCCGCAGCAGCGCGTCGGTGCGGTCCGACGCGGGTGGCCGGACCGCGATGGCCAGCGCCGGTGCCAGGTCGGTGAGCAGGTTGACCAGCAGCAGTTGGCGTCCGGTGAGCGCGGAACGGCCGGTAGCCGCTGCGGTGAGCACACTGAACGCGATCTCGCCGAGGTTGCCGCCGACCAGGATGCTGAGCGCGTGTCGCACCGACGACCACATCGCCCGCCCTTCGATCAGGGTGGCGATGATGGTTTCCAGCCGGTCGTCGGTGACCACCAGGTCGGCTGCGGCCCGGGCGGCCGGGGTGCCCCGTTGGCCGAGGGCGATGCCGACGTCGGCCAGCCGAATCGCCGGGGCGTCGTTGGCGCCGTCGCCGGTCATCGCCACGGTCCGCCCGCACTTCTGCAACGCCTGGATGATCCGCACCTTGTGGGCCGGGGTGCAGCGGGCCACCACGTCGGTGTTGGCCAACCGCTCGGCGAGCGCGTCGTCGTCCAGCTGGTCGAGTTCGGCGGCGGTGACCACCCGCTGTTCGTCGTGCTCGCTGATGGTGGACGCGATCGCCTCGGCAGTGGCCGGATGATCACCGGTGATCATGATGGTGTGCACGCCGGCCTGCCGGATCCGACGTACCGCCGGGGCGGCGCTCTCCCGGACACCGTCCGCGAGGGCCAGGAAACCCACGAAGGTCAGCCCTCGAACGTCCCCGTCGGTCACCTTCGAGTCGTTCACCGGGCACTCCGCGACGGCCAGGATCCGGTTTCCCGCCCCGGCCCGGTCGGCGAGCATCCGCTCCAGCTCCGCACGGCCGGCGTCGTCCAGTGGCTCCTGACGACCGTCGGTGCGTCGGGATGAGCAGCGCGGCAGCACCGTCTCCGGAGCACCCTTCACGCTCAACAACAGGTGACCGTCGGTCTGTCCGATGCTCGCGTGGTAGCCGCGGGACGGCTCGAAGGGCAACCCTCCGGCGGCCCGCCAGCCGGCGGCGCCGGTCTGCTCCACCACACCGGCCTCCCCGGCACCCCGCCGGACCGCCCGGTCGGTCTGCAACGCCAACTCCTCGGGATTCTTCGCGGCGGGGGTGGCCCGCAGCGCCGCGGCCAGCGTCATCCGGAGCCGGTCGTCCAACCGGTCCAGCGGCGCGTACCTCTCGCCGACGCTGTCGCCGACCCCGGCGAGCAGCAACTGGCCTTCGGTAAGGGTGCCGGTCTTGTCGAAGCAGAGCACGTCCACCCGGCCCAGCGCCTCGATGGTGCGCGGGTTGCGGACCAACGCGCCGTGTTCGGCCAGCCGCCGGGCCGCCGCCAGCTGCGCGGCGCTGACCAGGAACGGCAGCCCCTCCGGCACCGACGCCACGGCGAGGTTCGCGGCGGTCGCCGCCGTCTCGGCCAGGGGTACGCCTCGAAGCAGGCCCGCCCCGGCCACCGCCACCGCGGAACCGGCCGCCAACGGGATGGCGGCGCTGGTCAACGAGCCGAGCCGGGCTTCCACTCCACTGGCCGGTGGGTCCTGCTTGACCAGGGCGAGGCTGCGGCCGGATTCGGTGTCCGACCCGGTCGCCACCACCACGGCAGTGCCATGCCCGGCGGCCACGGTGGTGCCCTCGTACACCATGGAGTGCCGGTCGGCGATCGCGGCGGCGACCACGGGTCGGTTGGACTTGGCGACCGGCAACGACTCGCCGGTCAGCGACGATTCGTCCGCCTCCAGACCCACCGACTCGAGGACGCGACAGTCGGCGGGCACCGAGTCACCTGACTCAAGTGTGATGACGTCTCCGAGGACCAGGTCTTCGGCGGCGAGGACCTGCTCGGCGGCGTCGCGGCGGACCCGTGCGGTCACCGCCGAACGGGACAGGAGTTCGGCAAGTGACCGTTCGGTGTTGCGTTCGTGCACCGCGCCGATCAGGGCGGACCCACCGACGACGCTGCCCACCAGCGCGGCGTCGACAAGTGATCCGAACGACGCGGAGAGCACCGCACCGGCGACCAGCACCGGGGTGAGCGGGTTGGACAACTCGTCCACGAAGGCACGCAGCAACCCTCCGCTCCCCGTGCCGGCATTGCCGTTTCCGCCAATGCCCTGGTGCCGGCGCTGCGCTTCCGCGCTGGTCAGGCCGTCCGGTGTGGAGCGCAGGTGGTCGAGCACCGTGCCGACGGGCATCAGGTGCCAGGGGGTCGTGACCGGCGCCGGGGTGTCCGACTGGTCGTGCAACCGGTGGGCCTGCCAGACCCCGTTCGCGAAGGCCAACCCGGCCGCGCTGTTCACCGCGACGAGCGCCCGGCCGGGCAGTTCGGTCGGCGGGGCCGTGAACGCGCCCAGCGCCCCGAGACCGGTGCCGGCCATGGCCAGCCGGATGTTCTGCTGTGCCGTACGCCGAGCCACCCCGGTCGCCTCGATCACCAGGGCCACCACCCGCAGGTCGGCACCGACCAGCAGGTGCGCACCCCACGGCGGCAGGTCCTCCGGCGCGGCGAACCCGAGACCGCAGTCGGACGCGCCGAGCGCCTTCCGGTCCGCGGAAACCAGCATGACCACCGCGCCGTCGCGCTGTAACGCGCGTACCGACTCGGCCAGCCGGTCCCCACCGGGCAGCATCGCATCGGCGAAGCCGTACCGCTGCTCGTCGCCGCCGGCAACGACCAGCCGCAGGCCGGCCCGCCGCGCGGCGGCCGGCAGCCCGTCGACGCCGGGTGCGGGTTCCGGCTCGACCCGCAACAGGGCGGCAAGTCGGTCACCGTGGGCGAGGCCGAGCAGTTGGCCGCCGGCCGAGCGCAGCCGGGCCGCGTCCGGAATGGCGTCCGGGTCGTGTGAGGGCATCTGGTCCAACGGTCCGAGCCGCCAGCCGTCCGACGCACGGGAAGCGGCCGGGTCGTCCGGGTCGAACAACGCGAAGGCCCGCTCGGCCACCTGGTCGACGTCCGCGCCCGGCGCCGGCGCCAGATCGGCAAGTACGCCCCGGTCCGAGCCGAGCACCGCAGCGTCCAGCACGAGCGTGTCGACCCGGTCCAACTCCCGCAGCACACTTCGGTCCATCGCGATCACCCCGCGCCGCGCCAGCATTCGGCCGAACTGGGCGCCGAACCCTTCGCGTCCGCTGCCGGGTGCCTTTGGCAGCGCGGACAGGCCCAGCGCGGCGGCCCGCTTGCGCCCGGCGAAGGGCGCCGCCGCAGCGCCGGCCGCCGTACCGGCGGCGAGCGCCCGGTTGACGTACCGCTCGACCGGGCCGTGCGGCTTGGGGCGGGGACGGTCGGCGATCGGCCACCGGGCGACGGCACGCTCGGGGTCGCCGGTCAACCGCGGTTCGGCGCTCGCCCAGGCGGAGAACTGGGCCCGGTCCTCGCCCCACTGCACGAGCCGTTGGGCGCCGTCGAGGACGATGCCGGTCCAGCGGCCGGTCAGGCCCTGCACCACGGCCTCGGCCAGCGGAAAGAGAACCTCCGCTCGCGGGTCGGAGCGCAACGCCTTGCCAAGGAACGCGTGCAGCTTCGGCTGCAGGTCGACCGCCGCCAGCGCGCCGGCCACCTCACCCGGCAACGGCGCGAACGGCAGGATCCGGGTGGCCGCCCACAGGGTCAGACCCAGCGCGTCCGAGGCGAGCGCGCCGAGGGTGCGCGGGTTGTGTGGGCCCTCCTCGGGCGGATGCGGAGGTGGGATCTCCGGGTCGGGCTCGTGATCGCAGGTCCGCTCGACCCGGCTGATCGTGGCGATGAGGTCACCGAGATCCGGTTCGGGGGCCTGCACGGCCACCACCACCCGCCCGGATGAAGCGTTCACCCTGGCCCAGGCCACCCCGGGCATCCGCTCCAGCGCGCCCTCCACCTGCCGGGCGAGCTGGTCACCGCCCTCCTGGCAGACACCGTGCACCTCGATGTGGTGCCGACCGGGCCGTGACCAGACCCGCCGCCGAGCGAGCCCGACCGACCGGGCCAGCCGGGTCGCGGCCGACCCGACGGTCCGGGACGCCTCACCTACCAGGTGCGGTACGCCGAAGGACGGCAGGATGCGGCCGACAGCGCGACCCGCCGCAGTCATCGAGGCGTACGGCTGGACGGGCGCCGGCCCGGCTCCCCGTTGCCGCCTGTCCTGACCTTGGCCATGTCGTCCTCCCACCGCGCTCATGTCCGGCGGCCTGGCTTCCCGACCTGCCATCCGTTATGCCCCCTGAGCGGCGGAATTTTCCGCCGTCGCTGCCGCATGGACGGGGTGGGGCGTGGAATCCGACGACCATCACCGGACATGGGGAGGCCGGCATGAGCACGCTGACGCGACATCTCAACGGTGCACGGGAGAACGTCCGGATGTACAACCGGCGGGTGCAACTGCCGATGCTGGGCGAGGTGGCGGTGCCGCCACCGGACAAGGTCGTCTACTACGCCGGGCTCGGCGTGCTCGCCGCGCTACAGGTCATCGAGTGGCCGATCGCCGTGGTGATCACCGCCGGTCACCTGCTGGCAGACCAGCATTTTTCCGGACTGGCACGCGGGGTGGGGAGGGCGCTGCAGGACGCCTGACGAGAGCCGGGTCACCGGACGGTTGACATGAATCAGGGTTGAAGTCGCATGCTCGGTCGATGCCGAGCACAGTCGTCACCGCCGCACCCGCCGCACCCGGACTCTTCGCACCGCGGCTGCGCGCGATGACGGTGGGCAGCGTCGCGTTGATCTCACTCCTCGCGTTCGAGGCGTTGGCGGTCGGTACGGCGATGCCGACCGTCGCCCGCAGCCTGGACGGGTTGGCGCTCTACGGGATCGCGTTCGGTGGCCCGTTCGCCACCGGTGTGCTGGCCATGGTGGTCTCCGGCATCTGGTGCGACGCGCGGGGTCCCCGGGGGCCGATGTGGCACGGCGTCGCCTGGTTCGTGGTCGGGTTGCTGATCGCCGGGACCGCCCCCGCGATGAGCGCACTTGTCGTGGGGCGGGTCGTGCAGGGTTTCGGCTCCGGGCTGCTCACGGTGGCGCTCTACGTGATCGTCGCGCAGGCGTACCCGCAGGAACTGCACCGGCGGATCTTCGCGGCGTTCGCGGCGGCGTGGGTGGTGCCGTCGCTGGTCGGCCCGGCGGTTGCCGGCCTTATCGTGCAGTACCTGGGCTGGCGGTGGGTCTTCCTGGCGGTGCCGGCGGTGGCGGTGCCGGCGGTGCTGCTGATCCATCCCGGCCTGCGGTCGTTGGCCAGGAGCGCGGCAACGAGCCCGCCGGCGGGTGCGGCCGCGCGGATCGGTTGGGCGTGTGGGGCCGCGGTGAGTGCCGCACTGCTGCACATCGGGGGACAGCAGCGCGGCGCCACGGCCCTGGTGCTTGTCGCGTTCGCCGTGGTCGGTCTGCTGGTCTGTGCCCCGCGCCTGCTGCCGGCCGGGTTCCTCCGGGCCGCGCGAGGGTTGCCCACCGTGGTGGGGCTGCGTGGCCTGGCGTCGGCGGCGTTCGTCGGCGCCGAGGTGGTCATTCCGCTGATGCTCTCCCGGGAACGGGGCCTCTCGCCGACCGCGGCCGGGCTGGTCCTCACTGTCGGCGCGCTGGCCTGGTCGGCGGGCTCCTGGTTGCAGGGCCGGATGCCGTTGCCGGCGTCGCGGGCCAGCCTGCCGCGTGCCGGGCTGAGCTGCATCACGGTCGGCACCGCCACGGTGGCGCTGGCCGTCCGGCCCGAGCTGCCGGTGGCGGTCGCCGTGGTCGGTTGGGCCCTCGCCGGTCTGGGCATGGGTCTGCTCTATCCGTCGTTGTCGGTGCTCACCCTGGAGTTGTCCGCGCCGGGTGAGCAGGGCCGCAACAGCTCGTCACTGCAACTGAGCGACAGCCTCTTCGCGGCGACGGTGCTCGCGCTGACCGGGGCCGTGTTGGCGGCGGGAAGTGCGCCAGGCCCGGCCAGCTACACGACGACGCTCGTGGTGACAGCGGGACTGGCGCTGCTCGGGGCCCTGCTGGCCGGCCGGGTCGTGGTGGGCGGGGGTGCGCGGCCGGCCGGGTGATCCGGGGATTCGACAGCGTCCCACCTGCTCGTGCCGGGAGGATGGCGGGCGATGAACCTCCTGAGCGTGCTGCCGCTCGCCGTGGTCATGGTCGCCGGGACGCAGTTGGTGGTGGCGGTCTTCCTGGCCTCGTCGGATCGGCCCCGGGCGGCGTCGCTGGGCTTCCTCGCCGGCGCGGGGCTGGTGGTCGCCGCCGGGGTGACGGTGGCCTGGTTGTTGACCCGGCTGGTCGGCGGAGTGGCCGCCGACGCCAGCGCCGTCGCCGGGAAGGTCGATCGTGGCCCCGCCATCGACCTGGTGGTCCTGGCCCTGCTGGTGTGCCTGGCCGTGCTGATCTGGGTACGCCGCTACCGCTCCGGACCGCCGCGCTGGCTGGGGAGCATCGAGCACGCCGGTCCGCCGCAGGCGCTGCGGCTGGGTGCGCTGCTCTTCGTGGCGACGCCCACCGACGACCTCACCATGGCCACCGTCGGGGCGAGTGTGGCCCGACACGATCTGCCGTGGTGGCACCTGCTGCCGTTCGTGTTGGTCACCGTGCTCCTGCTCGCGCTGCCCCTGCTGGCGTTGCTGCTGCTCGGGAACAGGGCGGCCCAGGTGCTGACCCGGATGCGGGAGTGGGCCGAGGGGCACGCCTGGATCGTCAACGAGATCGTGATCGCGTTCTTCGCGCTGCTGACCGTGCTGGACCTGATCCGGTCGGGTTGAGCGACCGCACCCTGTCACGAGGTGCCGCGCCTGGGCCGACCACCTGGCCGACACGTATGGGGGAACCGGCCGGAAATGAGAGCAACAACGGTTCACGTTCGTCTTACTGTGACGCCATGTTCGCTGTCGTCACCACGGTGATCCTCTACGTCTTCGGCTTCGTCTTCCTCTACGGCGTGATCCGGCTGGGTGTCCGGCACGCCTTCGAGGATCTGGAGTTGCAACGGGCCAAGGCCCAACGCGAAGAGGAGTTGGCGGCTGCCCGCGACCGCTCCTTCATGCGCGACAACGCTTTCCTCGCCGGCAGTTGAGCGCCGGATCGATCCGGCCCGGGCCGGTGGCGTCGCCGGGGGGCCGGGGAGCCGTCGGGCGGCTCAGCGTGGCGGATGCGAGGATCGCACCCGTGATGGGAACGCTGAAGACCGAACCGGCCCGCGCCCGCCTGGATCTGCTCGCTCCGCCGGTTGCAGAGGCCATCGCGCAGTGGCCCGCGGAAGCGCTGGTGGACGTCAACGACGTGCTGGTCGCGCCGATCGACGCCGACCTCGCCGACACGGCGGCGTTCTGCGCGGCCTACGAGGTGGGGCTGGACGTGTCGGCCAACTGCGTCGTGGTGGCGGGCAAGCGCGAGGGCGTGGTCCGCTACGCGGCCTGCATCGTCCTGGCCACCACCCGGGCCGACGTGAACGGCGTGGCCCGCCGGGCGTTGGACGTCCGCAAGGCGAGCTTCGCCTCGATGGCCGACGCTGTCGAGTTGACCGGCATGGAGTACGGCGGCATCACCCCGATCGGGCTGCCGGCGCAGTGGCCGATCCTGGTGGACGCGCGGGTCATCGCCACACCGCACGTGATCGTCGGTTCCGGCGTACGACACAGCAAGATCGCGCTGCCGGGGCCGGCGTTGGGCGCGCTGCCGGGAGCGCAGGTGGTGGAAGGCCTGGCCAGGCCGGCCTGACCAGGCATCGACATCAATGTTGTTGCACGTGAAACATCGTGATCATCGATGCCGGACGTCCGGCCGACGGTGACTCAGTGTGAGTGGGCTGCGGATTCGCGCTGCTCGACCTCGGCGAGCGCGGCGAGCAACGTCTGCACCTCCTGCGCGCCGGAGACCGCGTACTTCCCGGCCAGCACGAAGGTCGGCACGCTGGTGATGCCCAGGTCCCGGGCGGCGGCGAGGTCGGCGGCGACGTCGGCGACGCGCTCGTCCGAGTCGAGGAACCGGCGCGCGTCGGCCGCGTCCAGGCCGATCTCACCGGCCAGGGCGGCCAGCGCCACCCGCGACCCGACGTCGACCCCGTGGTTGAAGTGCGCCTGGTAGAGCGCCTCCACCATCTCGGCCGCCCTGCCCTGCTCGGCCGCCCAGGACACCAGCCGGTGCGCCTCGAACGTGTTGGCGATCACCGCGCGGTCGTAGTCGAGCCGCAGCCCGTCGGCCGCCGCGACCTGGGTCACGTGATCGACCATCTGCCGGGCGCGCTCCGGGCCGCCGAACTTGCCGGCCAGGGCCTCCACCAGCGGAAGTGGTTGCGGCACCGGCGACGGGTCGAGCTGGAACGGTCGGTAGCGGACCGTCACCTCGCCCTCGTAACTGGCGAGGGCCTCATCCAGGCGGCGCTTGCCGATGTAGCACCACGGGCAGATGACGTCCGCGTAGATCTCGATCTCCATGATCGGTGGCAACCTCACGGTCAGGCGAGTTGTTCCCGGATCTGCCGCTTGAGACGGCCCAGGATCGCCGTACCCCCGCGCACCCGCAGTGGGCTGATCGCCTGCGCCAGCCCCATCCGCTGGTAGAGGTCGTCCGGCACGGCCAGCACCTGCTCGGCGCTCGCCCCCGCCAGCCCCTCGGCGAGGATCCCGGCGAACGCCCGGGTGGTGGGCGCCTCCGGCGGGCAGTCGAAGAGCGTCTCCACGGTGCCTTCCGGGGTCACCCGGGCGCGCAGGAAGAACGCCGTCTGACACTCGGGCACCTGCTCCATGCCCTCGCGCTCCGCAGCGCCCTCCGGCAGCGCCGGGATGACGTCCGCGTACTCCAGGAGCATCTCCAACACCAGGTCGCGGGGCGCGGCGGCGAACTCGTCGACGATCTCGGCCAGTCGGGCCGGCATGTCAGCCATGCGTCGAGGCTACCGCCGTCGCGCGGGGGCCCCCGTCACACAGTGGGCGACTGCTCGCTGATCTCACCGAGCGCGCTGGTCGGGTCGAGCTGCATGGCCAGGTCACCGAGCGAGACGATCCCCACCAGCTTGCGGTCACTGTCACAGACCAGCACCCGTCGGATGCCCCGCTCCCGCATGAGCGCCGCCGCCTCACCCGCCGTGCAGTGCTGTTCGATCATGACGACCTCGCGGGTGACGATCGATCCGATGGTGGTGGCCGCCGGGGAGCTGTTCTCCGCCACGGCCCGCACCACGATGTCCCGATCGGTGAGCATGCCGGCGAGGCTGGCGCCGTCGGTGACCACCACATCACCGATGTCGGCCTCCTTCATCACCCTGGCCGCCTCGTCCAGGGTGGTCTCGGCCGGCAGGTACACAACCTGCTTGGTCATCACATCACTGACCCGGTAACCGGTCATGAGAGCCTCCGAAGACGTTTCCACCCGATCCAACTGCACTACCCCGTGACGCTGCGGCTACACCAGGCTCGCACGTTCCTGGCGCACCTCGTGGACGAGTCGATCCACCAGGCCGTCCAACGGCAGCTCGGTGCGCCCGTTGCCGGCCCGCTCGCGCAGCTCGACGTACCCCTCGGTGAGTCGGCGGCCGACCACGACGGCCCGGGGGATGCCGATCAGCTCGGCGTCGGTGAACTTGACCCCGGCCGAGACGTGCGTGCGGTCGTCGACCAGCACCCGCAGGCCGGCGGCGGCGAGGCTCCCGCCGAGCTCCAGCGCCGCGTCGAGCTGCGGGCCCTTGCCCGCAACCACCAGGTGTACGTCACACGGCGCGATCGCCGCCGGCCACACCAACCCCCGGTCGTCGTGGTGCTGCTCGGCGATGGCCGCCACCGCTCGGGAAACCCCGATGCCGTAGCAGCCCATGGTCGGCCGGACCGGCTTGCCGGCCGGCCCGAGCACGTCGACCGCGAACGCGTCGGTGAAGCGGCGGCCGAGCTGGAAGATGTGCCCGATCTCGATGCCCCGCCGGATGGTCAGCTCGCCCGCCGCGCAGTCGGGGCAGGGGTCGCCGGCTCGTACGTCGGCCGCCTCGATGGTGCCGTCGGGGGTGAAGTCCCGTCCGCACACCACGTCGGTCGCGTGTCGGCCCGGCTCGTTCGCCCCGGTCAGCCAGGCTGACCCGGTCACCACCCGAGGATCGACCAGGTAGCGGATGCCCAGCTTGTCGAGCAGTTGCGGGCCGATGTAGCCGCGAACCAGCTCCGGATGGTCGGCCCACTCCTCGAAGACGGTCACCTGGGCCGGGTGCAGTGCGGCACCGACCCGCTTCAGGTCGACCTCCCGGTCACCGGGCAGCCCGACGACCAGGGGCTCGGCCCGGGCGGCACCAGGCTGCCGGACGGACAGCACGACGTTCTTCAGGGTGTCGGCGGCGGTCCAGCCGTCCCGACCGCCCAACCGGCGCGCGTTGGCCAACTCCACCAGGCTCGCGATCGTCGGGGTCTCCGGAGTGTCGTGCACCTCGACGGTCGGCTGGCTGCTCGGGTCACCGGCGCTCGGAGCCCGGGTGGCCACCGCCTCGGTGTTGGCCGCGTAGGCGCAGGAGGTGCAGCCGACGAAGGTGTCCTCGCCGACCGGCGTCGCCGCCAGGAACTCCTCCGAGGCGGAACCGCCCATCGCGCCGGACATCGCCCGCACCACCGTGTAGTCCAACCCCAACCGGTCGAAGATCCGCTGGTACGCGGCGCGATGGCGCCCGTACGCGTCCCGCAGCCCCGCCTCGTCCAGGTCGAAGGAGTACGCGTCCTTCATCAGGAACTCCCGGCCGCGCAGCAGCCCGGCCCGTGGCCGCGCCTCGTCGCGGAACTTCGTCTGCACCTGGAACAGCGTCACCGGGAAGTCCCGGTACGAGGTGAACAGATCCTTGACCAGCAGCGCCGCCATCTCCTCGTGGGTGGGCGCCAACAGGTGCTCGGCGCCGCGCCGGTCGGCGAGGGTGAAGATGTCGTCGCCGTACTCCGCCCACCGGCCGCTGGTCCGGTACGGCTCGGCGGGCAGCAGCGCCGGGAAGTGCACCTCCTGGTCGCCGATCGCGATCAGCTCGCCCCGCACCACCTCGGTGATCCGATCCAGCACCAGCTTGCCCAGCGGCAGCCAGGTGTAGCCGCCCGGCGCGGCACGACGGATGTAGCCGGCGCGCAGCAGCAGCCGGTGGCTCGGCACCTCCGCGTCGGCCGGATCCTCGCGCAGGGTCCGCAGCAACAGGGTCGACATGCGTAGCTGCATCCGCGCAGCCTACGGCTGGTGCGGCAGGATGAGCGATCCATTTCGATCCGAGCCGCACCCGCCGCCGACAACCATCGGCGCCATCGCCGACGTCTGCAATGACATCAAGCCCTCGCACCCTTATCCGAAGGATCGGCCCGTGTGGACCCTCTGCTGAGTGAGTTCGACTCGTTCGTCCGTACCCGCACGCCGGCGTTGCTGCGCTCGGCCTACCTGCTCACCGGCGACCAGCACCTGGCCGAGGACCTCGTCCAGTCGGCCCTGGCCCGGACCCACCGCTCCTGGAACCGCCTGCACCACAGCGGCAACGCCGAGGCGTACACCCGCAAGACCATGTATCACCTACAGGTTTCCTGGTGGCGACGGCGCCGGGTACCCGAGTCGATGCCGGGCGACCTGCCCGAGCCACGCGGAGGCGACTCGGCCCCCGACCACGCCCACCAGACCAGTCTGCGGCTCACCCTGCGGGCGGCGCTGGCGAAGCTCTCTCCGAAGCAACGTGCCGTGCTGGTGCTGCGGTTCTTCGAGGACCGCACCGAGGCGGAGGCGGCGGACCTGCTCGGCGTCACGGTCGGCACCGTGAAGAGCCAGACGGCCAAGTCACTGGCCAGGCTGCGCGTCGTCGCGCCCGAACTCGCTGAGCTGTACGTCCTGGAAGGGAGCACCCGATGAACGACCAGCGCCTCCGGCTCGACCTGACCGCCCTGGCCGACGAGGTCACCTCGGTCGACCTGCGGGACCGTACGCTGCGCACGTCCCGTCGGCTCGGTATCCGGCGGGCGGTGGTCACGTCGGCCGCAGCGCTGGTGCTGGTCGCGGCGGCGGCCGGCACTGCCTTCGCCATCCGACCGGACCAGTCCCCGAACCCGCTGCCCGCGGACACCCCGTCAATCACCCCGACCCCGACGCCGACGCAGTCGCCCACCCCGACGCCGTCCACCAGCGTCGACGACACGCCCGTCGCCCCGCCCAGCGGCGGGTCCGGCACGAACACCCAGACCGCGCAGTTCGGGAAGCTCTATTACGGCCTCACCGGCGTGATCCGCGTGCAGACGTGGAACCTGCGGTCCTGGCACCCCGGCGGGAGCCCGGTGAAGCTGTTGGCGCTGCCCGAAGTCGCGTTGAGGGGCAACATGGGCGTCTCGTCGGGCGGTCACCGGGTGGCCTGGGTGGACCCCAACAACGACCTTTTCGTCTCCGACGCTGACGGCTCCGACAAGCGAAAGGTGCGCTCGGGGGTCGATCCGTACTGCGTCGGCGCGGCCTGGTCGCCGGACGGGCGGCAGTTGCTGTTCCGCGAGTTGAAGGCGGCGGGTGGCCCCGGCCGGTACGGCGTCCTGGACACGCGCTCGGCGGGAAAGACAGTGCGCTGGTGGACCACCGCACCCGAGGCCTGCAACGCCTTCTGGTCGGCGGACGGTCAGACCATCGCCATGACCACCGACGACGGCGTCACGCTCTACGGCGCGGACGGTACGAAGAAGCGAGTCGTCCCCGGCTTCTCCCAGGGCGGATGGCGCACCGACGACATCGTCAGTCTCGCCCCGAACGGCTCCCGGGTCGCCCTGCTGCGGCACAAGACGGCCGGGGACTCCGGCGAGGCCGCTCGTGACCTGCGAGTCAACGTGGTGCTGGACACGCGTTCGGGCAAGGAGATCTCGTTGCCGTTGGGTGGGCGCAACCTGCGCCAGGTCTACTTCCAGTCGGACGGTTCGATGGTCGTGCGGGTTCAGGCCGGCAGCGGGTACGCAGTGCTTCTGCTGGACGAGGACGGCAAGAAGGTCTCCGAGACCGCCGAGCCGGCGAGTCTGGAGGACCTGCAGATCCTGGCCGTCGCCGACTGACGATCAGCGCGAACTGGGCGGGTCACCCTCGGGTGGCCCGCCCCTTCTGCGTCTGCGCACCGCCGTCTGGCCGTCGTTGACCACGGTCGGTGAACTGCGAAAAGGTTGCCGGTGCGAGCGGATCCGACTGTCCGGTAGTGGCGCGCTGCGGCGGCAACTCGCCACAGCCAGGGGCTCGTCTTGGGGGGTGTCAAGCTCAGTAGCCCTCCCTCCACGAAGGATTAAAGCGATGAACCTCGGCCCGTTCACCCCCACCACCCGTTCCGCCTCGGCCCGCCGTTTCGGCACGCTCACCGGTACGGCGGCTCTGCTGCTCCTGGCCATCGGTGCCACGGCCTGCGGCACCGCCGACCCGATCACGGCGCCGGCCACCGCCACCCCCGTACCCGCAACCGGCGACGCCTCGGCCGCCGGCACGGGCGGCTCCGTGCCGGATGCGGCTCCGGCGGCCCCGGCCGGCGCGCCGGACCGCCCGGCCGCCGGTTCGACGCAGTGGCCGCCGCTGACCTGGTACACGGCCGAGGAGTACGGCCAGAAGCAGAACGACCCGGCCCGGATCTGGCGACGTACCCCCAGTGGGAAGTGGCAGCTGGTGCGTTCGGGTCGTCTCCAGAACGGCACCGCCAGCGGCCCGCTCGCCGTCTCGCCGGACGGTCGGCGGGCGGCCTGGGTGGAAGCGTCCGCCCGTCGGCTGGTGATCAGCGGGTTCGACGGCGCGAACCGACACGCCGTCCCGACCCAGGGCCAGCAGACCTGCGCGCCGAGCTGGCTCGACTCCGGGCGGGTGCTGTACGGCCTGGGCCGGGAGAAGGACTGGACGATCATCGCGATCGACGCCGATGGGACGGGGCGGAAGGTGCTGGCCACCCACCAGCAGAGTTGCCCGACGGTGTCCGAGGCCTGGATCGCCCAGTTCACCGGTCGGGCGGTGCGCGTCCGCAACGAGCGTGGCAGCACGCGCTCGATCAGCCCGCGCATCCCCGCCGGCCTCGTCATCGGTGGGGTGGCTGCGATATCCGGCAACGGCCGGACGTTGGTGATCAGCGCCCACACGACCAGCCCCGGGGGATGTGGCTGCGGCTGGCGGTTCCGCAACTACCGGCTCGACGCCTCCAGCGGGGCCGTCACCGAGCTGGCGCCGGTGGACCCGGCGTGGAAGCAGCCGACCGGGCACGGCGAAGCCACCGACGGGGTCGTCCTGGCCGACGGCGGCCTGGTGGTGCAGGTCAACGCGGCGACACCGGCCGACGACGCGCCGGCGTACCGGCTGGTCCGGTACGCCGCCAGCGGTCGGGTGCTGGCCACCGCGTCGGTGCCCGCCGGCCAGCCGTGGGGCGCTCTGCTGGGCTGAGCGACCGGCGCACCGCCACCGGGTACGAGGGACCGGCCGCCCACGGGGTGGTCGGTCCCGCCCGTCGGATGCGCAATGACCTCCGACACGTAGTGGAATCGGGGCGGTGCCGGGCGTTCCTGCGGTGACAGACTGGTCGCCGCAGGCAACGAGTGGCGTGAGGGAGGCGCGGGTGCGCTGGCGCAGTTTTGTCGCGGTCGGGGACAGCTTCACCGAGGGTATGGACGACGCGTACCCCGACGGCACCTTCCGAGGTTGGGCGGACCTGGTGGCGACCCGGCTCGCGGCCGATGCGGGGCCCGACTTCCGGTACGCCAACCTGGCCATCCGGGGCCGGCTCTTCCCCAGCGTGGTCGCCGAGCAGGTGCCCTCCGCGGTGGCGATGAAGCCGGATCTGATCAGCTTCGCGGCCGGTGGCAACGACGTGCTGCGGCGCACCTTCGACCCGGACACGCTGGTCGCCCGCTTCGACGAGGTGGTCCGGCAACTCCGCTCGGGCGGCGCGGACGTGCTCCTCTTCCGGTTCGCGGACGTGATGGCCCGACTGCCCGGTCAACGCCTCGTCGCCCCCCGGGTGCAGCTGCTCAACCAGGCGGTCGGTGAGACCGCCGAGCGGCACGGCGCCATCATGGTCGACCTGTACGCCGACGACACGTTCCTCAACCCGATGCTCTGGAGCACCGACCGGTTGCACCTCTCCCCGGCTGGCCACCGGCGGGTCGCCGGGCAGGTGTTGAACGCCCTCGGGGTTGGTTGCGACGAGGAGTGGCTGATGGTCCCGCCGCACCCGGCGCCGTCGCCGTGGCTGGCCGCCCGAGCCGCCGACCTGCGTTGGGCCGGTCAGTACCTCGCCCCCTGGGTGAAGCGGCGGTTGACCGGTCGGTCGTCCGGCGACACGGTGACGGCGAAGCGCCCGCAACTCGGGCCGCTCGTCGACTGAGCGTGCTCACTCTGCACACCGCGGCACTGCTGCGCCGGGACCGGGACGGCGAGCCGGTGCCGGAGCACGCCGTGCTGGTCAGCGGCGACCGGGTCGAGGCCGTCGGCCCGCTGGCCGAGCTGAGTTCGGCGTACGCCGGTGCCCGGGTTCGCCGCTGGCCTGGAACGCTGGGGCCGGGTCTGCTGCACGACGGTCCGCTGCCGGCCGCGCCAACCCCGCGCGAGCGGGTGCACGCGCTGCTGCGTGTCGGGGTGACTGCGGTGCTGGCGGAATACCTGGCCGACCCGGCGCTGCGGGCCGCCGCCGGGCGCAGCGACCTGTTGGTGCTGCCCACCGCCGTGGCCCCGACGCTGCGTCCGGATGGGCGGGCCGACCTCACGGTGCACGGCGTCGACGGCACCTGTCTGGTGACAGTGGTCGCCGGTCGGATCGTCCACCGGCGCGCCTGACCAGGGCAGCCATTCCACTGTGGAGCGCCATGTCGAATCGGGGTCGCCCGATGTCTGCCCTCCCCGATAGCATCCGCTGCCCCCGCTGATCGGAAGGCGGGGACATCGGGGAAAGGTGGCTGAGGGATGACCCTCATACCTGGCACGACGACACCCGCAAGACCGCTCCGGGCCCTGCTGGCCGTGGGGCTTTCCGTGGCGGTCGCCGCCGGGACGCTCACGCTCACGGCTGCGCCGGCCGCGGCGAACGATGTGACGTACGCGCTGTCGCTCGGCGACAACCACCCACCGGGTGTGCCGACCGAGCTGCAAACCTCCGGTCAGCCGTGCACGGCGGACGAGCCGTACCAGTTGTGGCAGAACGACGACCTGACGCTCTCCGCCATCCTGCACGACCCGGACATCGACGTGAACGGTGGCACCGACCGGCTGACCGCGACCTTCGCGCTCTGGCCGGTCGACGAGCCGACGGCTCGGATCGAGCGGTTCGGGGCCAACGGGCGGGCAGGCGATCGGGAGAGCGGCCTCTTCGAACGGGAGACGCTGACCCACGACCGGGTGTACGCGTGGCAGGTCCAGGCGGCGGACAGTTGGGCAACCGGCGAGTGGAGCGGCCTCTGCTATCTCCGGACCGACTTCCAGGGCCCGGCCGTCCTGCCGGTCGTCACCTCCACCGACTTCCCCACCGAGGGCTGGCACCCGGCGCTGCCGGGTCAGTTCACCTTCGACGCGGCGGCGACACCGGACGCGGTCGGCTTCCGGTACGAGCTGCTCGGCGGCGACGGCGTCCACACGGTGTCGGCGGACCAGCCCGGTGGCTCGGCCACTGTCACGCTCCACCCGGATGCGGGCCCCAGCACCCTCGTGGTGTCGAGCCTTGACGCGGCCGGGAACAGGTCGCCCGAGGCGCGGTACGAGTTCCGGGCCAGCGACGTCGCGCCGATCATCACTGGCAGACTCACCGAGATCGGCGTGCCGACCACGTTCACCGTGCAGCCGCAGATGGCTGGAGTGGTCCGCTACCGGTTCCAGTTGGACGGCGACCCGGAGCAGACGGTGGACGCGGCGGCCGACGGCACCGCCACGCTCACCGTCACCGCGACCCGGGGCGGCTACCGGACGCTCTCCGTGACCAGCGTCACCGCCGACGGCGTGACCGCGACCGCGGCGAGCACCTTCCGGCTGACCACCGCCCCGAAGATAACCGCGACGGTCTATCAGCAGGGCGGCACCAGTGGGGGGCCGGGCGTGCCCGGAGTCTTCACCTTCACCCCGCGCCAGCCCGACGTGGTCAGCTACCGCTATCGCTTCGGCACGGTGACCAGCACCGTGGCCGCTGCGACCGACGGCACCGCGTCGGTGACCTGGACGCCGACGAAGGCGGGTCTGACCTCGCTCACCGTCTGGAGCATCGACGGGAACGGCACCCAGTCGGACGCGGCGTCCTTCACCTTCTTCGTCGGCAACCTGCCGCCGAGCAGCTAGCGGCTGCTGCCCCGGCTCGAGCAACCCGGCGGGTGGCTCAGCCGGGGATCAGTGAGCGACCGACCGGCCAACCGGCCCACCATCCCGTGCGGGGTGGTGGGCCGGTCCTGTTACAGCGGTCGTGAACGGCGATCCGGCGTACCTTGGGGATCATGTCTGTGCCGAACGATCCCGATCCCCGCCTCCAGTCGTACGCGGACCCGCAGCGGCTGGTCACCACCGAGTGGTTGGCCGAGCATCTGGGCGACGAGGGTCTCGTCGTCGTCGAGTCCGACGAGGACGTGCTGCTCTACGAGTCCGGTCACATTCCCGGTGCCGTCAAGGTCGACTGGCACCTGGAGCTGAACGATCAGGTGACCCGGGACTACCTGGACGCCAAGAGCTTCGCCGAGATGTGTGCCGCGAAGGGCATCGGCCGGGGCGACACCGTCGTCTTCTACGGCGACAACTTCAACTGGTGGGCCGCGTACGCCCTCTGGGTCTTCTCGCTCTTCGGCCACGCCGATGTGCGCCTCCTCGACGGCGGCCGGCAGAAGTGGATCGCCGAGGGGCGCGAGGTGACCCGCGACAAGTTGGCTCGCCCGCGCGCCGACTATCCGGTGCCGCTACGCGACGACGCCCCGCTGCGGGCGTTCCGTGAGCAGGTCATGGCGCACGTCGCGTCCGGCCGGCCACTTGTCGACGTCCGCTCGCCGGGTGAGTACACCGGCGAGATGCTGCACATGCCGGACTACCCGCAGGAGGGCGCGCTGCGCGGCGGGCACATCCCGGGCGCGGTCAGCAAGCCGTGGAAGTCCGCCGCCAACGAGGACGGCACGTTCAAGTCCGCCGACGAGCTAAAGGCGATTTACGCCGACCAGCTCGGGCTGAGCCCCGACGACGACGTGATCGCGTACTGCCGGATCGGCGAGCGGTCCAGCCACACCTGGTTCGTGCTGCGGCACCTGCTGGGCTACCCGCAGGTGCGCAACTACGACGGCTCGTGGACCGAGTGGGGCAACCTGGTTCGGGCGCCCGTCGTCAAGGGCGACCAGCCCGGTGGCCTGGCCGCCTGACCACCGGCCGCTCCCCGCTTGATCGACTCGGGTTCACCGATGTCGGGCTATCCCATCCGCCCGGACACGGCGAAATCAATGAACCCGAGTCGATCATGCCGAAACGACGCCGGCCGAGACGAGACGTCGCTGGCCGTGAGACCGCCGGCCGGGCGGGACGAGACGTGCCGGCCGTGAGACCGCCGGCCGGGCGGACCGCGCTCCGGGAATCTGGTCAGCCAGCGAGCGCGATCACGCCGCGCAGGTCGCCGATGATGCCGGTGATCTCGCCGGTCTCCGGGTGCCAGCGGGCCAGGGCGGCCGGTTCGAGTCGGAGCAGCACCGCGCCCTTGTTGTCCCAGCCCAGCACTGGACAGCAGCCCTTGGCGCGATCCCGGCCCAGGTCGAGCAGGTGGAGCACGGCACCGGTCCGCGCGTCGAGCACCGCCGCCGCCTCGGCGCCGTTGATCTCGCTGCTGGTGATCCAGGCTGCTCGGGCCAGCCGCTCGCCGTGCAGCCAGCCCCGGCCGTAGAACTCGTTGACCTGGTAGGGCGACGGCAGCGCCGAGGCATTGATCGGCTGTTCGGAGCGGAGCTCGCCCTCCCGGGCGGTCCGGCTGCGGAGCATCAGGCTGGTCCCCTCGCCGTACGTCTCGATCAACGGGGCCTCGCGGCCGGCGGCCGGGTCGGGTGCGATCAACTCCCAGGTCGACACGTCGATCGTGCTGGCCGCCCCGGTGACCCGGTCCACCGCGTACGTCCGGTCGTCGCCGCCGACCAGCACCCGGTCGTGCGCCCACACCACCTGCTCCAGGTAGCCGTCGAGCGGTATCCGGCGGACGGCCGCCGTGGTGAGGTCGATCATGACCAGCTCTTTGGTCTGCGCGAACGCGGCCGACCGGCCGTCCGGCGACAGCACCCCGGGCTTCACGGCGGGCGCCTCGTTGCCGCCCGCGTCCCGGGTCGGTGCCAGCGTCACCACGTCGAGGCTGCGCACCACGCCGTCGTTGCCGAGCACCCGGACCGGGCCGTTCGCGCGGTTCTCCTCGTCCAACGGCTGGAACAGCGCCAGTGCCCGCTGGACCGGTCGCTCAGAGAGTGGCACGGTCGCCGGGTCGCCGAGCCGGGCCAACGGATCGGGCGGGAAGGTCAGCTCGGCGGGCGGTCGCTGCACCGGACCCGCGTGGGAGGGGTCGACGGTCGGGGTCACCGTCGGACCCACCGGAGGGACCGGCGCCGGATCGGTGGGCGGTCGCAGCGCCGCCACCGTGCCACCACCGACCAGTGCCACGGCCAGGGCGACCACTCCGACGGCCCGTCGGGTACGCCGGGTCCGCCGAGCCCGCTCCCACCCGGCGGCGGCCGGCTGGCTGGGCAGCACGTCCTCGACGCTGACGGTCAGCAGTCGGCGCAGCTCCTGCTCGTTCACGGGTTCACCTCCAGACCGCTGGCCAGATCGGCCGAGCCTCGGCCCGGTCGGGCATCGGGGGCGAGGTCCGGGGCGACCTCGCGGAGTCGGCGCAGCGCCGCGTGGCACTGGCTCTTCACGGTGCCGACGGTCACCCCCAGCGCCTCGGCGGTGGCGACCTCGGTCAGGTCCTCGTAGTAGCGCAACACCAGCACGGCCCGCTGCCGTGGTGGCAGCAGGCCGAGCGCGTCGTGCATCGTCAGCCGTAACGCGCCGTCACGGTCGTGGGCCACCTGGTCCGGCGGCGCGGCGCTCAGCCATTCCCGCCGCCGGCGACGCCACCACGACACCGAGTCCCGGTAGAGGATGGCCCGCACGTACGCGGAGGGGTCGCCGTTGCGGACCGAGGACCAGCGCAGCGCCAGCTTCAGCAGCGCGTCCTGGAGGAGGTCTTCGGCCTGATGCTGGTTGCCGCAGATCAGGTAGGCCGCGCGGAGCAGTCGGTGCTGGTGGTTCTCCACGAAGGCGAGGTAGCCGTCGCGTCCGTCGTCGCCCGTCGGCGCCATCCGCCCTCCTCCCGGCCGTCGCGCTGTACGCGTCATCTGGCAGACGCACGGGAGGTGGGAAAAGGTTGGGTCAGCTCGGTGGCGTTCCGGTCAGATAGCGCTGGAGGGTCGGCGCGACCCAGCGGACCAACTCTTCCGGCGTGGTGTCCACCATGGGCGGCAGCCGGACGATGTATCGGGTGAACGCGAGGCCGAGGACCTGACTGGCCACCAGGCCGGCCCGGCGCGCGGTCAGCGCCGGATCGGTGCCGAACGTGGCCACGGCGGCGGTGAGCTGGTTGGCGAAGATGCCGCGCATGCGGTCGGCCGCGCCGGGATTGGTGCTGGCGGCCCGCAGCAGCGCCACCAGGGTCTCGTCGCCCTCCCAGCGGGCGAGGAAGTGTCGGACCAGCACCTCGCCGAGGTGGGCGGGCGACACCGAGGCCAGGTCGGGCAGGCGCAGGTCGAACTCGGCCGCCGCCGCGAAGAGCCCTTCCTTGCTGCCGTAGTAGCGCATGACCATCGACGGGTCGATCTGGGCGTCGGCGGCGATGGCCCGGATCGTGGCGCGCTCGTAGCCGTCCGCGGCGAACCGTTCCCGGGCCGCTCGCAAGATCGCCGCCCTGGTGGCGTCGGAGCGGCGAGGTTGGGTCGACGGGGCGGACGAGGTCATGCCAACGACCGTATGCCAACAACTGTTGACACGCAATCAGCAGGGATCTAGCGTTGCCAACACGCGTTTGCCAACAGGTGTTGGCAACGGTCTTCCGGAGGTGGCCATGCTGCCCACGAGCACCGACGTCCTGGTGGTGGGCGCCGGCCCCACCGGTCTCGCCACCGCGTTGACGCTGGCCCGGCGCGGTGCCGAGGTGACAGTGCTGGACCGGTTGGCCGCGCCGCCAACGACCTCCCGCGCCGCCGTCGTGCACGCGTACACCCTGGAGGTGCTGGACCGGATCGGCGCCGCGGCGCCGCTGATCGCCCAGGCGGTGCGGGCGCCGCGCTTCACAGTGCGCGACCGGGACCGGGTGCTGCTGTCGGTGCCGTTCCACGAGTTGCCATCCCGCTTCCCCTACGCGCTGCTGGTCTCCCAGGCGGTCACCGAGGCCGTGCTCACCGAGAAGCTGGCCGAACTCGGTGTCCAGATACGACGGTCGCGTCAGCTCAGCGGGCTGAGCCGCACCGGAGGCGGCCTGCTCGCGCAGGTCGACGGGGAGACGCTGCGCGCCCGGTTCGTGGTCGGCGCGGACGGCCTGCACAGCACCGTCCGGCAGCTGGCCGGCATCGGCTTCACCGGGAGCAGCGACGAGGAGTCCTTCGTCCTCGCCGACGTGCGGGTGCGCAGCGTGCTGCCCCGCGACGAGGCGGCGCTCTTCCTCGCCCGCCCCGGGCCGATGGTCTGGGCGCCACTCCCCGGCGGGGTGGTCCGGTTGGTAGCCGCCGTGGAGACGGCCCCGGCCGAACCGGACGTGGCCTACCTGCAAGCGCTGCTCGACGAGCGCGGCCCAGCGCGACGACCCGACCGGGTGACCGACGTGCTCTGGGGCTCCCGGTTCCGGGTGCACCACCGGATCGCCGACACCTTCCGAGCCGGGCCGGTGCTGCTGGCCGGCGACGCCGGGCACGTGCACAGCCCGGCCGGTGGGCAGGGCATGAACCTCGGCATCTGCGACGCCGTCGCGCTCGGCACCGCCGTGGCGGACGTGCTCGACGGTGGCCCGGAGACGCTGCTCGACGACTACAACACCCGGCAACGGCCGATGGCCGAGGACGTGATGGGCTTCGCCGCCGGGCTGACCAGGTTAGCCGGCACCTCCCCGGCCGGTCGGCCCGCCCGGGACGTGCTGCTCCGGCTGCTCGGTGCCGTCCCACCGGCCCGTCGGCGGATCGCGCTGCGCCTGTCCGGGCTTTCCCACCGGGAGCGAACGCCCGGCTAGACCGCGCCGCTGCGGCTCAGCACACCGGGTGCGACCGGCCTCAAGGCCCGCCATGCCACGACGGTGACCAGCGCGAACGTCCCCGCCGCCGCGCCCGCCACCGGCACCGTGCCGTACGCCGCGGCGGCCAGCCCGGCAAGTGCCGCCCCGAGCGGCGCGGTGAGCAGACCGACCATCCGCTGGGCCGCGCCGACCCGGCCGAGCAGCTCGCTCGGCACGTGCCGTTGCCCGTACGACGCGCAGAGGCTGTTCCACACCACAGTGCCGGCGGCGAAGACGGCCAGCGCGATCCCACCCGGTAGCGGATGCCGGGCCAGCGCGAAGCCGGCAAGCGCCACGGTCTCCACGGCCAGCACCACCCGCAGCGCCGGCACCTCGCCGAGCCAGGCGGCCAGCCGCCCCGCCCCGAGTGCCCCGGCCACACCCCCGACGATGGCGGCGGCGGCGAACAGCCCGTACCCGGCCGGCGGCACCCGCAGCACGTCCAGCGCGTAGAGCACCAGCACCGCGATGATTCCGCTGATCGCCAGGTTGCTCGCGGCGGCGAGCACTGTTACCCGCCACAGGGGCCGGTGCGCGCGCAGCCAGCGCAGCCCCTCGACGATCTCGCTCCACACCGAGCCGCGCCGCCGGGCCGCCCCGGCGCTGACGGCGGGAACCGGGCTGAGCGCCAGGACCAGCAGGGCGGCCGCCGCGAAGGTGACGGCGTCGAGGGCGAACGGAAGGGCCGGGGCGACGGCGAACAGGACACCGGCGGCGGGCGCCCCGAGGAAACCACCGGCCACCGCTGCCCCCGCCTGGAGCCGGCCGTTCGCCCGGGGCAGCGCGTCCGGCGGCACCAGCGCGGGGAGTAGCGCGAACGAGGCGGAGTCGAAGAGGGTGCCCAACGTGGCGAGCAGAAACGCCGCCACCAGCAACACCAGGACGCTGATCCGGTTGAGCGCGACCACCACGGCCAACGCCGCCACCACCGCAGCGCGTACCCCGTCGACCACTGCCATCGTCCGCCGCCGGTCCCAGCGGTCCGCGTACACGCCACCGAGCAGGCCGAAGAGCAGCGGCGGCAACTGACCGGCCACGGTGACCGCCGCGATGACCCGAGGATCGCGGGTCACGGTCGCGGCCAACAGGGCCAGCGCCGGCGTACGTAGCGCGTCGCCGAACCGGGACGAGACGGCCGCGGACCACAGGAGCCGGAAGTCCCGGCCGAGAGCGGAGGAAGTCATGCCGGCGACCGTGCCGGTTCGACCGGGTCGAGGGTCAAGCCGCCGGGTTGAAGGGGGGCCACGCCGCCGCGCTGCGCGCGGAGCACGACCTGGACCAGGACGCTGACCCTCGCTGGCCGCCCCTGGCCAGGTCAGGGGCGGCCCGCCTCGGGGCGGACGGAACTGACCGGCAACCATCGCGAGCTTCTCGCGGTCTAGGCTTGCCCGGTGACGGTGGAGCAGCAGGCACGGGGTGCGTCGGGTGCGGGCCGGCGCAGGTCCCGCAAGGACGAGATCCTGGAGATCGCGGTAGGTCTGTTCGCGGCGCGTGGCTACCACGGCGTGTCGATGGACGACATCGGCGCCGCCGCCGGGGTCACCGGTCCGGCGCTCTACCACCACTTCGCCGGCAAGGAGGCCATGCTGGCAGCCGCGCTGATTCCGGTCAGTGAGGGGTTGCTGGCCGGCGGGCGGGAACGCGCCGCCGGGCGCTCCGACGACCCGCGCGGCGTGCTGGAGTCATTGATCGACTTCCACGTCGAGTTCGCGCTGGCCAACCCGGCGGTGATCGCGCTGCACCTGCACGAGCTGGACCGCCTGCCCGAGGAGCCGCGGCGGCGGATCCGTCGCCTGCAACGGCTCTACGTCGAGGAGTGGGTGACAGTGCTCACCGCGCTGCACCCGGGGATGCCCGACGGTGAGGCGC
The DNA here is from genome assembly GCF_040608575.1 of Micromonospora sp. NPDC005171. Lineage (NCBI taxonomy): Bacteria > Bacillati > Actinomycetota > Actinomycetes > Micromonosporales > Micromonosporaceae > Micromonospora > Micromonospora sp. NPDC005171. Next base: position 578,476 of record NZ_JBEXIM010000001.1, on the reverse strand, counting down.
GGGTGCTCGCGCACGCCGCGTTCGGTCTGATGAACTCGACGCCGTTCCTCGGTGGTGAGGTGGATCGGCGACGCCGGGCCGAGTTGCTGCGCGGCGCGACCCTGGCCGCGCTGCTCGCCTGAGCCGACTCGTCAGAACCGTGTCGGTCATGATTCCCTGACATCGTCCCACCATCCGGACGCCGGGAGGAAACATGATCGAGTCACTGCTTGTCGCCAATCGCGGCGAGATCGCCCGCCGGATCATCCGGACCGCCAAGCGGCTCGGCATCCGCGCGATCGCTGTGCACTCGGAGGCCGACGCCGACCTGCCGTTCGTCGCGGAGGCGGACGAGGCGGTCCTCATCGGCCCACCGAACCCGGCGCTGAGCTACCGCAACACCGAGGCGATCCTCGCCGCCGCCAAGTCGACCGGCGCGCAGGCCATCCACCCCGGGTACGGCTTCCTGTCGGAGAACGCCGAGTTCGCCCGTACCGTCGAGGCGAGCGGCCTGATCTGGGTCGGGCCCGACGCGGACGCGATCACCGCGATGGGCGACAAGATCAACGCTCGGAACCTGATGGCGGCGGCCGGTGTTCCGGTCGCGTCCGGTACCACCGACCCGACCGTCGACCTGGACGCGGCGGTGACGGCCGCTGCCGAGATCGGCTACCCGGTGATGGTCAAGGCCGCGGCCGGCGGTGGCGGCATGGGCATGGGCGTGGCCGTCGACGAGGCCGCGCTGCGCACCGAGTACGACAAGGTGCGCGCGTTCGCCGAGCGGATGTTCGGCGACGGTTCGGTGTTGATCGAGCGGTACTTTCCCCGGGTGCGGCACGTCGAGGTGCAGATCCTCGGCCTGGCCGACGGCCGGGTGGTGGCGCTCGGCGAGCGGGAGTGCTCGGTGCAGCGGCGCAACCAGAAGCTGGTCGAGGAGTCCCCGTCGCCGGCGGTCTCGCCGGAGCTGCGGTCCCGGCTCCTGGCCGCGGCGGTGCGGGCCGGCGAGGCGGTCGGCTATCGCAACGCGGGCACTGTGGAGTGCCTGCTGGACCCGGCCACCGGCGAGTTCTTCTTCCTGGAGATGAACACGCGGTTGCAGGTGGAGCACCCGGTGACCGAGTACGTCTACGGCATCGACCTGGTCGAGGAGCAGTTGCGGGTGGCCTCCGGGTTGGCGCCGACGTTCGACCCGGACGCGTTGACCCCGGGTGGCCACGCCATCGAAATGCGGATCAACGCGGAGGACCCGAAGCGCTTTCTGCCCGGTCCCGGTGTGATCAGGACGTGGGTGGAGCCGACGGGCGAGGGTGTCCGGGTGGACTCCGGCTACACCGAGGGCAACACGGTCACACCGTTCTACGACAGCCTGCTGGCCAAGCTGATCGTCAGCGGCGCGACCCGCGAAGAGGTGCTCGAACGTGCGGAGGGTGCGGTCGCCGCGTTCCAGATCGTCGGCCCGAAGAACAACGTCTCCTTCTTCGCCGAGTTGCTGCAGAACGAGGAGTTCCGCTCCGGCGCCTACGACACGGGCATCGTCTCCCGCATGCGTTGACCAGCCAGGTCGTCGTTCCCGGGTCGGCGGGGCGAGACTGGTAGAGAGCAAAGCGGCCGACATCCCGCCCCGACCCGACGTCACAGCGAGGTGACCGATGAGCCAGTTGCCAGATTCCGTCTCGATCCGCGAGGTTGGGCCGCGGGACGGGTTGCAGAACGAGGACCCGATCCCGACCGACGCCAAGGTGCGGCTGCTCGACGCCCTCTCCGCCACCGGCGTACGCCGAATCGAGGCGGTGTCGTTCGTGCACCCCAAGGCGATTCCGCAGATGGCCGACGCCGACGAGGTGTGGCAGCGGGCGACGAAGGCCGACGGGGTGCGGTACTCCGCGTTGGTGCCGAACACCCGGGGCGCCCAGCGGGCCCTCGCCGCCGGGTTCACCGAGATCGAGGTGGTGGTCTCGGCCAGTGACACGCACAACCGGCGCAACGTCAACCGGTCCACCGACGAGTCGCTGGACGACATCGCCGAGCTGATCGACCTGCTGCACGGCGCGTCGGCGCGGGTCGAGGTGATCGTGGCGACCAGCTTCGGCTGCCCGTACGAGGGGGACATCGACCCGCAGCGGGTGGCCGGGATCGTGGACCGGGTGGTCCGCGACGGCGCGGACCGGGTCGCGTTCGGCGACACCACGGGCATGGGAACCCCACGCCGGGTCCGCGAGCTGGTGACCGCGGTACGTGACCGCAACGCGCACGTGCCGGTCCTGCTGCACTTCCACAACACCAGGGGTACGGCGCTGGCCAACCTGTTGACCGCGCTGGAGCTGGGCGTTACCGAGTTCGATGCCAGCGTGGGCGGCCTGGGCGGCTGCCCGTACGCGCCGGGGGCGAGCGGCAACCTGGCCACCGAGGAGGCCGTGCACATGCTGCATGACATGGGCATCGACACCGGCATCGACCTGCCGGCGCTGATCGAGGTGGCGGAGTTGGCCGAGGAACTGCTCGGCAAGAAGCTGCCGTCCGGGGTGCTGCGGGCCGGCCCACGCACCCGGCTGACGCCGCTGCCGAGCTGAGGACGTGACGAAGGGGCCGACGCACGCGCCGGCCCCTTCGATGTGCCAGGTCGGTCAGCTCACGGGGGTGAGCATGCTCGGCCAGCTGTCGCGGAAGATGTCAGCGCTGCGGTCGGTGGCGCTGAACGTGCCGGCGAAGAGGCTGCTGACCCGGCTCGCCTCGGCGCTGCTCGGGTACGGGTTGGTGCAGCTGGTGCCGGCGCTGCCGCCGGACATCAGCAGCGCGCAGTTCCCGTTGTAGTTGTCCGGCAGGCCGAGGATGTGCCCGATCTCGTGCGTCATGATCCGCAGCGGGCTGTACTGCGCCGCCTGCTGGGTGTCGATGTAGACCCGGCCGTTGCCGAGGCTGGTCCGCACGGCGTACGAGCCACCGCCGGTGATCTGGTAGATCCGCAGGTTGGAGCCGCAGTTCGCGGAGAGCGTCAGGTTCGTGGTGGCGTTGTTCCAGATCGAGGCGGCCTGGTTGGCGGTGCCGGCGTAGTTGCCCGCCTGGCTGGTGTTGTAGCAGATGGTCATGGCGGCGGACGCGGGCGCGGGGTTGGCGACCGTGACGCCGAGGGTGGCACCTGCGGTCGCCACCAGGGCGACCGCGAGCCGACTGAGTCGTGAGGTCATCGCTGACTCCAATCCGGGAGGAGGGGGTGCCAGGAGCCTAGCGATATGTATTCATGTTTTTCAATGTCTTGCCCTCGGCCCGGCTGTCTGGTTCGCTCGTAGGTCGCCGACAGTCGTCCCCATGCGATAGCCTAACGATCGTTCAGGTCAGTATGGCGGAGGAGTCGGCGTGACGCTCGACGGTGAGGCACTTGAGCAGCTGCGCAAGCGGGCCCGGTCCGGCGGCGCGGACAAATACCACGCGGCCAACGCGGCCAAGGGCAAGCTCTTCGCCCGTGAGCGGGTCGCGCTCCTGGTCGACGAGGGCTCGTTCGTCGAGGACGGCCTCTATGCCAACGCGCTCGCCGAGGGGTTGCCCGCCGACGGCGTGGTGACCGGCACCGCCACGATCGACGGTCGCCAGGTCTGCCTGATGGCCAACGACTCCACCGTCAAGGCCGGCAGCTGGGGCGCCCGCACCGTCGAGAAGATCATCAGGATCATCGAGCGGGCGTACGGCGCCAGCGTGCCGATGGTCTACCTGGTCGACTCGGCCGGAGCCCGGATCACCGACCAGGTCGATCTCTTCCCCGGCCGACGCGGCGCCGGCAAGATCTTCTGGAACCAGGTTCGCGCCTCAGGCTCGATCCCGCAGGTCTGCGCGCTGTTCGGTCCGAGCGCCGCCGGTGGGGCGTACATCCCGGCGTTCTGTGACGTGGTGGCGCTCGTCGACGGCAACGCGAGCATGTATCTCGGCTCCGACCGGATGGTCGAGATGGTCACCGGCGAGAAGACCACCCTGGAGGCGATGGGCGGGGCCAAGGTGCACACCGCCGAATCCGGGGTCGGGCACTTCCTCTGCAAGACCGAGGCCGACGCGCTCGACGTGGTGAAGACCTACCTGTCGTACCTGCCGGCGAACTGGACGCAGGCGCCGCCGACCGCGCCGGCGGTCGCCGCGCCCGCGAAGGCCGACCTGGCCGCGCTGGTGCCGGCCAGCGAGCGGCAGGCGTTCGACATGCGACGGTACGTGAAGGGCCTGCTCGACGAGGGTTCGTTCTTCGAGATCCAGGCGCTCTGGGCCAAGGAGTTGACCATCGGCTTCGGCCGTCTCGACGGTCAGGTCGTCGGCGTGGTCGGCAACAACTCGATGTTCAAGGGCGGCGTGCTCTTCGTCGACTCGGCCGACAAGGCCACCCGGTTCGTGCAGCTCTGCGACGCGTTCAACGTGCCGCTGCTGTTCCTCAGCGACGTGCCCGGCTTCATGGTCGGCAGCGCGGTGGAGAAGCAGGGCATCATCCGGCACGGCGCCAAGATGATCACCGCGATCTCCGAGGCGACAGTGCCGAAGATCTGCGTGGTGGTCCGCAAGGCGTACGGCGCCGGTCTCTACGCGATGGCCGGTCCCGGCTTCGAGCCGGACGCCACGATCGCGTTGCCGACCGCGAAGATCGCCGTGATGGGCGCCGAGGCCGCCGTGAACGCGGTCTACGCCAACAAGATCGCCGCCATCGCGGACGAGGACGAGCGGGCCGCCTTCGTCGCCGCCAAGCGCGCCGAGTACGAGCAGGACATCGACGTCGTCCGGCTCGCCAGCGAGCTGGTGGTGGACGCCATCGTCGAGCCGCACGACCTGCGCACCGAGCTGGTCCGCCGCTTCGCGGCGGCGCGTACCAAGGATCGGCACTTCTCCCGGCGTCGGCACGGCGTCACCCCGGTCTGATCATCGACTCAGGCCCGCACAGCGACCCGCCCCCGGCGTCACGAGCGTCGAGGCGGACCGTCCTTACAGGAGGATGAGATGGACTTCCGGCTCACCGACGAACAAGCGGCGCTGCGCGAGAGCGTGCGGGAATTCGCCCGCGAGGTGGTCGCCCCGGTCATCGCCGAGCACTACGAGCAGCACACCTTCCCCTACGAGGTGGTCCGGCAGATGGGCAAGATGGGCCTGTTCGGCCTGCCCTTCGACGAGGAGCACGGCGGCATGGGCGGCGACTACTTCGCGCTCTGCCTGGCCTTGGAGGAGTTGGCCCGGGTCGACTCCAGCGTGGCCATCACGCTGGAGGCGGCGGTCTCGCTGGGCGCGATGCCGATCTACCGCTTCGGCACCGAGGAGCAGAAGGCGACCTGGCTGCCCCGGCTGCTCAGCGGCGAGGCGCTGGCCGGCTTCGGTCTGACCGAGCCGGGCACCGGCTCGGACGCCGCCGGCACGCAGACCCGGGCCGTGCTGGACGGCGACGAGTGGGTGATCAACGGTTCGAAGGCGTTCATCACCAACTCGGGCACCGACATCACGGTCATGGTCACGGTCACAGCGGTGACCGGCACGAACCCGGACGGCTCCAAGGAGCTGTCGACGATCATCGTGCCGACCGGCACGCCCGGGTTCACCGTCGCGCCCGGCTACTCCAAGGTGGGCTGGACCGCGTCGGACACCCACGAGCTGACCTTCGACGACTGTCGGGTGCCGGCCGCCAACCTGCTCGGCGCCCGGGGTCGGGGTTTCGCGCAGTTCCTGCGGATCCTCGACGAGGGCCGGATCGCCATCGCCGCGCTGGCCGTGGGCCTCGCCCAGGGCTGTGTCGACGAGTCGATCAAGTATGCGAAGGAGCGGCACGCCTTCGGTCAGCCGATCGGCGCCAACCAGGCGATCCAGTTCAAGATCGCCGACATGGAGATGAAGGCCCACACCGCCCGGTTGGCGTACTACGACGCCGCCGCGCGAATGCTGGCCGGTGAGCCGTTCAAGCGGCAGGCCGCCATGGCGAAGCTGCACGCCAGCACGATCGCGGTGGACAACGCCCGGGACGCCACCCAGATCCACGGCGGGTACGGCTTCATGAACGAGTACCCGGTGGCCCGGTTCTGGCGGGACTCGAAGATCCTGGAGATCGGCGAGGGCACCAGTGAGGTGCAGCGCATGATCATCGCTCGAGATCTGGGTCTCTGACTGGTCCAGCCCGACCCATCGGCCGGTCGTCCCGGATGGACTGTCCGTACGGCTGTCGGGTTTCGGCGAGCGGGCGTCAGTAGCCCGACGTTCGACTGCCGATGGTCGGAGTCCATCCGTACTCTTCGTGCCCATGACTCCGGATCATGACCGGTCGCGGAGCCCGGCTGGACAGACCACTCTGCCGGAGCTGCTCCGCGGGCATCGACGCGCCGCCGGCCTGACCCAGGCCGAGTTGGCCTCCCGGGCCGGGGTGGGTGTGCGAACGGTGCGCGACCTGGAGCGTGGTCGGTCGGTCCGGCCGCAACGCACCACTGTCGAGCTGCTCGCCGGGGCGCTGGCGCTGACCGGCGCCAGCCGGGCGGCGTTCCTGGCCGCGGCCCGTGGTGCCGGTGCCGAACCGGCCCCGCCGGACGCCACCCCGACGACGTTCGCGGTCGGCGGCAACGCCACGGTGGCGCCCGCGCCCGCCGGTCCGTCGGTCGCGCTTCCACCGCCGGTCGCATTGATCGGCCGGGAGCGCGACCTCACCGAGCTGGCCGGAATGCTGACCGAGGAGCGAGGGCCCCGGTTGGTGAGCCTGGTCGGGCTGGCCGGCGTCGGCAAGACCGCCCTGGCCACGTCGGTGGCGCACCTGGTGGCCTCCGCCCACCCGGCCGGCGTCGGCGGGGTGCTGGTCGGCGAGGGCGCGGACGGTCCGGACGTGCTCGCCGCCTCGATGTCGGTGCTCGGCGTGGCGCGCCTGTCCGAACTCGTGGCGCTGCTCGCCGGGCGGCCGACGCTGCTGGTGATGGACGCGGTGGAGCGCGCGCCGGGCCCGGTGGCCGCGACCGTGCACCGCTTGATCGGCGCACTGCCCTCGCTGCGGGTGCTGGTCACCGGGCGGCATCCGGTCGGGTTGCCCGGCGAGCGGGTCTGGCCGGTCGCACCGCTTGACGTCCCACCACCGGAAGCCGAGCACACCGGGCTCGAATCCTGGCCCGCGGTCTCGTTGTTCACCGCCCGACTCGCTCAGGTCCGTCGGGAGCCACCCACCCCCACTGAGCTGCCGGCGCTCGCCGCGTTGGTGCGCCGGTTGGGCGGGCTGCCGTTGGCCATCGAGCTGATGGCCGCCCGAGGCCGACTCCTCGACCTCACCGAACTGCTCGACCGGTACGGCGACCGGGTGCTCGACCTCGCCACTCCCGCCGACACGCCCACCCACCCGGCCTGGGACGCATCGGAGGCGCTCACCAGCCGCACGAGCGGACCCGACACCCGTGCGGCGGTCTCGGTCGCGGTCACCCTGCGGGACGCGGTCGCGTTCAGCTACCGCCTGTTAGCGTCGGACGAGCAGGCCGCGCTGCGGCAGTTGGCCGTCTTCGGTAACCGCTGGTCGGTCGAGTTGGCCGAGGAGATGCTCGCCGACGAAGCCGACCGGGACGGCACGGTGGCGATCGACCCGGTTCCGCTGTTGGACCGCTTCGTCGAGTTGGGGCTGCTGAGCGTACGCGGAACCGGATCGTTCCGGTTCCGGCTGCTCGACGCGGTCCGTGACTACGCCATCGAGCAGGCGGCCGGTGGGGGTGAGCTGACCTGCATCCAACGCCGACATGCCGAGGTCATCACGCGGCTGGTGGCCCGGACCGCCGGCGACCTGGTCGGCCCACGGTTTTCCGACGCGGTGCACCGGCTGGACGAGATGAGCAGCGACATCAGCTCGTCGTTGGCCCACGCGGCCACCGACGACCCGTTGACCGCGCTGCAGTTGGCGGCCTGCCTGACCCGCTGGTGGCGGTTCCGCGGGCGCGATGTGGTCGGGCGGCAGTGGCTGCGGCGGCTGCTGGCGGACCCGCGTACCGCCGACGCCGATCCTCTCCTGCGGGGCTGGGCCGCCCTCGGGGTCGCCCGGCTCGCGGCCGAGCACGGCGCGGGCGCCGAGGAGCTGTCGACGGCCCGCGCGGCGTTGGACACCTTCCGGCAGGCCGGCGACGTCACCGGGGAGTTGGAGGCGCGGAACGTGCTCGGCACCCTGCTGACCTCCGTCGGGCGGCAGGACGAGGCTCGCGAGCAGGCCGAGGCGCTGCTGCGGTTGGCCGCCCGCAACGGTCGGACCCGGGACCTGGCGGTGGCGCAGAACAGCCTGGCCTGGCACGAGATCCGCACCGGCGACCTGGCCGCCGCCCGCCGCCGGCTCGCTGCTGTGGACCGCCTCGCCGCCGAGAGTGGGGAGCAGCGACTGCGGGTGCTGGGCTGGGCCAACCGCGCCGAGGTCGCCCGCCTGGAGGGCTGGTACGCGGACGCCGTCGACCGTGGCCGGAGGGCGATCGCGGCCCTGTCCGAGCTGGGTGATCCCGGGCGTCGTCGTCGGGTGCTCGGGACCGTCGGGCTGGCGCTCGCTCAGGACGGGCGGGCCGCTGAGGCGACCGAGGTGCTGACCGAGCTACGTGCCGGGGGTGTGGAGGCCGTGCCGGCGCGGCCGACCGTGCCGCGACCTCGCGGGGACGACGCGGCGCTGGCCTGGGGTGGGCCGGAGGTCGGGCTCTTTGCACTGATCGAGGGGAACCTGGCGCTGCACCGCGGTGACCGGGAGTTGGCTGCCGAGTGGTTCGCCGCCGCCGCCGACCATGCGGGGCAGGATGGCCGCGACGCGGTGGAGGCGCTGGTGGGACTGGCCGCGAGCACTGCGGACCCGGCTGTGGTCGATCGACTGGACCGGGTCTGCGTGGAGAGCGGCATCCGGCTGTTGCCGCAGGAGTCGGGCCTGCTCTACGCGCTGATCGCCGCCCGGGGCGGACCGGCCCAGTAGTCCCCACCGATCGGCCGCGCGCCCGGAGAGGATCGCAACGGGAGAGTGGCGCGGGCGAAGAGCCCCCTTTGGTGCTACCCCTCGCTGATCGCCCGCGCCGTCACCCCCCGGTGATCCCCGGTGCTGGAAGCCTGCCACCGGCGCGGTGGCAGAAAGTCGGCTTGGACCGAATCCTCCGGCTTGGCCGGGCCAGTTCTGCCGGTCTTTCTGCCGCTGCCGTCGCCGCGCAGCGGGTGCTGCTCAGTGCCGTCGGTTGGTGCTGTCGGTGGCGGCGGCCTGCTCCGGGCTGACGTCGTCGCTGCCGGCGGTGGCGCACGGATGCGCGGCGTCGCGGACCCGGCGCAACCCGTCGAGGAGTGCCGCCAGCGCCTCGGAGTCGAGCTGCCCGGTGAACCACTGCTCGATCATCTGCAGGTGCCCGGGCAGCGTCTCGTTCAGGCGTTGCATCCCGGCGGCGGTGACCACCGCGTACGAGCTGCGCCGGTCGTTCGGGCAGGCCCGGCGGGTGAGCAACCCGTCGCGCTCCATCCGGTCCACCACCCGGGTCACTCCACTTGTCGACAGGGAGGTCTGTGCCGCGAGGTCGGTCATGCGTAGTTGGTTGCCCGGCGAGCGGGCCAGTCGGGTGATGACCTCGAACTCGACCGCGGAGAGCCCGTGCTCCTCGAGTTGGGCATTGAACCGGGCTGACAGCCCGGCATGTGCCTCGAAGAGCAGGCCGACGGCGGTGATCCGGGGATCGTCGAAGACGTTGGTCACCGATTCAGCATACCAGTACTTGACACGGGGAATGTTGTAGCGGTTATAGTTGCTCAAGCAGTCGTTGGGCTACTAAACAATCTCCTGGAGGACAGCAGTCATGACCAGCAGCATCGATGCGGTTACCCGCGACTGGGACGGCCTCACCATCCCGGCGGCCGGCACCTACGCCCTCGACGTGGCGCACAAGCGGGTCGGCTTCGTTGCCCGGCACATGATGGTGAGCAAGGTTCGCGGTGAGTTCAACGACGCGACCGCCACCATCACCGTCGCCGAGGACCCGCTGCAGTCGTCGGTCGTGGCGACCATTCAGGCCGCCAGCGTCGACACCACCCAGGCCGACCGGGACGCGCACCTGCGCAGCCCCGAGTTCCTGGACGCCGAGAAGTTCCCGACGCTCGAGTTCCGCAGCACCGGGGTCAAGTCCCGTCGCGGCGGCGAATTCGTGCTCACCGGTGACCTGACCATCAAGGACGTCACCCGCCCGGTCGAGCTGGAGGTGGAGTTCGAGGGTGTCGGCCGCAGCCCGTTCGGCCAGGACATCTTCGGCTTCTCTGCGAGCACAGAGATCGACCGCGAGGAGTTCGGCCTGACCTGGAACGTCGCCCTGGAGACCGGGGGCGTGCTGGTTAGCCGCAAGATCAAGATTGAGATCGAGGGCGAGGCCGTCCGTCAGGCCTGATCCTCGGGGATCGCCGGAGGACCAGGGGGCATCCTCCCGGTGGTCCGGTACGCAGGGCCCGCGCCGTACGTCGGCGCGGGCCCTGCGTCGTTCCCGCTCGTGGTAATTGTCACGGGTTGTTCGCGCCGCCATGCGGTCCAGGTGCTCGGCGAGGGGGTACAGATGGCGCCACGAGCGCGTCCGCGCGGCCGACGTCGGATCACCGTCGTCGGCCTCTGGCCCCGGTCAGGTGGGCGCTCTTACCGTGGATGCTTCACAAAGCGCTTCCGGGACGGCAGGATCCCGACCGCGCCGGCCGTCGGGAGGACACATGGGCAGGGACGTCTCAGAGGGCGCCTTCACCCGGGATGATCGCGTCCGATATCGGCAGAAGGTGCGGCGGTGCCTGGACGTCTTCGCCCTGATGCTGGACGACTTCGGCTTCGACGCCGACCGCCCGATGACCGGCCTGGAGATCGAACTCAACCTGGTCGACTCGGCCGCCGAGCCGGCGATGCGCAACGAGGAGATCCTCGCTGACATCGCGGACCCCCTCTTCCAGACCGAGCTGGGGCAGTTCAACCTGGAACTCAACGCCGAGCCCCGACTGATCGAGGGCACCGGCTTCGCCGACTACGAGCACGACCTGCGCGGCAGCCTCTCCCGGGCCGACGAGCGTGCCGCCAGATCCGACGCGAAGATCGTCCTGGTCGGCATCCTGCCCACCCTCACCGAGGGGCACCTGGTCGAGGACAATCTCTCCACGAACGAGCGCTACCGGGTGCTCAACGACCAGATCGTCGGTGCCCGGGGCGAGGACATCGAGCTGGACATTCGCGGCGTCGAGCAGTTGCGGACGCACACCGACTCGATCGCACCCGAGGCCGCCTGCACGAGCCTCCAGTTCCACCTCCAGGTAGCCCCGGACAGCTTCGCCGACTACTGGAACGCGTCCCAGGCAATCGCCGGTGTGCAGGTGGCGGTCGGGGCGAACAGCCCCTTCCTGTACGGCCGCCAACTGTGGGCCGAGACACGGATCGCCCTGTTCCAGCAGGCCACCGACACGCGCCCGGACGAACTCAAGGCCCAGGGGGTACGACCGCGGGTGTGGTTCGGCGAACGGTGGATCACCTCGATCTTCGACCTGTTCGAGGAGAACGTCAGATACTTCCCGCCGCTGCTGCCGATCTGCGAGGACGAGGACCCGGTGGAGGTCCTGCACGCCGGCGGTGTGCCACAGCTCGGGGAGCTGCGGCTGCACAACGGGACTGTCTACCGCTGGAACCGCCCGGTATACGACATCATGAACGGCCGCCCGCATCTGCGGGTGGAGAACCGGGTGTTGCCGGCCGGTCCGACAGTGGTGGACATGCTGGCCAACGCGGCCTTCTACTTCGGGCTGGTACGCGGTCTGGCCGAGGCCGACCGTCCGATCTGGAGTCAACTCACCTTCAGCTCCGCGGAGGAGAACTTCCACGCCGCCGCCCGCCGTGGCCTCGACGCCGTGCTGCACTGGCCCGGGCTCGGCGACGTGCCGGTCACCAAGCTGGTCCTGGAGCAACTGCTGCCCACCGCCGCGGCCGGCCTGGACGGGTTCGGTGTCGCCCCGGCGCAGCGGGACCGGCTGCTCGGCATCATCGAACAGCGTTGCCGTACCGGCCGCAACGGTGCCGCCTGGCAGACCGAGGCGGTCTGGGCCGCGGAGCGCCACCACGGCATGGACCGGACGGCCGCGCTACACCACATGGTCCAGCGCTACGCCGAACTCCAGCGCACCAACCAACCAGTCCACACCTGGCCAACCCCCTGACCCACCCACCCCCGGCACCGCGCCCCCGTCCAGAACGCGTTGATCATGAAGTTATTGCGATGACACGCCAGGTGAGACGGCAATAACTTCATGATCAACAGGGCTGGGTGGGGGTGGGGCCTTGGGGTCAGTCGGTGGTGGGGCGGGCGGCGCGGCGGGATGCTCGGGTGGGCCGGTTGGTTGGGGTCGGGTTCTCCGCCGTTGCCGCTTCGGTGGGACGGGCCCTGTCGGTGAGGTCCGGGTCCGTGCGCGGGGCGGGCACCTGCGGTGCGGGGGTGGCCTCGCCCGGCAGAGATTCCTTTCGGGGAGTCTGCGATACAGCGTCTGCTCTCCGGCGCCGCGCCGTGGAGCCGGCCGTCGGGGCCGCGGTTCCGGTCGTCGGGGCTGGGGTTCCGGTCGTCGGGGCTGGGGTTCCGGCCGCCGAGCCGGCTACCGGCGACCGGGGGTCGGTCTCGGCGACCGGGGCCGGATCGGCCACCGTGTCCCGAGCGGCCACCGTGTCCCGAGCAGCCGCACTCCGGTCGGCCGGGCGGCTCTGCTCAGCCGCGTGGTTCCGCTCGGCTCGCTCGCCGAGCAGGGCGGCCAGCACCGAACCGCCGACACCGGCGAGCACCGCGTACGGGGCGATCAGCTGGGTGGACAGCTGCGCAGGGCCCAGCGTCGACCAGTGCGGCAGGGTGGTCAGGTAGGCGAGCGCGACGAGCACCGGGCCGGCCGCGCCGGAGGCCGCCGCACCCACGCGGTGCCCACCCGAGCGGGCGGACCGCCGGGCGGCCAGCACGCCGATCAGCAGCGCGGGCACAAGTGCCAGCAGTGCACCGGGCCAGTAGAGCTGGCCCCCGATCCAGTATCGAGCGTGGTCCGGGTCGAACTGCCAGGTGCCAAGTTGCGCGCCTGTCAACCCTCGTCCGACGCGTACCCCGTCGATCACCGAGACCACCGCGAGCAGCCAGAGCCAGGCGGCCGTCGCGGTCACGTTGGCCGCGGCGGCTCGGGAGCGAAGCGCCCAGATCGCGACGAGGACGCCGATCAGGATGCCCAGCGTCGCCTGTACGGCGGCCGTCCGTTGCGGTGCGCCGGTGTCCGCGCCGGTGGCGACCCGTGCGGGTACGGCGATCAACAGTACCGTGACCAGCCCGCCCAACCCGGCGCCGAGGGCCAGGGCCACCCGCCGCAGCAGGCCGCCCCCGTCCCGGACCGGAGGCTCGGCCACCGGTGGTGGTGTTTCAGCCACCTCCGGCTCCGCGGTCGGTGCACGCCCGTCACCAGCGGTTTCGTGCTCCGGAGCCCGATCGTCGAGCTGCGGGCCCGCGTGGCCGGGCACACCGTCGGTCGCGGTCGCCGGAGAGATCACTGTCTTCGCCGGGGCGTTCCGCTGGTGCAGTCGCTGTGCGCAAACCGCACCGAGGACCGTCGAGCTGGCGGCTAGCCAGGTGGCCCAGGCGAGACCGTCCGCCCAGGCTGTGTCGGTCGCCCCGGCATCGGTTGGCGTCCAGGTGATGACGCCGAGCCCGTAGCCGAAGCCCAGTTGTGCGGCACCCGCGCCGGCAGCGACCCCGATCGCCGTCGCGATCGACACTCCCCAGCCCTGTCTGGCCATGCGGGGCAGCGTAACGTCCCGTCGTCGGCGCGGCGAGTCGCAACGACCCGCCGGTGTGGACCGCCGGTGCGGGCGGATTGGGCGGCGGGCGGTACGGTCGCCGGTGATGAGGCGGTGGGCGTTATGACGGACACGAACATGGGCCAGCAGAATGCCGCCGGTGGCGGTGCGGGCCGGGCCAGCGTCGTGCTCGGTGGTGGGTTGGCGGCGGTGCTGCTCGCCGCCGTCGGCGCGACCGGTGGCTGGCTGCTGGCCGGCGAGGATGACACACCCTCTGGTGATCCGCTGGCCGTCGCGACCACGGCTGGCTCGCCGACCAGCCGGGCCACCGCACCCCGACCGAGCAGCGGACGGCCGACACCGTCGGCGGTCCAGACCTCCGCCACCTCGACCAAGGGGACCGGCCTGACCGTGCCGCCGGTGATCGGCACCGACTTCGAGCAGGCCCGGGACATTCTGCGCAAGCAGCGGCTGGGTTGGCGGCTGGTCTTCGGTGGCGGCGTCGGTCGTACGGTCGAGAGCACCACACCGGACGTGGGCACCGAGGTCGTCCGGGGGACGACTGTGCAACTCCAGGTCGCCGGGCCGGCGCCGGCCGCGGAGGTGCCGGACGTGATCGGCAAGAGCTGCGCCGACGCCGCCGACGAGTTGGTCGACGAGGGCCTCTACCCGCGCTACGTCAGCGGACGCACTGGGAAGGTCAGCCGGCAGGAGCCCGCCGAGGACGGATCGGCCCGGTGGAACGACCAGGTCAGCATCTGGTGTGGGGCGGATTCCGGCGACCAGCCGACCACGAGACCCACGCCCTGATTCCTGGCGGCTGGTCGAGCCTCCCGGCGGGGTACCCGCCAGGCTGCCCCGCTGGCAGCCGGCGCGGCTCGGCACGCTGATCCCCACTGATGGCGGTCTGGGCGGCTAGGTTGGCGGTCGAGGGCCATGACGCCCGTCCGGGTTCGGGAAAGGACGTGCGATGAGCGACGACCGCCAGGAGCCTCCCGCCGGCGAGCACGACGACGGCCAGACCCGTCCCCTGCCCTCTGCCGCTGACCGGTCGGCGACGCCCGGAGCCGCCGACCGCCCGGAGCCGCCCGGAGCCGCCGCCGACCGCCCGGAGCCGACGCCAGCCGGCACCGATCCGGACGAGACGGCACCGATCGACCCGACTGTCCCGTCCCGTCCCGACCTGTCGCCCGACCGGACCATGCCGATTGATCGGTCCGCCGGCACCCCGCTGATCCCGCCGGCCGACCGGACGGCGCCGATCCCGCCGCCGTGGTCGGGGCGGGCCGAGGTGCGCTCGCCGAGACCGGATGACGCCGAGTGGTACGTCGAGGAGCAGGGCGGCCGGCGGTGGTGGTTGCCGATCCTGTGGGGCGTACTGGCACTGCTGCTCGCCGCACTGCTCGGGGGCGCGTTCTGGTTGGTGCGCTCCCAGCAGGATGACGACCCGAACGATCCGGGGTCCACCCCGTCCCTTCCGCCGCCCAGTGCCCCCAGCACCCCGCCGACCAGCGCGGCTCCGACGTCGGCGGCGCCCACCAGCGAGTCGCCGAGCAGTCCGGCGACCACTGAGGCGCCGGACCAGGTGCCGGTGCCACCGCTCGCCGGCCTGCCGCAGGCCACCGCCGAGGGGCTCTTGGATCGGCTCGGTCTGACCTACCGGGTGGTGTACCGCCCGTCGGAGCTGCCGCCGGGGACGGTGGTGGGCACCGAGCCGGACGCGGGCACGTCGGTGTCGACCGACGACGAGGTGTTGTTGATCGTCTCGCAGGCCCAGCCGCCGACCGGGGCGAGCCCGACCACACCGAGCCCCACGGTGACGAGCACGCCGTGACCGCTGGTCACCACATCCGGCGGCGGGTGCCGACGAGGCCGACGCCGGCCAGCGAGATGGCGAGACCGAAGATGCCGGACCAGAACAGGGAGCGGCGGATGTCCGTGGCGCTGTGCCCGGCCGGAGCTGCTTCGGTGAGTTCCTGACGGCCGTCGGACTGGCCGCCGGCACCCAGGCCGGACACCGACCCGGTCGGGTCGGCGCCATCGGCGTGGTCGGCCGCTGCGTCGGTGTCGGTGTCGGTCCAGCCCGGTTCGTAGACCGACTGGCCGTCGCCCGCCGGTGGGTCGGAGTCGAGCACGGTGATCTCCGGTGCGGGGACCGGTGCGGTCAGCCGGGTGGACGACATCGCCGGGTCGCGGACGAGGACCAGGAGTGTCGCCATCGCCCCGAGGAGGGCGAGGAGTCCGAAGGCATAGGCGATACGGGAGCGGTGGTGCCGCCGCAGGGCGGGCTGATTGACCATGACCATCCCAGGGTCAGGGTCCTGGACGAGCGGGTGGAACGGTGCCGGGGTGGGCGTACCAATTCTATGGCGACGGCACGCCCACCGGCGGCGGATCGGTTCGGTCAGCCCACCCGAAGCGGGGTACGCGCGACCGGACGGCGGGCCCGCACGGTGTGTGGGCGGGGTTCGGGGGCGGCCTGCAGTTGCTGCAGCCCTTCCCGCTGGACGAAGATCGACCGTCGGGTGACCGCGTCACCCGCGGCGTTCAACTCGTAGCCGTCGAGCCAGAGCCAGCCGTCATAGGTCGGCCAGTCGAGCACCCGGATCACCCGGAACTTGATCGGCCTGAGGAACTGGACACTCGCCGCGCGAGTCACGTGCAGTACGTCACCGGTGCGGGGAAGCACATGGGCTCCTGGGGAGGATCGGCCGGCGGCGGCGCCGGCGGTGCCTGAACGGGGGACGTCTCGGCCGGTGACGGGGTCGTGCCTCGTGAACCGGTGGTGCGGATGGCGGTGGTCGGGCCGTACCCCGCTGGTGACGTGCCGCCACCCGACCACCACCCGGTTGCTTCCGGGAACCGCGCCCGCCGCCGCAGCTTGCCGGCTTGCAGCGGCGGGGTCCTTACCCCGGAGCAGGTCGCGACATCGTCGGCTGGGCCCGCGCCGTGTCCGGCTTCCCCGGATTGGTGGGGTCACCACTCCGAGGGACCGAACGGGAACGCTGAGTGATCCGAGCCATACGGACAGAGTGCATCAGGGACGTGCTTCATGCAAGTTGCACGTCGACTTTTGCCGATACGTGAGCGTGTCGCGCGAAAGGCCTATTGAAGCCATCCGCGTCCTGACGGCACACTGAGGACGGTTTCGCCCGTCGCGGCCGGCCGAGGACCGGCACCACCCCCTTCGTCGCGAACGCTCGCCGGTCGACGGTCGCGCCCTCGGCGGGTGTCACCCAGTGGCGCGTTACCGGAGGTAGCCCGAGTGGGGTCGAGCAGCCAGCGGCGGGGACCAGTGACTCACGGGTTGAGCGATGAGTGAACGGCGCAGTCCCACCATCAGGCGGCGGCGGCTCGGGGCCGAGCTGCGCCGGCAGCGGGAGTCCGCCGGAATCACCATCGAGGTGGTCGCCGAACAGTTGGAGTGCTCGGCGTCGAAGGTCTCCCGGATCGAAACCGGGCACACCACGGCCACCCCGCGCGACGTGCGGGACATGCTGCGGATCTACGGCGTGGTCGGCGCCGAGAGCGACGAGCTCGTGCAGATCGCCCGGGAGGCCCGCCAAAAGGGCTGGTGGCATCCGTACAGCACGGTGCTCGTCGGCGCGTACGTCGGGCTGGAGGCGGCGGCGAGTTCGATCCGGGCGTACGAACAGCAGGTCGTTCCGGGTCTTCTGGAGACCGAGGAGTACGCCGGGGCCATGATCCGCGCCGCCCGTCCGGACTTCACCGCCGATCAGGTGCATCAAAGAGTGCGTGTCCGTCTGGGCCGTCAGTCGTTATTGACCCAGGACGATCCGGTCGATCTGTGGGTGGTGCTCGATGAGGCGGTGGTAAGTCGGCCGGTGGGCGGGGACGAGGTGATGCGCGGCCAACTCAGGCGGTTGGTCGAGGTGGCCGAGTTGCCGAACGTGACGCTGCAGATCCTGCCCTTCGAGGTGGGTGCGCATGCCGGCATGGACGGCACTTTCACGATCCTCAGCTTCCCTGAGCCCGGTGATCCGGATGTTGTGTACGCGGAGAACGCCACGGGTGGGCTTTTCCTCGAGAAGAGCGACGAACTACAGAAGTACAGCTTCATCTTCGATCACATCCGCGCTGCGGCCATACGTCCGGAGGAGTCCGTCGCACACATCGCAAAACTGGCAGAGGAGCCGTTGTGGAAATGGCGACCAAAAGGTTCCCCGTGGACCTGACGCAGGCAGCATGGTTCAAGAGCTCGAAGAGCGGGCCGAACTGCGACAACTGCGTAGAGGTGGCGTACGTGACGGGGGCGGTCGGAGTGCGGGACTCGAAGGACAAGGCGGGCCCCGCCCTGGTCTTCGCGCCGGGTGACTGGCACGCCTTCGTCGCCGGCACCCGGGGTGGTGTGTTCGGCGCGATCTGACCGAGTGGTCAGTGGAGTCCCCGTCCGGTTCGCCGGACGGGGACTCTGCTGTGTCCCCCGGGAGTCGCCGCGGAGGGTCGCGTCGCGCCCTGGGGTCGGCGAGGTTCCGTCGGGATTCCCGTCGCCAGAGCGCCCCCGTCTCGTTGAACCGGTCGGTACGGCGCTGGTCGACGACCCGCCGCACCGACCCGCAACCGAGCGAGTAGGCGAGACGGATGACGACGATCGGTTCAGACAATCTCACCAATGGTCCGGCGAAGCCGGAGCGGTTCGGTGGCAAGTACCGCGGCGCTCGTCGGGACACGGTTCTGACCGAGGTGGTTTCGACCGACCAGGAGTTGAGTGGGCGGGAGAGCGCTTCGGAGGCGACGGATCCTCCGCTCTCGCTGCCCTCGCTGGACCCGAACCCGCTGATCGAGCCGTCGTTCCCGCCGACGGGCTGGCCGATGGAGCCGCCCGAGTCCCTGGCTGACCACCCGTTGCTGCGTGGTCTGCTGATGGAATTGCCGCCGAAGGGCACCGTGCCCTCGCAGGACTGGCTGGACCGCTGGTTCGAGGCGACCAGGTCGATCCTGGAGTTGCTATACGTGCAGAGCGCCAGCCGTCCGCGTTGACCGGGCGGCGACGGGCTGGGCCCGCTCGGCGAAGCGGTTGTGGCGGAGCGCGTGCCGAACCCCGATCGCGACCACCGCGAGCGCACCCACGGTGATCGCGGGCCCGGTGACGCCGGGGTCGGCTCCGAGGTCGGTGCCGGCCGCCGCGATCAACGCCGGCACCGTGGCCAGCGCGGTGACCTGTAGTGGCAGCCCGACGAGCGGATGCGCCGCGGCGGCGCGCAGCCCGTGCGGCGCGGGAGTGGCCGGGGCGCTGGCGAACGCGCCCGCACCGGCCCGCAGCCGGCGGATCCGCCGTACCGAGCAGACTGTCGCCACGAGCGCCGGGCCGGCGGCCAGGGTGAGCCCGGCGGCGGCCCGGTCGACCGGCGTGGCACCGGTGCTGAGCAGCCCGGCGCCGAGCACGGCCGCGGTGAGCGCCACGCCGATGACGGTCAGCACCAGCAACCATCCGGTACGCCGGCGCAGCACGCGGGTGTTGCGCAGCCGGGGAAGGCCGTCGGCAACGACCCCGGCGGTCAGCCAGACGGCGGCGACCGGAAGCAAGATGGTGAGCTGACTCTCCATGCTCGAGAGTCTTTCCCGAATCCCGGCGAGGCGAATCCGGGCCCGTCCCCCGTTCGCCCCGGACGCCGGGCCCGTAGGGGGTCATCACTTGAAGGTTATGGACGTTTCGACATGTCCAACTTCCCCACGGCTGATCTACCCTCAGCTGGATCGGCGTGTGTCGATTGATGTTGGGACCGGCGGTCACGTTCCACCGCCGGTCAGAGGGAGGTAGGAGATGGGTCTTCCACGAAGGTCCGTGCTGATCGGGGTGGCCGCGGCGACCATGCTGGCCGTCGGCACCCCGGCCCTGGCCGCCGAACCCGTGGGTGTGGTTCGGGCGGCCGGCGGAGCCACCGCCGTGCCGGACAGCTACATCGTCGTACTCAAGGACAGCGCCGTGGCCCGGGACCGGGTCGGCGACACCGCGAAGCGGCTCTCCGGCCGCCACGGCGGCACGGTGGCCCGCACCTACGGCGCGGCGCTGCGCGGCTTCGAGGTCAAGGTGAACGCCAGCGCGGCGGCGCGGATCGCGGCCGACCCGGCGGTGGCGTACGTCGAGCAGAACCACACCGTCTCGATCTCCGGCACGCAGGCCAACCCGCCCTCCTGGGGCCTCGACCGGATCGACCAGCGCAACCTGCCGTTGGACAACTCCTACACCTACCCCAACACGGCGAGCAACGTGCACGCCTACATCATCGACACCGGCATCCGGTTCTCCCACAACGACTTCAGCGGCCGGGCCACCTCCGGCTACGACGCCGTGGACGGCGGGTCGGCCGACGACTGCAACGGGCACGGCACGCACGTGGCCGGCACCGTCGGCGGGTCCGCGTACGGGGTGGCCAAGGGCGTCCAGCTCGTCGGCGTACGGGTGCTGAACTGCTCCGGCAGCGGCACCAACGCGGGTGTGATCGGCGGCGTCGACTGGGTCACCGCCAACGCGATCAAGCCGGCGGTGGCGAACATGAGCCTCGGCGGCGGCGCGAACACCTCACTGGACAACGCCGTCCGCAACTCGATCGCCTCGGGCGTCACGTACGGCCTGGCCGCCGGCAACGACAACGGCGCGAACGCCTGCAACACCTCGCCGGCGCGTACCACGGAAGCCATCACTGTGGGCTCGACGACCAGCTCGGACGCGCGGTCGTCGTTCTCCAACGTCGGGACCTGCCTGGACATCTTCGCGCCCGGCTCGTCGATCACCTCGGCCTGGTACACCAGCAACACCGCTACCAACACGATCAGCGGCACCTCGATGGCCACCCCGCACGTGGTCGGAGCGGCGGCCCTGGTGGCCAGCGCCAACCCGAGCTGGACCCCGGCTCAGGTCCGCAACCAACTGGTGGCCAACGCCACCCCCAACGTGGTGGGCAACCCCGGCTCGGGCTCGCCGAACCTGTTGCTCTACGTCGGCACCGGCACCACCCCGCCGCCGCCCACCGGCTGCACCGGCACCAACGGCACCGACGTGTCGATCCCGGACGCCGGCTCGGCGGTGACCAGCGCGATCACCATCTCCGGCTGCGGTCGCAACGCCTCCTCGGCCTCCACCGTGGCGGTGAACATCGTGCACACCTACCGCGGTGACCTGGTCATCGACCTGCTCGCCCCGGACGGCAGCGCGTACCGGCTGAAGAACAGCAGCACCTCGGACAGCGCCGACAACGTGAACGCCACGTACACGGTGAACGTGTCCGGTGAGGCCGCCGACGGCATCTGGCGACTTCAGGTGCGGGACACCTACTCGGCCGACACTGGCTACATCAACACCTGGACTCTGACCGTCTGACCGGTCTCCCACGACCGAGGCCCCACCCGGGCATCGCCGGGTGGGGCCTCGCGTCGTACGGATCGGGTCAGACCGAAAAGGTGGCCGGCCGTTCGGTGGCCGGTGCCGGCGGGCGGGCCTTCCACAGGCCGACCTTCTGCGCGGCGAGCCGGCTCAGGTAGGCCGGGTTGAGGATGACGTAGCGGCGCCAGAGCCGCTTCGGCTCCAGACCGAGACGCCAGAACCACTCCAGGCCGGCACGCTGCATCCACGGCGGAGGCTGGCGCAGCAGCCCGGCGTGGTAGTCGAAGGCTGCGCCGACCGCCATCAGCGGCATGTCGAGCAGCGGCCGCATGGCGTACGCGAAGACCTCCTGGCGCGGGCAGCCGAGCCCGACCAGGACCAACCGGGCACCGCTGGACCGGATCCGGTCGGCGATCTCGGCGTCCTCGCCGGGCTGGACGGCACGGAACTTGGACGGCTCCACCCCGGCGATCTTCAGCGCGGGGAACATCCGCTCCAGGGCCGGGATCAACCGGGCGAGGGTCTCCTCGGTCGAGCCGTACAGGTAGACCGGCAGCCCCTCGTCGGCGAAGCGCGACAGCACGTGCAGGGTCAGGGTCGGCCCGTAAACCCGGTCGCTGAGCCCGGCGTGGTGCAGCAGGTTGAGCGCCCACCGCACCGGCTGCCCGTCCGGCGTGACCACGTCGAAGGAGTTGAGCCGCGCGTTGTGCGCCGGGTCGAGCACCCCGGTCATCACACCGTGCACGGCCAACGCGGTGAGCGCGAGAGGGCGCCGCTCGTGCGCCGCGGTCACCACCGCGTCGGTCGCCGTGGCGTAGTCGGTGGCGTCGACCAGGACGCCGAGCACGTTGCGCTTCGTCCGGGCGCTCATGACTGGGCCATCCACTTGTCCACGTTGGCCTCGTAGATTTCCCGCAGGATCATCGGCACGTCGTATGTGATCTTCCAGTCCGGGTACTGCGCCTCGAACCGGGCCATGCTGCTGACGTACCACTGGTGGTCGCCGGTGCGGTTCTGCTCGACGTAGTTGATCTGCGCCTCGCGGCCGGTGATCTCCTCCGCGATCCGGAACGCCTCGATGTGGGAGGTGTTGGAGTGCCGGCCGCCGCCGAGGTTGTAGACCTCAGCGGATCGCGGAGCCCGGAAGAACGCCTCGAACGCGGTCAACACGTCGTGCGAGTGGATCGCGTCCCGGACCATCTTGCCCTTGTAGCCGAAGAGGTTGTACGTCCGGCCCTCCATGACGCAGCGCATCAGGTAGGCCAGGAACCCGTGCAGCTCGGCCGCGGAGTGCGCCGGGCCGGTCAGGGTGCCGCCGCGGAAGCAGGCGGTCTTCATGTCGAAGTAGCGCCCGTACTCCTGGACCATCACGTCCGCGGCCACCTTGGAGGCGCCGAAGATCGAGTGGAGTGAGTGGTCGATCGACATCTCTTCGGTGATGCCCTGGTGCCAGCGGTGGTCCTCGGGCAGCTCGTACCGGGTCTCCAGCTCGATGAGCGGCAGGCTGTTGGGCCGGTCGCCGTACACCTTGTTGGTCGAGCAGTGGATGAACGGCGCATCGATCGCGTGCCGGCGGGTGTTCTCCAGGATGTTGAGCGTGCCGCCGGCGTTCACGTCGAAGTCCGTGTACGGCTCCTTGGCTGCCCAGTCGTGGCTCGGCTGGGCAGCGCTGTGGATCACCACGGCGATGTCCGAGCCGTACTTCTTGAACACCTGCTCCAGGCCGTCCCGGTCCCGGATGTCCACCGCGAAGTGGGTGTACGCGTTACCCAGGTCACGGCTGAGTCGTTCCAGACTCCACGAGGTGGAGCCGTCCTCGCCGAAGAAGTACCGGCGCATGTCGTTGTCGATGCCGACGACGTCCAGACCGAGGCCGGCGAAATGCCGGACCGCCTCGGAGCCGATCAGACCACCCGACCCTGTCACCAACGCGACACTCACACGCCACTCCTGGTCCATCGGAGGCAGAATCCATCGGAGCATAGCGTGACGTCCAGCACGCCCCGATATGACGG
This sequence comes from Micromonospora sp. NPDC005171, assembly GCF_040608575.1. NCBI lineage: Bacteria > Bacillati > Actinomycetota > Actinomycetes > Micromonosporales > Micromonosporaceae > Micromonospora > Micromonospora sp. NPDC005171. The sequence goes on along the minus strand of NZ_JBEXIM010000001.1, from coordinate 555,405 downwards.
AAGGGCCCCGCATCAAGCGGAGCCCTCGTCGGTGGTGGGGATGGGGGGAGTTGAACCCCCACGCCCTTTCGGGCACACGGACCTGAACCGTGCGCGTCTGCCATTCCGCCACATCCCCGTGGCACAACCCGGAACACTTTAGCCGCCCCGGCCCCGCTGTCTCCAACGGGCCCCGGGAATACTACGCTGTCCCTGGCGCTCGCCACGAGCGATTACCGTTCGTGGCGGACGAAAGATTAGCACGACAATCCCGGCCCTTCCGAACGGGTCGAGAGCAGCCGGCCGAGCGGCGTGTGAGCTGCGCGCGCGCCGGCCGGATACCATCATGTCCTCGGGACCCGAGGAGGAGCCGGTGAGCGTGCTGCAACGCTTCGAGAAGCGTCTGGAAGGCCTGGTCGAAGGGGCCTTCGCCAAGGTCTTCAAAGGGGTGGTCCACCCCGTGGAGATCCTCAACGCCATGCAGCGGGAGGCCGAGGCGCACAAGGCGATCCTGGCCGGTGGGCGCACGTTGGTGCCCAACCGCTACGTGATCGATCTCTCGCCGTTCGACCACAGTCGGCTGGCGCCGTACGCCGCCGCGCTGGCCCAGGAGTTGGCCCAGTCGCAGGCGGAGTTCATCGGCGAGCAGGCGTGGACGGTCTACGGCGACGTGATCGTCGAGATCGAGCGAGGCGAGGGCCTGGACACGGGCATGTTCCGTGTCACGGCCGAGGTCTACACCGGCGGCGAGGTCGCCCCGGTGTCGGCACCCGGCTACGACGCCGGCCCGCCCGCCTACCCCGCGTACGACCAGGGCGGTGGCTACGGCCCGCCGCCCGGGCACGGTGGCGGTCGCAACGTGCGGCTGGTCTCCGGCGACGGTCGTACCTACCCCCTCCAGATGGGGTCGACGGTGATCGGTCGCGGCGACCAGGCCAACCTGCGCCTGCCCGACGTCGGCATCTCCCGCCGACACGCCCGGCTGGATTTCGACGGGGGCCAGGTCGTGCTGACCGATCTGGGCTCGACCAACGGCACCATGGTGAACGGGCAGCGGGTCTCCGCCGTCGCGCTCAACCCCGGTGACATGGTCCAGCTCGGCACGACGACGCTGACCTTCCGCGTGGACGGCTGACCCGCCTTGCCGGAACTGGTCATCACCGTTGCCCGGTTCGGGTTCCTGATCCTGCTGTGGATCTTCGTGTTCACGGTGGTCGGCGTGATCCGCCGGGACCTCTTCGCGGGCGCCCGGTCCGGTCGCCTGGTGGCCGCGCCACGCGCGGTGGGCGCCTCGACGGGGCAGGCGACCAAGCCAGCGAAGGTGAAGCGGGGCAGGGCGGCGCACCAACTGGTCGTGACGGCCGGTCAGCTGGCCGGCACGAAAATCACTCTCGGTGAAGCGCAGATCACCATCGGTCGGGCTGAGGACTCCACCCTGGTCATCACCGACGACTACGCCTCCGCGCGACACGCCCGGCTCGTGCCGCGTGACGGGCAGTGGTACGTCGAGGACCTCGGCTCGACTAACGGCACGTACCTCGATCGCGCTAAGGTCTCCGGACCAACCCCCGTCCCCCTCGGCGTGCCGATCCGGATCGGCCGCACTTCCCTCGAATTACGGCCATGACTCTGACCCTGCGCTATGCGGCCCACAGCGACCGCGGTCTGATCCGAGACGGCAATCAAGACTCCGTCTACGCCGGGCCGCGGTTACTCGCCGTTGCCGACGGCATGGGCGGTATGGCCGCCGGTGACGTCGCCAGCAACATCGTCATCGGTGCCATGGCGCCGCTCGACGAGGACGTCCCGGGGGACGCTCTCGTCGATGCGTTGCGTTCGGCCGTGGGCACCGCCAACCAACAACTCCGCGACACGGTGGACGCCAACCCGCAGTTGGAGGGGATGGGCACCACGCTGACGGCGACCCTCTTCACCGGCAGCAAGCTGGGAATGGTCCACATTGGCGACTCGCGGGCCTATCTGCTGCGCAACGGCGAGTTCGCGCAGATCACCAAGGACGACACGTACGTCCAGATGCTTGTCGACGAAGGCCGGATCAGCGCCGAGGAGGCGAGCAGCCACCCGCAGCGGTCGCTGCTCACCCGCGCCCTCGACGGTCGGGACATCGACCCGGAATACTCGGTCCGCCAGGTCATGCCCGGCGACCGGTACCTGATCTGCAGCGACGGCCTCTCGGGCGTGGTCAGCGCCGAGACCATCGGCGAGACCCTGCGGGAGTACGCCGACCCGCAGCAGTGCGTCGAGCGGCTGGTGCAGCTCGCGCTGCGCGGCGGTGGGCCGGACAACATCACGGTGATCATCGCCGACGCCACGGACCAGGACATCGTCGAGGCGACCCCGATCGTGGGCGGCGCCGCCGCCCGGGACCGGGGCATGGCGACCTCGGCCGACGACTCGACTCCGGCCGCCCGGGCCTCGGCGCTCTCCGCGCCGCGCCCGGCCGCGCCCGAGGAGCCGGCGGCCGCCGAGGATGACACCGACCGGCCGAAGCGACGCCCGGTCCGGACCGCCGCGATGGCGCTGGCCCTGCTGGTGATCGTCGGCGGTGCGGCGTTCGGTGGTTGGACGTACACCCAGCGGCAGTACTACGTGGGAGCCACCGAAGAGGGCCAGGTCGCCGTCTTCCGCGGTGTCCAGGGTCAGATCGCCGGGATGGACCTGTCCAGCGTGCACCGCCGCAGCGGCACCCGCCTGGACGACCTCACTGTCGCCGCGCAGGACACCGTCAAGGTCGGCATCCGGGCCAAGAGTGAGCCGGACGCCGAGCGTCAGCTCGCCGAGCTGACCAGCGACACGCCGAGCAACCCCAACCTGAAGCCGCTCTGCCCGCTCGACCCGACCGCCACCGGCGGCAACACGCCCACGCCCACACCGACCCCGATCGGTGTGACGCCAACCCCGAACGGCAGCCCGAGCGTCAACGCGTCGCCGACCCCCAACAGGGTCGTCAGCGCAAGCCCGACCGTCGGTGCCACCACCGCTCTCGGTGGGGCCGGCGCGACCACCACACCCGACGTCACGCCCTCCGACTCGGCCCCGCCGGCGCTAGACCCAGCCGGTTGCCGGTCTCCTGAGTGAGCGTCGGCTGAGATTCTGAGGACTCCACCCGTGACCGTAGCGGCCACACCGGCACCCTCGCCCGCCACCGCGGGCGAGCAATCCGGCGTACGCCTGGCGCGGTCGCGCCGCAACGCCGAGCTGTCCCTGCTGCTGCTCGCGATGGTGCTGGTGGCCGCGTACGGGGCGACCGTCGAGGCGAACCTGCTGGACACTGTCACCCCGGACTTCTGGATGCCGGCCGCAGCGCTCGGCGCGGTCTTCCTCGGCCTGCACCTGGTCATCCGGTTCCTGGCCCCGTTCGCCGACCCGGCCCTGCTGCCGGCGGTGGCCCTGCTCAACGGGCTCGGGGTGGGCTTCCTCCGCCGGATCGACCTGGGCGACGCCCCGGTGGCCGAGCGGGAGGGCCTGGCCGTCTTCGCCGGGCAGGGCGGGCGCCAGCTGGCCTGGACGCTCGGTGCGGTGATCCTCGCCGCCGCGCTGCTCGCCATCATGCGCGACCACCGGTCGATCTCGCGGTACGCGTACACCCTGGGGTTGGCCGGCATCGTGCTGGTGATGATCCCGGCGGTGCTGCCGTCGAGCATCTCCGAGATCAACGGCGCGAAGCTGTGGGTCCGGGTCGGCAGCTTCTCCATCCAGCCGGGTGAGTTCGCCAAGCTGGCGCTGCTGGTCTTCTTCGCCTACTACCTGGTGCGCAAGCGTGAGGTGCTGTCGCTGGCCAGCCGACGCTTCCTCGGCATCGACTTCCCGCGTGGCCGTGACCTCGGCCCGGTGGTCGGCGTCTGGTTGATCAGCGTCCTGGTCCTGGTCTTCGAGAAGGACCTGGGCACCTCGCTGCTCTACTTCGGCATGTTCGTGGTGACGCTCTACATCGCCACCGAACGGGTCAGCTGGCTGCTGATCGGCCTGGTCCTCTTCTTCGGCGGCGCGTACCTCGCCTACTTCCTCGGCTCGACGGTCGGCGGGCCGTTCGCCAACTTCTACGTGCGGGCGGAGATCTGGCTCGACCCGTTCGCCGACCCGACGAACAAGGGTTACCAACTCGTGCAGGGCCTGCTCGCCCTGGGCACGGGCGGGCTCTTCGGTGCCGGGCCGGGCGGCGGCCAGCCGGAGATCCTGCCCGAGGTGCAGAACGACTTCATCTTCGCCGGCATCGGTGAGGAGATCGGCCTCTTCGGCCTCTCCGCGCTGCTGGTCGTCTACCTGCTCATCGTGGAGCGCGGGCTGCGCGCCGCGCTCGCGGTTCGGGACTCGTTCGGCAAACTGCTCGCCGGCGGTCTGGCGTTCACCCTCGGTCTGCAGGTCTTCGTGATCGTCGGCGGGATCAGCAAGCTCATCCCGCTGACCGGTCAGACCACCCCGTTCCTGTCCGCCGGTGGGTCGTCGCTGATGGCCAACTGGTTGCTCATCGCGGTGCTGCTGCGGGTCTCCGACGGCGCCCGCCGGCCGGTGACCGGAGGAGGCGGCGGCAAGGCGGCCCGTCCCAGCGGTGGCCCGCCCGAGCAGCTGCACGGTGCTCCCACGGAGGTGATCAAGCCGTGAACGCACCCCTGCGCCGCGTCGGCGTCGTCGTCATGGTCCTGTTCGGTCTGCTCTTCGCCAACCTGAACTGGATCCAGGCCTACAAGGCGGATGAATACCGCACCAGCGACTACAACGGTCGGGTCCAGGTCGCCGAGTACGACCGCAAGCGGGGCAACATCGAGGCTGGCGGCACGGCCCTTGCCACGAGCAAGGAGACCACCGGCAACCTGAAGTTCCTGCGCACCTACCCGAGCGGCGCCAAGTACGCCCACGTGCTCGGCTACAAGCCGGTCAACCTCGCCGACCAGGGCATCGAGCGGGTGGAGAACGACTTCCTGGCCGGCACCAGCGACCAGCTGATCGGCGACCGGTTGAAGGACATGTTCACCGGCGACGACACCGGCGGCGGCAACGTGCTGCTCACGCTCTCCAAGCGGGCCCAGGACGTGGCGTACGACCAGCTGCGCAACAACGACGTGGGCGCGAAGCGGGGCGCGGCGATCGCCATCGACCCGCGTACCGGTGCCATCCAGGCGCTGGTCTCCATGCCGAGCTTCGACCCGAACCCGTTGGCCAGCCACAACACCAACGAGGCAGCGGCGGCGTACAACAAGCTGGAACAGGACCCGGAGGGTCCGCTGAAGAACCGCGCGCTGTCCGAGACGCTGCCGCCCGGCTCCACCTTCAAGATCGTGGTGGCCGCGGCGGCGCTGGAGAACGGCGTCACCAAGACCACCCAGATCCCGGCCGGTCCCAGCTACACCGCGCCCACCTCGGGCACTCCGATCCGCAACGCCGAGCCGACGATCTGCCCGGAGCGGCAGGTCACCCTGCTGAAGGCGGTCACCGAGTCGTGCAACACCGGCTTCGCGCAGCTCGGTGTGCGGCTGGGCGCGGAGACCATCAAGGAGAAGGCCCGCCAGTTCGGCTTCGAGCAGGAGGACCTGACCGTCGGGCAGCTCGGCGAGGACGGTCTGCGCACCGAGGCGAGCCGGACCGGCGACATGCAGAACCCGGACGGCAGCACCGACCCGGCCGCGCTGGCCCAGTCCTCGATCGGCCAGAACAACGTCCGGATGACGCCGCTCGAAGGTGCCATGATCGCCGGCTCGATCGCCAACAACGGCAGCCAAATGCGGCCGTACCTGGTGCGGCAGCTGCTCGCTCCGGACCGGACCACCAGCTACTACACCGCGAAGGCACGGGAGCTGCGCCAGCCCGTCGAGCCGCAGGTCGCCGCCGACCTGCGCGAGATGATGGTCAGCGTGGTCCAGAACGGGACGGGGCGGAAGGCCGCGTTCAACGGCTACACGGTCGGCGGCAAGACCGGCACCGCCCAGTCCGCTCCGGACCGTCCCGACCATGGCTGGTTCATCGGTTTCGCCCTGGACAAGAACGGCAACCCGGTCTCCGCGGTCTGCGTGATGCTGGAGCAGGCCGGCCCCGGTGGTAGCGGCGAGGCCGCTCGGATCGCCGGTCAGATCATGCGGGCCGCCATCACCGACCCAGGGGGGCGCTGACATGCTCAGCCCCGGCGTGCAGCTCGGCAACCGCTACCGCCTCGACGAGCGGATCGCCAGCGGCGGCATGGGTGACGTCTGGCGCGGCACCGACCAGGTGCTCGGCCGGACGGTCGCAGTAAAGAGCCTGCTCCCCGCACTGCTCGACGACCCGGACTTCGGCGAGCGGTTTCGCGGCGAGGCCCGCACCATGGCCACCATCAACCATCCCGGCGTGGTCGACGTCTACGACTTCGGCAACGACCAGCAGATCGCCTTCCTGGTCATGGAGTACGTCGAGGGTGACGCCCTGTCGTCCACGTTGAGCCGGGTCGGCCGGCTCACTCCGGCCCGGACGATGGCCCTCGTCGCGCAGGCAGCCGACGCGCTGCACGCCGCGCACGAGAAGGGCATCGTGCACCGCGACGTGAAACCGGGCAACCTGCTGGTCCGGCCGAACGGCACGCTGGTGCTCACCGACTTCGGTATCGCCCGCTCCGACCTGGTCGGCCAGCTCACCGCCGCCGGTTCGGTCCTCGGCACCGCCTCGTACATCTCGCCGGAGCAGGCTACCGGCGGCGTGGCCACCCCGGCGTCCGACGTGTACGCCCTCGGCGTGGTCGCCTACCAGTGCCTGGCCGGTCGGCGGCCGTTCGAGGGCGACAACCCCCTCGACATCGCGATGCGGCACGTCCGCGAGACGCCCCGGCCGCTGCCGGCCGACATCCCACCGCAGGTGCGTGCCCTGGTGGAGCGCGCGTTGGCCAAGGACCCGGCCGCCCGCTGGCCGAGCGCCGCCGCACTCGCCGGGGTCGCCCGTCAACTCAAGGCCGCGCTCTCCCAGCAGGCCCGGGCCGCCGGCAACTCCGGGCCGGTCTCCGCGGCGCCCGCCTCACCCGCCGCGCCCGGCCGAGCCCAGGTGCCGCAGGTGCACCAGATGCGTCCGCCCACCGCCCGCCCGCCGGTGGCCGGGCAGAGGCCGACAGCGATCGCGCCCGCCCAACAGCCACGCCCCACCGCCGTCGCGCCGGCCGTCCAGCCCGGCCGGCAGCCTGGCGCGCCGAACGGCTACCCGCGCGGTGCGGCAGCGGTGCCGTCCGGGCCGCCCCGGCAGGAACACCCGCCGGCGTACGCCCGACCGGCCGGCGCGGCGACGCCGTCAGCCCAGCCCCAGCGGTCCCGGCCCGGAATGGTGCTTCTCGCCATCCTGCTGGCCGTGCTGGTCCTGCTCTGCTCGGGCGTGATTTCCTACAACCTACGGAAGCAGTCGCAGGCCGGCGTATCCGCCGGGCTGACGCCGCGCACCGTGGCGTCCGGCGCGCTACGACTCGACCGGCGCGACGATCCGACCCGGACGTCGTACCGTCGAGAGGTACGACTCCAGCCGGGCAACGGCGGGACGACGACGAGCGAAGGACGACAGACGCGATGACAGCGCAGGCCCGCCTGCTCGGTGGCAGGTACCAGGTCGGCGAACTGCTCGGCTATGGCGGCATGGCCGAGGTGCACCGTGGTCGCGACCTCCGGCTCGGTCGGGACGTCGCGATCAAGATGCTCCGCACCGACCTCGCCCGGGACGCGACGTTCCAGATGCGGTTCCGTCGGGAGGCGCAGAACGCCGCCTCGCTCAACCACCCGGCCATCGTGGCGGTCTACGACACCGGCGAGGAGACCGCGCCGACAGGTGAGACGCTGCCGTTCATCGTCATGGAGTTCGTGAACGGGCGGACCTTGAAGGAGGTCCTCGGCGCCGAGGGGCGACTGCAGCCGCGCCGCGCGCTGGAGATCTGCGCCGACATGTGCGCCGCCCTGGAGTTCAGCCACCGGCACGGCATCATCCACCGGGACATCAAGCCCGGCAACGTGATGCTCACCCAGACCGGCCAGGTCAAGGTGATGGACTTCGGCATCGCCCGGGCGTTGGCCAGCGGTGCGACCACCATGACGCAGACCAGCGCGGTCATCGGCACGGCCCAGTACCTTTCGCCGGAGCAGGCACGGGGCGAGGCCGTCGACGCCCGCTCCGACGTGTACGCGGCCGGCTGCGTGCTCTTCGAACTGGTCTGCGGGCACCCGCCGTTCGTCGGGGACAGCCCGGTCAGCGTCGCCTACCAGCACGTACGGGAGACGCCGCCGACGCCGAGCGACATCAACCCGGACGTGACCCCGGCCGTCGACGCGATCGTGCTCAAGGCGCTGTCGAAGAACCCGCTCAACCGCTACCAGAGCGCTGGCGAGATGCGGGCCGACCTGCTTCGCGCCGCCGCTGGCCGGCCCGTGCTGGCCACCCCGGTGCTGCGCGAGGCGGAGACGGTGGCGATGGCCCCGGCCGGCGGTGGGGGCGGCTATCCGGCTTCCGGCCGTGGGCCGCAGACCGGGCAGATCCCGGCCCGGGTGGGTGACCCACGTCAGCGCAAGGCGTCCTCCTGGCTGATCGCGATGTTCAGCGCGGTCGGCGTGCTGGCGGTGATCGCCCTGGTCGCCGCCCTGCTCTGGACCCAGCAGGAGAAGGACCTGAAGTCGGTGCCCACCCTCACCGGCAAGAGCCAGGCCATCGCGATCGCCGAGATTCGCAACGCCGGGCTGTCCCCGAAGGTGGGTGACCCGGTGCTGGCAAGCGACTGCACGAAGGGCAACGTCGTCAACCAGGATCCGGCGCCAGCCCGCCGGCTGGAGCAGAACGAAACGGTCACCATTCAGGTCTGTGGCGGCGCTCCCGAGGTACGCGTTCCGGCCGGGCTGAGGGGCAGCAAGCGGGAGAGCGCCATCGCCCGGCTCACCGAGGCGAAGCTCAAGTACGAGATCAAGACGGTGGACGACGAGGCGAGCCAGGACGAGGTTCTCAAGGTCGAACCGCCCGAGGGTGAGAGCGTCCCCGTAAACACGGAGATTACGCTCACCGTCTCGAACGGCAAGGTTCGTGAGGTGCCGGACGTCGTGGGGTTGAGCCAGGAGGAGGCCACCCGCGTCCTCAAGAACGACGGATTCACGGCTGTCGTGCAGGACGGTCCGGAGGTGCCCGCCGCCGAGGCGGGGAAGGTCACCGACCAGAGTCCGAACGGCCGGGAGAAGAAGCCCACCGGCACGAGGGTGATCATCAAGGTGAGTCAGCCGGAGCCGGAGACCGACCCGACGCCGACGATCACTCCGACGGCCACGCCGACGACGACGCCGACCACTCCCGGCAACGGGGGCGGCATCGGTCTGCCGTTCCCGCCCCCGCCGGGCCGGCCGCAGGACTAGGCCACCCGCGGGCATCGGCATGACCGAGGCTGAAACGCCAGCGGTCGGGGCGGTGCGGCGGTGGCCTCGCCGCGTCCGCCGGCTGGCGCTCTCGGGCCTCGTCGTGCTGGTGCTCGCCAGTTCCCCGTGGCTGTGGACGACGCTCGCCGCCCGCGGGCACGTGTACGCCGCCGCCGACGCGCCGGCCGCCGACGTGGTGATCGTGCTCGGCACCGAGGTGGCTGCCGATCGGCAGCGGCCGGGGGACCGTCTGGCCGGCCGCCTGGACACCGCCGCCGAGCTGGTGACCAGCGGACGGGCCAAGGTCGTCCTGGTGTCGGGCGACGGTGGCGGCGCGTCCGGCGACGAGCCGGCGGTGATGACGACGTACCTTTCCGAGCGCGGTGTCGACAGGCGTCGGGTGGTGGCCGACCCGTTCGGCCTGGACACCTACGACAGCTGCGCGAGAGCCCGCGAGGTGTACGGCGTCGAACGTGCCCTGATCGTCACCCAGTCCTACCACCTGTCCCGAGCCGTGACGCTGTGCCGGCACCTCGGTTTGGACGTCGACGGGGTGACCGCCCGCTGCGACGGTTGTGGCGCCGCACTGCTCGCCGAGAAGTCGGTTCGGGACTACTTCGCCAGTGGCAAGGCGGCGTGGGACGCGGTGCGCAACAGACCGACGGCGGTGCGCTCGCCCGCGGACCCGGCGATCCAGCAGGCTCTGCGGGGCTGACCCGGCCGGCGGGTGCCCCCAGGGACCCGAGGCGCGTCGGCCCGGCGTTCAGGTGGTGGCGAAGGCCGCGCGACGACGGGCGTCGACCTCGGCGGCCAGCGCGGGCGCGCGCTCCAGCGCCTCGGGGTGACCGCAGCTCGCCAGCCAGTTGGCCAGCATCAGGTGACCGCCCTCGGTGAGCACCGACTCCGGGTGGAACTGGACGCCCTCGATGGGCAGCGTGCGGTGCCGCATCGCCATCACCACGCCGGAGCCGGTCCAGCCGGTGACCTCCAGCTCGTCCGGGAGCGTCTCGGGCAGCACCGCGAGTGAGTGGTACCGGGTGGCGGTGAACGGGTCGGGCAGGCCGGCGAGTACGCCGACCGAGTGGTGCCGCACCTCGGAGGTCTTTCCGTGCAGCAGCTCCGGGGCGCGCGTCACGGTCGCCCCGAACGCCTCACCGATGGCCTGGTGGCCGAGGCAGACACCGAAGATCGGCAGCTGGCCCGCGTACTCCCGGATGACGTCCAGGCAGATGCCGGCGCGGTCCGGGCTGCCCGGCCCGGGCGACAGCAGGATGCCGTCCGCGCCAACCGTGCCCACCTCGGCGACGTCGATCTCGTCGTTGCGGCGGACCTCGCAGTCCACGCCGAGTTGGCCCAGATATTGCACGAGGTTGAAGACGAACGAGTCGTAGTTGTCGATCACCAGGACGCGCATGGTCACCTGCTCGGGGAGGGAGGCGCTGGGTTGTTCTGGTCGGTGTCGTACGGCAGTTCGTGTTCATCGCCGGCCGGGGTCTCCCCGGTCACCGGGTCGCCGCCGCCACCGGTCTCGGCGGGTACGCCGGACTCGACCTGCACGTCGTCGAAGGGCAGCAGGGGCTCGGCCCACGGGAAGGCGACGTACCAGAGCAGGGCCACAGTGGCGGCGACTAGCAGCACCGAGCCGGTCAACTTGCCGAGCAGGCCGAACGGCAGCTTGCGCCAGATGAACGCGTACATCGGGTCAGCCTCCCAGCTCCGCCGGGCGGCCAGCGGACTTGGGTTGGGTACGGTCCAGTTCGGCGTGAATGATCAGCCGCTGGTAGTTGTCGAACTTCGGGTTGCACGTGGTCAGGGTGAGCATCCGCTTGGTCGCCTTCTTGTCCGGCTCGCCGGGCACCGGCGCCACCACCTCGACCTGGGTCGGCCGGACGATGCGGGACTGCGACACCCGGTAGACGTACCAGTCGGTCTTGGTCTCGACCACGATCGGGTCGCCCTCGTCCAGCTCGTCCAGCCGCCAGAAGGTGGCCCGGTTGCGGTGGCCGGCGACGGAGAAGTTGCCCACCTGACCAGGGAGCGCGCTGGTCGGGTAGTGGCCCGGGGCGAAGCGGATGTCCTGCTGGGTGACCCCCTCGACGACGACCCAGTTCTTGTCGAGCTTGGGGATGTAGAGGCCGGCGAGCGGCTTGCCGCGTACCGGTGGGGAGGGTTTGACGCTCGGGCCCACCGACGGGGCGACAGTGGGGTCGTCGGACGGGCCCCACGCCTGAGCCAGCTCGTTGTTGAGGTCGTTCTGGTGGGCGTCGACGATGGCCGACTTGCCCCAGACCTCGTAGCCGGCGAAGAGCAGGACCACCAGGCCGAAGGTGATCAGGACCTCGCCGGTGACCCGCACGCCGGTGCGCAGGCGCGAACCGAACGACGGGCGGGTGAGTTCGGAGTAGACGCTCTTGTAGCCCTCGCCGGTCTGCTGCGGACGGAGTGGGACGACCCGCTCACCGCGCCGGGGTTGGGGAGGGTCGGCGGGGTGGTCGCCGGTCGGCTCGTCGGGGACTGCGGTGCGGGGAACGGCACCCATCAACGCTGTCGAGTCCATGGTCGGTGGCCTGGTGGCGGGTGTGGCGGGCACGGCCGGAATCAGCGCGGTGGCGGCCGGGTCCGCGAGGCGATCCACTCCAGCGCTCGGTGGGACCCGGCTCGGCCCGGTCGACGCGAAATTCTCCTGCCCGGCCGCGACCCGGTCCGGGGCGGCCGGGGTGGCCGGGGAGCCGGTGGGCCGGGCGGTGACCTGCGGAATGTACGCGGTCGGCGAGTCGGCCAGCGGCGGCGTCGAGGGGCCGGAGGAGACAGGCCCGGAGGTCGTCGGCCGGGTCGGCATCCCGCCGGGCGTGGCCGGGTGGGTCGGGGCGGCACCCGGTGGGTCGCCGGCCGTCGACGGCCAGGTCGCCGCGGCACCCGGTGGGTTGCCGGCGGTCGGCGGTCGGGTCGGGGCGGCGCTGGGCGTTGTCGGTCGGGTGGACGCGGCGCTGGACGCGGGGGGTCGGGTCGGGGCGTTGCCGGGGGCAGCGGGTCGAATCGGGCCCTGGTTGGTGGCGGTCGGACGGCCGGGGGCGGTCGCGGAGGGAACCCCGGCACCGCCGTGCGGGCCCGGACCGGCAGCTGTGGCGCCCGGCCAGGGCGGCGGGGCCTCGGCGCCCGGGCGGCCCGGGGTCCCGGTCGGCTCCTGTCGAGTGCTGCTCGGCCGCGCGGGTTGTTCGGCTCGCGGTGGGTGCAGCACCGGCTCGGGCCAGTTGCTGGCCGGGGTCGGTGGCCCGGGGGCCGACTCGGGCCGGTCGAACTTGGGCAGGAAGTCCGTCGGCTCGTTGGTCTGGTCCCGGTGTCGCCCGTCGCGACGCTCGTCCGGCCCGCTCACTTGGGCACCGTAGCCGAGCGCAGGGCGGTGGAATCCTCGAATGCGGGAACTCGCACCGTCGAGGCAGTCTCCTTGTAGCCGAGCTGGTAGTCGTCGACCGCGTCCTTGAACAACCGGACTCCCTCAGAGCTGGCGAGGGCCTGCTGGAGGGCAGCGGGATCGCCGATTGCTACGATCTTGAACGGTGGGGAGTACACCCTGCCGTGGAGTAGCAGGGTGTTACCGACGCAGCGTACCGCGCTGGTGCTGAGCACGCGGACGTTCATGATTGACATGGCCTCGGCGCCGCCGGCCCACAGCGCGTTGACCACCGCCTGCACGTCCCCCTGATGCACCACCAGGTCGTCGTTGCTGGCGTCCGACTGCGTCTGGTCGAGCTGTGGGGCGTCGTTCAGCTCGACCGTGACCCCGGGCCCACCGAGGGCGGTGAACCCGGCGTCCTGGAGGCTGCCCTGGGCGCGATTCTGCTGATCCTTGATCGGGGCGTCCGAGCCGGCCAGCGTGTTGGTCCGCTGCTCGACCTCGCCGCGCAGTGTGGCGGCGCGCCGTTCGCTGGCTGCCACCTGCTCGCGTCGGTCCTCGATGAGCTGGTTGAGCTGGGGTCGCCGGTCCTCCCGGAGCGCGGTGCCGCCCGCGGTGGTCGCGGTGGTGGTGAAGAGCAACCCGGCCGCCGCGGCGATCAGGGGCACCCCGATCGACCAGCCCGGACGGCGTTGACGCGGTCGCCGGGGCAGCAGCCCGGCGGCGGCCCGTCGGAGGACCTTCTGCCAGGAGGTTGCGCCGGATGTGTACTCCACCGAGCGTTCCTTCCGCGTGTCGGGGATCGTCCGTGCCGGCCGGGCCGGTGATGCGAACAGTCCCGCCTCTTTCGGTCACTCCGTGCACCTGCCTGACCCCATTCGTGGTCCGGGCGGGCAATCGGGACTACGCTAGCTCTCGAACATTATTGGCCATGGACCGTCGCCCCCGTGCCCGGTTGTCAGGCCGGACGAGGTCGTCACCCCTCTGGAGAGCGCCGTGCCCAAGTCTCAGGTCCGTAAGAAGAAGGTGTACACCCCGCCGACGGACGTCCGTCCGACGACGACGGCGTCGTCGCGCAAGCCTAGCCCGGTATGGTTGCCGATCACTGCGGTCGCCTTGATCGTCGTCGGGATCGGCTGGCTGGTGCTCTACTACCTGTCCGAGCAGGAGTACCCGGTCATGGCGTGGGGTTACTGGAACCTCGCCGTCGGCTTCGGCGCGATGGTCGCCTCGCTGGCGTTGCTCTCCCGCTGGCGCTGATCCGTTTAGACCGTCGCGTCGGCGGCGGTCTCACGTCACCCCGTCGAGCCCCTGCCCGGCACGATCGGGCGGGGCCCCCTATGGTGTGCGCAGGCAGCGCGGCCTACTGCGAGATGACTCACGTTACCGCTGGGTAACCTTCGCGTAGGCTGCATTGCATGACCGAGCAGAGCGAGGTCATCAGGCAGCAGACCGGGGAGGCCAACTCGATGGGCAGCGTCCAGATCGTCACCACGATCCTCGCGGCCGCCATCACCGCCGTGGCGGTGTGGCTTGCGGTGCGTGCGGTCCTGAAGATGGTGGCAGTCATCCGGCTCGGGCAACCCGCGCCGGAGCGGTTCACCGACAAGGTCGCCCGCGCCAGGACGATGCTAGTGGAGACGGCCGGCCACACCCGGATGCTCAAGTGGGGCGTGGTGGGCGCCGCCCACTGGTTCGTGATGGTCGGCTTCGTCGTGCTGTCCCTGCTGGTGCTCGAGGCGTACTTCGAGGTGGTCACCACCGACGGCGGTCTGCCGTTCATCGGGCATTGGACGATCTTCGGCCTGGTCACCGAGATCATCGGGGTGCTGGGTCTGGTCGGCATCCTGGTGCTGATGGCGATCCGGCTGCGCAACCGGCCTGCCCGCCCGGGCGGGCGATCCCGGTTCACCGGCTCGACCATGTGGCAGGGCTACTTCGTCGAGTGGATCGTGCTGCTGGTCCTGATCTTCGGCTTCGTGATCCGGGGCTTCAAGGTCGCCACCGACCATTTCGAGTTCCCGTTCTGGGCCACCCCGGTCAGCCACGCCGTCGGCGCGGTGCTGCCCGACTGGGCGGACGGCGTGAGCGTCGCAGCGGCCATCAAGATCATTATCTCGATGACGTGGCTGATCGTCATCTCGCTGAACGTCACGATGGGCGTCGCCTGGCACCGCTTCCTGGCGTTCCCCAACATCTTCTTCAAGCGTGAGCCGGCCAAGCCCGCCGGCTCCGGTCTCGGTGCGCTGCGCCCGATGACCAGCCAGGGCAAGCCGCTCGACTTCGAGGAGGCCGACCCGGAGAAGGACCAGTTCGGCGTCGCCCACGTCGAGCAGTTCAGCTGGAAGGGCCTCCTGGACTTCAGCACCTGCACCGAGTGCGGTCGCTGCCAGTCGCAGTGCCCGGCCTGGAACACCGGCAAGCCGCTGTCGCCGAAGCTGCTGGTGCTCAGCCTGCGCGACCACGCGTACGCCAAGGCGCCCTACCTGCTGGCCGGCGGCGGCAAGGACCTGACCGGCGAGGAGAAGGCCACCCAGGCGCAGCTCGCGCACCTGGACGTGCTGGCCCTCGCCGAGGCCGAGAAGCCGTTGATCGGCACCGCCGAGGAGGGCGGTGTCATCGACCCGGACGTGCTCTGGTCCTGCACCACCTGCGGCGCCTGCGTCGAGCAGTGCCCGGTGGACATCGAGCACGTCGACCACATCGTCGACATGCGCCGCTACCAGGTGCTGATCGAGTCGAGCTTCCCCTCCGAGGCCGGGGTGATGCTGCGCAACCTGGAGAACAAGGGCAACCCGTGGGGTGCCCCGCAGAACACCCGCGAGGACTGGACCAAGGGCCTGGACTTCGAGGTGCCCCGGGTCGGCGAGGTGGACGACTTCGAGTACCTGTTCTGGGTCGGCTGCGCCGGCGCGTTCGAGGACCGGGCCAAGAAGACCACCCGCGCGGTGGCCACGCTGCTCAACGAGGCGGGCGTGAAGTTCGCGATCCTGGGCGAGGGCGAGACCTGCTCCGGCGACCCGGCACGACGGATCGGCAACGAGTTCGTCTTCCAGATGCTCGCCCAGCAGAACGTGGAGACTCTGAACGAGGCGTTCGAGGGCCGGGACAAGGCCAAGCGCAAGATCGTCGCGACCTGCCCGCACTGCTTCAACACCCTGGGCAACGAGTACGGCCAGCTCGGCGGCGAGTTCGAGGTGGTCCACCACACCCAGCTGCTCGCGCACCTGGTCGCCACCGGCAAGCTCACGCCGGTGCAGCCGGTCGACGGCAGCGTCACCTACCACGACCCCTGCTACCTGGGCCGGCACAACCGGATCTTCGCGGCCCCCCGTGAGGTCCTTGGCGACGCCATCGCGGGCGACCTGACCGAGATGCCGCGAAACAGCGAACGCTCCTTCTGCTGCGGTGCTGGCGGCGCCCGGATGTGGATGGAAGAGAAGATCGGCAAGCGGATCAACGTGGACCGGGTCGAGGAGGCCATGGCCACCGGGGCGAAGACGGTGGCGGTCGGCTGCCCGTTCTGCTCGACCATGCTCAACGACGGGGTCAACGGCAAGGGCGCCGGCGAACAGGTCGAGGTGATCGACGTGGCGCGCGTGCTGCTCCGGTCGGTCAAGCCCGAGCAGCCGCAGGGCGGCAAGGAGACAGCGCCGATCGGCGGCTGAGACGCGTACCCCTGGGTTCTGAAACATCGACGGCGGCGGCCCCTGAGGGCCGCCGTCGTCGTGCAAGAATCTCGCCGAGGTGAGGCGACATCGACGGCCTACTCTTGACGACGCTGTTGCCCCTGGTCGGCTTCGTAGCCCTGACCGCGGGCAACGCGTTCTTCGTCGCGGCCGAGTTCGCCCTGGTCACTGTCGACCGGGCGGAGATCGACAGGCGGGCCGCCGCGGGCGACCAGGCCGCCCTGACGGTACGCACGGCGTTGCGGGAACTCTCCTTCCAGCTCTCCGGTGCGCAGCTCGGGATCACCATCACCGCGCTGCTCACCGGCTACCTGGCCGAGCCGGCCCTGGCTCGCCTCTTCACCCCGCTGCTTCGCCCGCTGGCCGGGGACAGCACCGAGCGGGTCACCCCGTTCCTCGCGTTGGCGCTGGCCACCTTGATCTCCATGCTCTTCGGCGAGTTGGTGCCGAAGAACGCGGCGCTGGCCCGGCCCATGCCGGCCGCGCTGGCCACGGCCGGCCCGATGCACACCTTCTCCCGGACGTTCGGCTGGGTGATCCGAGGGTTGAACGGCTCGGCGAACCGGCTGGTCCGGGCGCTCGGCGTGGAGCCGCAGGAGGAGTTGGCCAGCGCCCGCTCGCCGGAGGAGCTGGGCCTGCTGGCGGGCATCTCGGCGCGGGCCGGCGCGCTGCCCACGGACACCGCGATGCTGCTGCGCCGCACCATCCGTTTCGGTGACAAGCGGGCAGCGGAAGCGATGACCCCCAGGGTGGACGTGGTCGCGCTGCGCGTCACGGCCACCGTGGCCGAGCTGCTGGAGGAGTCGCGGCGGACCGGGCGGACCCGCTTCCCGGTGTACGAGGAGACCCTGGACCTGGTGACCGGGGTGGCCGCTGTCCCTGACGCGTTGGGCGTGCCGCTGGCCGACCGGGCGTCGACGACTGTCGGCTCGGTGGCCCGCGAGCCGGTGTACGTGCCGGAGAGCCTGAACCTGGACGGCGTCCTGGCCGCGCTGAAGGCGGCCGGGGCCGACCTGGCCATCGTGGTCGACGAGTACGGCGGCACGGACGGCGTGGTGACCGTCGAGGACCTCGTAGAGGAGCTGGTCGGCGAGATCGCCGACGAGTTCGACCCGGCGAGCGTGGACGACGACGGGTCGGTCGAGCTGACCGTGCCGGGCGGTGAGCGCACGGTGCTTGTCGACGGTGTGCTCCGCTCCGACGAGGTGGCCGAGCAGACCGGCTTCCGGCTGCCCGAAGGGCCGTACGAGACGCTTGCCGGGTTCCTGATGGCCCAGCTCGGGCACATCCCGCTGGCCGGCGAGACGGTCGAGACGGACGGCTGGGAGTTCACTGTGGTCGAGGTGGAGCGGCACCGGATCGAGCAGGTCCGGGTGCTGCGCCCGGCGGATCCGGACGACGATGACTGAGCTGCTGGTGACAGTGCTGCTGCTGCTCGGCAACGGGTTCTTCGTGGGCAGCGAGTTCGCGCTCATCGCGTCCCGGCGGACGGTGATCGAGCCGCTGGCAGCCGGGTCGAAACGCGCCCGCTGGGCGTTGTCGGCGATGAACCAGATCCCGTTGATGATCGCCGGCGCGCAGCTCGGCATCACGGTCTGCTCGCTGGGCCTGGGCGCGATCGCCGAACCGGCGCTGGCTCACCTGCTGGAGCCACCGTTCCACGCGGCCGGCCTGCCGGAGCGGGCGGTGCACCCGGTGGCGTTCGTGCTGGCGCTGGGTGTGGTGGTCTTTCTGCACACGGTCGTCGGTGAAATGGTGCCGAAGAACATCACGCTGGCCGGTCCGGAGGTTTCCGCGCTCTGGCTCGGGCCGGCGATGCTGGCGTTCTGTGTGGCCACCAAACCGCTGTTGCTCGCGATGAAATGGGCGGCCCGGCGGGTGCTCGCCTTCTGGCGGATCGAGGCGTCCGAGGCGGTGAAGACGGTGTTCACCGCCGAGGAGTTGGCCGGGTTGGTCTCCCAGGCGCGCACCGAGGGTCTGCTCGACGCGGAGCAGCACGCGCGGATCACCGGCGCGCTGGCCCTGCACGCGCGGACGGCGGCGGACGCGCTGCAACCGTGGTCGACGGTGGTGACGGTGGCCGAGGACGTCTCACCGGCGTCGCTGGAGGTGCTGGCGACCCGGACCGGCCGGTCCCGGTTCCCGGTGGTGCAGCGATCGACCCGTCGGGTGCTCGGCTTTGTGCACGTCAAGGACGTCCTCGGCTACGCCGGGCAGGGTCGCCGATCCCCGGTGCCGGCCGACGTCTACCGTCCGCTGGCGGTGGTGCCGCCGGAGCGTACGCTGGCCGACCTGCTGCTGGCGATGCGTCGCGAGCGGCGGCACATGGTGCTGGTCAGCGACGGGCGGCGACCTCTCGGTGTGGTCACTCTCGACGACGTATTGACCGCAATCGTTGGATGATGGGCCAATACCCTTGGTGTGCAAGCGGTTGCACGACAGTGATGGTTACCGCGCCCGCCTTGATTACCGCCCCGAGCTTCCCTAATGTGGGGCACCGACCGCTGTGGGTCGTCTGCCTCGGCCCTTCCCTCACGCGAGGCGCCCGGCGGTCGGTTGCAAAGGAGTCGGTGCCGGTGGCAACCATGCCCCCTCATCGTCACGACCTGAATGCGTCTGCTCGCTCTGGTGGCCTGCGTCGCGTCGCGCACCGGGTGCTGATCCTGGTCGCTGCCGCGGCGGTCGGCGCCGGTCTGCTGACCGCGCCGGCACATGCCGCGCCCTCGGTCGACGAGATCGAGGCGCAGATCGACAAGAAGTGGGAGCAGTTGGAGCCCACCATCGAGCAGTACAACAAGGTCCGGGCGCAGCTGAAGGTCAACCGGCAGAAGTCGGCGGACCTGCAGAAGAAGATTGAGCCGCTGGCGCTGCAGAGCGAGCTGGCGCTCAACCGGGTCGGCGACCTCGCCTCCCGCTACTACATCTCGGGCCCGTCGCACGACATCGGCGCGCTGCTGGTCAGCGCCAAGCCGGACACGCTCACCGAGCAGCTCACCATCCTCGACCGGCTCGCTTCGCAGGAGCGCAAGGAGGTCGAGGGTGTGCTGGCCGTGCGGGCCAAGTACGACGGCGAGAAACAGAAGCTGGACGCGCTGATCGTCACCCAGACCAAGCAGCAGAACGACCTGGCGGCGAAGAAGAAGCAGATCGACGGCGAGATCAAGAAGCTCGAGGCGTCGATGCCGAAGACCACAGTGGTGACCGCGGCCTGCCCGACCATCAACGGAGTGGTCAGCGCGGCGGCCCGCACCGCGATCAAAACCGCCTGCGGCAAGGTCGGCAAGCCCTACGTCTGGGGTGCCACCGGCCCGAACTCGTTCGACTGCTCGGGGCTGACCCAGTACGCCTACAAGGCGGCCGGGATCTACCTCACCCACCACACGGGTGACCAGTGGAACGAGGGCAAGGCCATCTCGCGGGGCGATGCCCGCCCCGGTGACCTGGTCTTCTTCTTCTCCGGCCTGAGTCATGTCGGGCTGTATCTGGGCAACAACCAGATGGTGCACGCGCCACGTGCCGGCAAGCCGGTACAGGTGTCCAGCATCACCACCATGCCCATCGCCGGGTTCCGCAGACCCGGCTGATCCACCTCGCGCGACACGACGGCCCCCGGTCACCGACCGGGGGCCGTCGTGGTTGTCAGCGGGGCGCGCCCACCGGGGACGGCAACAGCTGTACGTCGGCGAGGTCGACGTACATGATCCGGTGGCCGAACTGGATCTGCGCGTAGCGGTTCTTGCCGCGGATCACCGTCCAGTCGCCGGGTGACGAGCCGTCGAACGTGCTGGCCCGGTAGTACTCGCCGGCCAGTACCGCGCCGACGGCGTACCGCTGCCCGGCGGCCAGGGTGTACTGGAGCGGGGATATCGTCTGGTAGGGCACCCCGTCCGGGTACGCCGCCTGCTCCGGGTACGCCCGTCCGTAGACCGGAATCGTGGTTCGGCCGGGCTTCGGCGTGGCCACCACGCCGACGGTCCAGCTGGCGGTCGGCGCGGACGCCGGGTTGTGGAACCAGGCCCGTTGCCCGAGGTACCAGATCGCCGTCCAGTCACCCTGCCGCCCGGCCAACGCGTACGTCTGCCCGGCGGATGCCCGGGCCCCGTGGTCGGAGACGAGCATCGTGTTCGGTGTGCCGTCCGGGCGGAGCGCGATGTCGTTGACCAGCGGCGCGTCCGCCGACGGTGCGCTGCGCAGCACCACAGCGGAGGAGCCGCGCGGCGCGCAGGGCACGCCCGCGGTGACGCAGCCGGTGAACGTCGGCTGGTTGGTGGCGTAGTCCGGGTCGATCCGGACCAGACCGGTGGCCGGGGTGCCGGTGTCGAGTCGCGGCGCGTGCAGCAGGTTGAAGTAGTGGGTCCAGTCCCAGTAGGGCCCCGGGTCCCAGTGCATGCCGCTCACGGTGGACGCGACGGTGCCGGGCACGTTGTCGTGGCCGATGATGTGCTGGCGGTCCAGCGGGATGCCGTACCGCAGCGCCAGGTGCTGGACCAGCTTCGCCGAGGTCCGGTACATCGCCTCGGTGTACCAGGTGCCCTGCGCCGCGAAGCCCTCGTGTTCCAGCCCGATCGACTTCGCGTTGACGTACCAGTTGCCGGCGTGCCAGCCGACGTCCTTGGTCTTCACGTGCTGGGCGATGTGCCCGTCGACCGAGCGCAGCGAGTAGTGCCAGCTCACGTAGGTCGGGTCCTGGACGAGTTTCAGGGTCGTCGCCCAACTCGCCTCGGTGTCGTGGATGACGATGTACTCAATCTTCTGCCGGGCGGGCCGGTCGGAGAGATCGTGGTTGCCGTAGTCCCCGTCGCCGAACGCCTCATAGGGGGCCGGGATCCACTCGCAGGAGATGGTGCGCGGGCACTCCACCCCGTCCGGGCGGGTCAGCCGGCGTAGGCCCAGCCGGTCCAACCAGGAACGCTCGGGCTGCACCGCGCGGGCCGGCAGGGTGATCCGCTGGCCGTCGTCGGTCACCCGGGACTGGCCCGCGCCGATGGTGGTGAAGACCTCGTCGGCGAAGGCCGCCGCGGCGTCGGCGCTGTCCGCGCCCGAGTAGCGGGCCACCGCGCCGTACCAGGCCGCCGGGTCGGTGTCGGTGCCGACCGGCGCGCCCAGATCCTTCTGGTACGCGCTCAGCAGCGCGGCCCCACCCCGGATGTTGAGGACCGCGTCGGTGCGCAGTGCCTCGGGGGCGGCGCCGGTCAGCGCGGCGGCGGCGTCCACGGTCTGCAACGCGGCGGTGGTCGGGGCGGGCGCCTCGACCGGTCGGGGCGCGGGCACCCGGCTGGGACGGGAGTCGTCCCCGCGTGGGTCCTCGTCGCCGGCGTCGTGGTGGCCGCGTCCGGGTAGGGCGGTCACGTGCCGCGCGTCGGTCAGGTGCATCGGGCCGTAGCCGCCACTGGTGCTCGGTGTGCCGGCGTTGGTGTCCCAGCGCGACTCCAGGTAGGAGACGCCGAGCAGCACGACGTTCGGCACGCCGTAATCGGTGGCCGCGGCGGCGTACTGCTGCTGGCGGTCGGTGGTGGGCGCGGCGGCGGCCGGGCCGACGGAGAGTGGCACCGTGGTCGCGGCGGCGACCACGGTGGCGGCGAGCAGTGCGCGCCAGCCGGTCGACAGGGTTGGATGGTGCATCGAACCCCCTAGATTCTCGCGGAGTGAGGTCAGGTCACCATCGCGCCGTCCGGGAGGTCAGGTCAATACCTTTCCATCTATCGAAGCCTTTAGAAAGAATTCTTCACACACGGTCGGTGACCTCGTCCAATCGGTACGGAGTGTCACGGCCGCACGGGTTGCGGATTGGTAACAGGCGTCTCTACTCTGGTCATTCGTCGGCCCGACAGCAGCTCCGCCCAGCCCGGGCGGTAACGGACCGACACCGCCGAGTCGTTTCCGAGCGAACCGGGGACCCAGGTCCCTCGGGGTGAATCCGCAGCAACTGCGGTAGGGCGCCGACTTCCCGCCCGAACCCGTCAGCTAACCCGGTAGGCGGTCAGGAAGAAGGAGTACGGAACCCCGGTGGCACTCCATGCCCCGCGGCCGTCGTCCGAGCGGTCGGCATCAGCCGGCCCGGCGTCGATCGTGCCGCGCCCACGCTGGTCCCGCTTCACCACCGCACTCGCCGCGCTGGCCGGCGTCGCCGTCGTCCTGACCGGCAGTGCCACGGCGGCCCACGCCGACCCGTCCGTCGCCGAGATCGAGCGCCAGATCGACGCCGACTGGAACAAGCTCGAACCGATCATCGAACGGCACAACGCCACCCGGATCGACCTCGCCGCGAAGCGCAAGCAGGCCGACGCGCTGGCCGCCCGGATCACTCCGCTGGAGCGCCAGGTCGACGCCGCGATGGACAAGGTCAGCGCGCTGGCCGTACGCGCCTACAAGGGTGAGAACGTCTCGACCGTCAATGCGGTGCTCGGCAGCCGGTCCCCCAGCGAGGTGGTCGGCCAGCTCGAAATGCTCGACCGCTTCGCGCACAACCAGCAGAAGGACGTACGCCAGGTCGCCGACCTGCGCGACCAGTTGGCCGCGCAGAAGGCGCCGCTGGACGAGATGGTGGCCCAGCTGACCCGCACCGAAGCCCAGCTGGCGGCGAAGAAGAAGCAGATCAACGAAGAGATCGACCGCCTACAGAAGCTGCGCCTCAAGGTGTACGGCAACGGCGGCGGGGGTCCGCTGCGCCCGGCGCCCTGCCCGGGCAGCTACCCCGGCGGCGCAGCGGGCACAGCCGTCAAATTCGCCTGCGCGCAGATCGGCAAGCCCTACGTCTGGGGTGCCGAGGGCCCGAACTCGTACGACTGCTCCGGGCTGATGTTGGCCGCCTGGGCGAAGGCCGGTGTGTCGCTGCCGCACAACGCCGCCGCGCAGAGCCGCGTCACCAAGAACGTCAGCAGGGGCGACCTGCGCCCCGGCGACCTGGTCTTCTACTACAGCGACATCCACCATGTCGGGATGTACGTCGGCGGCGGCTGGGTGGTGCACGCCTCGCAGGCCGGCCAACCGATCAAGATGAAGAAGGTCGACGACGGCCCGATCCACAGCTACGGCCGCCCAGGCTGACCCCGGGTGACCGGAGGGCCCGTCGCGATCACGTCGCGGCGGGCCCTCGTCGTTCTGGTATCAGCGGGTTGGCCAGGTGCGCCAGTGCTGCCAGGCGCGGCTGGGCGTCGGCCCTCGCTGGCCCTGGTAGCGCGAGCCGTAGACCACCGAGCCGTACGGGTGCTCGGCCGGCGAGGAGAGCCGGAAGATGCAGAGCTGCCCGATCTTCATGCCCGGCCAGAGGGTGATCGGCAGGTTCGCCACGTTCGAGAGCTCCAGCGTCACGTGACCGGAGAAGCCCGGGTCGATGAAACCGGCAGTGGAGTGCGTGAGCAGACCGAGCCGGCCCAGGGAGCTCTTGCCCTCCAGCCGGCCGGCGAGCTGGTCACCCAGCGAGATGACCTCAAGCGTCGAGGCGAGCACGAACTCCCCCGGATGCAGCACGAACGGCTCGCCGTCGGGGACCTCGACCACCGACGTCAGGTCGTCCTGCTGCATGGCCGGATCGATGTGGGTGTAGAGGTGGTTGTTGAAGACCCGGAACAGCCGGTCGAGTCGCACGTCGATGCTGGACGGTTGGACCAGGGTGGGCTCGAACGGCTCCAGGCCCAGCGTGCCGGCCTTGATCTCGGAGACCAGGTCGCGGTCGGAGAGCAGCATCGGACCACCATAGCCGCGCTGCCAAAAATGGCCAGATTCGGTGCCGGTGACCAGCGCGTCGAGGTCGCTGCTCGTACATTTGTTCGATAGAATGTCCACATGGCTTCCTGGTCCGAATTCGCCGCCGACGAGCCCCGACTCGCCGACGGGATCCGCGTTCTCCTCCAGCAATACGGGCCGGGCTTCGGCTATCTGGCCACGGTCCGTGCCGACGGCGGGCCCCGCGTCCATCCGGTCTCCCCGGTCATCACCGCCGAGGGGCTGTTCTGCTTCATCATCGACTCGCCCAAGCGCCGCGACCTCGAACGTGACGGCCGTTACGCGCTGCACTCGTTCCCCGCAGAGGAGAGCGACGACGAGGCGTACGTGGCGGGTCGCGCCCGTCCGGTGACCGATCCGGTCCGGGTGGCGCTCCTGGCGCAGAGCGCCCGGGCCGAGCCGCAGGTCGACTGGCGGCTCTTCGAGTTCACCGTCGACGTGGCGATGCTCACCCGCCGTGAGCAGCACATCGCGGGCATTCCGGGCCTCCCGCCGGGCCGGCCGGCCGTTCGGGTCTGGCTCGACCCAAACGCCCAGGCGGCGGTGGCCGCCCCGCTGACCGTCCCGCAGACCCGCCCGACCCGTCTCAGCCGTGACGTCCAGTGCACTGCCGCCTGACCACGACCGGAAGATCATCGGCGCCGGCTCCGTCGCAGCGGAGCCGGCGCCGGGTGTACGCCTCGGCCCGCCGGCCGCCCGCCGCCCGCGTTGATCAACTGGGTTTCAGGGATATCGCGTGGTCCCGGCACTTCGGATGCCCCGACTTCCAGGAAGCCGAGTGGATCAACCCGGCCCAGGCCGCGCGGAGCGGTACGCGGACACGTGCGGCCGCCGGGGGGACCTGGGTGCAGAGGCTCGACGACTCGGGTACAGTGGTGCCGCTTGCGGGTGTAGTTCAATGGCAGAACATCAGCTTCCCAAGCTGACAGTGCGGGTTCGATTCCCGTCACCCGCTCCACTGCGAAGGCCCTGGCCAGGACGTGAGTTCCGGTCAGGGCCTTCGACGTTTCCTGGGCCACGAGTGCCCGGCGGGCCAGCCACGTGGCCACCACCTGGGCCGCAACTTCACGCCCGGACCGCTGCGCGTCCCGTGCCAGCCGGCGCAGTTGTTGTGGCGCCCAGCGGGAATTCGCAGACGGTGTGCCAAGGGCTGACGTCCGGTGTCCCGGCGATGAGCCGGACCCTGTCGATGGTCGCGTGGATCGGCAGGTGCGCGGCGACGGTGTCCGCTGCGTGGCGCAGCGTGGGCTTGGCCGCGTCGTGACCGATGGTCAGGTGCGGCACCACGTCGCTGTGTGCCCCGGCATACGGGGGCGCCTCGGGAAACTGCCGCCACACCGCCGCAGTGAGCTCCCGGAACGGACGATCTGGCTGCGGAGCAAGCCAGACGACCGTGTCGCCAAACCAGCCGACGTGCGTCAGTGCGACGTCGAACCGCGGTATCTCGGCAATGGTCTCGCGCAGCACCGCCATGACCTGCTCATCGATCTGCTGCGGGGGCAGGAACGGGTAGAGGACGGTCACGTGCGCCGGCACGCCCCACCCGGCGGCCCGGTCGAGCGATGCCCGGAAGCGGCCCACCGCCTCCTCGGCCTCGGGTATCGGCACGATGAGGGCGGTCTGTGTCGGTTCCATCCCCGCAGTTTCCAACCACGATCGGTGCCGGTCCACGTGATTTCTCCGCCCTCTGCAACTGGCGGAGATCCCCTACCGGTAGTCGGCGAAGATGCGGCGTTCCACGCCGTCGACGGTGACCGGGCCGCCGTGGGGAAGGATCCACTGCGGTCTGGTGTGACCGAACGAAACGCCGACGCAGACGACCGCCTCGGGGTTGTAGCGGCCCACCACGTCGACCACCGTGTCGCGCTGCTGCTCGCGAAGCCGTTCCCGGTCGGCGGCCGGGGGTCGACGGGTGTGGTCGGAGACCGGCGGACGGGCGACCAGGACCGCGTCGACGGCGCTGAGGAAGCCGCGTTCACCCAGTGATCGGAGGATCCAGCCGACCTCACGGGCGGGGAGAAGCTCCTCCGACGTTTCGATGAGCAGCACCCCACCCTGCAGGACCTCCGGGGAAAACGGGAAGCGTCCCGCCGTCAGGATCCACTGGATGACTTCCAGGCAGCCACCCCAGGTGGGGCCGGTGACCGCGCGGGGCGGCCCGTACCAACTCCACGGCTCCGTCGGTTCGCGCTCTCCAAAGGACTTCAACGCCTGCGGGTCTGCCCAGTCGATGCCGATGTCCTCGGACTCACCCGGATCGGTGATCTCCAGCCGTTCCCCGGTGAGCAGTGCCGCTCGCAGCGACCGGACGTGGATGTCGTCGACGGCAGGCCCGGGGCCGAGGTGCACCTGGGAGGACCCGCCGTAGAAGCTGGCGATGCCGAGGCCCCAGAGCCAGTGGTGCAGGTTGGTGTTGTCGCTGGTGCCCAGGAACGGCTTCGGGTCGGCTCGGGCCAGGTCGGCGTCCAGGTGGGGGATGACAGTGATCTGGTCGTCGCCGCCGATGACGGCGAGAATGCCGCGTACCTGGGGGTCCGCGAAGGCGGCGTTGATGTCCGCCGCCCGCGCTGCCGCGCTCGCACCCACCTGGCGGGTGGTGGGGTATTCGACCGGGACG
This sequence comes from Micromonospora sp. NPDC005171, assembly GCF_040608575.1. Lineage (NCBI taxonomy): Bacteria > Bacillati > Actinomycetota > Actinomycetes > Micromonosporales > Micromonosporaceae > Micromonospora > Micromonospora sp. NPDC005171. Next base: position 528,654 of record NZ_JBEXIM010000001.1, on the reverse strand, counting down.
AGGCCGGTCAGGTCGGCAAGCCGTCGCATGGCCTGCTCGTGGATCGCCGGGTAGGCACCGGCCGCGGCGAAGGACGGGGAGAGGACCGCGAGGTGGTCACCCGGGCGTGCTTTCCGAGGACGAACAAGCTCATGCGCCATGTCGAGATCCAACAGGTGTGTCAGTCCGTTCGCATCTCATTTCGGGCGGCTGTCAGCGCGCCCGACTGACGGGGGGTGAGCCCGCGCAGCGTGTTCACCAGGCTCAGCCGCAGCGCGGTCGCCTCGGAGTGGCCGTCTCCGGGCCGGTCGGTGGGCTGCGCCTCCAGGCGCTCGGTCAGCCGGCGCCGCCGCCACCAGGAGACCTGCTGGTGGTGGTTGAGGCCGGGCCGGGTCAGGCCGGCAGATGATGACACCTGCCGGGATCGACGGTGGTGGTTCCTGTCGGACCTCGGCACCCGTTAGGGTCCGGCTTGGAGGTGGTCCGTGTTCACCGAAGCCTTTCCGATCGTGACGACACCTGACCTGCCACGACTGATCGCGTTCTACCGGGACGTGGTCGGCTTCGAGCTGACCTACCGGTTCCCGGAGGAGGGCGCCCCGGAGTTCGTCGCTCTGCGGTTGGGCAGCAGCGAGCTCGGCCTGGCCGCCAACCCGGAGGCTGGCGAGCCGGCCAATTCGCACCGCTGGGAGTTGTGCGTCTACGCCGACGACTGCGATGCGGCCGTGGGCGCGCTGCGGACAGGCGGAGCGACAGTCACCGAGGAGCCGGTCGACCAGGCCTGGGGTGAGCGCTCCGCCCGGGTCACCGACCCCGACGGCAACCGTCTGCTGGTGCTGGCCCGGCTGTAGACGACGCTGCCGGGCAGCAGCGCGGTCATCGTCTCCAGAACAGGAGGTGGGTGATTCCGCTGGGGCTGGGCACCGACTCGAGGTGGAAGCGGTCGAGCAGTTCGTCGGGGCTGTCCCAGAGACGCTCACCCCGTTCGAGGTCGACGGGCGCGACGGCGAAGTGCATCGTGTCGACCAGGTCGGCCTCGATGAACTCGCGGATGGTCGCCACCCCACCCCCAAGGCGTACGTCCCGACCGGCGGCCGCCTGCTTCGCCCGGGCCAACGCCTCGGCCGCGCTGGCGTCGAGGAAGTGGAATGTGGTGTCGGCCAGGGTGAACGACGGGCGTTCGTGGTGGGTGAGCACGAAGACCGGTGTGTGGAACGGCGGGTTGTCCCCCCACCACCCCTGCCACTCATGGTTCTCCCATGGGCCACGCTGGGGGCCGAACTTGTTGCGACCCATGATCTCGGCGCCGATGTTGCACTCGGCGTCGCGGGTCAGGTAGTCGTCCAGCCCACGAGTGCCGCCCGGCTCGGTGCGATACACGAAGCTGGCGGTGGCTGAACGCCAGGAGAACAACGGGGTGGGGTCCGCGTGGCCGAAGGGCCGCTCCAGGCTCTGCCCCTCCCCGGTGCCGAACCCGTCGCGCGAAACGTTGAAGCACTGCACCCGCAGCAGTTGTGACATGGGGTCTCCTACCTTCTTCGATGGGCCGTGATTCAGATCGCGGTGACAGTCGGGCCGCCTCCGCTGCCCCGGTCGTCGAGCACGAGCGGGGCGCGACCGCGCACCACGTACCGGATGTGGGTCACCTCGGGGGTGGCAAGGACGCGGGTCGGCGTCAGCTCGATCGCCTCCCGTTCGCCCAGGGCGAGGTCCGCGTCGAAGAGCCGCAGGCCGGTGCCGAGCACGACGGGTACGACGTGCAGCTCCAACTCGTCGAGCAAGCCGGCCTTGAGCACCTGCCGCACCAGGCTGCCGCCCCCGGCCACCGCGACGTTCTTGCCGCCGGCCACGGCGCGCGCCTGCTCGACGGCGCTGGCCACGCCGTCGGTGATGTAGGTGAAGCTGGTGCCCCCTTCCTTCAGCAGCCGCTCGCGAGGGCGGTGGGTGACGACGAAGACCGGCGCGCGAAACGGCGGCTCCGCACCCCACGGGATCTCACCCACGTCGGCCATCCGGCGCCCCATCACGTACGCGCCAGCTGCGCCGAACGATTCGGCGATCACCTCGGAGTTGGTGTCCTGCTCCCCGCCGGCGAAGCCCTGCCGTTCCCGCCAGGCCGCCGCTTCGGTCGCCCACCTGGTGACCCGGAAGAATTTCGCGCTCTCCGCCGAGTCCATCCAGTCGCCGTTCCCGTCGAACCGTGGGCCGGCGTAGAAGCCGTCCACGGACACCGACACCTGTGCGGTCACCTTCGTCATCGCGCTTGGTCCCTCCTTCGGGCGACACCCCGCCTGGGTGCCGCTCCCCGAGGGGTCGGAGCCGAACGCGATGTCCCTACCGGGGAGGAAGTGTGACGGGCGTCACCGTCGGGCCCGGTCAGCAGCCACGCCCCGGCGTGTTCCGGGTCGCGTGACCAGCGCATCCGGGGTTTCTCCTCCGGGCGTGGGCTCCAGTCCCGGTAGGGCGCGAGGGCCACCCGCCAGGCGATCACCGCGAAGACGTAGACGCCGGGGCCGACCAGCCAGAGCAGGGCGTCGCGTCGCCGGTAGGAGGCGTACGGCGCGAGCCACGCGGTCGCCGCCATCGGCACCGCGACCGCGCTGAGGTCGGCCAGCGGCCCGCGGCCGAATCGGGTCTCGATCAGCTCGCGGAGGACGAGTGACGGAACGATCACCCCGACCAGCAACGCCACCGTACGGATCATGCGGATCCGGCGTGTCCGGCGAGCCGGGGACACTCGGGGGGAAGCTGCTTCGGTGGGCACCACCGGAGGGTACGGGCCGGCAACAGCGGTGGATCTAAAAATTCCGCGCTCGCACCGGCCCAGCTAGGGTGGCGATCATGCGGATTGGCATCGTGATCCTGCCGGACCAGCGGTGGGCGGAGTCGCAGCGTCGCTGGCGGCAGGTCGACGAGTGGGGTTTCGACCACGCCTGGACGTACGACCACCTGGGTTGGCGTGACCTGGTCGACGGCCCGTGGTTCGACTCGATGGCCACGTTGACCGCCGCCGCCACGGTGACCTCGCGGATTCGGCTGGGCACCCTCGTGGCGTCGCCGAACTTCCGGCACCCGGCCGCGTTCGCCCGGCAGATCACCACTGTGGACGACGTCTCCGCCGGCCGGCTACTGCTCGGCCTGGGCGCGGGTGGCATCGGCTTCGACTCGGCGGTGCTGGGCGGCGAGACGCTGCCGCCGCGTCAGCGGGTCGACCGATTCGCCGAGTTCACCGAGTTGTTGGATCTGATCCTGCGAGAGGACCGCACCACCTGGCGTGGCGACTGGTTCACCGCGGTGGACGCCCGCAACAACCCGGGCTGCGTGCAGCAGCCTCGGGTGCCGTTCGTGGTGGCCGCCAACGGGCCACGGTCGATGCGGTTGGTGGCCCGCTTCGGTCAGGGGTGGGTGACCACCGGCACCGGCGACGACAACGACCTGGCGGGTTGGTGGGCCAGCGTGTCGGCCCTGTCCGCGCGGATGGACCGGACCCTGGACGAGGCCGGCCGCGATCCGGCGAGCCTTGACCGCTATCTCTCGCTGGACGCGGCGCCGGTCTTCTCGCTCAGCAGCGCCCAGTTCTTCGCCGATCAGGTCGGCCGGGCCGCCGAGTTGGGCTTCACCGACGTGGTGACGCACTGGCCGCGGGCCAGCAGTTGGTACGCCGGTGACGAGGCCATCCTGGTGGACGTGGCGACGCGGTTGCTGCCGGAGCTACGCGGCTGAGGCCGACGCGCCGGTCCGGGCCGGAGCCGCCGGGTCAGGTGCCGAGGTCGCCACTTGCCACACCGCCCTCACCGCCGGAGACCAGCCGAAAGCGGAGGCAGACGATCGGGGTGTCGCCGTCGACAGGTGTGCCGAGCCGCGCCCAGTAGGCCGAGTGCCCGGCCCGCCACTCCTCGATCGAGCGGTCACCCTCGCCCTCGGCTAGGGCGAAGTCCCAGGGCACGTCGGCGAAACGGACCACCTCGACTCCGGTGATCTCCACGACGCCGGCCAGGGCGTTGTCGTCGTCGACCAGGGCCAGGCGTTCGCCGACGTGCTCCAGCTCCTCGCCTTCTTCCGCGTACTCGGCGAGCCGGCCGGCCGTCGCGGTCTTCACACCGGCCAGCACCAGGGTGTTGAGGGTTGCCCGCAACTCGCCGGGGGTGCCGAGGGCGAGGGCGCGCAGTTCACCTATCCGAGGCCACATCCTGCCGAGGCTAGGCCAGCACCGCCCGGCTCGCCGCCGCATTACGCGCCGCCCCGCTCAGATCAGTTGGCCGGCGTAGCCGGGTGCGGTGAGCAGCCGCTCGTCACCACTTGTCGCGTACGCGTCGAGGATCGCGTCGGCCAGCTTGACCACGTGCTCGTCGCCGTGCCGGGCCGCGCGGGCGAAGACCTCCGCCGGCGTCGCGGGGGTGACGGTCGGTGGTGCGATGCCGTCGGCCGGGGCGTACACCGAGGTGCACCAGCATGACCGGCGCGGCGTGCCCGAAGCGCAGGTAGTCGAGGCCGGCCCGGTGCACCAGCGTGGTGAGCCCGCGCTCCGCCTCGGCCGGGCTCCGCACGGGCCGCAGCGTCGCGAGGGCCGGCTCCCATCGGGGTACGCCGGACAGCTGGTCCAGCCGATCCCGGACGCCCCCGGTCTGCTCGTCGATCCGGGGCAGCCCGGCCAGCGCGGCCGCTACGTCGATGTCGTCGGTGCCCGGCTGGTCCGTCTCGCCGGCGAGCAGTTGGTCGGTGCCGGGGATCGGCTGCCAGCGGGCCGCCCAGTAGCCGAGGGCCTGGCCCAACTCGGTGAGCCGCTGCCGGTTTCCGTCGTCCGGTTCGAGTGCGCGGACGGCGTGCCCGACCCGGATCACGCCGTGCGTGGCGCCGGCGGCGATGCCCGGCAGCAGCCGGGGCCACCAGGTGCCGAGCACCGCACGCCACGGGTGTTCGCGTAGTTGTCGGTCGAAGTAGGCCAGCCAGTCACCGGCCCGCTTCGGATCGCCCAGCGCCGACTGCCAGTCGTCAATCGGGTGCAGGCCCCGGGGCAGCTCGTCCAGGCGGCCGAGGTAGTCGTCGAGCCAGCGGTGCACCCGGTGCGGGTGCCCGTGTCGGACCAACGCCTCGACGGCCATCGGCCCGTGGTTGGAGAGCCAGCCCTGATATTCGGGGCCGGTGCGGTGCAGCCGCTCGTACGCCTCGTCGAGAACTCCGTCACTCATCGGCCGATCGTCGGTGCTGAACCTTGCTTCAGGTCAAGTGGTCAGATCCGCGGCGTTGATCAGGCCGGTGATCCGTAGGTCGGCCGCGACGTCGGGCGGGCAGTCCACGGCCACCACCGCGGTGCCCAGCACCTCGGCGCCCCGGGCGGCGCAGATGTCGTAGAGGGCGCGTAGCTGCGCACCGGTACGCACCCAGTCGTCCACCACCAGCACCCGGTCGTCGGGGCCGATGTGCCGGTCCCGTACGGCGAGGTCGACCTGTCGGCCCCGGTAGTCCGGTGGGCTCTGCGCCCAGGTGAGCGGCCCGGCCGGCAGTCGTCCGTCACCGGGTTTGTGGGCGGCCACGAAGCCGACCCCGAGGGCGGTGGCGGCCAACGGTCCGAGCAGCAGCCCGGTGACGGCCGGCGACAGCACCACAGTCGGTCGGGCGGCCCGGTACGGCGCCACCAGGGCCGGTCCCAGCTCGGCCAGCACCGCCGGGTCCCGCCACCAACCGGAGATGTCGCTGACCAGGTGACTGGTGCCCGGGCCGGGGTCGATCCACTGGAACAGGGTGGCCAGGCGTTCGGTCAGCTCAGCGGACATCCGCCCATCCTGCGGCACGCGCGGTGGGCGTGCTGGCAGTTGGGCCGCCCGGCCCACCCCGGATCGGATGATCGGCTACACGTACCTGTGCAAATCCGGGCATACCATCATGATCACGTTGACTTCGGAAGTGCTTCTCTCGTTACGGTCCGACCCGGTTTGTTCAGACGACGAAAGGACCGGGCCGGTGGCAGGCAAGCACTCCCGTACCCGCATCTTCTCCTCCCCGGCGGGCATCGTGGCCACCGCGGCGGTCGGCGTCGCCCTCGCCGTGGGGGGCACTGTCGGTGCCGTGCAGCTCGTCTCCGGCTCCGACCAGTCGGCGCAGACGGCTCTCGACCTCACCCCGACCGCCGCGAGCAGCCTCGCCCCCAGCTCCCCAGCCGTCTCCCCGAGCGTCAGCGCCTCGCCGAGCGTGACCGCCAGCCCGTCGGCGACCCGGTCGCAGCAGGCCGCCTCCCGGAGCAAGGAGCGCAGCTCGTCGCCGAGGCCGAAGCCCAAGCCGACCGTCAAGAAGACCACCGCCGCCGCGAAGGTGCTGGAGAGCGGCTCGTGCGGCGCCTCGTTCTACTCCGACGGGCAGCTCACCGCCAACGGCGAGTCGTTCAACCCGGACGCGCTGACCGCCGCGCACAAGACCCTGCCGTTCAACACCAAGGTCCGGGTGACCAACCCGGCCAACGGCAAGTCGGTGACGGTACGGATCAACGACCGCGGCCCGTTCATCGACGGCCGCTGCCTGGACCTCTCCCGGGCCGCCTTCGCCACCATCGCCTCGGTCGACGTGGGCGCGCTCACCGTCCGCTACGAGGTCCTCGGCTGACCGGGACCGGCGACGGCGATTCGGCCGGCCGACTGGGCCGGCCGGACAGAACCTCCTCGGACGACGGGTCAGGTTCATTCACCGGTTCACGTGGATCAGGCAAACTGTCCCTCGTACCCACGCGACTCCTCCAGTCGGGCCGTCGCCCGCTGAGCCCCGGATCCCGCGCCGGCCTCGGCGCGGCCCTCGTTCTGCTCGCGATCGTGTCGGCGGTGGAGGCGGCGGACGGCCGCAAGGTGCACTACGTCGCGCTCCTGGCGGCCGCGCCGGTTCTCGCCGCCGCCCTGGCGTCCTGGGTGGTGGTCCTGGGTGTGGGGGTCGCGGCGACACTGATCGGCGCCGGCTTCGCACTGGTCGCGCCGAAGGTCTCGTTGGCCACCTCGGTCAGCGTTGTCGCGGTCGCGCTCACCACCGCGTTGGCCGTGGCGGTGGCGTGGGTTCGGCAGCGGCAGGCCGAGCGGATCGTCGAGCTGACCAAGCTCGCCTCGGTGGCCCAGCAGGCGGTGTTGCGCCCGCTCGGCCCGCAGGTCGGCACGCTCTCGGTCGCCGGCCGCTACATCTCCTCCACGGCGACGGCCGAGATCGGCGGCGACCTGTACGAGGCGATCGACACGCCCTACGGCGTCCGCATGATCATCGGTGACGTGCGCGGCAAGGGCCTGGACGCGGTCCGGCTGGCCAGCATCGTCCTCGGTTCCTACCGGCACGTGGCGTACGAGCGGGCCGACCTGCGTGCCGTCGTCGCCGACCTGGACCGCGCGGTGGCTCGTAACGTCGGCGACGAGGACTTCGTGACGGCGGCACTGGTCGAGGAGCGTGGCGGCACCCTCACGATCGTCAACTGCGGGCACCCGCCACCGCTGCTGCTGCGCCGCGGCGCGGTGATCCCGCTGGAACCGCCGGCCCCGGCGCCTCCGCTCGGGTTCATGCCGGTGGTCCGTCCCCGGGTCGAACGCCTGGAGCCCGGGGACCGGCTGTTGTTGTTCACCGACGGCCTCGGCGAGGCGCGGCGGGACGGCGAGTTTTTCCCCACCGCCGACCGGGCCTGGCGACTGCTCGGCCACGGCACTGTCGCCGACGGGCTGGCGTCGTTGGAGACCGCCCTGGTCGAGTGGGTGCACGGTCGGCTTGACGATGACATCGCGCTGGTCCTGATGGAGTACGTCGGCACCCGTGCCGGCGCGGCGGTAGCCGTCCCGAGCTGGGAGGTCGGCGCCGCCGAGAGCTGAGCCGAGCGGTCGCACCCGGAGGTGTGTAATCGCCGTCACTTGGGTGATCCGCTTGTCGCTGCCTACCCGCGAGTAATACAGTCGGGGTTACTGATCGGTAACACCTGTCCGGAAGCGGGGCCAGCGAGCATGACCCACTACAAGAGCAACCTGCGGGACCTTGAGTTCAACCTGTTCGAGGTGTTCGGGGCGGACCAGGCATTCGGCCAGGAACCGTACTCCGAACTCGACGCCGACACCGCCCGTAGTTTCCTCTCCGAGCTTGATCGCCTCGCTCGCGAGGACCTGGCCGCCAGCTACACGGACAGCGACCGCAACCCGCCGGTGTTCGACCCGGCCACGCACACCGCACCGCTCCCGGAGTCGTTCAAGAAGTCCTACCAGGCATTCATGGACTCCGAGTTCTGGCGACTGGACCTGCCGCCGGCGCTGGGCGGCACCAACGCGCCGCGCGCCCTCTGGTGGGCGCTCGCCGAGTTGGTGCTCGGCTCGAACGCCCCGATCTGGATGTACGCCTCCGGCCCGTCCTTCGCGCACGTGCTGCACGTCGAGGGCACCGAGCGGCAGAAGGGGTGGGCCAAGCTCTTCATCGACAAGCAGTGGGGCTCCACAATGGTGCTCACCGAGCCGGACGCCGGCTCGGACGTGGGCGCCGGCCGCGCCCGGGCGATCCAGCAGCCGGACGGCTCCTGGCACATCGAAGGCGTCAAGCGCTTCATCACCTCGGGTGAGCACGACCTCAGCGACAACATCGTGCACTACGTGCTGGCCCGCCCGGTGGGCGTGGAGGGCGTCGGTGGCCCCGGCACCAAGGGCCTGTCGCTCTTCGTGGTGCCGAAGTTCCACTTCGACGAGACCACCGGCGAGCTGGGTGAGCGCAACGGCGTCTACACCACGAACGTCGAGCACAAGATGGGCCTGAAGGTCTCCAACACCTGCGAGTTGACCTTCGGCGAGCACGGCGTACCGGCCAAGGGCTGGCTGCTGGGCGACAAGCACGACGGCATCCGGCAGATGTTCATGATCATCGAGTACGCCCGGATGCTGGTCGGCACCAAGGCCATTGCCACCCTCTCCACCGGCTACCTCAACGCCCTTGAGTACGCGAAGAACCGGGTGCAGGGCGCCGACCTGATCCAGCAGGCGGACAAGACCGCCCCCCGGGTCACCATCACCCACCACCCGGACGTGCGACGCTCACTGCTGCTGCAGAAGTCGTACGCCGAGGGTCTGCGCGCCCTGGTTCTCTACACCGCCACCTGGCAGGACAAGGTCGCCATCGCCGAGGCGGCCGGCGACGAGAAGGCCACCAAGCTGGCCAAGCGGGTAAACGACCTGCTGCTGCCGCTGGTCAAGGGCGTCGGTTCGGAGCGGGCGTACGAGATGCTCGGGCACGAGGCCCTGCAGACCTTCGGCGGCTCCGGCTTCCTCCAGGACTACCCGCTGGAGCAGTACGTCCGGGACGCCAAGATCGACACCCTGTACGAGGGCACCACCGCCATCCAGAGCCTGGACCTGATCTTCCGCAAGATCGTGCGGGACAACGGCAAGGCCCTCATGGCGGTCGCCGGCGAGATCCAGGAGTTCATCTCCTCCGAGGCGGGCAACGGCCAGCTCAAGGAGGAGCGGCAGGCGCTCGGCAAGGCGCTCGGCGAGGTCCAGAACATCCTCGGTGTCATGACCGGCTGGCTGGGCGAGGCGCAGGGCGGCGACACCCGCGCCCTCTACAAGGTCGGGCTGAGCAGCCGGCGCTTCCTGCTGTCGATCGGCGACCTGGTGGTCGGCTGGCTGCTGCAGAAGCAGGCCGACGTGGCGCTGAAGGCGCTGGCCGGCGACGTCTCCGCCAGCGACAAGGCGTTCTACACCGGCAAGGTGGCCGCCGCCCGCTTCTTCGCCCGTGAGGTGCTGCCCCGCATCGGTGCCGACCGGCGGATCATCGAGGGTGCCGACCTCGACATCATGGACCTCCCGGAGGAGGCCTTCTGAGCGTGCCACGGCACGTCTGACGGTTTCGGGTCGCACCACCCGACACCGCAACGGCCGGCGGGGCTGTCTGCCTCGCCGGCCGTCGCCGTCCCGCCGTGGCGGCGGGCACGTATTGGCCGAGTCCGGCCGGGTATGCCGCTGGCGTGGCGGGTAACCGTCGCATGACCTCGAAAGGGAACGCCCAGAGCCACCGCACGGGGGAGTGCAGCGCACATGGGTGTAGGAAGCGGCATTTTTCTCATCGCCATCGGCGCGATCCTGACCTTCGCGCTGAGAGCCAACGTCTGGTGGATCGACGTACGCGCGGTCGGCTGGGTGTTCATCCTGGCCGGGCTTGCCGTACTGCTGACCACGGTCTGGTTCTGGCAGGACCGGCGCAAGCGGGCCCGGACCCTCATCGTGGAGGAGAACCGGCTGTCTCATCCGACGGCGATGATGCCGCCACCGCCGGACCCGCCGCCACCGACCGCGCCGCCGTCCTGATCTCGGACGACCCGGACGCGCACCCTGAGCCACCCGCCGATCGTCGACGGGTGGCTCAGTCGCGCGCGGTGTGTCGGGCCGTGAGCGGCGCTCCCGCCCGGCTCAACTCCGTCCAGCCGACCGGGCAGCGGTGCACAGCCAGCTCGGCGGTGCGCAGCCCCTCATCGTCGGCTCCCTCGGGATCGAGGAGCGCCGAGAGCAGCGATATGCCCGGATTGTGGGCAATGAGCAGCGCCGTGCGGGCCGCCGGCTCCACCGTGCGGACCAGCGACAACAACTCCTCGGGGTGGGCGTCGTACGCGCCCGGCTCGTAACGGACGGTCGGGCGAGGACCGGTCGGGCCACCCTCCGGCGGTGAACCGGTCATCCCCATCGCCACCCCGTGCCAGGTCTGCCGGGTGCGAAGGGCCGTCGAGCAGATCACCACGTCGGGCAGCAGCCCGTGGTGCGCCAACCAGGCCCCCGCCGCAGCCGCGTCGGCGGTCCCGCGTGCGCTCAGTGGCCGCTCAGCGTCGTCCGCCGCGTCGCTGCCCTGCTCGGCCTTCGCGTGCCGCAGCAACACAAGTGTCCGTGTGTCGGGTCCGGCGTCCGTCATGCCCCCAGCTTGCCCGATTGGCGATCTCCGTGCCTGGGTAAGTCGATGGATGCCGCACCCCTACCGACGGCCGCGGCGCGACGTACGCCAGGTTAGAGCCGAGGAGCGAGACATGGGCATTGGTGGCAGCATCTTCTTGATCGCATTAGGCGCGATCTTCGCGTTCGCAGTGGAGGCCGACCTGGGTTGGCTGGACCTGGCCGTGGTCGGCTGGGTGCTGATGCTCGCCGGCGTCGCCGGCCTGCTCGCCACCCTCTACTTCTGGAACAGTCGCCGCCGCACGGTGGTCGCCGCGCCGGTACGCGAGGAGCGCGTGGTGGCCGACCGGGTCGTGCCGGTCCAGGACAACCAGGTCGTGCAGGAGTACCGCGAGGTGCGTCGGCCGGGCCGGCCGGTCTGATCCTCGCTCACCCACTCCGGGGTCCCGCAGCGTCGCGGGGCCCCGGCTCGCGTCTCCGTGTCGTGGATGCGCGACGAGATCGCCGCCGCCCCTGCCAGGAGGTGAGGGCCCGATCCTGGGCGCGGCGTCGGGTGGAGATCGTGCTCGATCCAGGAAACAGGGCCCTCGGGGTACGAGCGAGGCCACTATTTCCTGGATCGAGCACGATCATGGCGCCCGCCGCCGCGGCGTTTCTCGCCGGGCGGCCGGTCGGGTCAGGCGAACAGGGCGAAATAGATCGCGATGTGGTGACAGAGCGCCGCCAGCAGCGTGCAGGCGTGGAAGAACTCGTGGTGGCCGAAGACGGTCGGCCACGGATTGGGCCGGCGCAACGCGTAGAAGACCGCGCCGATGCTGTAGATCGCGCCGCCGATGATCAGCAGCACCAGCGCCGCGACGCCGCCCCCGTGAAGGATCTCCGGCAGCATGGCCACCGCCACCCAGCCCAGCGCCAGGTAGAGCGGCGCGGACACCCAGCGCGGCGCGTGCGGCCAGACCACCTTGAGCGCCACACCGGCCAGCGCGCCGCCCCAGACCAGGGCCAGCATCACGGTGGCCGGCCGGGGCGCGAGCAGCATCGCGCAGAGCGGTGTGTACGTGCCGGCGATGAACACGAAGATCATCGAATGGTCCATCCGGCGCATCACCTGGTAGCCGCGCTCTGACCACACACGACGGTGGTACAGCGCGCTCGTGCCGAAGAGCCCGCACACCGTCAGGCTGTAGATGAGGCAGCTCACCAGGGGCGCCCACCCCGGTTGGGTGGCGGCGATCGAGCAGAGCACGATGCCGCAGACCAGGGCGACGAAGAAGGCGTACGTGTGTAGCCAGCCGCGCATCCGGGGCTTACCGATGTCGACCGGCTTCAGGCGAAGCGGGGCGGAGGTGGTCACCCAGTCAGGTTACGACACCGTAGGTTACTTGTAAGTAGTGGCGTTGGTGACACCCGGCACCTTAATCGTGAACACCAGATCGGCACGACATCGGCGAGGATGAGCGGATGCGGATCCGACCCGTCGGGGCGCACGCCCTGCTACTCGACTGCACAGCCCCCGCCGACATCCCCGAGGCCGAGCTGGTCGAAGCGTGGCGGGCTGAGCTGTGGCGGCGCCGGGAGCAAGGCGACCTGATCGCCGTCGAGATCGTGCCGGCCGCCCGGACCGTCCTGCTCGACGGCCTGCCCGACCCGACCACCACCGCCCAGCAGCTGACCCGGTGGGCGTCCGCCGTCGCCGCCGCGACCACCCGCCCCAATCACGCCGACGCCAACGACGAAACCAAAACCCAAGACGACGTGGTCGTACCGGTCTTCTTCGACGGGCCGGACCTGCCGGCGGTGGCGGAGCACTGGGGCGTGGACGTGGCGGCAGTGCGGCACCGGTTGACCAGCACCCGGTTCCGGGTCGCCTTCTGCGGCTTCGCCCCCGGATTCCCCTACCTGACCGGGTTGCCCGCCGAGTTGGCGCTGCCCCGGCTGGCCACACCCCGTCCCCGGGTGCCTGCCGGCTCGGTCGCGCTGGCCGGCCCGTACGCCGGAATCTATCCGGGCGCGTCGCCGGGCGGCTGGCAGCTGGTCGGTCGGACCGACCTGGTGCTGTTCGACGTGGCCGCCGACCCGCCGGCCCGACTCGGCCCGGGCAGCACGGTCCGGATGGTGGCGGCGTGACCCACCCGCCCACCATCGAGGTGCTCCGCGCCGGCGCGCTCACCACCGTGCAGGACCTGGGCCGGCCCGGCTGGGCGCACCTGGGCGTACCCCGGTCCGGTGCCCTCGACCCGGGCGCCCTGCGGTTGGCCAACCGACTGGTCGGCAATCCGGAGCACGCGGCCGGCCTGGAGATCACCCTGACCGGCTGCACCCTGCGGATGACCCGGGCCACCACGGTGGCGGTGACCGGCGCCGAGGTGCCGGTCCAGGCGGGCGTTCGGCCCGGTGACACCGGGCGCCCGCTCAGCGTGCCAGCCGGGACGGTGCTGCGGATCGGTCCCGCCCGACGGGGCGTACGGAGCTGGCTGGCGGTGGCGGGCGGCGTCGACGTGCCACAGGTGCTCGGCAGCCGGTCCACCGACACCCTCTCCGGGCTCGGCCCGGCACCGTTGCGCGACGGCGACCAACTGCCGCTCGGCGAGCCGGTCGACGCACCCGCGCCGGTGGATTCGACCGTCTGCGCCAGCCCCGCGTCGGAACTGCGCCTGACGCTCGGCCCCGGCCCTCGCGAAGACTGGTTCACCCCTACCGCGTTCGACCGGCTCTTCGGCAGCGCGTACACCATCAGCCCGGTGAGCAACCGGGTCGGCGCGCGGCTCGCCGGCGCGGCGCTGCCCCGCGCGGTCACCGGCGAACTCCCCAGCGAGGGCATCGTGCTCGGCGCGGTGCAGGTGCCGGCGGACGGCCAACCCCTGATCTTCCTCGCGGACCATCCGACCACTGGTGGATACCCAGTCATCGGGGTGGTCACCGACGTGACCCCGCTCGCGCAGGCCCGGCCAGGTACTACCGTCAGATTCCATGGACCTCAACGCTGACCTGGGCGAGGGATTCGGCATCTGGCGACTCGGCGACGACGAGGCGCTGCTGGGCCTCGTCACCTCCGCCAACGTCGCCTGCGGCTTCCACGGTGGCGACCCGTCCACCATGCGGCGGGTCTGCGAGGGCGCCGCGCGACGCGGGGTCGCGGTGGGCGCGCAGGTCGGCTACCGCGACCTGGCCGGCTTCGGCCGGCGGCACATCGCGTACGACTTCGCCGAGCTGCGCGACGAGGTGATCTATCAGCTGGGGGCGCTGGACGCGTTCTGCCGGCTGTTCCGCACCCGGGTCCGCTACCTGAAGCCGCACGGCGCGCTCTACCACGCGGCCAGCACCGACGAGTCCCAGGCGGCGGCGGTGGTTTCCGCGGTCAGCGCTTACGACCCCGAGCTGCCCGTGCTCTGCCTGCCCGGCTCGACGCTCGCCCAACTGGCCGTCGGTGCGGGTCTGCCGGTGGTCGCCGAGGCCTTCGCCGACCGGGCCTACCTGCCCACCGGGGCGCTGGTGCCGCGCGGCACCCCCGGCGCGGTGATCACCGACCCCGAGCAGGTGGCCGAACGGGCGGCGCGGATGGCCATCGAACGCAGCGTGGTGGCGGTCGACGGCACAGTCATCCCCTGCTCGGTCGACTCGATCTGCGTGCACGGCGACACCCCGGGCGCGGTCTCCGCCGCCGAACTCGTCCGCGCCACCCTGATCGACGCCGACATCACACTGGCCCCGTTCGCCTGATCGGAGGGGCCCAGCGGGCCCCTCCGATCGCGTCAGGCGTCCAAGCCGCGAAGCACCAGCGGCAGCCGGGTCACGGCGCCGTCGACCACCCGGACCGGTACGCCCCAGTCCTGCCGGGTCAGGTGGCACGCCGCGTGTTCGACGTCCGCGTCACAGGTCGCCGCCTGGGCGGTCACCTGGAGCACCCCTGCGGTGACCTCGCCGTTGAGCACCAGCCGACGGGACAGCTCGGTGCCCGTGCCGGCGCCGTCCACCAGCAACTCCGGCGGGGACGCGGAGACCACCAACCGGGTCGACGGCCCGTACGTCTCGTCCAGCTTCTGCCCCGGCGCCGGGGTGAAGACGATGTCCAGGGTGACCTCGCCGGCCGCGACGTCGGTCGGCTTGCGCTCGGTGCGGTGCCGGGGCCCGTCCACAGTGCTGGCGCCCGCCGCCGACAGGGCACCCGGCGCGAGCCGGGTCAACCGGTGCGCGGCGGACTCCACCACCAGCACCTCACCGGACGGGGTGAGCACCAGGTCGCTCGGCTCCGCCAGCCCGTCGGCGACCGTCGACACCTGGTTGGTGGTCGGGTCGAAGCGGCGCACCGCGCCGTTGTACGTGTCCGCGATCAGCACCGAGCCGTCCGGCAGCGCGCACACGCCCAGCGGGTGCTGCAGCAGCGCACTCTCCGCCGGACCGTCCACGTGCCCGAAGTCGAACAGGCCCTGCCCGACGGCGGTGCCCAGCACACCGTTCTCGACGTAGCGCACCGAGCTGGTCTCGCTGTCGGCCACCCAGAGCCGGGTGCCGTCGGCGGAGACGGAGAGCCCGGACGGCTGGGCCATCCACGCCTCGCCCAGTGGGCCGTCGCGCAGCGCCTCCACAGTGGTACCGGCGTACATGCCGGCGGTCCGCTTGATCGGGTCGAACCACCAGAGCTGGTGGATACCGGCCATCGCGATGATCAGCTTGTCGTCGTACCAGGCCAGGTCCCACGGGGAGGAAAGGTCGACGGCGAACGCGTCGTGGGCGTGGTCGTCGACCTCGGCACGCCACTGCCGCCCACTGCCGGCCACGGTGACCACCTCG
Source organism: Micromonospora sp. NPDC005171 (assembly GCF_040608575.1). Lineage (NCBI taxonomy): Bacteria > Bacillati > Actinomycetota > Actinomycetes > Micromonosporales > Micromonosporaceae > Micromonospora > Micromonospora sp. NPDC005171. Next base: position 513,016 of record NZ_JBEXIM010000001.1, on the reverse strand, counting down.
CCGGACTCCAGCCGTACGCCGCGCAGCAGGTGGTTGACAGTGTCGGCCACCACCAGGTCGTAGCCGGCCACCTCGGCGACATGCGTGGGAAGCAGGCACACCCCCTGCGGTTCGGAGAACGACGCCGCCGCGGCCGGCCCGTCCGCCCGGCCCCGCTCACCCGAGCCGATCCGACGCACCGGCGTCTCGCCGTCCGGGGCGACCTCGACCAGAGAGTGCCGGGCCGAGTCCGAGACCAGCAGGTTGCCGTTCGGCAGCAGCACCGCCTTACCCGGGAAGCGCAGCGCGGTCTCCGGTGCCGGCGGCGGAACGTACGGGCCGTTCCCCCGGTGCAGGGTGCCCTTGGCCTCGTGAATGGCGATCAGCTCGTCGATGAGTCGGGCCAGCCCTTCGGCGTGCCCCTCGCCGGCCATGGTCGCCACCACGTAACCCTCGGGGTCGATCACCGACAGGGTCGGCCAGGCCCGGGCCGCGTACTGCTGCCACATGTCCAGCTCAGGATCGTCGAGTACGGGGTGGTGCACCCCGTACCGCTCCACGGCGGCGGCGAGCGCGTCGGCGTCCTTCTCGTGCTCGAACTTCGGCGAGTGCACGCCGATCACGACGAGCACGTCGCCGTACTTCTCCTCCAGCGGGCGCAGTTCGTCGAGCACGTGCAGGCAGTTGATGCAGCAGAACGTCCAAAAATCCGCAATGACGATCTTGCCGCGAAGGTCCTGCAAAGTGAGATTCCGGCCGCCGGTGTTGAGCCACTGCCGGCCCCGTAGCTCGGGGGCACGTACACGCGCTGTCGTTCCCATGCCTGCCAGCCTGCCACGGCCCGTGGGCCCAGCTGCCGTGACCCGTATGACAAGCGTCCTAGCCTGCGCCGCCTTCGTTACGCTCCCGGCGCTTCGCGGCGTACTCGCGGACCTGGGCTCCGTCCCAGATGCGGCCGACGGTCAACGTCTCCATCGGGGGCGGAAAGTCAGGGCGGTCAACCAGGATCGCGGCGCGCTGGCGGGACACGCCGAGGTAGTCGGCGACCTCGGACAGGGCCATTACGCGCACGGGCGGACCATCCGGTGACACGAGTAGGCAACTTGTCACCGGAGGGGTTGACTACCTGCCAACTGGTCAGTCAAAGTCGAGCTTATGCCTCTACGTCGAGCAGTGCAGCCGGTACGGTCCGATCTCATTCACCGCCGTCGCCGGTGGTGGTCTCGCGTGTGTGTCTGCGGACTGCCTCGGGCCTACGCAGGGCGGCATTGGTGAACGACCACCAGCCGCAGCGTCCGACGTGGCACTGCGAGGCGTGTCGACAGCCGTACCCGTGTCCTTCTGCGAGGGCCACGCTTTCGGCCGGCGATTCCTGGGCGGCGGCGACCTACCTCGCGAGTCAGTTCGTGATCGCCGTAAACGACCTCCCGGCGGTGCCGGTGGTCGACCTGTACGCGCGGTTCCTGCTGTCGGTGCCCCTTCGTCCGCGTCCGCGCAGAGGCAACAGCCCAAGGCCAACTGCTCCGCCATAGGCCCTAGCTAGTTAACGCCCCAATCTCGCTGATCTCGGTACCAACTGTGGGACAGATCCAGACCGCTCGGTCGGCGCGCACTACCGCTGCCAGAGGGTGGCTCTCGGGATGCTGGGGACAGGGCGGCCAGTTGGTGGCACGGCGCAGTGACCACAGTGCCTCCACTGCCCACTCCTGAACCTGGTCGGCGAGCGCGACGACCTGTGTCACGGTGGGTAGGCCGAGGTCGATCGATATCCCTCGGCCGGAACCGTCTGGGGCGTAGAGGAAGGCACTGGCGGTCTGTGGTTCCTCTCGCCACGGCTCATCGCGAAGATCGGGCTGCACCCCGCCAGGCTTCCCAAGATCGGACAAGATCGGCTCCAGCGCCGCCGCCAGCTCGCGTTCCACTACCAAATTGTGCCCGACGCAGAAGGCGCGGGTACGACGACGGCGGAGCCACGGTTGCCCGTGACCCCGCCGTCGGTGGAGCTACTTCGTGGCCGGCTTCAGGCAGAGCACCCGGTTGGTGCCCTCACCCGGCAGCACCACGTGGGGCTGCGTCGTGTCGGTGCACTTCTCCTTGGCGTCGACCTTCGAGACGATCGTGAACGCGCCCGCCTCGCCACAGTCCGCCGCCGAGGCGCCACCCTCCCCGGACTGCTTCACGCAGGTGCCGACCGCCGGGTCGAACGCCGGCGTGTCGTCGCCGCCGACCTTGCCGAGCAGCAGCAGCAGGCCGAGCGGCACCGCCAGGATGAGCACCGCGGCGATCAGCACCGCGGCCAGCACCCGACCGTTGCGTACCTTCGGCGTCGGTGCCTCCACCTTCGGCTCGTCGGCGTCCGGCTTGAACGCGTCGAACCGGCCCTGGTCCGTCGGGCCGGCGTCCTGGCCCCAGGACGGCGCGGGGTGCGACGGCGGCGGGAACGACGGCGGGAAGCCACCCCCCGGCACCGGCTCGGTCGCCGGCCCACCGAAGCCCGGCCCGCTGGCCCCAGGGGCACCGAAGTTCGGCGCACCGAACGTCGCTGTCCCGTTCACGGCTGCGGCACCGGCGGCAGGCGACCCGGGGCCGCCGAACTGGTCCGCCGGGGGCTCGGCACCGGCGTGCGGCCGGGTGCCGTTCACCGGCCTGTTGTTGCCCGGGGCGTCGACGAAGGACGGCACACCGGGCGGGAACGCCGGCGGCGCCTCGTTGAACGCGTTCGGCGCGGGCTGCCGGTCGTCGAAGCGCGGATCGGCCGGGGACTCACCGCCCCAGCCGGGCCCAACCTGCCGCTGGCCGTCGTTCTGCCAGTCCGGTGTGGCCTGCCGCTGGCCCTCGTTCTGCCAGTCGGGTGCAACCTGCCGTGGCGCGTCGTTCTGCCAGTCGGGTGCGGTCTGCCGCTGGCCGTCGTTCTGCCAGTCCGGAGCGCCCTGGCGCTCGGCGCCCGGGTTGCCCTGGAACGCCTCCGGCTCCGGCTCGGCCTCCGGCTCCGGTCGAGCCGCCCGGCCGTACACCCGGGGTTGCGGGGTGGCCGTGCCGGTCGGTCGGATCGCCTGGTCGGTCGGTGGCATCACCCGGCTGGCCAGCGGCACCGAAGCGCTCGCCGTGGCCCGGGCCGCCGCGCCGGCCGCCGATTCGGCGTCCGACACCGGTACGACCGCGCGGCCCGCTCCGGACTCCGGAGAGGTACGCGGGGCGGGCACCACCGCGCCGCTTGCGGAGACGTCCTCGGGGCGGCCACCGTACTGCGCGGCGGCGTCCGGGGTCTCCCGCTCGGCGTAGGCGGGCTGCTCGGGGATCTGTGCGAACTGGGCCTGGGGCGCGTAGTCGGCCGGCGGGGCGGCCGCCAGGCTGGCACCCGGGACGCGCTGCTCCTGCGGAGGCAGCGGCACCGCGTTCGTCGGGGAGATGCCCGGCGCGGGCCCGGGCTGGTAGGCCGGTGCCTCGTCGCCCCGGTCAGCCTCCCAGCCCCCACGGGACTGGGCGGAGGCTTCGGCCTCCGCGCGACCCCACACCTCACCGGGCGCCCACGGCTCGGCCTCCGGGACGCCGCCGGAGTTGCCCTGCGCGGCATTGTCCGGGCTGGCGGCCCAGTTGGGTGCGCCGCCGCTGGTGGGCACGCTGGCGCTGGCCCGGGCGGGGAGGTTGCTCGGCTCCGCAGGGGTCCACCCCGCCTGCTCCGGCCGCTCGGTCGGCTGCTCGGGTTGGGAGAGCACCCAGTCGGGCTGCTGTGGACGGCCCTCGGCGCCGCTCCAGGCGGCCGGCTGCGCGGGCTGGTCCTGCCGCGCGTCGCTGCCGTCGTTCCACCCTGCGGGCTGCGCCTGCTGCTGTGCGGCCCACCCGCCGGAGTTGGCCGGGTCGTCCTGCGCGGGCCAGTTCGTCGTCGGGGCCGGGACCTGGGCGGCGCCACGGGCCGCGTTCGGCTGGGCCGCCTGACCCCAGCCGGGGGCGGGCTGCTCCGTTGCTTCGGCGGGCTGGCCCCAGGCCGGCGGCGACTGCTCCGCCGGCGTCCACACCGGCTGGTCGTCCTGGGCGCCGGCGGCGGGCCAGCCGCCGTTGCCGGCGGCCTGGTCCTGCTGGGCGCCGCCGGACCAGCCGGCGGCCTGCGGTGAGTCGGATTGCGGAGACTCGACCCCGCGCCAGTCAGCGGCGGGCGGGTTGGTCTGCGCCGCACCGCCCCAGCCGTTGGCCGGGTCCTCCTGGGCGGGCCAGGCGGCGGTGGCCGGCGGAACCTGCGCGGCGCCCCGCGCGGCCGGCTGGGCCTGCACCCAGTCCGGCTGCTCGGCGGGGGCGTTCGGGGTCCAGGTCGGCGTGGGTGCGCTCTGCTCGGCGGGCGTCCAGCTCTGCTGCTGAGCGGCCCACGGGTCGGGCTGTGCCGGAGCCGGCGCGCCATCGTTGCCGGGCCAGGTGCCGGGCTGTTGCTGCGGCGGCTCGCTCGCGCCACCGCCGGCGGCCCAGGCGGGCTGCGCCGGGTCGTTGGGCTGCGGCGCGGCGGCGGCACCCCAGGCGGGGGCCGGCGGCTGGTCGGACTGGGTCGCCCATGCCGGCGTCGACGGGTTGGGCCGCGTCGGGGGCGGGGGTGCCCAGCCCAGGTCGGGGCCGGTGGCGTTCTGGCCGTTGTCCGGCTGCGCCGGGCGGTCGCCGTACGGCGCCGGTCCGCCGGCGCCCTGTGACACCTCGTCCGGCTCTTGGCCGGGGCGGTGCGGGCCCTCGGACGTCATGGGTGCGCCTCCTCCATCACATGTCGGCTCGCCGGTGCCGATCGGTCTCCTCGGCGTGGCTGCCGGCGTCACCGGCGTACCGCTGTGCCGGCTCCCCGCACGGTATCGGGTGTTGGCACGACACGTCCAAGGAGCACTGGCCGTCACTCACCGTGGCCGGTTGGTGTCGAGCAGCTTCTTCGGCTCGGCCTCTGCCGGGTCGGCGGGCGGCGACCGAAGCCCACCGTACCGGGCGCTGCGGCAGGGCGGAATCCCGGTGGTGGGTGGCTGGGAAACGCCGATGGCCCACCCGGTGGGCCGGGTGGGCCATCGATCTGGAGGAGGTGAGGAAAGTTGTGGAGCGTCAGCTCATGTGACGCTGGGCGATGACGAGGATCTCCTCGCGGACCGCCGGCGAGTTCGCCGAGCGCAGCGCGTGCTCGATGGCACGGGCGCGGCGGGTGGCGTCGCGGTGGTTGCGGATTCGCTCGATCATGCTCATTGGTGGGTCCCCCTAGCTATTCGGTTGTCAGCCCCTGATGCATCTATTTAACAGCAGAAGCCGCCGAACTTCCATCGATTATTAGGTGAGCTGAGACACCCGCCTAACAATCAAAGGTCAACAGGCTCTTTGACCGACGGTTACGTCGCCCAACGGACACGGCCGGTGTGCCGGGCGTTAACCCGTGGCACACCGGCCGTGGCTGGCGTTTCGAACGATCAGGTCCAGGCGAGCAGGGCCGCCTCCGGATCCGTGAGGAAGTCACCGATGTCCCGCAGGAACTTCGAGCCCAGCTCACCGTCGATGATCCGGTGATCGAAGCTCAACCCCAGCGTGGTGACCTGGCGAACCTTGACCTTGCCCTTGTGCACCCAGGGCATCTCCCGGACCGCGCCGAAGGCCAGGATCGCGGACTCACCCGGCGGCAGGATCGGTGTGCCGGTGTCCACCCCGAACACCCCGACGTTGGTGATGGTCAGGGTGCCGCCAGACATCGCCGCCGGCGAGGTGCGGCCGGACTTCGCCGTCTGCACCAGGTCGGTCAGCGCGTCCGCCAACTCCCGCAGCGACAGTCGGCCGGCGTCCTTGACGTTCGGCACGATCAGACCGCGCTCGGTGGCTGCCGCGATGCCAAGGTTGACGTACTCCTTGACCACGATCTCGTCACCCGCCCAGGTCGAGTTGACCATCGGGTGCCGTTGCACCGCCAGCAGCACCGCCTTCGCCACCAGCAGCAGCGGCGAGACCCGTACGTCCCGCCACTCCCGCCGGCCGCGCAGCCGGTCCAGGGCCTTCATCGCCCGGGTCACGTCGACGGTCAGGAACTCCGTCACGTGCGGGGCGGTGAACGCCGAGCGGGACATGTTCTCGGCGGTGAGCTTGCGGACGCCCTTGACCGGGATGCGCTGCTCCCGGTCCGCGCCGAAGCTGGGCGCGGTCGTCGCCGCGATCGGCTCGGCAACCACAGCGCTCGCACCGTTCGCCGCTCGCTGCACGTCCTCCCGGGTGATCGAGCCGAGCGGCCCCGACCCGGTCAGCGTGCCGAGGTCGACCCCGAGATCCTTGGCGAGCTTGCGCACCGGCGGCTTGGCCAGCACGCCGCCGGTCGCCGACGCGGCCTGCCCGTCACGAGCAGGAGCCGCCACGGGCACGACCACCGGCTGCGGAGCCGGTGCCGCCGGAGCGGAAGCCGCCACGGCCTGCGCCGGGACGCCGCCCTTGCGCGGGCGACGCTTCGCGGCGGTCGTCCGCGGGCCGTAGCCGACCAGCACCGCAGTGCGCCCACCCGGGGCCGCGCCGCCGATCAGGCCGGGCTCGATCATGCCCTCGGCCGGTGCCACCTCCACCGCCGCCAGCGAGGCCGCCGACGGGGTGGGCAGGTCACCGCTGGGCGTGGCCGTGGTCGACGGCGCCTCCAGCGGGCCGGCACCCGGGTCGGTGTCGATCGCGATGATCGGCGTACCGACCTCGACAGTGGTGCCCTCCGGGTGGTGGATGGCCTGCACCTGCCCCGCCCACTTCGCCGGGATCTCCACGGCCGCCTTCGCCGTCTCCACCTCGACGATCGGCTGGTTCAGCTCGATGGTGTCGCCGACCTTGACCAGCCAGGCCAGGATCTCGCCCTCGGTCAGCCCCTCGCCCAGGTCGGGCAGGTTGAACGTCTTGATCCGGGACATGTCGCTCACCAGCCGAAGGTGCGGTCGACGGCGTCGAGCACCCGGTCGAGGTCGGGCAGGTACTCCTCCTCCACCCGGGCGGCCGGGTAGGGGGTGTCGAAGCCGGTCACCCGCAGCACCGGCGACTCCAGGGAGTAGAAGCACTCCTCGGTGATCCGGGCGGCCAACTCGGCGCCGAGGCCGATGTTTGACGGCGCCTCGTGCACCACTACCGCACGGCCGGTGCGCTTCACCGACTCGTACGCAGCAGTCAGGTCCAGCGGCGAGAGCGAGCGCAGGTCGATGACCTCCAACTCCCGGCCGTCCTCGGCGGCGGCGGTCGCCGCCTCCAGGCAGGTCCGCACCATCGGGCCGTAGGCCAGCACGGTGACGTCGGTGCCGGGCCGCACGACCCGGGCCGAGTGCAGGGGGTACGCGTCGGACAGCGGCGTGTCCAGGTCGACCTGCCCCTTCTCCCAGTAGCGCCGCTTGGGCTCCAGGAAGACGATCGGGTCGTCCGAGGCGATGGCCTGTTGGATCATCACGTACGCGTCCTGCGGGTTGGCGCAGGTCACCACCTTCAGGCCGGCGGTGTGCGCGAAGTACGCCTCCGGCGACTCGGAGTGGTGCTCGACCGCGCCGATGCCGCCGCCGAACGGGATCCGGATCACCATGGGGATGCTCAGCTTGCCGCCCGAGCGGTAGTGCATCTTCGCCACCTGCGACACGATCTGGTCGTACGCGGGATAGACGAAGCCGTCGAACTGGATCTCGCAGACCGGTCGGTAGCCGCGGATCGCCAGGCCGACAGCGGTGCCGATGATGCCGGACTCGGCCAACGGGGTGTCGATCACCCGCTGGTCGCCGAAGTCCTTCTGGAGCCCGTCGGTGATCCGGAAGACGCCGCCGAGCTTGCCGACGTCCTCGCCCATGATGATGACCTTGGGGTCGTTCTCCAGGGCGCGGCGCAGACCGGTGTTGAGGGCCTTGCCGATGGTGAGCGTCTCCGTGGCCATCAGTGGGCGCTCCCCTCGAACGACTCCATGTAGCGGCTGAACTTCGCGCGCTGCTCGTCGAGCAGCGGAGACCCGTTGGGGTAGACGTGGTCGAACATCGTCACCGGCTCCGGGTTCGGCATCTCGAGCACCCGCTCGCGCAGGTGCACCGACTCGCGGCGGGCCTGCTCGTCGACCTCGGCGAAGAAGTCCGCGTCGGCGATCTGCTGCTTCTCCAGGAATGCCTTGACCCGGGCGATCGGGTCCTTGGCCTGCCACGCCTCGACCTCGCTGGCGATCCGGTAGCGGGTCGGGTCGTCGGAGGTGGTGTGCGCGCCCATCCGGTAGGTGTACGCCTCGATCAGGCTCGGGCCCTGGCCGAGGCGGGCGTTGTCCAGCGCGGTGCGGGTGACCGCGTACGTGGCGAGCACGTCGTTGCCGTCCACCCGTACGCCGGGGAAGCCGAAGCCGGCGGCCCGCTGGTAGAGCGGGACACGGGTCTGCCGCTCCAGCGGCTCGGAGATCGCGTACTGGTTGTTCTGGCAGAAGAAGACCAGCGGCGCGTTGAACACGCTGGCCCAGACGAACGCCTCGTTCACGTCGCCCTGGCTGGTGGCGCCGTCGCCGAAGTAGGCGATCGCCGCCTCGCCGTCGTCGGTGCCGGTCTTGCCGTCGATGGTGATCCCCATCGCGTAGCCGGTCGCGTGCAGGGTCTGCGCGCCGATGACGATCGTGTACATGTTGAACTTGAACTCGTTCGGGTCCCAGCCGCCCTGGTCGACACCGCGGAACAGACCGAGCGGCATGATCGGGTCGATGCCCCGGCAGTAGAGGACGCCGTGCTCCCGGTAGGTCGGGAAGGCCATGTCCTGGGCACGCAGCGCCCGGCCGGAGCCGACCTGGGCGGCTTCCTGGCCGAGCAGGCTGGCCCAGAGGCCCAGCTCGCCCTGGCGCTGGAGAGCGGTCGCCTCGGCGTCCAGCTTCCGGACCAGCACGAGGTCGCGGTAGAGACCGCGGTATTCCTCGTCGGTGAAGTCGACGCGGTACTCGGTGCCGTCCGGCCCGGTGGCGCTGTCGATCCGCTCGCCGTCGGGGGTGAGCAGCTGCACCAGCGCGGGGTCGCCGGCCGCGCCCTTCCTGGAGCGGGGTTGTGCAGCCCGCCTGCTGCGGGTGGTGCCCCCGGGGTCGCCCTTTGCCATCGGTCTCTCCCTGTCGTGTCTGCGTCGGCACCGGGGGGGTCACCCGGCCGCGCAACTCGTGCGCCTGCCCGGCTGCTGCCGGGCCGGTTCCTGGCGGCCGCGCCTAGCCCCGGTGGGGGTTGCCGCACGGCGTGACCCGGGTTCTGGCCGAACCCGGATCGGGAGCGCCGGCGCTCAACCGCGCCTGCCGCGAGGGTGCGCGGAGGTCACGGCTGCGTTGCCGTCGTGCTCCATATTCGCAGAGCAGGTGAGCGCGCCCACAGTACGCCTGCCCCCGCACTTCGGCCGCCCAAGCTTTGACGCCGTTTGTCGCCATCATCCCGGCCCGCGTTTCCCGTGCGGTGCGGCACGATTCGTCACCGTTCGGCCAGCACCGCGTGTCGACACGCTGCGGAGGTTGGCTTACTGAGGGTGACTACGCAAGGCTGATTCCCGCAGGATCGCGCCTATCGGGTTAATTGTCTGGTTTATGCCCCCCGGCGGCGTCCATCCATGTCCTCCGACGGCCGACGACAAGGGGTGCGCGGTGTACGAGCCAGGTGACGGTCCCGGCACGCCAGCGCTTGGTCGGCACCGGTCGGCGGGCGGCTACCGCCGGATGGTCGGCGTTCACCGTGCCCCCGGCGCCGGTGGCCCCACCCGCGGTTACCTGCTCACCGTCGCGCTGCTGGCCGGCACCGCATCGATGCCGATCCTCGCCGCGATCAGCGCCGGCTCGGCCACCCCGGGCAGCACCGCCCTGCCGGACAGCAGCACCCCGTTCATGCCGACCCCGTCCGTCGGGCCGGTGGTGATCCCGCTGCCGATGACCAGCCAACCGCCGCCTCCGCCGCCCGGCACACCAAGCGTCGGTCCGACCAGCGGCTGGCTGCCCGCCGCCCTGCGGCGTCCACAGGACGGGCCCGCCGCGGCCGACCCCAGACCGGCCCTGCGGACGACCGCCCCGCCGGTGGCACCCAAACCCACCCGGGGCAGCTCGCCGCCCGTACCCCCGCCCGTCGCGCCGCCGCCGACCGACCCGGACCCGACCGATCCGACCGATCCGACCGATCCGCCGGACCCGGACCCGACCGACCCGCCGGACTCGGACCCCACCGATCCGCCGGACCCGGACCCCACCGGCCCGGAGCCGACCCGCTCGGCCGACCCGGAGCCGACCGCGACACTGGGCCCGACGCCCACACTGGACCCGACGCTGGCGCCGACACCCACGCCGACCGACGAGGCGACCGCGACCGCCGTGCCGACCAGCACCCGGTCCGTGCCGCCCCCCACCCCCACGCCACCCGCAGAACCGACCCGCCGGCCCAGCCCGGCGATCCCGACGCCGTCGGCCGTCGCCCCGCCGCCCAGTGTCAGCATGGCGCCGCTGGCCGGACCGAGGCACCCGGCGGTGTCACCAGCGGTACGGTGACGATCAGGCGCGGTCCGTCCGGCGTCGGCGGTGTTCGGCGGTAGGCGCGTACCGGAGGGGGTGGCGTGGGCGGCGGTGCGGAACTCCGCCCGGTCACCACCCGACCCGGCCCGGGGCTGCGGATCGCCCGGCTGGTCACCGAGGTGACCGCCCCTGCGGTGCTCGTGTCGCTGTTGATCCTCACGGTGAGCTGGCACAGCGCCAGCCGCCCCGGTCAGGGCCTCGTCTGGGGCCTGCTCGCCACTCTCTTCGTCACCGGCATTCCGTTCGCCTACATCGTCGGCGGGGTACGCCGTGGTCGGCTCACCGACCACCACGTCGGCCGCCGGGAGCAGCGCCGGGCGCCGCTGCTGGTCGGCGTCGGTTCGGTCGCGGCGGGGCTCGCCGTGCTCGCCGTGTTCGGCGCGCCCCGCCCGGTGCTGGCCCTGGCGGTGGCCGGCCTCGTCGGCCTCGTCGTCGCCGTGTCGGTCAGCCACTGGTGGAAGATGTCGATCCACTCGGCGGTGGCCGCCGGCACGCTTGTCATCCTGATGCTGACCTTCGGGACGTGGCTGGTCGTCGCCACACCGCTGTGGGCGGTGGTCGGCTGGTCCCGGGTCCGGCTGCGGGACCACACGGTGGCGCAGGTGCTGGCCGGAGGCACGCTCGGCGCCCTGGTCGCCGCGGTGGTCTTCGGCCTGCTGCGATAGCCGGACCAGGCCGGGTGCGCTCGCCGGCCGGGCCCGGTTCGCTAACCGGACCAGGCCCGCTGCGCCAGCCGGCCAGGGCGGGCGGCGCGCTTGGGCCGGGTCCTGGGGTGGGCGGCGTGAAGCCGCCCACCATCGGACGCGGTCAGGCGCCGTCGTCGGCGAGGCGGTGCCGGTTCGCCTCGATCCACGCGTCCAGCGCGGCCGGGTCGTCCGGGTCCACCCCGTCGGCCATCAGCTGCGCCACCGCGGCGGTGGCCGCGCTGCGCCGCTCACCGGTCGAGTAGAGGCGGGCGAACTCCGGCACCATCTCCTCGATCGCCTCGTCGGTGCGGGTCGTCGCGGCCTCGGGCAGCCCGCGCTGGCGTGACGCGTACCGCGCCCAGGCCCGCAGCACCCGGGGCAGCATCGCCGCGTCGTCCATGTCCAGCACGGCCCGGCGGTGCACCCAGTCGAGCAGGAAGAGCCCGGACACCGCAGGGCTCCAGCGCATCGGATCGGCGTCCGGGAAGCTCGCCGAGTGGTCCAGCAGCAGGCTCAGGCAGAAGTGCAGAGAGGCCAACTCGGGGCCGTCGACGGCGTCCAACCCGAAGCGGACGGCCTCCGGCGCGGCGAGGAACCGCCGGACCAGGTCGGTGCGCTCGGCCGCGGAGAGCGGCTCGACCTCCGCCGGACCGGTCGGGTCGGCCGCGGTGGGCAGCACCGCCAGCCGGGCCCCGACCAACGCCCGGTCGGTCGCGAGCGACCCCTCGCCGGGCAACTCGCCCAGGTCGTCGGTGACGGCCAGGTGGCGAGCCACCTCACCCCGGAGCCGGGCCGGATCTTCGGTACGGAACCAGGTCAACTCGTCGTCGGCGCACATCTGCCGGACCTGGTCCAGGATCCGTTCGGCCGGCCCACCCACGAATATGTCCTTGGTGATCCCGATGTTGTGGTCCACCAGGGCCACCAGCGCGTGCTCCGAGCCGCCCGAATCGTCGTCGTAGGCGAAGGTCGCGAGGTAGGAGGTCTGATCTCCGTACACGTCGCCGTACGCCCAGGTGCCGGTGAGGTGCACCCGGCCGAGCTGGGCCGTCCAGGCGGGCGCCTGGCTGCCCGCACGCACCCGCTCGGTGCCGTCGGCGGTCGGGACGAGCGTGGCGAAGACCTGCCGGATGGTGGTCGCCGCCGTGACCCTGCGGCGGGCGGTGGCGGCGAGGAAGCCGGTGACAAACTCCCGTACGGCGGCGTCGCGGTCGGTCTCCGCGATCGCGTAGACACTGCCCAGCAGGGCGCTGCCGAGCATCTCGGCGTCGAGGGCGGACTCCAGCTTGGTCACGTCGCGTGCGGCGTGCAGCACCGCGTCGTAGGGGGTCTGAGGCGTGGCCATGCTCCGACCCTACGCCGCCTGAGGCGTACGCAGAGCGGTAGCGAGCCGTGCGGAGCGTCAGCGGTGCGCGGCGTCCCGCAGCGCGTCGCGTGCCTGCGCGTATGAGCCGAGCACGATCCGTACCGGTGTCAGCACGTACTCGTCGCCCACCTGGGCGACCCGTGCCGTCAGCCGCTGGTCGGCACGGGCACGGGCGCGCCGGGCGGCCCAGCGCACCACCGGACGGGTCAGCGCCGCCACCAGCAGCCCGGCCAGCAGGCCGCCGAGCAGGAGCACCGTCGGCAGCGGAACCTCGCCGACCATCGGGTTGTCCAGCGCGGGCAGGCCGAGCGCCCGCAGCGCGTAGCCGAGCACCAGCCAGCCCAGCCCGACCACGGCGGCGAGGGTGACCAACCACTGCACGCCGCCGACGATCCGCCACCACAGCGGTCGACGGTCGAGGCCGAGATCGGTGCCGGCGATCGTGCGGTCCAGGGCGTCCGGCAGGTCGCCGAGGCGGGACCGGGCGGCGGAGGTCACCGCGCCGGGCCAGGCGGCGGGCAGGTCCGCGGCGGCCCGGTCGGCCACCGCGCGGATGGCGAGGCCGAGCGCCGAGCGCTGGGCGGCCGTCGGGTCCGGTACCGAGGTGGCCGCGACCATGCTCTCCGCCGGGTCGGCCTGGTCGCCGGCCGGGCCGGGCAGGTGCAGTCGGCGCAGCGGGTCGGGTCGCAACCGCCGCCAGCCCCGGACCACGGGCCAGCCGGTGGCCGCGCCGGCCCGGTGCCGGTACGCCCGCTCGACGGCCTCGGTCACCGTGGGCACCCCGGCCGCCCCGGCCAACGCCCGGTTCAACCCGGTGACGGCGGCGTCGTCCGGCCCACCCGCCGGCCGGGCCGAGCCGACCAGCTCGTCCAGGCCGGCGACGACCGTGTCGACGTCACCCGCGAGTCGGCGCAACGCGGCCTGCCGCTCGGCGACCGTGCGCTCCAGGGCGTTGCGCAGCCCGACCATCCCGGCCGGATCGATGGCGGTGGTGGCCAGCAGGGGCACACCGGTCAGCCCGTCCGTGTCGAGCAGCCGACGCAGGTCGTCCAGGACCCGGGGCACCTCGGCCGGGGGCAGCCGGTCGACCTGGTTGAGCACGACCACTGTGACGTCCCGGTGCCTGTGGAACTCGCGCAGGTAACTGTCGTGGATGACCCGGTCGGCGTACTTCTGCGGGTCGACCACCCAGACCACCTGGTCGACCAGGCCGAGGAGTCGGTCCACCTCGAGCCGGTGAGATCGCTGCACCGAGTCGAAGTCGGGCAGGTCGAGCAGGATCAGCCCGTGCAGGGCCGTCTCGTCGTCCGCGTCCAGGGCGCTCTCCCGGACGAAGCGGTGTCGGGGCAGGACGCCGATCCAGTCGAGCAGATGGTTGGCGCCCTCCAACGGCCCCCACACGCAGGCGTGGGTGACGCCGGTGGTCGGCCGACGGACCCCGACCGGCGAGAGTTCCAGTTGGGCCAGCGCGTTGAAGAGGCTGGACTTGCCGCTGCCGGTGGCACCGGCGAGGGCGACCACCGTGTGGTCCCGGGACAGCGCGAGCCGGGTGCCGGCCCGTTCGACCAGTGTGTGCGCGGGCACCAGGTCGGAGTCCGGCAGCAGGCCGTCCACGGCGGTCAGGAACCGGCGTACCGCGTCCAGTCGGGCGATCAGCGCGTCGGCGTCGACCCGCTGGTCCCCGCGGAACACCTCACGGACCCGGCCGGCGATGTTGCTCACCGAAAACCCTCCTCGTCGCGGGCGGACAGGCCGCTGCGATGTCGGGCCAGCTCGACCCGGCCGGCGGCCCGGCGCAGCCCGTCGCCGGCGTCCGCGGCGGGGCGGGCGTCGGCGGTGCGGCTCAAGAAGCGGTCGGCCTCCGCGTCGAGCAGCGTCCGCACCCGGTCCAGCAGGTCGGTGCGGGCCTTGGCGGCGAGGGTACGCACCGCCTGGTCGCCGAAGATCGCCTGGAGGACGGCCTGTGCGGCGACAGTGGTGCCGGCCCCGGTGGCCAACTCCAGCCCGGTCGGGATGAACGCGGTGGAGGCGAAGACGGCGATCATCACGGCCAGCCCGGTGGCGTTCACCGCGTACGCGGCGGTGCGGGCCACGAACCGCTTGTCGCCGCCCTCGACCCGGACCAGTTCCAGAACTCCGCGCTGCCAGTCCCGGACCATGCGTTCGGCCCGCTCGGGTAGTTCCTCGCTCGGGTGGGCGAGCGCCGGGTCGAGCAGCCCGGCGCCGGCCGGGTGTGCCTTCCACCCGGTGTACGAGGACTCGGCGGCCTCCGAGGCCACCCCGCGCAGCAACGTCACCAACTGGGACTCGATGGCGTTGCGCAGCTCGACGGCGGGTGCCGGCCGACCGGTAACGGCGGCCACGACCCGGTCCCGGAGCCGGCCGATCCGTGCCTCAAGGTTGCGGAACAGCTCACCGGTGCCGACGAACTCCTGCCAGCGGGCGAGCACCTCACCGCGGAGCAGCCGGCCGTCCTGGAGCCCTTGCTCGACGGTGCGCTCGGCACCCCGGTACGCGGCCCGGACCCGTTCGTCCAGCACGTCGGCGGCGGCGAGCTGCTCGTCGGCGGCGTCGGCCAGCTCCTCCACCGTGGGGTGGAGCGCGGCCAGCGCCCCGTCGAGGGTCTGGCGGACCACCGCCGCCCGAGCGTCCACGTCGGCGGCCAACCGGGCGAACCAGTCGGCCAGCGGGGCGGTCACCCCCTCGGGCAGCAGCCCCTGACCGTCGACCCAGGTCTCGGGCAACACGAACAGCGGCGCCCGGCCGAGGTCCTGCTCGGCGAGCATCTCGGTCAGGTGCGCGGCGATCTCGTCGGTGGCCTCGGCGGGCACCCGGTCCAGCACCATGGCGATCACCGCGCCGCGCGCCCGGGCGCTGCGCAGCAGCTCCCAGGGCACCGCGTCGGCGTAGCGGGCGGCGGTGGTGACGAAGAGCCACAGGTCGGCGGCGGCCAGCAGTTGGGTGGCGAGCGCCCGGTTGGCGTCGACGACCGAGTCGATGTCGGGGGCGTCGAGGAAGGCCAGCCCGGCGGGCAGGGCCGGGGCGGTGACCAGGTGCAGGGCCCGCGGGTCGTCGCTCGGCTCGGTGGTGCGGGTGAGCCCGGGCAGGAGGTCGCCCTGCCGGAACCAGGCCGCGTCGGACGGGTTGCAGACCAGCACCGGCGAGCGGGTGGTGGGCCGGAGCACACCGGCCGCGCTGACCCGGGCCTTGACGAGACTGTTGACCAGGGTCGACTTGCCGGCGCCGGTGGAACCGCCGACCACCACGAGCAGTGGGGCGTCCAGCCGGGCGAGCCGGGGCAGCAGGTAGTCGTCGAGCTGGTCGGTGAGGGCTGCGGCGGTGTGCCGGGCGGAGCTGGCAGAGGGCAGCGCGAGGGGATACCGGGTCGCGCCGATCGCCTCCCGGAGGCCCGACAGTGCGCCGGGGAGGCTGTCGTCCCCGGTGGTGGCGGGCGGCTCCTCCGCGGCGTCCGGCGGGTCGGTGCGGGCTGCGACGGCGGGCGCACCGGAACGGGTGGCGGGATCGCCGTGCGTCGTCACCGCTAAAGCGTGCCCGACCGATGCAAGGGAAGACAACCGGACGGTAATAACGGCTGGGTTGCGTCGGGTTGACTCAAGTCAACTTGACGATTGGCCAACGCGTGGCACTATTGAGTCAAGTTCACTCAACTTGTGGTGGGGCCCGCTGCGGGCGGTGCTCGCCAGCAGCCCACGGGCGACGCCCGTCACCTGCACAACCTTACGAAGCGAGGAAGCGAAGATGGCACGTGCGGTCGGTATCGACCTCGGCACGACGAACTCCTGCGTCAGCGTTCTCGAGGGCGGTGAGCCCACCGTCATCGCCAACGCTGAGGGGTCGCGGACGACTCCTTCGATCGTCGCGTTCGCCCGCAACGGCGAGGTGCTCGTCGGTGAGGTCGCCAAGCGCCAAGCGGTGACCAACCCGGATCGGACGATCCGGTCGGTCAAGCGCGAGGTCGGCACGAACTGGTCCGTCGACATCGACGGCAAGAAGTACACCCCGCAGGAGATTTCCGCCCGGACGCTGATGAAGCTCAAGCGGGACGCCGAGGCGTACCTGGGCGAGCAGATCACCGACGCGGTGATCACCGTGCCGGCGTACTTCAACGACAGCCAGCGCCAGGCCACCAAGGAGGCCGGCGAGATCGCCGGCTTCAACGTGCTGCGGATCGTCAACGAGCCGACCGCGGCCGCCCTGGCGTACGGGCTGGACAAGGGCTCCAAGGAGCAGACCGTCCTGGTCTTCGACCTCGGCGGCGGCACCTTCGACGTGTCGCTGCTGGAGCTGGCCGAGGGCGTCATCGAGGTCAAGTCGACGAGCGGTGACAACCACCTCGGCGGCGACGACTGGGACCAGCGGATCATCGACCACCTGGTCAAGACGTTCCGTGGCGAGCACGGCATCGACCTCGGCCAGGACAAGATGGCCCTCCAGCGGCTCCGTGAGGCCGCCGAGAAGGCCAAGATCGAGCTGTCCGCCGCCACCACCACCAACATCAACCTGCCGTACATCACCGCCGGGGCGGCCGGCCCGCTGCACCTCGACGTGACGCTCAGCCGCGCCGAGTTCCAGCGGATGACGCAGGACCTGCTGGACCGGTGCAAGGGCCCGTTCGAGCAGGCCGTGAAGGACGCCGGGATCAAGATCTCCGACGTCGAGCACGTCATCCTGGTCGGCGGTTCGACCCGGATGCCCGCCGTGACCGACCTGGTCAAGCAGCTCACCGGTCGCGACCCCAACAAGGGCGTCAACCCGGATGAGGTCGTCGCCGTCGGCGCCGCCCTGCAGGCCGGTGTGCTCAAGGGTGAGGTCAAGGACGTCCTGCTGCTCGACGTGACCCCGCTGAGCCTGGGCATCGAGACCAAGGGCGGCATCTTCACCAAGCTGATCGAGCGCAACACCACCATCCCGACCAAGCGCTCCGAGGTCTTCACCACGGCGGACGACAACCAGCCGTCGGTGCTGATCCAGGTGTTCCAGGGTGAGCGGGAGATCGCGGCCTACAACAAGAAGCTCGGCACCTTCGAGCTGACCGGCCTCCCGCCGGCGCCGCGCGGCGTGCCGCAGATCGAGGTCGCCTTCGACATCGACGCCAACGGCATCGTCAACGTGCACGCCAAGGACCTGGGCACCGGCAAGGAACAGAAGATGACGATCACCGGCGGCTCCTCGCTGCCGAAGGACGACATCGAGCGGATGCGCCGGGACGCCGAGGAGCACGCGGAGGAGGACAAGCGCCGCCGCGACGACGCCGAGACCCGCAACGTGGCCGAGGCGCTCCAGTGGCAGACCGAGAAGTTCCTCGCCGAGAGCGGCGACAAGCTGCCCAGCGAGAACCGCGAGCAGCTCAACGAGGCGCTCGGCGAGCTGCGTGGCGCCCTCGGCGGTCAGGACATCGAGAAGATCAAGTCGGCGCACGAGAAGCTGGCGCAGGTCTCGCAGCAGGCCGGTTCGCTGCTCTACTCGCAGCAGGCCGAGCAGGGTCAGCAGCCGGGTGGCGAGCCCGGCCCGGGTGCGACCGGTGCGACCGGCGCGACCGGCGCGCAGGCCGGCGGCGCTGACGACGTGGTCGACGCGGAAATCGTGGACGAGGACGGCAAGAAGTGACCGTCGGCCTCCGACACGTTTCCACCGCGAAGGGGATGAGGTAGCCGCATGACGCAGAAGCCACGAGCCGTCGACCCGGACGACACCGGGTCGACGCCGGGTGGCTCCGCGCCCGCGGAGCCGACCACCGGCGACGGGGAGCGGGTCGTCATCCGCAACAACCGCAAGCTCGTCGACACCGCCGAGCCGGAGGGCACCGCCGCTGACGCGGAAACCGGCGTGCCGGCCGAGGGACTGGTCGAGGACGCCGAGGTAGTGGTCGACGAGATCGAGATCGAGGTCAACTCCACCGACGGGCCGGAACCGTCCGGTCCGCCGGTGGTGGACGCCCCGGCGCAGCCGGCTGGCGGCGGCGGCCCGAGCACCTCGCTCGGCGCCGAGCTGGAGGCGCTCCGGGCCGAGCTGGACGAACGGACTAGGGACCTGCAGCGGGTGTCGGCGGAATACGCCAACTACCGCAAGCGGGTCGACCGTGACCGCAGCCTCGTGCAGGAGCAGGCGACCGGATCGGTGCTGGCCGCGCTGCTGCCGATCCTGGACGACCTGGACCGGGCGCGGGAACACGGCGACCTGGTCGGGCCGTTCGGCACGGTGGCGGAACAGCTCACCACCGCGCTGGGCAAGTTCGGCCTGAACGCCTTCGGCGAGCAGGGCGACCCGTTCGACCCGACCCGGCACGAGGCGGTCGCGCACCAGACCTCGGCCGACGTCAGCGAGCCGACCTGCGTACAGGTCATGCGACGCGGCTACCAGCTCGGTGAGCGGCTGCTGCGCCCCGCGCTGGTCGCGGTCGCGGATCCGGAATAGTGCCAGACAGTGACCGGGTCGTCCCGCTCACCGCACAGCGGTGGGCGGGACGGCCGGGCCACCAGGGTCGGAAGGAGGTGGACCGGTGAGTTCGAAGGACTGGATCGAGAAGGACTTCTACGCCGTGCTCGGCGTGGACAAGGCCGCCTCCGCGGATGACATCAAGAAGGCGTACCGCAAGGTGGCCCGGGAGTCGCACCCGGACCACAACCCGGGCGACCCGAAGGCCGAGGAGCGGTTCAAGGCCGCGTCCGAGGCGTACAACGTGCTGTCGGACAGCGGCCGCCGTCGCGAGTACGACGAGATGCGTTCGCTCTTCGGCTCGGGCGCGTTCCGGCGCAACGCCCGAGGTGGGGGTCAGCCAGGCGGCATGCCGTTCGACGTCTCCGACATGTTCGGCGGCGGCGGAGGCGGCGATCGCCGCTTCGGAGGCGCTGGCTTCCAGGACCTGTTCAGCTCGATCTTCAGCGGGGGGCAGGCCGGTGGGCAGGCCGCGCCACGCGGTCCGGCCCGTGGTCGGGACGTGGAGACCGAGGTGGCGCTGGACTTCGGCGACGCGGTGCGTGGGGTGACGCTGCCCCTGACGCTGCGCGCGCCGGGAGTCTGTGACACCTGCCATGGCAACGGGGCCAAGCCCGGCACCCAGCCGCGTACCTGCCAGGTCTGTCATGGTGCCGGCGTGACCACCCGCAACCAGGGGTCGTTCAGCTTCTCCGAGCCGTGCCGCAACTGCCAGGGCGTCGGCACCGTGGTCGAGGAGAAGTGCCCGGAGTGCCACGGCAGTGGCGGTGTCACCAAGACCCGCACCATGAACGTGCGCTTCCCGGCGGGGGTCGCCGACGGGCAACGCATCCGGCTGGCCGGGCGCGGCGAGCCGGGCGAGCGCGGTGGCCCGGCCGGCGACCTCTTCGTGCACGTCAAGGTTCGGCCGGACGAGCTGTTCGGGCGTACCGGAGACGACCTGACGCTGACCGTGCCGGTCACCTTCGCGGAGGCCGTCCTCGGCACGGACCTGCGGGTGCCCACGCTCGACGGCGCGGTGACCCTGCGGGTGCCGCCGGGAACGCCGAGCGGGCGGGTGCTGCGGGCCCGGGGCAAGGGTGTGGTCCGCCGCGACGGGCAGGCCGGCGACCTGCTGGTCACGCTGGACGTGGTGGTGCCGGCCCGGTTGTCGGACGAGGCACGCACGGCGCTGGAGTCGTTCGCCGAGCAGACCCCGCCGGCGGCCCGGGAACATCTCGACGCACGGGTGCGTCGAGTCAGCTAGTCCGGTGGAATGGACGCGGAGGTGAGCGGGATGTCGGGCGAGTTCCTCGGTTCGGGCGACCCTGCCTACGAGGCCAAGGTGCTGATGATCTCGGTGGCGGCGCGGATGGCGGGGATGCACCCGCAGACCCTGCGCCAGTACGACCGGCTGGGGCTGGTGCAGCCCGGTCGGGCCGCCGGTGGCGGGCGTCGCTACAGCGTCCGCGACGTGGTGCTGCTGCGCGAGGTGCAGCGGCTCAGCCAGGACGACGGGATAAACCTGGCCGGCGTCAAGCGGATCATCGGGCTGGAGCGACTGCTGGAGCAGGCGCAGCAGCGGGTGGCCCGGCTGGAGGCGGAGCTGGACGCCGCGTACCGCCGGGTGGCCGAGCTGGAGTCGCTGGCCCGCTTCCCGGGCCGTGATCTGGTGCCGACAAACCGCACGTCCACCGCCCTGGTGGTGTGGCGTCCCCGCCGCACGCCCGATCGCTGACCTACCGCTCACCCGGAGCTGTCTTCTCGGCCCGGACCGCGCTGGATTCCCGGCGCGGTCCGGGCCGCTTCGGTTAGCCTGTCGATAAGGGTCCAATCGGCTTAATCCGGACCTACCGGCATGGCGAGGGGGAGCGATGGCGGAGCCGGCGAAGAAGGTGGCCCAGCAGACGGAGGACCGGTTGGAGAACCTGGCCGAGGCCGTCCGCAAGAAGTTCGACAAGGTGACCGAGGGGACCTACCGGGACCGGATCGTCGGCGGCCGGTTCGCCGAAGACGGCGACCACGCCGGCGAAGCGGGCCGAGCCGAGACGGAACGCAAGCAGGACTGACCGGTAACCGACGTGCGGGCCGGGACCCACGGGGGGTCCCGGCCCGTTCGGTGCAATGAACGGGTCGATCCAGTTCAGCCGAGGCGGCGGTTTTCGCGGACCAGGCCGCCCTCGCACCAGTCCCGGTAGACGAAGAGCTCCGGTCGGGCCAGCAGCACCCGGCCGTTGTGCGCCCAGATCCTCATCAGGTCGTCGCCGTCCCGCTCGGCCTGTTCGACGAGCTTGCGAAAGCGGCGCTTGGGGTGGGCGCGGAAGTTCGTCCGGATGCCGTCGGCCGCGTAGATGTAGAGGCAGTGCAGCGCGAAACGCCGGGCCGGACAGGTTGGATCCATGGCCAACTCGAAAAGTGTCAACACCAGTCGGTCGCCGGAGACCAGCAGGTCCCAGTCGGGTGGCATCGAGGCCAACGGCACCGAATCGGGCTTGTATGCCCAAGCTCGCAACTCCGCCGGAGTCGGATCGACGGGGTTGGCGAAGCCGTGGAACGTCGACTCTTGCACGCTCACCGGCCAACCTTCCGCTCTCGCCCGCGTCTGGCAACGCTGCCTGCGGACCTGGCTGCTGGGGCGAAACGGTAACCCGCCGCCGGGTGCTGCGGTAGTCCCCGTGGGGAGCAATTCCGCAACCGTTGGCATGGCCGGCTCCACTGCATCGACAGCGCGGCCGATGATGCTGCTATGACAATCCATGTTCGACGGTTACAGCGGGGCGCCGAGGCCCAGTTCGTGATGGGGCTGGAGTGGCTATTCACCCCTCCCGGTAGTCGTCCCGTGGATTGGGACGACGACCGCGCTGTCGAGCGGACCGCGCAATTGCTCGCAAAAGAAGACGTCGCATTCTTCGAGGCGCGTTCGGATGAGGATCAGTTGGTCGGCGTGGCCAGTGTCTACCTGGACATCCTCTCGGTGCGTTTCGGCCGCCGGGCTTCGATCGAGGATCTCGCTGTGCACCCTGACTGGCGCTCCCAGGGTGTCGGCTCCCACCTTTTGGCGGCGGCCAGGGCGTGGGCGCACGAACAGGGTGCCGACTATGTCTTCCTGGAGTCCGGTCTGGCCCGCACCGAGGCGCACCGCTTCTACCTTCGCGAGGGTGCGACCCACGCCGCCGCAGCGTTCAGATGGAGCTCAGTGCAGTGAGTCGGCGACCGGAATCCGTTCCTGCCGCTGGGCCGCCGCGCGGTTGCGCAGCCACCGCTTGAACCACGGGAAGTCCGGCAGCCGGGCCAGGATGGGCCCGGTCACCACGGTAATCAGGACGTACGTCGCGGCCAGCGCTGCCAACCGCGGCTCGACGCTCCCGGCGGCCACAGCGAGCCCGGCGATGACGATGGAGAACTCACCTCGGGGTACGAGTGCCAGGCCGGCCCGCCATCGACCGGGTTCGGCGATGCCGACCCGGCGGGCGGCGAGGTAACCGGTGAGCGTCTTCGTCGCCATGGTGACAACGGCCAACGCGAGCGCCGGCAGCAGCACCGGCGGGATGTCCCGTGGGTCGGTGACCAGGCCGAAGAAGACGAAGAACACCGCCGCGAACAGGTCCCGCAGCGGCGAGAGCAACTCGGTCGCGTGATGCGCCACCGGGCCGGAGAGCGCGATGCCGACCAGGAACGCGCCGACCGCCGCCGACACCTGGAGCTTCGCTGCGAGCCCGGCGATCAGCAGGGTCAGCCCGAGTACACCGAGCAGCAGCGCCTCCGGGTCCTTCGCCGACAGGGCGGAGGAGATGAGGTGGCCGTACCGGATGGCGACCACCAGCACGAGCAGCACCGTGCCCACCGCGACGGCGAGCGCGATGCCGCCACCGAGCAGGCCGGTGCCGGCCAGGACGGCGGTGACCAGCGGCAGGTAGAGCGCCATCGCCAGGTCCTCGATCACGAGGACCGAGAGGATCACCGGGGTTTCCCGGTTACCGAGTCGTCCCAGGTCGGCGAGGACCTTGGCGATCACGCCGGAGGAGGAGACCCAGGTGATGCCACCGAGCACGAGGGCGGCGACCCAGTCCCAGCCGAGCAGCAGGGCGAAAGCCGCTCCGGGCAGCGCGTTGAACACGCCGTCGATCAGCCCTGCCGGGGCCGCCGACCGGAGGTTGCCGACCAGTTCGTTGGCCGAGTATTCCAAGCCGAGCATCACCAGCAGCAGGATGACGCCGATCTCGGCGCCCACCGCGAAGAACTCCTCGCTCGCGGCGAGCGGAAGTAGCCCGCCGTGCCCGAAGGCCAACCCGGCGAGCAGGTAGAGGGGGATGGGTGACAGGCCTACCCGGCGGCTGAGCCGACCGAGGACGCCAAGCAGCAGCAGCAGCGCGCCGACTTCGACGAGCAGAGTTGTGGAATCGTGCATCCGCCTCAGCCGTCCGGGTCACTGTCGGCGAGGATGGCGGAGACGCCGTCGAGACCTCTACGGGTCCCGACAACGACCACCACGTCGCCGGCCGCGAAGCGGAAGGAGGGGAGTGGCGAGACGATCACTTCGCCTTCGCGCAGCACTGCCACGATGGAGGCGCTGGTGCGGGTACGCGCCTTGGTGTCGCCGAGCTTCCGGTTGACGTACGGCGAACCGGCCGTGATGGCGATCTGCTCGGTGAGCAGACCGGCGGCCTGCTCGCGGAGCCCGGAGAGTTGACCGAGCATCAGCGACGCGCCGAGGATGTCGGCCAGAGCCTCGGCCTCGTCGTCGGTCAGCGGAATGTCCGACTGGCAGGCGTCGGGGTCGTCGGGATCGTAGAGGACGAGATCACGGCGGCCGTTGCGGTGGGAAACGACGCCCAGGCGGCGTCCGGACTCCGTCACCAGATCGTGACGTACCCCGATCCCGGGTAAGGCGGTCTGCTCGACACGTACTCGCACTCGCCAAGGCTACCGCTTCGTGAACAGAGCGCAGATCTTGGACGGACAGCGCCAATCGGACCGAGGCGACCGGCTGTGATCGACTCGGTCTTCATGATGTCGCGGGGTCCTGGCGGTCCGGATGCCCCGACTTCATGCAAGCCCAGTGGATCAACCGTGTCGGTGCCGGGGACCGGGTCGGGACGCGCCGGTGCCCGCGCCGGCGGAACGGGCGCGGGCACCGGAGCACGCCGTGGTCAGCGGAGGCTGGCGAAGAACTCGCGGATGTCGCTGACCAGAACCTCGGTGGCCTGGTGGGCCGCGTAGTGGCCGCCGACGTCGCCCCGGCCGTCGACGTCGGTCTCGTACGCCGTCCACCGGACGATGTTCGCGTGGTCCCGCTCGGCGAAGCGGCGGATGGACTGGAAGTCGCCGGGGAACATGGCCAGCGCGGTCGGAGCGGTGGTCGGCTCGGTCGGCGGCTCGCCGGCGTGCGCGTCCTCCCAGTAGAGCCGGATCGCCGAGGCGGCCGTCCCGGTGAACCAGTAGAGCGCCACGTTGGCCAGGATGAAGTCGGCGTCCAGGCTCTCGTCGAAGAGTTGGGCGTTCCAGGCGAGCAGCCCCACCGGCGAGTCGGCCAGCGCGAATGCCAGGGTCTGCGGCTGCTGACTGTGCACCTGGTTGAAGGAGAACTTGTTCTCGTAGAACCACTGGAGGTGCCCGAGCGCCGCCTGGTCCGCCTCGGAGAGCCCGGCGAACTCGGCCGGGTCACCCGAGGGGAACGAGAAGAGTTGGGTGACGTGGACGCCGAGCACCCGCTCCGGGGCGACCCGGCCCAGCTCCGGCGCGATCATCGAGCCGGCGTCGTTGCCGACAGCGCCGTAGCTGTCGTACCCCAGGCGGTTCATCAGCTCGGCCCAGGCGCGGGCGGTGCGGAACCGGTTCCAGCCGGCGCTGCGGGTCGGGCCGGAGAAGCCGTATCCGGGCAGCGACGGGATGACCACGTGGAAGGCCGGCGCGTCCGGGTCGGTCGGCTCGGTGAGCGGGGTGATCACGTCGAGGTACTCCAGCACCGAGCCCGGCCAGCCGTGGGTGAGCACCAGCGCTGTGGCGTCCGGCCGGGACGACCGGACGTGCAGGAAGTGGATCCGCTCGCCGTCGATTTCGGTGACGAACTGCGGGTGAGCGTTCAGGCGGGTCTCGACGGCACGCCAGTCGAACTCGCCCCGCCACCTGTCGACGAGGGCGCGCACCCGGTCGGTGCTCATCCCGTACGAGTCGCCCGCGCCGGGCAGGTCGGCGGGCCAGTTGGTGCGGCCCAGCCGGTCGGCCAGGTCGTCGAGGGCGGTCTGCGGGATCTCGACGCGGAACGGGCGGATCGCGGTGTCGCTCATGCCGGAACTCCTTCGGAACGGAATGTTTCGTTCTGCAACCACCATAGCAGAGCGGAACGATCCGTTCCACTGGTAGGGTGAACACATGTCAACGACTTCCGGCAGGACGCTTGGCGGTCGCCGCGCCCAGGCCGCCCGCAACGACGAGGTCATCCTCGAAGCCGCCCGCGCCGTCTTCCTCGACGACCCGAAGGCCCCGATCGCCGCCGTCGCCGAACGCGCCGGCGTCGGCATCAGCGCCCTCTATCGGCGCTACGCGGGCAAGGAGGACCTGCTGCGTCAGCTCTGCCACGACGGGCTGCGCCGGTACGTGGCGGAGGCCGAGGCCGCCCTCGCCGAGCCGGACGACTGGGCCGCGTTCACCGGCTTCCTGACCCGGGTGGTCGACGCCGACGTGCACTCGCTCACCGTCCACCTGGCCGGCACCTTCACCCCGACCGAGGAGATGGGTCGGGACGCGATGCGCGCCGGCGAGTTGGCCACCGCCCTGGTCGACCGGGCGCACGCCAGCGGTCGGCTGCGCCCCGACGCGGTCGTACACGATCTGGGGTTGTTGTTGGAGGCGTGCGCCGCGGTCCGCGTACCCGATCCGGAGCGGACCGGTCAGCTGCGCCGCCGGCAGCTCGCGGTTCTGCTGGCCGGCCTGTCGTCGGCGCCGGGCGCGGACCCGCTGCCCGGCCCGCCCCCGGCGGCCGGCGAGTTCGACTGGCGGTGGCGGCGCCGGGAGTGATGGGCGTCACGCGCTAAGGTTGAGTGGAATACGCTCAACTCTGGTTGTGTCCAACCCAATGGACAACGCCGATCCGGGGGAGCCCATGAACACCGAAAGACTCACCACCAAGAGCCGCGAAACCATCACGGGCGCTGTCGCGCTGGCCAACCAGCGCGGTCACGCCACAGTGGAGCCCTGGCACCTGCTCCTGTCACTCCTGGACACCGACGGCTCGACCGCCACCGGTCTGCTGCGCGCCGTCGGGGCCGACCCGACCGAGCTGCGCCAGGCCGCCCAGCGCGCTGTCGACAACCTGCCGGCCGCCCGCGGTTCCAGCATCGCCGAGCCGACCTTGGCCCGGGAATTCGTCAACGCCATCGGCGCCGCCGAGCAGATCGCCCGGCCGCTGGGCGACGAGTACACCTCCACCGAGCACCTGCTCGCCGGCCTGGCCCGGGTGGGCGGCGCGGTGTCCGGCGCGCTGAAGACCGCCGGCGCCACCGAGGAGGCCCTGGTCGCGGCCTTCCCGACCGTTCGCGGTGGGGACCGCCGGGTCACCACCGCCGACCCCGAGCAGACCTACCAGGCCCTCACCAAGTACGGCGTCGACCTGACCGCCAGCGCCCGGGACGGCAAGATCGACCCGGTCATCGGCCGGGACTCCGAGATCCGTCGGGTCATCCAGGTGCTCTCCCGGCGTACCAAGAACAACCCGGTGCTGATCGGCGAGCCCGGCGTCGGCAAGACCGCGATCGTCGAGGGCCTGGCCCAGCGGATCGTCACCGGCGACGTGCCCGAGTCACTGCGGGACAAGAAGCTGATCTCGCTGGACCTCGGCGCGATGGTCGCCGGCGCACAGTACCGAGGCCAGTTCGAGGAGCGGTTGAAGTCCGTCCTGGAGGAGATCAAGAACTCCAACGGGCAGGTCATCACGTTCCTCGACGAGCTGCACACGGTCGTCGGCGCCGGCAAGGGCGAAGGCTCGATGGACGCCGGCAACATGCTCAAGCCGATGCTGGCCCGTGGTGAGCTGCGGATGGTGGGCGCCACCACGCTCGACGAGTACCGCGAGCACATTGAGAAGGACCCGGCGCTGGAGCGCCGCTTCCAGCCGGTGCTTGTCGGTGAGCCGACCATCGAGGACACCATCGGCATCCTGCGTGGGCTCAAGGAGCGCTACGAGGTGCACCACGGCGTACGGATCACCGACGCCGCCCTGGTCGCCGCCGCGACCCTGTCCGACCGTTACATCACCGACCGGTTCCTGCCGGACAAGGCGATCGACCTGGTCGACGAGTCCGCGTCCCGGCTCCGGATGGAGATCGACTCCCGTCCGGTCGAGGTGGACGAGATCGAGCGGGCGGTCCGCCGGTTGGAGATCGAGGAGATGGCGCTGGCCAAGGAGCCGGACGCCGCCTCGGCCGAGCGGGTGGAGCGACTCCGCAAGGAGTTGGCAGACAAGCGCGAGCAGCTCACAGTGCT
The DNA here is from genome assembly GCF_040608575.1 of Micromonospora sp. NPDC005171. NCBI lineage: Bacteria > Bacillati > Actinomycetota > Actinomycetes > Micromonosporales > Micromonosporaceae > Micromonospora > Micromonospora sp. NPDC005171. The sequence continues at coordinate 485,580 of NZ_JBEXIM010000001.1, read as the reverse complement.
CTCCGAGCGCTGGCAGACCGAGAAGAGCCACATCACCAAGCTCTCCACCGCCAAGGAGGAGTTGGAACGCCTCGGCGGTGAGGCCGAGCGGGCCGAGCGGGACGGCGAGTTGGAACGCGCCGCCGAGCTGCGCTACGGCCGGATTCCCGCCCTGAAGGTCGAGCTGAAGCAGGCCGAGGAGGAGCTGGCCCAGCTCCAGGCCGACGGCGCGATGCTCAAGGAGGAGGTCGGCGCGGACGACATCGCCGCTGTGGTCGCCTCCTGGACCGGCATCCCCGCCGGCCGCCTGCTGGAGGGTGAGACGGCCAAGCTGCTGCGGATGGAGGAGTCGCTGGGCGGCCGGGTGGTCGGCCAGACCGAAGCGGTCGGCGCGGTCTCCGACGCGGTACGCCGTGCCCGGGCCGGCATCGCCGACCCGGATCGCCCGACCGGCAGCTTCCTCTTCCTCGGCCCCACCGGCGTCGGCAAGACCGAGCTGGCCAAGGCCCTCGCCGAGTTCCTCTTCGACGACGAGCGGGCGATGGTCCGCATCGACATGAGCGAGTACGGCGAGAAGCACTCGGTCGCCCGCCTGGTGGGTGCCCCACCCGGCTACGTCGGCTACAACGAGGGTGGTCAGCTCACCGAGGCGGTGCGCCGCCGGCCGTACTCGGTGGTGCTGCTGGACGAGGTGGAGAAGGCCCACCCGGACGTGTTCGACGTGCTGCTCCAGGTGCTCGACGACGGCCGGCTCACCGACGGTCAGGGCCGCACTGTGGACTTCCGGAACGCGATCCTCATCCTCACGTCCAACCTCGGGTCGTCGGTGATCAGCGACCTGACGCTCGCCGACGAGCAGCGCCGGGAGGGTGTGCTGGCCGTGGTCCGGTCGCACTTCAAGCCGGAGTTCCTCAACCGGCTGGACGACATCGTGGTCTTCGCCTCGCTGCGCGGGGACGACCTGCGCTCCATCGTCGACATCCAACTGGACCGGATGCGGCGGCGGCTGGCCGACCGCAGGCTGGGCCTGGAGATCACCGACGCCGCCCGGGACTGGCTGGCCGAGCACGGCTACGACCCGATCTACGGCGCCCGCCCGCTGCGCCGTCTGGTCCAGACCGCGATCGGGGACCAACTCGCGAAGGCCCTGCTGTCCGGCCAGATCCGCGACGGCGAAACGGTGAAGGTGGACCGCACCACCGAAACCAACACCCTCTCCGTAACCCCCGCCTGACCAGCCAACCAACCCCCCGCCCACCCCACTTCGACGCCGTTGATCATGAAGCTATTGCCCGACTGCACTGCGTGTCGGGACAATAACTTCATGATCACCGGCGTCGAAGTGGGGTGGGCGGGGAAAGAGTGGGGGCATGTTCGGGTTTGGGAAAGAGAAATGGGAGCGGGAACTTGGTGCGGCCGTCGACACGTTGGTGGCGGCTGACACGCTCGCCTTCGGGGGAGTCGGCTTCGCCGGGACGCTGCTGCCGGTGACGGAGGCGTACGAGCGGGTCTCGGCCGCTCTCGACGACCACCCCGAGGAGGTACGCCGCCAGCTCGACCGGGTGCTGGCCGACGGCACACCCGCCGGCCGGGCGTACGCGGCCACGCTGCTGGAGCGCGTCGACCCGGCGGCGGCCCGAGCGGCCTGGACGTCGCTGCGGGACGATCCGAGCGAGTTCACCACGTTCGTCGGCTGCGTGATGGACCGGGAAACCCTTGGCGCGTATGCCGGTCGGCGGCTCGCCGCAGCATGATCCATTCGCCGGTCGGTGCTGTCCGATTGGTTCTGCCGGCCGTCGACGGCGCGCCGTACGTTGCGAACCATGAGCCCACCCGCCACCGCGCCGCGTCCGCCCCGCCCGGCCACCGTGACCATCGCCTCCTGGCTGCAACTGGCCGTGGTGCTGGTGCTGCTCGGCCTGGCCGCGCTGACCGTGGCCCAGGCGGTGCACTTCGACGGCCAGATCGACCGCGCGGTACGACTGGTGCCCGACGCCGACCCGGACGAGGTGACAGGCGAGCGGCAGGGGAACATCGCCATGGCGCTGATTTTCGGCGTACCGGCGGTGCTGCTCGCGGTCTGGCTGGCGGCAACCGTCGTCCCGGTCCGGCGGGGCGCCAACGTCGCACGGATCCTGGTGTTCGTCGCCAGTGGCGCGCAGCTGCTGATCTGCTTCGCGCAGTGCTGTTCCGCAGGGGTTCTCGGGCCGCTGCTGGCCGCCCCGGAGATGGGGGCGGAGCCGCCACCGGAGTGGGACGAAGAGTGGGAGACCTCGACGTTCCTGGACACGCTCTACGCCGGCACCGATCCCTGGGACGACCTGTTCTTCCCCGCGGCAGGGCTGGGCGTGCTCACCGTTCTGGCCCTCTCCGCAACCGTGGTCATGCTGCTGGCGCTGCCGCCGGCGAACCGCTGGTTCGTGCCGCGTACCGCGAACGAGGCGCCGCCCGGCCCGGCCTGGGCGATGCCCGTTCCCACCTACACCCCGACCGGTTACGGATACCCGACAACTCCGCTCGTGCCGGGCTTCCTGCCGCCGGGCCAGCCGCTCCCACCCGGCTACCTGATCTGCCCCGACCCGGCCGCGCACCTGACGGCGGGCGGGCCGGCCACCTCGCCGGGGCCGACCACCTCACCAGGGCCGACCACCTCACCAGGGCCGACCACCTCACCAGGGCCGACCGCAACGTCGACGGGGCTTCCGCAGGACGCACCCGACGACCTCCGCTAGCTGAGCTGTCGGCCACAGCACGGGCCTTCCTGGTGCCGAGGGTTGTTACCGTCTGCGCCGACGTACCTGGGGAGGTGGTCGGGTGGACGCGCTGGTGACGTGCCTGGTGGCGGCTGTTGCCGTAGTCGCGGTGGTCCTGATCGTCGTGCCGGCCCGCCGGCGGGCGACGAGCCGGGCCGCCGGCCAGCCGGCGGAGTCGCCGCGCGGCGGCCCGCTCCGCCTCACCCCCGGCGACCGCGTGCGGATTCGCCAGCGGGAGTACACGGTGAACGCCACCATCCGCCTGGTCGAGGGCGACTGGAGTTGGGTGCAGCACCTCCTCGACGACGACTCTGGCACCCGCCACCGACTCTCCGTGGAGGACGGCCCCGAACTCGAGCTGGTGCTCTGGACCGCCGAACCGGGCGCCACCGTCACCCCGGGCGCCCCGACCATCGAACTCGGCGGACGGCGCTACACCTGGGCCGAGACCGGGCAGGCGCGTTACACCGCCACCGGAGAGACCGAGCTGCCGGCGACCGGCACGATGCGCTACCACGACTACCAGTCCGGTGGTGCCGCGCGACTCTCCTTCGAGGCGTACGGCGAAGAGGGCTGGAGGGTGGCCCGCGGTGATCTGCTCGACCCCGCCGACCTGACGATCCGCCCCACGCCTGAGGCCCGCTGAGCCGAACCGGACGGGCGCGCCGGGCTCGTCACGGCATGCCGAACCAGCCGGTTGTCGATACGGTGTGGGCGCGATCTTAGGGAAGGAGAATCGTGGTCGATTCCCAGAGCACGCCGGCCCGCCAGCGGCCATCCATTGTGTCGATTTCCAGTTACCTGCTCTTCCTGTTCCTGGCGCTCCAGGTGATCAGTGTGATCATCACGCTCAGCACCTTCGGCAAGACGCGGGACGCGCTCCGTGACGCGTACGCCGGCAGCTCCACCGACGGCGACCAGGTCGCGGACGTCTTCGCCGTCATCGGCATCGGTGGCGCCGTCGTCCTGCTGCTGCTCGCGGTCGTGCTGGGCGTGCTGGCCCTCTTCAACAACCAGGGCCGCAACGGCGCCCGGATCACCACCTGGATCGTCGGCGGCATCATGGTCTGCTGCGTTGGCGGTGGCCTGCTCAGCAACGCGGCCGGCGGTTTGAACACCGGCGGCGGTGCCAGCGGCGACGGGCCGAGCCCCGAGGAGATCCAGCGCCGCCTGGAGGAGGCCCTGCCCTCCTGGGTTACCCCGGTCAGCCTCCTGCTCGGCGTCCTCAGCCTGATCGCGCTGGTCGCGGCGCTGGTCCTGCTGGCGCTGCCGAAGGCGAACCCGTTCTTCCGGAAGCCCACCGCGGCCTGGGAGCCGCCGACCCCGGGCGCCAGCTACCCGGGCAACCCGCAGGTGCCCGGTCAGCCGGGCTACCCCCAGGCATCCGGTGAGCCGGGCTATCCGTCGAGTGGGGAGCCGAGCTACCCGCCGCCACCCGGGAACCGACCGGACGACACGCCGCCCACGGACCGGCCCGGGTCGACCCCGCCGTCAACGAACTGACGGCTCGATAAGCACGACGCCGACGATCCCTCCGAGTAGGTTGCAACCCGACGCCTACCGGAGGGATTCGTCGTGTCGTACCCGGAATCGGCACCGGCCCGCCGGCCCGCAGCCGTCCTGTCGGCCGCGACAGTGCTGTTGGTGATGGCGGTCGGCGCGCTCGCGTACGCCGTGGTCGACCTGGTGGTGCTGGGCGGAACGGTCGACGCGTTCCGCTCCGCCGCCCGCGACACCGCCGCGAGCCCGGAGCAGATCAACGACGTGGTGACTCTGCTCCGCGCGTCCGCGGTGCTGTCGGCGGTGGTGGCGGCGCTCTCCGCGCCGCTGCTCGCCGGTCTCGCCATCGGACTGCTGGCCGGCCGCAACGGCGTCCGGGTGGCGACCTGGGTGGTCAGCGGGCTCGGCCTGTTCGGCGGCTGTTGCAGCGTCGCGGTGGTTGTCGGCGAACGGGCCGCGCCACTGCAACTAAGCTCTGGCGAGCAGGCTCTTGCCGAGTTGCTGGGCCTGATCGGCGATGCGTACCCGTCCTGGTGGATCCCGCTCAACGCCGGGCTTTCCGTCGCCCAGGGGCTCGGTTACCTTGTAGTAGCTACGCTGCTGGCGCTGCCGGCGGCGAACAGCTGGTTCGGCCGCCACCGCTCGACACCAACCGCACCGCCCATCTTCACGCCCGCCCCGCACCAGCCCCCGTCGGCGCCGCCCGCGCCCCCGTACCCGCCCAGGTGAGGACCGCCCCCGTGACGCCCGATCCCACGACTGCCGAGCGCCGAGCCCTGATCACCGGGGCCACCGCCGGCATCGGCGCGGCGTTCACCCGGCGGCTGGCCGCCGACGGCTGGCACCTGGTGCTCGTCGCCCGCGACGCGGCGCGGTTGACCGAGCTGGCCACCGAGCTGGGTTCCGCGTACGGGCGCGAGGTGGAGACGATTCCGGCGGATCTGTCCACCGACGACGGCTGTGCCGCTGTGGAGCAGCGGCTCGCCGACGGCAGTCCGGTTCACCTGCTGGTCAACAATGCGGGGATCAGCCTGAACAAACCGTTCTTGCGCTCCACGGCGGAGGACGAGGCACGACTGTTGCGGCTCAACGTGCACGCGGTCATGCGGCTGACCCTGGCGGCGCTCCGACCGATGACCGAACGGCGAAATGGGGCAGTGATAAATGTCTCTTCGGTCGCCGGTTTCGGTACGGCGATGCCCGGATCGACGTACTCCGCCAGCAAGGCCTGGGTCACCAACTTCAGTGAGTCCGTCGGCCAGTCGGCGCGGCCGTTCGGCGTTCAGGTGATGGCCCTCTGCCCCGGCTACACCCGCACGGAATTCCACCAGCGAGCCGGCATCAACATGTCAAAGACGCCGGAGTGGCTCTGGCTGCGGGCCGAGGATGTGGTGGACGAAGCCCTGCGTGACCTGCGCAAAGGCAAGATGGTCAGCATCCCGGCGTGGAAGTACAAGGTGGTCGTCGCCGGCATGCGGCACGCGCCGCGACGGCTGCTCCAGGCGGTCGCGCGGGACACCCGCGGCCGGATCGGTCGCGACGAGCGCTGAGCTTCGGTCGACCCGTCGCCCCCTGGCGAGTGGCCGGACGGCGTTGGCGCGCCGCTGTTGGGTCAGTCGCTGAGCGTAGTCGAACATCGCCAGTCATCGGTTCCCCCCGGGGCTGATCAGGGTGGACCCCGCACACGGCGTTCAGAGTTGCGCAGTAACCTCTATCGCCATGGGGGACCACGACGACCTGCGTAAATTCATTACCGACCTGGCTGTGGTCCACGGGCGGGTCGTGCTCTCGTCGGGGCGCGAGGCAGACTGGTACGTGGATCTGCGGCGCGTCACGCTCCATCACCAGGCCGCTCCTCTGGTCGGCCGGGTGTTGCTGGACCTCACCGCCGACTGGGAGTTCGACGCCGTCGGGGGCCTCACCCTGGGAGCGGACCCTGTCGCGCTCTCGATGCTGCACGCCGCCGCTCCGACCGGCCGGGCCCTGGACGCCTTTGTGGTGCGCAAGGCGGGCAAGGCCCATGGTCTTCAGCGGCGGATCGAGGGACCGGAGGTGGCTGGCCGCCGAGTGTTGGCGGTGGAGGACACATCCACGACGGGCGGAAGTGTTTTGACCGCTGTCGAGGCGCTTCGCGAGGCCGGGGCGGAAGTCGTGGGCGTGGTGGTTATTGTTGATCGAGGCGCCGGCGACGCGGTGCGAGCCGCCGGATTGCCGTACCGGGCGGCCTATACGTTGGCTGACCTCGGCCTTGTGGCGTAAAAGTCTGCCGATTCGGATCTGCTGATATGCAGGCGGATCGATGCTGCTGGTGGAAGGATGGAATACGTGGGAACTGCGTTGGCCGAAATGACTATGCCTCAGATCTCGCCGCTAAACGGCGAGCCGATCGAACGTGCCGATGCCGAGCGTCTCGCCGGGGTCCTCAAGGCCCTTGCTGATCCTGCTCGGTTGCGGCTGCTCAGCCTGATCCAGTCGGCCCCCGAGGGCGAGGCGTGCGTCTGTGACCTGACGGCGCCGCTCGGCCTCTCTCAGCCGACGGTCAGTCATCACCTGCGTATCCTCACCGAGGCCGGCTTGTTGCAGCGGGAGAAGCGCGGTGTCTGGGCGTACTACAGCCTGGTCCCGAGTGCGATCGCGACGATCGCCGACCTGCTGACCCCGCCGCGTAAGCGAGCCACCAAGAAGGCCCGCTGACGTAGGCACTACACGCCGTCCCGAGCCGGGACGGCGTCCGGTGGCGAGCCAGGGGTGGCGTCACCGGTGGTTGACACCTGCTCGTCCCCGGTCGCACCACCGGAGGCCGGGTTCGACATGCTGACGGCCGACCCCCGCACCAGGGGGCCGGCCGTCGTCGTACCTCTCAACGGTCTTGGCCGTGCTCCGGGTGCTGACGGCCGTGCTGGTGCCGGTCGTGGTCGAACGTCTCGCGGGCGGCCTCCACAGCGCCGGCGGCACTGGCCGCAGCGACCACCGCGACCGCCTCGCCGCGCTTACGAGCCCGCCGGTCGCGCAGGAACTCGAAGAAGATCGGCAGCACCGAGATCAGAATGATCAGGGCCACCACCGGCAGGATGTAGTGGTCGATCTTGTCGCCGATGGCCTGGTAGATCTGCTCGGCCAGCAGGTAGCCGATCAGCAGGATGCCGTCCACCCAGAGCACCGCGCCGACGATGTTCCAGAGCAGGAACTTCCTGGCCGGCATGCCGAGCGCGCCCGCGACCGGGTTGAGGAACGTCCGGACGATCGGAATGAAGCGCGCCAACACGACGGCCTTCGCCGGGCCGAACTTCTGGAAGTAGTACTCGGCCTTCTCGACGTACTCCTTCTTGAAGAGCCGGGAGTTCGGCCGCTCGAACATCGGCCGGCCGTACCGCGCGCCGAGCCAGTGCCCCAGCTGAGCTCCGGCGATCGCGCAGATCGGGCCACCGATCAGCAGGCCGGCGAGGGAGAGGCGGGTGCCGTCGCCGAAGATCGCGTCCGCGACCGGTGACGAGGCGACCCCGGCGAGGAACAGCAGCGAGTCACCGGGGAAGAAGAACCCCACCAGCAGGCCGGTCTCGGCGAAGAGGATCACCCACACGCCGATCAGCCCGAAGGTCTGCAACAGATCCTTGGGATCGAGCGGGTTCAGGGCGACGCTCTCCAGGAGAGCGCGGGTCTTCTCAGCTGTGTCCACGGCCACAAAGGGTACCGAAGCCCAAGGCCCCGGCCGCGCCGGACCGGCCCGTCACCACCCGCCCGCGCCGTGGGGTCCAACGACAGCGTTCCGGCGTCGTGGGGTCCAACGACGGGTGCCCCGCCGACCGTGGTGGTCGACGGGGCACCGATGGTGCGGGTGGGTCAGGCGACGAAGCGGGTCCGGCGGCGCTTGGCCACCAGGTAGCCGCCGACGCCCGCGGCGAGCAGCAGCGCGCCGAGGCCGGCGATCAGGCCGGTGGACTGACCGGTGATCGGCAGCGAGCCGCCGTCACCGTCGCCACCGCCGCTGCCGCCGTTTCCGCCGCCGTTCACCAGGATCTGCGCTGTGTCGTTGGCTGGGTTCAGGTCCTTGATTTCGGTCTCCTCGTACCCGGTGCGCAGCTTGACCTCACCGGCCTGCTCGCCGGCCTGGTCGATCCGCACCTGGAACTCGTAGTCGACCTTCTCGCCCTTTTTGATCGAGCCGTCCACGAAGCACTGGTAGACCCGGGCGCCGGGCTTGCCCGGCTCCCACTCGTCGTCCTCGGAGTCGAAGCAGTTCTCCGGAGCGCGGACGGCGGTGACGCCCTTCGGCAGCGTGACGGTGGTGCCGATCCAGGGCGACCCGCTGCCACCGGTGTTGACGGCCGCCGGCCCGTTGTTGACGTAACCGACAGTGAGCCCGATGGTGGCGCCGACGTCACCGGTCACCGTCGCGCCGCGCGCTGCCACATCGGCCCGCTGGTCGCCGGTCACCTGAAGGTCGACCCAGGTCGAGTTGTCCAACGGGTTGACGTCGGTCTGCGGGGAGCGCAGGTTCGCGACCGGCTCGAGCTTCAGCTCACCCTCGGTGCCGTTCGGCCCGAGCTTGGCCGGGAGCTCGGCCAGGGACCGGTACTCGTCCCAGTCGGCGGGCGTGAACCAGGTGGAAAACCCGCCGAAGGTGTTCGGTGCCCAGCTGTCGGCGGGCACTGTGAACCCGAAGCTGTCGTCGAGGCGGAAGCTGGCGCTCTTGCCGATGGTGGCGTCCAAGCGGCAGGCGAACGCGAAGTCGTGCAGCGGGCCCTCGGTGTACTCGCAGTTCTCGTAGCGCTTCGACGGCTGAAGACCATCCGCGCCGACGACGTAGAGAACGGCGTTCTTCGCGGGCACCTCGCCCCGGTTCGTCACCTGGAACGGGGCCTTCAGCGTGGCACCGGGCGCGCCCTTGAGCTCCAGGGACTCGTTGGTGGCGAGGTCGACGCCCTCGCCGATCTCGACTGTCGAGCTGTAGGAGACGGATCCGGACTTGCCGTCCGTTGTGATCGTGTAGCTCAGCTCGCCCTTCTGATCGGGCTTGGCGTCGGCCTTCGCGCGAACGAAGAGGGAGACGAGGCTCAGGTACGTGCCGTCGTCGTCCTGGTCCTCGACCTTGCACGTCAGGATCGCACCGGACTCGGTGCAGTTCTCCCCGCTGTCCTCGACCTCGGCGAAACCGTCGACCTTGCTCCGGTCCACCTTGACCGTGTAGTCGCCGGGCTGCCGCTCCGTGGTGAGTGAGAAGAGGGTGACCCACTTCTCGATGCCGCCGGGCGCGACGATCACGTTGTTGGCGTACAGGTCGAGATTCTCTGCCAGTGCGGCCGGTGCGGCCGGTGCCGCGGAGGCGGGGGTGGCGGAGGCGGGGGTGGCGGAGGCGGCGACGAACGCGCCTGCGACGCCCAGACCGGCGAGCCACCGCCGGGTGGAGTGGGTGAGCATGAGGGGGATTCCTCCAGTTGGGGGATCAGGTGGAGCCTGCGGATCTTAAGGAACCGTTAAGGCTGGCTGCAGCCCGCGAAGCCACCCGCGGAGCAAGACCAACCAAAAGGTTGATCAGAGTCACCGCAATGTTCGGTGGGTCCGCTCCCGTCATCTGTGGCAGGAGCCCCCGGGAGGTGCAGTGACGTACGAGGAGTTCGCGGACACGCGGCTGGCCCCGCTACTGCGGTACGCGGTGATGCTGACCGGCGAACCGCACCAGGCTCAGGATCTGGTCCAGGAGACCATGGTCCGGGTCCAGCTCAACTGGCGTCGGGTCGCCCGCGCGGACTCGCCCGAGCGTTACGTACGCCGGATGCTCACCAACCAGTACGTCGACTGGCGGCGCGGCTCGTGGGTCCGCCGGGTGCTGTTGCGCGGGGAACCCGACGCGTCGGTGCCGATGCCCACCGACCATGCCCAGTCCGCCGTGGACCGGGATCAGATCTGGTCCTGGCTGTCCCGCCTGCCGCGTCGGCAGCGGGCCGCGCTGGTGCTGCGCTACTACGAAGACCTGCCCGACGTCGAGATCGCCGACATTCTCGGCTGTGCCGTCGGGACCGTCCGTTCGTCCATCTCCCGGGCCCTGGCCACGCTCCGGGCCGAGTACGTGGAGGCGTGAACATGATCGAGGATGACCTGCGTGCCGCGTTCGCCCGGCACGAACCGTTGACCCCGTCGACCGGCCCGCTGCGGGTCGCGATCGACCGGATCGCCACCACCCGTCGTCGCCGCCGGCAGCGGTTCCAGGCCGCTGGTGTCACGCTGGCCCTGCTCGGCGCGCTCGGAGTCGGGGTGCCGCAACTGCGCCCCGATCGACCGGCGGAGGGCCCGTTGTTGTTCGGTCAACCGGCTGGCGCGCAGTCCGGGGCGTTGAACGTCCTGCTGCTCGGGGTGGACGGCTCCGGCGAGGAACCGCCGTACCGGTTGGCGGACTCCGTCCTGCTGGTGCACATCCCGGCCGACCGGAGCCGGCCGTACCTCATCTCGTTGCCGCGCGACCTGGAGGTGTCGATCCCCGGCCGGGGGATCGACAAGCTCAACAGCGCCTTCTTCACCGGTGCCGGTGAGCCTCGGCCCGACCTGGACGCCGGCTACGACCTGACCCGCCGGGTGGTCGCCGACCTGACCGGGGTACGCGTCGACGCTGGCGCGGTGCTGACCTTCGCGGGGCTGCGCCGGATCACCGAGGCTGTCGACGGGGTGGAGGTGTGCCTGCCCAAGGAGGTCAAGTCCTGGCACACCCGCCGGACCTTCCCGGCCGGCTGTCAGCGGCTCGACGGAGCTGCCTCCGTCGACCTGCTGCGGCAACGGCGGCACCTGCCCGATGGCGCGTTCGACCGGGACCGGAACGCCCAGCGCTATGTCGCCGGGTTGGTCCGGCGGGTGGTCGCGCAGGACGTGCTGACCAATCCGGTCCGGCTCGCCGCGCTGCTGTCGGCCCCCGGCAAGGGTCTGGTGGTCGACGACGACGGCCTGCCGTTGACCAGGCTGGTGGCGGTGTTACCGGAGCTCAAGAGCGTCGACCCGGTGGGGCTCAGCCTTCCGGTCGGCCCCCCGGTGGACGACGCTTCGCGGCTGCCGCTGGACCCGGAGCAGGGCCGGGCGTTCCTCGCCGCGCTGCGCGAGGATCGGTTGGCGCAGTGGGTGGCGCAGCACCCGGAGCAGGTAAATCCCGTCCGCTGACGAACCAGGGGATCACGACGACGCCCCGCCTGCCCGGTACGGGCTGGCGGGGCGTCGGTCGGAGCGGGCCGGGGTCAGGCCACGGAGCGGGGGCTTCGGCGTCGGGCCAGCAGGCAGCTCGCCACACCGGCGACGAGCAGCAGGGCCCCGATGCCGGCGATCAGGGTGGTGGGAGCACCGGTGATGGGAAGCGAGCCGCCACCGCCGCCGCCATCACCGTCGTCGTCACCTTGGCCACCGCCACTCTGGGCCGCGTTGACCACGATGGTGGCCTTGTCGTTTGCCGGTTTGATGTCGTCGCGGAAGCTGCCGCCGGCCGGGCACTCGCACGGTGCGTTGACCAGCACCGCACCCCGGGCGTTGGGAATGACCTTGTCGATGCGCAGCCGGAACGTCATCGGGTAGCTCTGCCCGGCCACCAGGAGCATCTCCGAGGCGCACTGGTACGTGCGAGTGCCCTGCCGCAACTGGCAACTGTCGGGGATCGCGACGGCGGTGGTGCCCGGTGGCAGTTCGACGACGGTGTGGGTGGCGGCCTCGTAGTCCGCGTTCGTTCGGTCGAGCGTCGCCGGGCCGTTGTTCCGGAAGCCGACGGTCGCCGTGACGACGGTGCCGGCCGTGCCCTTGAGCGTGGCCCCGATCGCCGCGAGGTCGGTGCCGTTGGTGCCGGTGGCCTTGATGGTCCACCCGGTGTAGTCGTTGCCCGGGGCGACGTCGGTCTGGTCGGCCTTCCGCATCCTGCCGGGTGCCTCGGTCATCGTCAGTTTCGGACCGCTGCCGGGGGTGGCCGCCTGGGCGCCGACGGCTGCCCGTACCCGGGTCAGGTCCTCGAAGTCGGCAGTGGTCATGAACTGGGCGTAGCCGGACTGGTTGGTCGGCGCGTAGGTGTCCTTGGCAAGTTCGAGGTTCAGCGTGGCGACGAGCCCGGTGCCCACCGGGATGTCGTCGTCGAACTGGCAGGAGAGCAGGTGGTCGTCGGCGTAGCGGCAGTTGCTGAAGCGGTCCTTGGTGCGGATCGAGTAGCTGAGATCGAAGACCGCGACGAAACCGTTGACGACCTTGTCGCCGGCGTTGGCCACTGCCAGCGGCACAGTGAACTTTCCACCCGGCTTCGCGGAGAGGGTGGTGAACGGGCCGCCGGCCAGGTCGACCCCCTCGCCGACCCGGACGTGCGAGGTGTAGTTGCCGCGCCGCCCACCGGCCGCCTCGAAGCTGACGGCGATGTCCCCGGAGTCGCCGAGCTGCGCGTCTTCGGTGAGGCCGAGGCGCACCTGCTTGGTCACGTTGCGGTAGGTCCCGCTGCCGATCGGGGGCATTTCGTGAAGGACGACGTCGTCGGGCTCCTCGCAGACGAGAACGCCCGGCTCCGGGTCGGTGCACTTCTGGCCGTCCGCGGGGACCACGGTGACCTTGGTGGCCAGGGAGCGGTAGTCGTATCGCACGGAGACGTCGGTGAGGACCGTCGGCTCGTCGGCGTACAGGAACAGGGCACGGGTGGTCGGCGTCGCGCCGACGGCCAGTGTGGCGTCCTGGAAGTAGGGCTCGATCGTGGCCGCGGCGACGGCGGGGGTCGCGGAGGCGGCGACCAGCGCGCCTGCGGCGCCGAGGCCGGTCAGCCAGCGGAGCGATTGCTTGAGCATGGGGTCCTCCCGTGGGGGTACAGGTGGCGCCCGTCCAACCTAGGGAGACGCCGGCTCCTCCGGTAACCCCTACGGATCGATATCTGTCCAATGACCCGAACGGCTGAACACCTCTGTCGCAACGGGCAGCCGACCCGGCGGCGGGATCAGCGGTAGTCGTCCTCGTCCCCGGTGACCACCCGGGCCTGCTCCATCGCGTCCCAGTCGTCGACCTCCAGGCCACGGTGCGGCTCACTGTCGACGTCGGTGGGGCCCGCGACAGTGGCCTGCTCGACCGCGTCCGCCGGGTCCGCCTCGGGGTCGCGTTCGTTGGGCGTGAGGTGGTCGCCGGGGGTGAAGTCCTCGTCGGGCTGACCCATCGTCCCTCCCGGGGGTCTCGGGGCACGGTTCCCACCCACCGTACGGGCTGAGCGGGCGCGCCGCCCGGAAGCGGAGTAGGCGGAATCAGCCCTCGGCGACGCGACCCGATGCCAGGATGGGGCCGTGGGCTTCCTCATCAGGCTGGCGATCACCGCGGTCGCGTTGTGGATAACCACGCTGATCGTGCCCGGGGTGGACGTGCACGGCCGCTCGGGTGGCAACACCGTGCTCACCCTGATCGTGGTGGCGCTGATCTTCGGCGTGATCAACGCGGTGCTCAAACCGGTGATCCGGGTCGTCGGTTGCGTGTTCTACCTGCTGACCCTGGGCCTGTTCGCGCTGGTGGTCAACGCGTTGCTGTTCCTGCTCACCGACCGGATCGCTCGTGGGCTCGACCTGCCGTTCCAGGTGGACGGATTCTGGCCGGCGTTCTGGGGAGCCATCGTGATGACCGTGGTGACCTGGTTGATCAGCGTGATCGTGCCGGACAACCGGGACCGCCGGTGAACGGCTAGCACCCGGGTCGGTTGTTCCGGCGCACCTCACCTACGGGATACTTCCGGCGGAGGACAGCGCGGTCCGGCGCACAAATGAAGAACAGCGGCCAGCACGGCCGAGAGTGGTAAGTAAGGAGCGCATCACATGCCCATCGCTTCCCCCGAGGCTTACGCGGAGATGCTGGACCGCGCCAAGGCTGGCCGGTACGCGTACCCCGCGATCAACGTGACCTCCTCCCAGACGCTGAACGCGGCGCTCAAGGGCTTCGCCGACGCGGAGAGCGACGGCATCATCCAGGTCTCCACCGGTGGCGCCGAATACCTGTCCGGCCCGTCGATCAAGGACATGGTCACCGGCGCCGTGGCGTTCGCCGCGTACGCGCACGAGGTGGCCAAGAAGTACTCGGTGAACATCGCGCTGCACACCGACCACTGCCCGAAGGACAAGCTGGACGGGTTCGTGCGTCCGCTGATGGGCATCTCGCAGGAGCGGGTGAAGCGCGGCGAGGAGCCGCTCTACCAGTCGCACATGTGGGACGGCTCGGCCGTGCCGGTCGCGGAGAACCTGCAGATCGCCGCGCAGCTGCTCGACGAGGCCGCCAAGGCCAAGATCGTCCTTGAGATCGAGGTCGGCGTCGTCGGTGGCGAGGAGGACGGCGTCGAGAACGCCATCAACGACAAGCTCTACACCACCACCGATGACGGCCTGGCCATGGTCGAGGCGCTCGGCCTCGGCGAGAAGGGCCGCTACATGGCGGCGCTGACCTTCGGCAACGTGCACGGCGTCTACAAGCCGGGCAACGTCAAGCTGCGCCCGGAGATCCTCAAGCAGATCCAGGACGCCGTCGGCGCCAAGTACGGCAAGGACAAGCCGCTCAGCCTGGTCTTCCACGGCGGCTCGGGCTCCCTGCTGAGCGAGATCCGTGAGGCTCTGGACTACGGCGTGGTGAAGATGAACATCGACACCGACACCCAGTACGCCTTCACCCGCCCCGTCGCGGACCACATGCTCCGCAACTACGACGGCGTGCTGAAGATTGACGGCGAGGTCGGCAACAAGAAGCAGTACGACCCGCGCGCCTGGGGCAAGGCCGCCGAGGCCGGCCTGGCCGCCCGGGTCGTCGAGGCATGCGAGCACCTGCGCTCGACCGGCACCACGATGACCAAGTAACGACGTCCCACCGACGGCCGGCTCCCCTCTCGGGGCGCCGGCCGTCGTCGTCAGCTCGTCAGCAGGCGTACGGCCTCGCGAACGTCGTCGGTGAGGTGGATCGTCGACGACAGGTCACCGAACGGCGACGCGGCCAGCAGCGGACGCAACAGCGCCTCCACCGGCAGCTCCTGCGTCCAGTAGGCACGGTCCAGGAAGATGTACGCCCCGCTGGCCCCGTCGGTGCCGTAGTAGGTCTTGGTGGCCGCCTGGAACACCTCCTGCACAGTGCCCGCCCGCCCCGGCGCGAAGACGATGCCGCCCCGGGCGAGCCGCAGGATGGTGTCCTCCCGGATCGCGTTCGAGAAGTACTTCGCGATCCGCCCGGCGAACAGGTTCGCCGGCTCGTGCCCGTACAGCCAGGTCGGAATGGCCAGGCCACCCGCACGAGCCCAACCCAGATCGTCGCCACGTTGCCGGGGCACCCCCGCGTACCGCTGCCGGACCGTCAGCGCCGTGGCCGTGTACCGGTGGTGGTCGGTGAAGTCGGGGGCGGTGGCCAGCAGATCGATCGCCGCCGTCACATCCGTCGCCGGCCGGTCCGCCAGGTAGGCGCCGAGATTCGCGGCCTCCATCACCCCGGGGCCGCCGCCGGTCACCACCAGCCGGTCGGCCCGCGCCAGTTCCCAACCCAGCACAGCCGCCATCCGGTACGCGGGACTGCCGCGCCGCACCGCGTGCCCGCCCATGATGCCCACCACCGACTGCGACCCGTACGCGGCCAGCCAGACCCGGGTGGCGTCGGCCAGCGCGTTGTCCACGCCGTGGTCGTGCAGTCGCTGACCCAGAGCCTCCTTGACGTCCGGCAGCGCGCCGCCGTGCGCCCGGTAGTGGTCGTACACCCGGGTGTCGTACATCCCGGTGAACCCGCCCTCGGCGAACCCGGCGGCCAGGTCGTCCGGGGTGTAGAGGTGCGTCGGCTGGGTCGGGTACGGCAGACCCGAGAACGGCGGCACCACGTTCGCGCCCCGCCGGACCAGGTCGGCGCCCACGTCCCGGGACGCGAACCGGCAACCGACGAAGAGGGTGCCGGTGACGTCGACGCCGGTCAGGTCGGGCACCGGCGCGAGGTCGAGCCGCAGGCCCTGCACTGTCAGCCCGCTCAGCCGACCGGCGGCCAGCTGTTGATCGAGCTCGGCCCGGGTCTGGATCTCACCGGCGTGCAGGTGCGGCTCGATGACGTCCGCGGGAGGTGGAGTCGGCACCCGGCCATCCTGCCCGTCCGCCGGGGCCGGCCAAACCTCGGGCCCGGGGGTGGCACCGACAGAAGCCCGGTGGTCGTGGCCACCGGGCTCCTGCATAACCGGTTCCTGGGGAGGCTCCGGACTATTAGTTGTAGTGGAAAACACCAGGCAGCGGCATAGGCCGCAGGCGTGACCAACTCCTCAGCCGTTCAGCGGAACACGTCGGCCGACCCGCTCGCGTGTCGCCCTGTCCAGCGGGTTGAATGGGGCGATGCAGAACCTTTTGCCAGAGCCACCGGCCACCCGCCTGCCCGTGAACGACGAGGCCGACGCCGCCCTGGCCGCCGCCGCAGAGGCCGGCACCGACGAGGCGTACGCCAAGGTGGCGGCCGGCTTCCCGACCTACAGTGCCGCCTGGGCGGAGCTTGCGGCGCGGGCGTTCGCGCAGGGCCAGGTGGTGACGGCGTACGCGTACGCCCGCACCGGCTACCACCGGGGCCTCGACCAGCTGCGCCGCAGTGGGTGGAAGGGGCACGGCCCGGTGCCGTGGTCGCACGAGCCCAACCGGGGCTTCCTCCGCTGCCTGTACGTGCTGTCCCGCGCCGCCGACGAGATCGGCGAGGCCGACGAGGCGGCCCGCTGTGCCCAGTTCCTGCGCGACTGCGACCCGGAAGCGGCGGACGCGCTGGCGAGCAACTGACCCCGCCCCCGACGGCCGGCCCGACACCGGGCCGGCCGTCGGCGGGTTACAGCCCTTCGGCGACCGCGGCGGCGATCTTCAGCCAGGCGTCCCGGGTGGCCGAGGAGAGGCCGCCGTACCGGATCGGCTCGCCACTGTCGATGAGCCGCTCGTACGGCGCCAGCAGCACCGCCCGGGTGCGGGCCGCGAAGTGCTCCTGGATGGCCGGCAGGTCGATTTCCTTGCGGGACGGCGGCATCGACACCACCGTCACGGCCTGCCGGACCAGCCGTTGCCGGCCGCTCTGCTCCAGGTGGTCGAGCATCCGGGCGGCGGTCTCGGCCGAGTCGTTACGGGCCGACATGGTGACCACCAACTGGTCGGTGGCGTCCATCGACGCCTGCCAGTTCTGCGCCCGGACGTTGTTGCCGGTGTCCACGAAGATCAACTTGTAGAACCGGCTGACCACCTCGCGGATCTCGGCGAACGCGGCGGCGGTCAACATCTCGCCACCGGTGGCCGACTCGTCCGAGGCCAGGACGTCGAACATCCCCTCGCCCTGCGAACGGACGTACTGCGACAGGTCGCCGACCCGCCCGTGCGCGCCCTGGAACTGCCCGAGGTCACGCAGCATGTCCCGCACCGTGCGGGAGTGGAAGTCCTGCTGGGCGCGCATCCCGAGGGTGCCCTGGGTCTCGTTGTTGTCCCAGGCCAGCACGTAGCCACCGCGCTTCTGACCGAACGTCATGGCGAGCAGCAGGATGGCCACCGTCTTACCGGCGCCGCCCTTCGGGTTGACCACCGTCACCTGCCGCAGACCGCCGAAGTTGCGGCGCACCATCTCGATGTCCCGCTTGAGCTCCTGCTCGTGCCGCCCCGGTGAGAGCCGGACCAGGCCGATCTTGTTTACCACCGCGCGGACACCCATCGTCGCCACCGGGTCGGCGGGTCGAACCTGGCGGCGTCGGGCGAAGTCCTCGGCGGTCGGCGCGGCGGTGGCGTCCGGTGTCCAACTCGCATCCGGGTACGCGGGCGCGTCCGGATACGCGGGGGCCGGCACCCGGGTCACCCCGTCGGCCTCCTGGTACGGCTGCCCCGGTGTGCCGCCGGGCGAACCCTGCTGCCAGGGCGGCGGGTACCAACCCGGCGAGGGCGGAAACGGCCCCGGCGGCGGAGTCGCCGCCGACCCAGCCTGCGGTATGGGAGGGGCGAGCGGTGGGGGGCTGAACTGCGTCAGGTCGGGCGGCGGCGGGATCTGCGCCGGACCGGCCTGGCCGGGGATGGCCGGGGTGAACGGCTGCCCGGGGTGTGCCTGCGCCGGACCGGCGTGCGGGACGACCGGCGGCGGCGGGATCGGAGGCGTCGCGCCGGCCTCGTCCGGAGCGGGCGTGGCCGCTCCAGCCGGACGCTGCGGCGGGTAAGCCCACGGCGATTCGGGAATCGGCCGCGCCGGCCCGTCGGTGGATCCGTCTTCACCGGGCCCACCAGATTGCGGTGCTGCTCCGCCGGGCTGGGGTGCTGGTCCGCTGGCCTGCGACGCTGGTCCGCCGGGTTGCGGCGCGGTCCCGCCGGGCTGCGCTGCTGGTCCGTCGGCCTGCGATGTGGTCCGGCCGGGCTGTGGTGCTGGCCCATCAGGCTGTGGTGCGGGTCTGCCAGCTTGCGATGTCGGCCCACCAGCCTGCTGCGCCGGCTCGCCCCGCTGCGGTGCCGGACCGGCCACCGCAGGGCCTGCGGCCGAGGGGTCTGCCGGAGCGGGGCCGGCGGCCGTCGCGCTGTCGGTGGCGCTCGGGCCGGCGGCGGACACGGTGCCGGCTGGGATGGGCCGGTCGGTGGCTGCGGCCCGGTCGGGGGTGGTCGCGGCCGTGCTGGGGCGGTCGGTGGGTGCCGCTGCGGTGGGGCGGTCGGCGGCGGTGGGGTGGTCCAGGGTGAACGGCAGATTCAGGTCGACGCCGCCCGGGGCGATCGGCGGTGCGATCGGGCCCCGGTCGCCGGGCTGTGCCTGCTCCGCCCCGCCGACCAGGCTGGCCGCGTCGGCACCGGCCGCGTCGCTAGTGACGGGCCGGCCGTCCCTCGGCGCGGAGGTGGTGGTCGGTGTCCCAGCGGCAACTGGCCCGCCGTTGCTTCCAGGGCCGGTAACCGGCGGCGTCGGCTGACCACCGGTCCCTGGCGGAACGGGCGTTGGTGACCCGGCAGCCGGATCGGCCGGTGGTGGCCAACTCGGCTGCGCCGGCGCCCAACCCGACCCGGTGCCGGACGGGCCGCTGGCCCCCCAACCCCCGGGCGCCGGGACGGCACCGGTGAGCGACGGGTAGTCCGACGGCGAGGGCGGCGACAGGGCCGCAGCGCCGGGCTGGCCGGGAACCGGCGGTCGCCCGATCGGCGGCGCGGCCACCGGTGGCGTGACCGGCGAGGTCACCGGCGACGGCCCACCCCGCTGCTCGGCGACCGCAGCCCAGGGCGGCACCGCGCCCCGGTCGCCCGGATCTGGTGGCCAGAGTGGTTCGACGTCCCGCTCCGGCACCGGCTGCTGGCCGGGCACCTGCGCCCGGTCGGCGTTCTCGTCCATTACGGCCCTCCCCAGTCCTCCTGCGAGGATAGGCCCAATCGCCCAGCAGGGCCGATCGCGCAGGCAGGTCGGCCGGTCCGTGCGGTCGAGGTCAGATCGACCAGACCGCCCAGGCGCCCGGCTCGATCCACCAGGAACGCTTGCGGGTCAACTCGCCCTCGACACCGTCGTCGAGGTACGGCACCTTGCCCTCCCTGGGCAGCACCGACACCGCCCGCCCGCGGGCCCGCCGAACCTCGAGACGTACCCGCTTGCGCCCCCACGACGAGCGGACGACCACCGGCACGGCCACCGCGACCTCGACCTGGCCGTCGGCCGGGTCCGGCGCGGTCAACAGCGTCACGTCGTCGAGCGTCGCGTACCCGCCGGCGTTGCCGACCGCGCAGGCCAGCAGCGGTTCCGCGCCGTCGGTGAGAATGGTGTCGTCGACCTCCACCCGGGCGCGCCAGTGCAACGGCCGGCCGGCGTCGTCGGCCGCGCCGAGGAGCGCGCCGTCCAGGGTCACCGAGCCGCCGTCGTTGCGCAGCAGGTCCAGCCGGCGGGGCGTGCCGTCCAGCACCGCGGTGGCCACCGCCGCCGGGTCGCGGGGCAACCCGAGCTGCGCGGCCAGGTCCCGGTGGGGGCCCCCACGGGCCGGGTCGAGCGGGAGTACGGCCACCGGCGGCAGGTCGGGCAGGGTCCGGTTGCCGGGCAGATCGGCCGGGCGCTTGCTCGGCGCCGGGGCGTACCGCTTGACCAGCCGGCGCAGCACGGCGCGCAACTGCCCGTCGCTGGCCGTGGCGACGACCAGCCGGATCTTGCTGTCCGGGTCCGGCCAGGTGAGGCCGTCCGGGCGGGGCGGGCCGTCGAGCCGGGCCAACACCGCGTCGATCTCTGCGTCGGAGCGGGCGGTGACCGTCTCCACCCGGGCACCCCGGGCGGTCAGCGCGTCGGCGCAGGCCAGCACCGGCACCCGTGGCCGCTCCGTCGCGCACTGATCGCCGTCGGTCTGGCCGGTGCTGGCCTTGCCTGCGCTGGCCTGGCTGCTGGCCTGGTCGGTGTCGGTCTGGCCGGTGTCGGTCTGGCTCGTCGGAGCGGTGTCGGCCCCGGTCGCGCCGCCGCAGCAGGCCCCGCCGCTGCCACAGCCCCCGGGAGCGTCCCGCTCCGAACCGAGGGTGAGCAGCACCACGTCGTACACGGAAGGAACCTCCTGCCTCTCGACGCGACCCCTGCCGGCCACGCCGTCACTACTTGTTAACCTGACACCCCGGGCTCGCCGAACGGTCGCCACCTGGCACCCGAGCCTTCTGGAGGCGGAAAAGATGCCAGCGATCGTGCTCCTCGGCGCTCAGTGGGGCGACGAGGGCAAGGGCAAGGTTACCGACCTGCTGGGTGAGCGGGTCGACTACGTCGTGCGCTACTCCGGCGGCAACAACGCCGGGCACACGGTGATCACCCCGGACGGCCAGAAATATGCGCTGCACCTGATGCCGTCCGGCGCGCTCTCACCGAACGCGATGATCGTCATCGGCAACGGTGTGGTGGTCGATCCGAAGGTGCTGCTTGCCGAGATCGACGGTCTGGCGGAGCGCGGCGTCGACGTGTCCCGGCTGCGGATCTCCGGTGACGCGCACCTGATCATGCCGCACCACCGGGCGCTGGACCGGGTCATCGAGCGCTACCTCGGCTCGTCCCGGATCGGCACCACCGGCCGGGGCATCGGCCCGGCGTACGGCGACAAGGTCGCCCGGATCGGCATCCGCCTGCAGGACCTGCTCGACCCGGGCATCCTGCGCAAGAAGCTGGAACTCGCGCTGCGCGAGAAGAACCAGATCCTGTTCAAGGTCTACAACCGCAAGGCGATCGACGTCGAGGCGACAGTCGAGGAGTACCTGGCGTACGCGGAGCGGCTCAAGCCGTACATCGCGGAGACCCGGGTGATGCTCTGGGACGCCCTGGACCGGGGCGAGACGGTGCTGCTGGAAGGCGCCCAGGCCACCATGCTCGACATGGACCACGGCACCTACCCCTTCGTGACCTCGTCCAACCCGACCGCCGGTGGCGCCTGCGTGGGCGCGGGCATCCCGCCGACCGCGATCAACAAGGTCATCGCGGTGAGCAAGGCGTACACCACCCGGGTCGGTGCCGGACCGTTCCCGACCGAGTTGTTCGACGCCAACGGTGACCACCTGCGCAAGATCGGCGCGGAGTACGGCACCACCACCGGGCGCGAGCGCCGGTGCGGGTGGTTCGACGCGGTCGTCGCCCGGTACGCCTGCCGCCTCAACGGTGTCACCGACCTGGTCATCACCAAGCTGGACGTGCTCACCGGCCTGCCCAAGGTGCCGATCTGCGTCGGCTACGAGATCAACGGTGTCCGGGTCGACGACATGCCGATGAGCCAGACGGACTTCCACCACGCCAAGCCTGTCTTCGAGGAGCTCGACGGCTGGTGGGAGGACATCACCAAGGCCCGCACCATCGACGACCTCCCGGAGAACGCCCGCCGCTACATCACCCGGGTTGAGGAACTCTGCAACACGAGGGTGAGTGTCGTAGGCGTAGGCCCAGGCCGAGAAGAAAACGTTCACCTCCACCCCCTCCTCCCCTAACCCCAACCCCCTTCCTGCCGCCCTGGTGGTCAAGAGGTTTGCGTCAGGATCCCGCCTCAAACTGACGCAAACCTCTTGATCAACGATGGTCGACGGGAGAGCCCGAGGGGGGACAGTAGGATCTCGGGCGTGCGGGTTCTTTTGGTGGGTGGTGGTGGGCGGGAGCATGCTCTCGCGCTGGGGTTGGCGGGCGATCCGGGGGTTTCGGCGCTGATAGCTGCGCCTGGTAATCCGGGGATCGCCTCGGTTGCCGAGTTGCGGGCCGTCACCGCGACCGACCCGGCCGCTGTCGCCGCGCTGGCCGTGGAGACCGCCGCTGACCTGGTGGTGGTCGGGCCCGAGGCGCCGTTGGTCGCCGGGGTCGCCGACGCGGTACGTGCCAAGGGCATCGCCGTGTTCGGTCCATCCGGCGCGGCCGCTCAGTTGGAGGGCTCCAAGGCGTTCGCCAAGGACGTGATGACCGCCGCCGGCGTGCCGACCGCCCGGGCGTACGTGTGCACGGACGAGGAGAGCACCGCTCGGGCGCTGGACGAGTTCGGCGCGCCGTACGTGGTGAAGGACGACGGGCTCGCCGCCGGCAAGGGCGTGGTGGTGACCGGGGACCGGTCCGCCGCGTTGGCGCACGCCAGCGAGTGTGGCCGGGTGGTGGTTGAGGAGTTCCTCGACGGTCCGGAGGTCAGCCTCTTCGTGGTCACCGACGGCGAGTCGGCGCTGCCGTTGGTGCCGGCTCAGGACTTCAAGCGGCTCGGCGACGGCGACACCGGGCCGAACACCGGCGGCATGGGGGCGTACGCGCCGCTGGCCTGGGCCCCGTCCGGCCTGGTCGACGACGTGATGCGTGATGTGGTCCACCCGACGCTCGCGGAGATGCGTCGCCGGGGCACCCCGTTCGCCGGCCTGCTCTACGTCGGGCTCGCGATCACCTCCGCCGGCCCTCGGGTGATCGAGTTCAACGCGCGCTTCGGCGACCCGGAGACCCAGGTGGTGCTCGCGTTGTTGGAGACCCCGCTGGGTGGGCTGCTGCACGCGGCGGCCACCGGCACGTTGGCCGAGCACCCGCCGCTGCGGTGGCGGGACGGCAGCGCCGTGACAGTGGTGCTCGCCTCCGCGGGTTATCCGGCCGCGCCGCGCACCGGCGACGTGATCACCGGCGCGGACCGTCCGGGCATCATCCACGCGGGCACCGCCCGCCGGGCCAGCGACGGCGCGTTGCTCTCCGCCGGCGGCCGGGTCCTTTGCGGTACGGCCACCGGCGTCGACCTGGCCGCCGCGCGGGACGCCGCGTACGCGCTGGTGGACGGGGTGGAGCTGGCCGGCTCGCAGCACCGCACCGACATCGCCGCCGCCGCGATCGAGGATCGGATCACGATTCCCCGCTGAACCCGGGCAACCCCGGCCCGCCCCACCTCCGTTCGCTCGGTGAGGCGAGGGTACGGCGGTCCGGCCGGCCGGGCTGCCCACGAGGCGCTGCTGACCTCGCAGGAGTTCGTCGAGCTGACGCGGACGCGCCGGGCCTGACCGTCTACCCCTGAACGGCGGTCAGCCGTAGTAGCGGCGCAGTTCGCGGGCGAGCACCTTGCCGGTGGCGTTGCGGGGCAGGTACTTCACGAAGATCACGTCCCGGGGGACGCTGAACCGGGCCAGGAAGTGCCGGACGTATTCGCGTACCGCCTCGGGGTCGAGCGTCTCGCCGGGGTGCAGGGCGAGGAACGCGGACAGGCGCTGGCCGTACTCGGGGTCGGGCACGCCGATCACGGCCGCCTCGCGGACCTGCGGCAGTTGCGCGAGGAGGTCCTCCACCTCGGACGGGAAGACGTTCTCGCCACCGGAGACGATCATGTCGTCGGCCCGGCCGTCGACGAAGAGCAGCCCGTCGGCGTTGAGTCGGCCGAGGTCGCCGGTGTCGAGCAGGCCGTCGTAAGTTTCCCGGTTGGCGCCGGAGGTGTAGCCCTCGAAGAGCATCTCGTTGCCAACGAAGATCCGTCCGACCCGTCCGTCCGGTACGGGCTGGCCGTCGTCGTCGAGCAGCTCCAGCCGGGTGCCGTGCGGCGGACGGCCAGCGGTGGTGGGTGCCTGGCGCAGGTCCTGCGGGCCGGCGATGGAGGCCCAGGAGACCTCGGTGGACCCGTAGAGGTTGTAGAGGACGTCTCCGTAGACGTCCATGAACTTGGGGGCCAGGCCGCCGGGCAGCGCGGAGCCGCTGACGGCGACAACCTTGAGCGGGGGGCGCGGGTCGGGCGGGGGCACCTCCAGCAGGCGCTGCACCATCACCGGTACGGCGAAGAGCGCGTCGCACCGGTGCGCGGTCAGGGCGGTGAGGGTGGCGGTCGGGTCGAAGCGGCGGTGCAGCACGATTGTGGCCCGCAGTGCCAGGCAGACCTGGAGTGCGGCGAATCCCCAGGTGTGGAAGATCGGCGCGGCGATCATCACCCGGTCCCGGGAGTGCAGGGGGATCCGGTCGATGATGGACACCAGCGGGCCGAAGCCGCTGGGGGTCGGCCGGCGAGCGCCCTTTGGCGTACCGGTGGTGCCGGAGGTGAGCACGATGATCCGGCCGTCGCGCTCCGGCGGGTGCAGGTCGCCCGGCAACGCCCCGGCCACCAGTTCCTCGCGGGCGCGTTCGTCGAGCCGGGGCAGGTCGGCGGGGAGGCCGAGGACCCGTTCGGCGAACTCGTCGTCGTGCACCAGCAGCCGCAGCCGCTGTTCCTCGGCGACGGTGCCCAGCTGGGCGGCGCTGAGCCCGGTGTTGACCAGCACCGCGTCGACGCCGAGCAGGGTGGCGGCGACGATCGTCTCGATCAGCCCGTGGTGGTTGCGGCAGAGCACGCCGATCCGGTCGCCGGCTTGTACGCCGAGCCCGGCCCGCATCGAGCGGGCCATCCGTTCGGCCCGGTCGAGCAGGTCGTGGTAGGTCAGTTCGACGCCGTCCTCGTCGATGACGGCGGGGCGGCCCGGGTCCCGGGCGGCTGCTTGGCGTAGCTCGCCTGCCAGGCTCCACCCCCAGGTCCGCAACGCGTTGAGCTGCGAGGCGACCCGGATCGGGCTGCCGGGGGTGAGTAGCCCGCGACGGGTCAGCGTGGTGACGATGAACGGCAGGTCCATGCCGCAGACCTCCTCGGGGTGGTGCGCGGACGGGGCGACCGACTCCCCGCCCATCAGGGCTTCTTGCCTTGATCATGCACTGGGCGCGGCTGGAGGCCCAGGTGGCGTCGGCGTGGGGTGACGAAGACGGCACAGATCGTGGAATCCGGCCCGCCGTCGGCCCGACCCGTGGAGATGGGGCCGGGCCGACGGCGGTCAGCGGATCTGCGTCCCGGAGATCGCCCGGGAGATGACCAGTCGTTGGATCTCAGAGGTGCCCTCGAAGATGGTGTAGATCTTGGCGTCCCGGTACCAGCGCTCGACCGGGTGGTCGCGCAGGAAGCCGGCCCCGCCGAGCAGTTGCACTGCCTTCTCGGTGACCGACACCGCCACCTCGCCGGCCTTGAGTTTGGACATCGACCCTTCGCCGGCGGTGAACGGGCGGTTGTTGCGGCCCATCCACGAGGCCCGCCAGACCAGCAGCCGCGCGGCGTCGATCTCCATCCGCATGTCGGCCAGCGCGAACGCGACCGCCTGGTTCTCGATGATCGGGCGTCCGAACTGGACCCGGTCCTTCGCGTAGTCCAGGGCGTACTCGTAGGCGGCCCGGGCCACGCCGAGCGCCTGGGCGCCGACGGTGGGTCGGGACAGCTCGAAGGTGCGCATCGCGGCCTGCCCGGTGGCCCGCTTGCCGGAGCGGGCCCGGTCCAGGCGGTCCAGCAGGGCGTCCCGTCCGCCGAGCAGGCAGCGGCCGGGTACGCGTACCCCGTCGAGGAAGACGTCGGCGGTGTGGGACGCGCGAAGGCCGAGTTTGCGCAGCTTGCGGGTGGCGGCGAGGCCGGGGGTGCCCGGCGGTACGACGAATGCCGCCTGACCGCGGGAGCCGAGCGCCGGGTCGACGGAGGCGGTGACCACGTGCACTCCGGCGATTCCGCCGTTTGTGGCGTACGCCTTCTGGCCGGTGAGCACCCACTCGTCGGTGGCCTCGTCGTAGACGGCCCGGGTGCGCATCGCGCCGACGTCGGAGCCGGCTTCGGGTTCGCTGGTGCAGAAGGCGGCGACGGCCGGCGAGTCGACGTCGCCGAAGCACTGTGGCACCCACTCGACCATCTGGTCGGGGGTGCCGGCGCCGTAGATGGCGGCGACGGCGAGCGAGGTGCCGAAGATGCTCAGGCCGATGCCAGCGTCACCCCAGAAGAGTTCTTCGCTGGCGATTGGCAGGGAGAGGCCGGTCGGGTCGGCCCAGCAGGTGGCGAGGAACTCGAAGCCGTAGAGGCCGACCTTGGCGGCTTCCTGGATCACCGGCCACGGGGTGTCCTCGCGCTCGTCCCACTCGGCGGCGGCTGGGCGCACGACCTCGGCGGCGAAGCCGTGCACCCAGTCGCGTAGATCCCGCTGTTCCTCGTTCAGGTCGAGCGAGAACTCAGCCATGTCAGGCCTTGGGGATGTCGAACAGGTTGGCGATGTTGGCGGCGAGGCCGAGGTCGCCCTTCGCCTTCAGCTTGCCGGTCATGAACATCATCACCGGGTTGGCGCCACCGGAGACGATCTTCAGGAACTCGACCGGACCCATGGTGAGGCTCAGCTTCGGGTCGTGCTGCGGGCTCTCGTTGACGACGCAGGTGCCGTCGGCGATGACCACCTCGTAGGTGTCGCTGCCGCCGTCGGGGCGACCGGTGATGATCCAGTGGATGACCGCGTTCGTGGAACCGGCCCGGTCCGCGCGGAACAGCGACGGCATCCGGCCGAACACCTCGCCCAGGACCTTGTCGCGCAGGTCGCCGGACATCACCTGGGCGATCTTGTCGTCCGGCGTGGACTTGACCAGCTGGGCGAACTCCTTGGGGCCCACGTTGGCGAAGGTGGCCGGGTCGAAGTCAGTCATCAGGTGCGCCTTCCGGAAGAATTGGCTACTCGCGCGTAACCCTACGCACGAGTAGGTATGCTCGCAAGGTGTCCACCGTCCCCGCCTTCAAGCGCCTGCCACGCGCCGTCCGCGAGCAGCAGATGCTCGACGCGGCCGTCAAGGTCTTCTCCCGGCGCGGCTTCCACGCCGCCAGCATGGACGAGATCGCGGAGGACGCCGGGATCTCCAAGCCCATGGTGTACGCGTACCTCGGCACCAAGGAGGAGCTCTTCGTCGCCTGCCTGCACCGGGAGGGCACCCGGATGATGCAGGCAATCGCCGGGGCGGCGGCCCCCGACCTGCCGGCCGACGAGCGGCTCTGGCGCGGGCTGAAGGCGTTCTTCGGCTTCGTGGGCGCCTATCGGGACGGCTGGGCGGTGCTCTACCGGCAGGCCCGGGGTGAGCAGCCGTTCGCCGGCGAGCTGGCCACCATGCGGGCCCGGCTGGTCGAGGTGGTCGCCGGGATGCTCGACCACGCGCTGCGCGCCGAGGGCCGCGAGATCGCCGCCCTCGACCTGGAGGTCGTCGCGTACGCCCTGGTCGGCGCGACCGAGTCGCTGGCCGACTGGCTCGCGGACCACCCGGACGCCGACCCCGAGAAGACGGCCACCCGGATGATGAACGTGGCCTGGCTCGGTGCCGCCCAACTCCTGCACGGCGTCACCTGGTGTCCGCCGGCTGACTGACCTCACCCCACCGACGTCCGGTCCACCGGCTCAGCCGTCGGCGTCGGCGCGGCGGACCGGCGGCGGTTGCGGAGCCAGCGGACCACCTCGACGACAACCGTCACGGTCAGGGCGAGGCCCAGGCCGAGCAGGAGACCACGCAGCGGGTCCTGCTCGAAGGCCAGCCCGCCGAGGTAGCCGACCAGCGCCGAGTAGAGCCCCCAGGAGCTGGCGGCCAGCGCGTCGAAGGCCAGGAACCGTCGTCGGGGATAACGCACCGCGCCCATGGTGAGGGTGACAGCGGTCCGGCCGCCCGGAATGTAGCGGGCCACGGTGAGGATCAGACCGCCCCGGGTGGCGATCCCCCGACGGGCCCTTTCGATGGCGGCTCGGCGTCTCCCGTCGGGCGGCAGCCGGTCGAGCAGCCGGGTGCCGCCGCCCCGCCCGATGGCGTACGAGACGTGGTCACCAACCAGCGCCCCGGCGGCGGCCACCACGATCACCGCCGGCAGGTATGGCGCTCCGGAGGCCGCGAACACCCCCGCGGTGATCACCGCCGTCTCGCTCGGCACCACCGGGAAGAAACCGTCGAGCACCGCGATCGCGAAGATCGCCAGGTACACCCAGGGCGAGGACATCGTGTCGTGCAGCAGGTCGAGCAGATCCATGATCCTGATGCTCGTGTGGGCGGCGGCCTCTGCCATCGGCCAGTGGTCAGCTGGACGCCACTACTTAGGTAGCGTCCGGCCCGGACTGCGGCTCGGGGTCATCCCCCACCTCACCCGGGTACGGCGGTGAGCGGCAGCCCGGTCCGTCCGCCGAGCCCTAGGCTCGCTCTGTGGCCTCCAGTGCCGTCGCCCTCCGGCGGGTCGTCCATCGGTACGCCCCGCCGCTGCTCGCCGTCCTGGTCGCCGTGGCCGTGTGGGCCAGCGCGACAGGTGACATCGGGGTCCGTTCGCCGCTGCCGGGCGCGGTCGTGCTGCTGATCGCGCTGGGCTCGGCGTGGGCGGCCGGCATGATCCGCACCCGCCGCTGGCCGTTGTTCCTGGCCGCGGCGGTCGGCTGGTTGGTGCTCGCCGCGGCTGCCGCCGGGGTGCTGGCCTCGTACCAGGCGGGTCTGCGGCTGCGCGGTCGCCAACTCGCCGGCTACCTCGCCGGTACGGCAGTGGTGCTGGGTGGTGGGGTGCTGGTCGGGCTGGCGGTGGGTGGCGTACGCCGGATCACCACCGCCTCCACCGGCAACGTGCTGCTGCTCGCCGCCTGTCTGGTCGGGCTCCCGTTGGTCTTCGGTCTCTGGGTGCGGGCCCGTCAGGACACCCTCGCCGCGCTGCGGGACCGGGCCGAGCGGCTGGAACGCGAGCAGGAGGCACGCGCCGACCGGGTCCGTGCCGAGGAGCGGACCCGGATCGCCCGGGAGATGCACGACGTGGTGGCGCACCGGGTGTCGCTGATGGTGGTGCATGCCGGGGCGCTGGAGGTGACAGCCGTGGACCCGGCGACGGTCGAGGCCGCGGCGCTGATCCGGACGACCGGCCGGCAGGCGCTCACCGACCTGCGTGAGGTGCTGGGTGTGCTGCGCCAGGCCGGCCCGGCCGTGACGCCGGAGCGAGGGCTCGACACGTTGGACGAGTTGATCGGGGAGTCCCGTGCCGCCGGGCTGCGGGTGTCCCGGCGGGACGAGGGTGTGCCGACGGCACTGCCGGCGACGCTGGGGCGTACCGCGTACCGGGTGGTTCGTGAGGCGCTGACGAACGTGCGTAAGCACGCGGCCGACGCCGAGACGACAGTGTGCCTGCGCTACCTGCCCGACGGGCTGGAGGTGCTGGTCCGCAACGGCCCGTCCGAGGGCGGGTCGTCGCTGCCCGGCGCCGGGCAGGGGCTGCTCGGGCTGCGTGAGCGGGTGGAGCTGCTCGGCGGCCGGTTGGAGGCGACTCCCGTGGACGGCGGTTTCCTGGTCCGGGCTCTGATCCCGTTGGCGGGTGCGGCGTGATCCGGGTGGTGGTGGTCGACGACGAGCAGCTGGTCCGGGCCGGGCTGCGGCTGATCCTTGAGGCGGCGGAGGACATCACTGTCGTCGGTGAGGCAGCGGACGGCGTTGGCGCGCTGGAGCAGGCCCATCGGTTACGCCCCGACGTGGTGCTGCTCGACGTGCGGATGCCGGGCATCGACGGGCTGACCGTCGCGCCCGAGGTGATCGCCGCCGGGCCAAAGGTGATCATGTTGACCACCTTCGACCTCGACGAGTACGTGCACCGGGCGCTGCGGGCCGGCGCTGTCGGCTTCCTGCTCAAGGACACCCCGCCCCGCGAGCTGGCCGCCGCCGTTCGGACGGTGGCCGCCGGGAACGCGATGCTCGCCCCGACGGTGACCCGGCGTCTGATCAGCTCGTTCGCCGAGCGTGGTCCGGCCCGCCGGGACGCGGCCCGTGAGCGGCTCGCACCGCTCACCGAGCGGGAGTTGGCGATCGTCCGGGAGGTGGCGCGCGGGCACGGCAACGCGGAGATCGCCCGGCGGCTGACGATGAGCGAGGCCACCGTCAAGGCACACGTCAGCCGGGCGCTGGCGAAACTCCACGCGGGCAACCGGGTGCAGTTGGCCATCCTCGTGCACGACGCCGACCTGCTGTGACGGGTGCGACCGTCAGTGTCGGGCGGCGGCGCGACGGTGTGCTCGGCGGCGTAGCCACCGGATCCCCTCCAGCCCGAACGTGACGACCACCGAGAGCCCCACCCCGACCAGCACGCCCTTCACCGGCTCACGTTCGAAGGCCAACCCACCGAAGTAGCCGAGCAGCCCGCAGTACAGCGCCCAGGTGACCGCGCCGATGCTGTCGTACAGCAGGAACGCCCGGCGCGAATAGCGCACCGCGCCCATGGTGAGGGTGACGGCGGTCCGCCCGCCCGGCACGTACCGGCTGGTGGTCAGGATGATTCCGCCGCGCCGGTCCACGGCCCGGCGGGCCCACTCGGAGCTGGCCCGCCGGCGGCTGCCGTGGGGCAGCCGGGCCAACCGCCGCGCGCCGCCGCCTCGACCGATGGTGTACGAGATGTGGTCGCCGACCAGCGCACCGATGGCGGCGCTCACGATCACCACTGTCAGGCTGGGGTGCCCGTCGCTCGCCGCGAGCACCCCAGCGGTGATCACCGCCGCCTCGCCCGGCACCGCGGGGAAGAACGCGTCGACCGCGGTGAGCCCGAAGATCAGCACGTAGACCCACGGCGACGTGACCGTCCCACGGAGGAGGTCGAGCAGGGCGTCCATGCCCCCATGCTTGCCGCGCGCGACCTACCCGGTGGGCGAGTCGCCGGATCACGGGCCTTCGGCCCCGGAGTTGTCAGTCGGCGTGCGCCAGAGCTGGTGGGGCGAGCAGCGGACCGCACATGGTCTTGTCGTCGGCGGTGGGGCCGTGCGAGGTCAGCACCACAGGTGTGCCCAGCTCCGCGCGTACCGCCTCGGCCCAGTCCGCCGGCGGTTCGTCGTAGAGCGGGCGGGAGCGCAGCAGGCGGGCGGTGAGCGCGGCCTGCCGTCCCAGGTCGCCGGGCGGGCCCGGGGTGAGCTGGTCGGTGGTGTCGTAGCGGCGGCAGATCCGCAGGTCGGGCCCGGCCAGGTCGAGGTGGGTCAGGGCCAGGCCGTCGACGCCGCCGGCCGCGGCGAGGGCGTACCGGTGGGCGACCGCGTCGAAGTGGCCGAACCGGAACCGGCCCTGCCATGGGTTCGTGGCGTTGTGCGGGTCGGTGAACGGCAGGCTCGGGTCCTCGGTCACCAGCGGGCCGTGCCCGTGCCGGGTGGTGACCACACGGAGCACCCCGATCCGGGTCACCTTGCCGGGCCGGCCCGCCTGGGCGAGCAGGCTGTCGACGTTGGCGAAGGTGGTGGTGCTCCACGTCGTGTACGGGTGGAAGCCGTGCCACTCGTCGAGCAGCACCCCCTGCGCGCCCTCGAAGACGCAGGTCCCGGTGCGCAGCGCCCCGGCCAGCCAGCTGCCGTCGACGATGGCGACCCGCCCGGCGAACCCGGTGAACGCGGGCAGGCAGTCCTCGACCGGTGGCGCGTCCAGTGGGCCCAGCTCGGCGGTCAGCCGGTCCCGCAGGGCGGTCAGCCTGCGGCGCAGCAGCGCTGGGCGGTGGCAGTCGGCGACCCGGGGCGCGTCGTCGGGGTGGGTGAGACCGTACCCGACGGCCTCACCCACCCCCAGCCCGCAGGAGCCGTGCCGGTCGGCTCCCCGGGCGATCTCCCGGGCCCGGTTGGCGGCCCGGTGGTACGGGGTGGCGAGCAGCGCGTCCCCGTCGACGGTCAGCCGGTCGAGCGCGTCGGGCACCCCGACCGTGGCGAGGTGGTCGGCCTCGGCGGCCAGCGCCAACGGGTCCACCACCACGTGCCGGGACAGGTGCGTACGCACACCGGGATGGAACGTGCCGGCCCCGAACTGCGCGAAGGTGTGGTGCCGCCCGTCGCGCAGCACGACGTTGTGTGCCGCCTGCGCGCCCCCGTTGAAGCGGACCACGGTGTGCACGGGGCGGGTGGCGCAGAGCCAGTCCACCACAGTGCCCTTGCCGGCGTCGCCGTAGCCGAGGTCGACCACCGCCACGTGGTTCACAGCCGGGTCACCCCAGCGGCGGTGTCGCGGAACGCCGGCAGCGTCGAGACCTCGGCCCGTCGTTCCCGGCCGAGGCGGGCCAGCGCCTTCGACACGGTGCCGGTGGCCTTGGAGCCGGCGTGGTCCAGGTGGCGAAGGCCCTCGTCCAGGTCGATGGCCTGCTCGCCGAGGCCGATGGTGAGCGCGATGGTCTCGCAGACCGCGTCGAGGTCGTCGAGGACGACGGCGTTCTGCCCGAGCAGGTCCCGCCAGAAGTCGAGCACCTTCGCGTTGCCCGCGTAGTGACTGCCGGCGGGAAGCAGGTAGTAGGTGTCCCAGCGGCGGGTCACCTCGTCGACGACCTGTCGAAGCGGCACGTCCTCGGAGAGGTTGTCGCCGATCAGGCCGGCCACCTCGCGGGCCTTCACCCGCTGGTACGCCAGTTCGTCGCCGATGATGAACAGGTAGCCGCGCCGGCCGCGCTTCTCCCAGTTGTCGGTGACGGTGTGCCGGGCCATGAAGTACATGGCCAGCTCGTACGACTCGCTCATTTGCCCGCCGCCACCGCCTTCGAGGACGATCCGGCCGAGGTCGTCGTCCATCCGGTTGTCCGACTCGAACTGGCCCACCTGCAACGGCACCCGGTCGCAGGTGGCGTCGCCGATCGCGCCGAACATGATCTGCGGGTCGCTGGCGTAGCCCTGCCGTTGCAGCAGGCCGAGCAGCTGCGGCAGCTTGGTCTGCAGGACGCGGGGGACCGTGCGCATCGAGCCGGTCACGTCGAAGAGCACCGCGACGGGAGTCGAACGGGGGTGCTCGTCGGAGTCGCGGCTCTCGCGGCTCGCGTCGCGGGGGTCGAGCGCGGGGTGCACTGTGCGTGCCCCGCTGTCGCTGTAGGAGAAGGCGCTCCTGCCGGTGGACCGGCGGTAGCGGTCGGCGGCGTCGTACACGTCGGTGGACCAGATGCCACTGCCCATGACAGCTCCTTAGGGGGTGAGGGTGAAGGGTCGGAAGGTGCGTGGCCCGTAGAGCCGGTCCAGCACCTGGTCGAGTTCGCGTAGCAGTCGCCAGGCGTCGTCGGGCCGGTCGGAGAGGAAGCGGTGCCGGCAGCCCTGGGCGAAGTCGAGCAGCTCGCGCGGCGCGTGGCGGTTGAGCAGCGAGGTCATGCAGCGGGTGGCCATCCAGATGTCGGTGCCCGGCCCGCACTGCCGCTTCTGGAAGACCTCGGGCGGGTACCAGTCCTGGTGGCCGGGCACCATCGCCGGGATCGTGCCGCCGATCGGTGCGGAGAAGCACCAGTCGACCAGCACCACGCCGTGGGCGTCCGGCTCGATCAGCACGTGTCGCGGCAGCACCGCGCCGTGCACCACGCCCGCCCGGTGGGCCAGGCCGAGCACCACCAGCAGCCGCCGCCACATCCAGGCCACGTCCCGGGCGTCCAACCCGCCGGGGTACGCGCGCCGCACCTCGTCGAGGTCGTGCAGGCCGGGTGCGGCGGCGAGCACGGTGATCCGCCGTTCCGCGCCGGTGGCGGTGTCCCGGTGCCGGAACTCGTCGACGAGCCGGGGCACGTACGGCAGGTAGCGCGGGTCGCCGCGCTCGGCGATGGTGCGCAGGGCGTGCGCCTCGCGGGTCATCAGGTCGTTGTCGGTGGGTCGTCGGGGGAGCTTCAGCAGTCGGTCGTCGCCAACGTCGTAGAGGTCGGCCAGGTCACCCGAGTGGGCCGGCGCGCCGAGCCGGTAGTCGCCGAGGACTGTGGTCTGCCGGGCCCGCCACCGCGTGGTGACGTGGATGAACGCGTCGAGGGCTTCGGCGCGTACCGCCGGGTCGTTCGGCAGGCGGTCGGGGTGCAGGGCCGCGACCAGCTCGCGGTAGCGGTGGGCCGGCTGGTCGGCGCCGAACAGGTCGGCGTCGGTGCGGGCGGCCGCTACCAGACCGATGGCCTCCGCGGCCCTCACCGCACCGTCTCCTCGCGGGCGGGGCGCAGCAGCGCCGGGTGCAGCAGGTGGGCGTCACCGGCCCGGTAGAGCCGGGCGCGCGGGCCACCTCGGGCGCCACCACGCTCGGTGCTGGCTCCCGTGCTCTCCACGAAGCCCGGCACGGAGAGCACCTTGCGGTGGAAGTTACCGGCGTGCAGCGGGTGCCCCCAGACCGTCTCGTAGACGGCCCGCAGCTCGCTGATCGTGAACTCGGCGGCGAGGAAGCGGGTGGCGAGCGGCGTGTACTCCATCTTGGACCGGGCCCGTTCCAACGCGTCGTCGATGATCCGGCCGTGGTCGAAGGCGAGCTGTCGGCTGGTCAACGCGGTCACCGGCAACCAGATCGCCTCGTCGGCGTCGCTGCCGGCGGCCGGATCCGGCAGGTCGGGGGCGAACGCGAGGTGGGCGATCGAGACGACCCGCATGCGCGGGTCACGGTCGGGAGCGCCATAGCTGCCCAACTGCTCCAGGTGTACGCGGCGCAGTGCCTCGCCGCCGAGCCCGGTCTCCTCAACCAGCTCCCGTCGGGCGCCAGCGGTCAGGTCCTCGTCCGGGCGGACAAAGCCCCCGGGCAGCGCCCAGTGCCCGGCGAAAGGTGCCTCGCCGCGCCGGATCAGCAGCAGGTGCAGTGCGCCGTCGCGGATGGTCAGCGCCACCACGTCGACGGTCACGGCGACCGACGGGTAGGCCCGGGGGTCGTACGCGGCCAGGA
The DNA here is from genome assembly GCF_040608575.1 of Micromonospora sp. NPDC005171. Classification (NCBI taxonomy): domain Bacteria; kingdom Bacillati; phylum Actinomycetota; class Actinomycetes; order Micromonosporales; family Micromonosporaceae; genus Micromonospora; species Micromonospora sp. NPDC005171. The sequence continues at coordinate 450,559 of NZ_JBEXIM010000001.1, read as the reverse complement.
ACTCCTGCTCGTTCATCACGTCTCTCTCAGTCTGAGAACATCTCGCTGTGAGAACAACTTAGCGCAGAAGCGCGCACCTGCCAAGGGGCAACTCAGCGCACGAAGCCGCCGGTGCGCTGAGCGCACGCACCCGTTCCTGGTGCGCGCTCAGCTGCGAAGCCGCCGGGTGCGCTCAGCGCACGAGACCCGCCAGGTGCGGTCTGCCGCGCGAGTCGTGCAGGGCGAACCCGCCGTCCGGCAGGCGCGCGAAGTTCACAGTGCTCGGCAGCGGCACGGGCAGCTTGAAGGCGACCTCGACTGTGTACGCGTCCGGCAGCCGGGCCTCCAGCGCCGCCAGGCAGCGCGCCTTGCTCCACATGCCGTGCGCGATCGGCCGGCGGAAGCCGAACAGCCGCGCCCCGAGTCGGGAGGTGTGGATCGGGTTGTGGTCGCCGGAGACCCGCGCGTACTCCGTACCGACGCGCGGTTCCACCCGCCAGCGGGCGGTGGCCGCCGGTGCCGCGGGACGTTCGCCCGGCTCGCGCCCGCCCGGCTTGCGCTCCCGACCGAGGTACGTCGAGACGCCGCGCCACACCTCCTCCCCGTCGACCGAGCCGACAAGCACGACGTCCACCTGCCGCCCCCGGTCGTGGGGGCGCAGGTCCTCCGCGTACGTCGTGAAGTCGAGGGTCTCGTCGGCGGTGATCGGGCGGTGCGTGGTGATCCGGTTGCCGACGTGCACCAGGCCGACCAGCGGGAGGGGGAAGTCCGGCGCGGTCATCAGGCGCAGGGCCAGTGGGAAGCCCAGGACGTGTGGAAACGTCGCGGGCAGCCGGTCGCTGAGCCGGAACCCGCAGACCCGGTCGTAGTCGGCCAACTGGGCCCGGTCGACGGTCACCCCATTCACCGCCAACTGGATCGCCGGCAGGTCGCGTCCGCGTCGCCCACCACCGAGGCCCGGTAGCGCGCCGAGCAACGCCCGTCGGTGCAGCGCCCCGGCCGCCGGCATCCGGGGCAGTTCGACGAGGGTCCGGCCGCCCGACTCCGGCTGCCCGCCCATCACGCCCCCAGCAGACTCTGGCCGCAGACCCGGACCACGTTTCCGCTGACCGCGCCGCTGGCCGGCCAGGCCAGCCAAGCGATCGTCTCGGCCACGTCGACCGGCAACCCGCCCTGGGCCAGGCTGTTCATCCGCCGGCCCGCCTCGCGGACCACAAGCGGGATGCGCGCGGTCAGACGGGTCTCGATGAAGCCCGGGGCCACCGCGTTGACGCTGATCCCACGGTCCCGCAGGGCCGGCGCGAGTGAGTCGACCAGCCCGATCACGCCGGCCTTGCTGGTGGCGTAGTTGGTCTGCCCCCGGTTGCCGGCGATCCCGGCGATCGAGGAGACCGAAACGATCCGCCCGCCGGCCGGGATCAGCTCCCGCTCCAGCAGCACGTCGTTGATCCGCTCCTGGCTGGAGAGGTTGACGTCGATCACCTGGTCCCACCGGTCGGCGTCCATCCGGCCGAGCGTCTTGTCCCGGGTGATGCCGGCGTTGTGCACCACCACGTCGACCCGGCCGTGTCGGCTGGCCAGGTGCTCGGCGAGTCGAGTCGGCGCGTCTGGCGCGGTCAGGTCGAGTTGGACGGCGGTGCCGCCGATGTCGTTCGCCACCGCGGCGAGCGCGTCACCGGCGGCCGGGATGTCCAGGGCCACCACCTGCGCGCCGTCGCGGGCCAGCACCTTCGCCAGCGCCGCGCCGATTCCCCGTGCGGCCCCGGTGACCAGCACGACCTGCCCGTCCAGCGGGCGGTCCCAGTCGGCTGGAGTTCTCGCCGCGCCGCCGCCGACCCGGATGACCTGGCCCGACACGTACGCGGACCGGCCGGACAGCAGGAAACGGAGAGTCGATTCGAGGCTGGTGCGGGTGCCGACGGCGCCGGTGTCGCCGGTGTCGCGGGTCACGTAGACGAGCTGGGCGGTGGTGCCCCGGCCGAACTCCTTGCCGATGCTGCGCACCAGTCCTTCCAGGGCGCGCTGGGCGGTCGCCTCGCGGGGTGTCGGGCACTCCTGCGGCGGGGTGCCGAGCACGATCACCCGGCCGCTGGGCAGCACCGCCCGGGCCTGCGGGTGGAAGAAGTCGTAGAGCTGGCGCAGCTCGGTCGAGTCGGTGATGCCGGTGGCGTCGAAGAGCAGTGCCCCGTACCGCTGCGGGGTGTCGCCGTGCGAACGGGCCGGCGGCGCATGCTGCGCCGGAGCGCCCCCGGCCCATTCGGCGGCGGCGGCCGGGTCGGCCAGCTCGACCCCGGCGGCGGTCAGGATCTTGGTGACCTGCTCGGCGAGCCGGCCGCCGGTGGCCGCACCGAGCAGGGCCGGCCCGGGCAGCAGCGGGTCGCCGGGGTGGTGCCGGCGCAGTCGGGGCGGGTCGGGCAGCCCGAGGCGCTTGACCAGCGCGCGGCCGGCGGCCGATTGGACGAAGCTCGCGTACCTGTCGGTCATGGGCGTAGCCTACTGGCGAGTAGGGTTCGAGCAACACATGTCGAGGAGGCGGATCGTGCAGAGCATCCGGCGGGTCGCGGTCATCGGGGGCAACCGCATCCCCTTCGCCCGTTCCAACTCCCGCTACGCGGACGCGTCGAACGCGGACCTGCTCGGCGCGGCGCTCGACGGGCTGATCGCCCGCTACGGGCTGGCCGGGCAGCGCGTCGGTGAGGTTGTCACCGGTGCGGTGCTCAAGCACTCCCGCGACTTCAACCTCACCCGCGAGGTGGTCCTCGGCTCCCGGCTCGACCCACACACCCCGGCGTACGACATCCAGCAGGCCTGCGGCACCGGTCTGGAGGCGACGATCCTGGTCGCCAACAAGATCGCCCTCGGCCAACTCGACGTGGGCATCGCCGGCGGCGTCGACACCACCTCCGACGCCCCGCTCGCCGTCAACGAGGAGATGCGCCGCACACTGCTCAAGCTCAACTCGGCCCGTACGCTCGGCGAACGGCTCAAGATCGCGGCGAAGCTGCGCCCGCTGCAGCCGTTCAAGCCGGAGATCCCGCGCAACGCCGAGCCGCGTACCGGCCTGTCCATGGGCGACCACGCCGCCCGCACAGCCGTGCGCTGGCAGATCGACAGGCGTGCCCAGGACGAGCTGGCGCTCCGCTCACACCAGCGCCTCGCCGCCGCGTACGACAGGGGTTTCTTCGACGACCTGATGACGCCGTACCTGGGGCTCACCCGGGATGCGAACCTGCGCCCGGACAGCAGCCTGGAGAAGCTCGGTTCGCTGAAGCCGGTCTTCGGCACCCGTGGCCCGGACGCCGAGCAGGCCACAATGACCGCCGGCAACTCGTCGCCCCTCACCGACGGCGCGTCCACAGTGCTGCTGGCCAGCGAGGAGTGGGCGGCGGCGCACCACCTGCCGGTACTGGCCTGGTTCAGCTGGTCGGAGACGGCGGCGGTGGACTTCGTGCACGGCGACGAGGGGCTGCTGATGGCACCCGCGTACGCGGTGCCCCGGATGCTGGCCCGCGCCGGGCTGACGTTGCAGGACTTCGACTACTACGAGATTCATGAGGCGTTCGCGTCGCAGGTGCTGGCCACCCTCGCCGCCTGGGAGTCGCCGGAGTTCTGCAAGGACCGGCTCGGCCTGGACGAACCGCTGGGCGCGATCGACACCGACCGGCTCAACGTCAACGGCTCGTCGCTGGCCGCCGGGCATCCGTTCGCCGCCACCGGAGGACGGATCGTGGCGACCCTGGCCAAACTGCTGGCCGAGCGGGGCAGCGGGCGCGGGCTGATCTCCATCTGCGCCGCCGGTGGTCAGGGCGTGACCGCCATCCTGGAGCGCTGACCGCGCAATCGTCCCTTACCGGGGTGACCGCCAGCAGGCGTTAACGGGCCGTTCAGAAGTTGGCCCGCTGGTGGAGGGTTTACCACGCGACGGTGATCGTTGCCGCGCCCTGCGCGGCTCGATCACTCCTGCGTGCGGAACGGGGCCGTAACACCATGGAGTCCGTCCTCCCACGGACGACCACCCTCTCGGTGGTCATCCCGATGTTCAATGAGACTGCTGTCATCCCGGCACTGGTCGCCCGGCTACGGCCGGTGCTCGACGCGCTCGGTGTCGACTACGAGGTGGTCGCCGTCGACGACGGCAGCCGGGACGACACCGTGTCGGTGCTCTTCGACCACGGCCGGGACTGGCCGCAGCTTCGGGTGCTCCGGCTGCGGCGCAACAGCGGCCACCAGGCGGCGTTGACCGCCGGCCTGCACCGGGCCGTCGGCCAGTGGGTGGTCAGCCTCGACGCCGATCTCCAGGATCCGCCGGAGACCATCGCCGAGATGCTCCGGGTGGCCCGCGAGGACGGGGTGGATGTGGTCTACGGCGTACGCGCCGACCGCAGCACCGACACTGTCTTCAAGCGCAACACCGCCCGGGGCTACTACTGGGCGATGCGCCGGCTCGTCGGTGTCGATCTGCCCGCGCAGGCCGGCGACTTCCGGTTGCTCAGCCGGGACGTGATCGAGGTGCTGCGCCGGTTGCCCGAACGCGCCCCGGTCTACCGGCTGCTGGTGCCGTCGCTCGGCTTCCCCAGCGCCGAGGTGCGCTATGACCGGGAGGCCCGCGCGGCTGGCGAGACGAAGTATCCGCTGCGCCGGATGGTGGCCCTGGCCTGGGAGAGCACGGCGAACTTCTCCGCCGCGCCACTGCGCCTGGCTACCTGGCTGGGGATGTCGAGCTTCCTGCTCTGCCTCGGGTTGATCGTTTTCGGCATGGTCGCCCACGTCTCCGGCACCACCATCCCCGGCTGGACCTCGATGTTCGTCGCGGTGCTGCTGCTCAGTGGGGTGCAGCTGGTCTGCCTCGGCCTGCTGGGCGAGTACGTCGGCCGGATCTACGCCACAGTGCAGAACCGGCCCGCGTTCCACGTCGGGTTCGACTCCCGCGACGAGGTCCCGGACGCGCAGCCGGTGACCCGGAGCGATGACGCCTCCCGTACGCCGAGCTTCGATTCGGTGGCCGGCGTCCGTGGCTGACCTCCTACTGGCCGAGCGGATCGACACTACGGGGTCGACGTCACGTCGGAACGTTCTCCGGCCGGCCCTCAGCACGCTCCCGTGGCTGCTCGTGATCGCCGCGCTGCTCGTGGTCTGGTCCCGCGGCGGCGTGCCCGCCCCGGACCTCGCGCGGTTCTCCGCGTACTGGGTCCTCGCGCTGGTGCTCCCCGGGACCCTGGTGCACCGCGCGCTGCGCGGCAGCCGAGGCAACCTCCCGGAGGACCTCGGCTACGGCGCCGCCACCGGTCTGCTGCTGGAGATCGTCGCCTGGGCGTTGGCCGCGGCGACCGGTCAGCAGTCCCTGCTGCGGTGGTGGCCGCTGCCCGTCCTCGTCGCGTTCGCCGCCGTCCCCGGGCTGCGCCGGCACTGGCGGGTCGGCGAGCGCCGTCCGCTGCCGCTCGCCTGGCACTGGGCAATGGGCACGGCGCTGCTGGTGGTGCTGGCCTGGGGATACACCCAGTGGCGGACGGTCCCGCTGCCGCCGGTGTCCGGCGGCTACTACCAGGACGTGCTCTACCACCTGGGTCTGGTGCAGGAGCTGACGCGGGCGATGCCGTTCGAGTTGCCGCACGTCGCCGGGGAGGCGCTGCGCTACCACTACCTGTCCGACGCGCACATCGCCAGCGGCAGCATGATCACCGGAATCTCCCCGGCGGTGGTGCTGCTGCGACTCTGGCTGGTGCCGGTGATCGGTACCGCGGTGCTGCTCGCGGCCGGGCTCGCCCGCGACCTGAATGGTGCCGTCTGGACCGGCCCGGTGGCCGCCCTCGCCGCCTTCACCGGAGCCACTGTCACGCTTGGCTCGCCGGTCGGCGCGTCCGGCGAGATGCCGCTGTCGTACGCCAGCCCCTCCCAGACGTACGTGCTGGTGCCGTTGCTGCTGCTCGCCGGGCTCCTCGTCGACGTGGCCCGGGGGCGTTCCCTCGGCCCGGCCTGGCCGCTGGTTCCGGTGCTCGGGCTGGTCTGTGCGGGGGCGAAGTCCAGCGCGTTGCCGCCGTTGATCGCCGGCCTGGGTCTCACCGCCGTCGTGTTCTGGTGGCGCAGGCGGCAGGTCCCGCGACCCGCAGTGGTGGCCCTGGCCTGCCTGGTGGCGGCGATGGCCCTCGGCTTCCGGCTGTTCGCCGGTGGCGGGGCGGGCACGCTGCGCGTGCAGGCGCTGGCGTTGCTGCACTTCATCGCCCCGTACGCCGAGACCCTCGGAACGGGTGACGGCATCTGGCCGAGTGCGCCGCTACCGCCGGGCATCAACGACGGTGGTGTCCTCGGCTGGTTGCTGGCGTTCGCCGTGGTCGCCTGGTGGGTGCTGGGTCAGGCGCCCCGGTGGGTGGGCATGGGCCTGCTCGTCGACCGTGGGCACCGGGCCGACCCGGCCGTCTGGCTGCTCGCCGGCACGGTCCTGGCCGGCGCGGGCGCCACCTGGGTGTTCCAGCACCCGTCGATCAGCCAGATCTACTTCTGGATGGGTGTCATCCCGGTCGGCGTCGTGCTGACCACCTGGTCCCTCGCCCAGGCCCGAGCGCCCTGGCCGGTGCTGGTGGTGCCCGCCGTGGCCGGCGCGCTGGCGGGGCTCGCGACGGCCGGCACGGTAGCGGGTTTCGCTGTGCCGAGGATCAGCCGTCCCGGCACCCCCACCACCTCGACGATCGAGGGCTGGTTGCGGGCGCTGGGTCTGTCGGCGGCCTGGTACCTGCTGTTCGTGGCGGTGGCCGCCGCGCTGGCGGTCGGGGTGGCCGCAGTGTGGCGACGGCGCGTCCCGGCACCGGTCTCCGTGCCGCCGGACGGCTCGGCACGTCGTCGGCGGGCGGCGACGATCGCCCTGACCGGGGTCACCGCGGCGATGCTCGGTGCCAGCGCCGCCGTCATCGTGGGCGGGACCGTCCGCTCGGTGCTGACCGAACCGGTGCCGACGACCGGGCCGCAGCCGTACGCGCTGACCGCCGACGAGATGCGCGCCGCGCTGTGGCTGGACGACAACGCCGCCGACGACGACGTGGTCGCCACGAACGTGCACTGCCGGCCGGTGCGGACCACGCCGCACTGCGACGCCCGTGCGTTCTGGGTGACCGGCCTGGGCGGACACCGCACGGTGGTGGAGAGCTGGGGCTACACCGACGCGGTAGTGGCCGCGCACGGCGTCGAGAACCTCGGGTACGCCCGACAGAGTTTCCCCGACCAGGCGCTGCTCGCGCTCAACGACGGGGTGTTCAGCGCGCCGACCCGGGTCGACCTGGACCGGCTCCGCACGGAGCACGGGGTCCGGTGGCTGTTTGCCGACACCAGGGCGGGTGCGGTGTCGACGGAGCTGGCCGCGCTGGCCCAGCTCCGACTGGTCGCCGGCCCGGTCACCGTCTACGAGCTGAACCGCCCCTGACGGCCTTGTCGACCCCGGCCCGGTCCTGGGGTCGACCCTGCCCGGTCCGGGTGTCGACGCTGGCCCGGTCCCGGTGTCGACCAGCGGGTGCGGGACAATGAGGTACGTGACGACGATCCCCAACGTGCTGGCCAACCGGTACGCCTCGCCCGAACTGGTCGCCCTCTGGTCCCCGGAGGAGAAGGTCCGGATGGAACGGCGGCTCTGGCTCGCCGTGCTCCGCGCTCAGCGCGACCTGGGCGTGCCGGTGCCGGACGGCGTGGTCGAGGCGTACGAGCGGGTGCTCGACCAGGTCGACCTCGCCTCGATCGCCGAGCGGGAACGGGTCACCCGGCACGACGTGAAGGCCCGGATCGAGGAGTTCAGCGCGCTCGCCGGGCACGAGCACGTGCACAAGGGGATGACCTCCCGGGACCTCACCGAGAACGTCGAGCAGCTCCAGGTGCGCGCCTCGCTGGAGCTGATCCGCGACCGGGTGGTGGCCACCCTCGCCCGGTTGGCCTGGCTGGCCCACGAGCACTCCGAGCTGGTCATGACCGGTCGTTCGCACAACGTGGCGGCGCAGGCCACCACGCTGGGCAAGCGCTTCGCGTCGGCGGCGGAGGAACTGCTGATCGCGTACGAGCGGCTGGAGGAGCTGATCGCCCGCTACCCGCTGCGGGGGATCAAGGGACCGGTCGGCACGGCCGCCGACCAGCTCGACCTCTTCGACGGCGACGCCGACAAGGTGGCCGAGTTGGAGCGGCGGGTCGCCGAGCACCTGGGCTTCTCCCGGGTGCTGGACAGCGTCGGGCAGGTCTACCCGCGCTCGCTGGACTTCGATGTGCTGGCCGCGCTGGCGCAGACCGCCGCGGCGCCGTCGTCGCTGGCCACCACGATCCGGTTGATGGTCGGTCAGGAGTTGGTCACCGAGGGCTTCAAGCCGGGCCAGGTCGGGTCCAGCGCGATGCCGCACAAGATGAACACCCGGTCCTCGGAGCGGGTGAACGGCTTCGCGGTGATCATTCGGGGTTACCTGTCGATGGTCGGCGAGTTGGCCGGTGACCAGTGGAACGAGGGGGACGTGTCCTGCTCGGTGGTCCGGCGGGTGGCACTGCCGGACGCGTTCTTCGCCGCCGACGGCCTGTTCCAGACGTTCCTCACCGTGCTCGACGAGTTCGGCTCGTACCCGGCAGTGATCAACCGGGAGCTGGAGCGCTTCCTGCCGTTCCTGGCCACCACGAAGATCCTGGTCGCGGCGGTCCGGCGGGGCGTCGGCCGGGAGGTCGCCCACGAGGTGATCAAGGAGCACGCGGTCGCTGTGGCGCTGGCGATGCGCGAGAAGGGCGCACCGGAGAACGACCTCTTCGACCGGCTGGCGGCAGACGGTCGACTCGGCCTGTCCCGCGCCGACATCGACACCCTGGTCGCCGACCGCAGCGCCTTCGTAGGCGCCGCCCAAGCCCAGGTGGCAGCGGTAACCCGCCGCATCACGGCCGTTGTGGAAGCGCACCCCCAGGCCGCCACCTACAGCCCACCCCCCATCCTCTGACCCGCACCCACCCCTCGCCGCGTTGATCATGAAGTTATTGCTGCGACACGCCGGTGCGTAGGGCAATAACTTCATGATCAACCGGGTGGTGGGCCCGTCCCGGGTGGGGTGGGTTATTCGCCGGTTGGGGTTTCGGCGGCGGTTCTGAGGTTGGGGGCGCTGGCCGGTTCGGCGATGCCGCCAAGCGACTCGGCGAAGCCTGCGGGCTCCGCGGTCTCCGCGGCGACCGCCGGCTGGTCGGCCGGCATGACCTCGGGCATCTTGGGTACGGCGACCACGGCGGTCCCGTACGCGCAGATCTCCATCCACATCTCGCCGCAGTCCCGGCTGTCGAACCGCATGCCGATCACCGCGTTCGCGCCGAGCCGCAGGGCCTCCTCGCCGAGGCGGGCCACCGAGTCGGTGCGCCACCGGGTCAGGTTGTCCGGGGCCATCGGGTCGTACGCGCCACCGCGCAGGTTCTTGACACCCTCGCGATACGGGTTGCGCGTCCTGGCCATCGATGACACCACCTCACCGAGAATCTGGCGGATCTCGTAGCCGGGCAGTTGCTCTGTCGTCACGACCAGCACGGTTCCGATGCTGTCAGGAGTGGCGCGACCCGATCGTGTGCATTGTTCACCTGATCGGATGCTGCAAAACGACGCGGCGCGGACGGCCGGCACGTGGCCGACCATCCGCGCCGAGCCGGGCGCTAACCGTCAGACACCGGCCACCGAGGTGATCCAGGCCCGGTTGTACGCAACGCTGCCGTAGTTCTGGATGCTCGACCCGTCGGCGGTGGAGGCGACGCCTACCTGCTGGCCGTTGTAGAACTGCGGGCCACCGGAGTCACCACGCCAGGCGTTGCCGTTGATCCGGGTGCTGCGGATCGCCTGGCCGCCGTACGCGTCGGTGGCGCTGTTGCTGGTCACCCGGACGGTGGCGGTCTTCAGCACGGTGGACGCCGAGCAGCCGCTGTAGCAGGTCATGCCCCAGCCGTAGATCGAGTTCGTCGAGTTGATCGGCGGGTTGCTGCTGGCCAGGCTCACCGTGGAGGTGCTGACGGTGCTGGAGAGCCGCATGAGCGCGAGGTCGTTGCGGGTGTAGGTGGCGCTGACCGTGCGGGTGACCCCGCCGGAGGTGCGGTTCACGCTGCCGACGCGCACCGACATGGTGCCGCTGATGCAGTGCCGGGCGGTGAGCACCCACTGCGCGGCGATGACGCTGCCGGAGCAGGTGAACGAGCCGTTGCTGAACACCGCGGCGGCCCAGGGCGCGGAGGAGACGGTCTCGCCGCCGATGATGGGTTGCGGGCCGGCTGGGGCGGCGGACGCGGCGGACGTGACGCCGAGGGCGCCGACCAGTGCGGTGCTGAGTACGGCGAGCAGGGGGCGGATGCGCATCGGGTGGACTCCTTGGACGGGGCGGCCCGGGATCGCCGGGTGCGGGTGGGGCGGCAGCGGGGGTTCCCGCGAGCGCCTGGATCGACTTACGTCGATGTACAGTAGGGCCCGAAGCGATCGTTATCAAGGATAGGATCGAGGTCGGTCAATGTAACGATTCGGCCACCCGTTGCGCCGTATATGTCCTGCTGAGGCCGCCTGTCACGCCTGACGGGTCACCCTGAGCGTCAGTAATGTCGATCACTGCCTGAACTGCACCCGGCCGGTGCGTCCGCGGCGATATCTGCCAGGTACGCTGGCTGCGCTCGCCCATTGTGGGTCGGCACCCAACTGCGTACACAGTCAGGAGTGCCCAGTGCCTCGCGTCGTCGTCGACGTCATGCTCAAGCCCGAGATCCTTGATCCGCAGGGCCAGGCCGTCGCAAACGCGCTGCCCCGGCTCGGCGTCGGTGACGTCGCCTCGGTTCGGATCGGCAGGCGGATCGAGATCGAGTTCACAGGTGAACCGGACCTGGACCGCGCTCGGGAGATTGCCGACAAACTGCTCGCCAACCCGGTCATCGAGGACTTCACCGTCCGCCTGGTCGAGGCCGACGAGACCGCGGACGCCCGCTCGTGACCGCCCGGGTCGGTGTGGTCACCTTCCCCGGCTCGCTCGACGACGGGGACGCGGCCCGGGCCGTCCGGATCGCCGGCGCTGAGCCGGTCCGGCTCTGGCACGGCGACCCGGATCTGCACGGCGTCGACGCGGTCGTCCTGCCCGGCGGGTTCTCCTACGGTGACTACCTGCGGTGCGGTGCCATCGCCCGGTTCGCCCCGGTGATGGAGACGATCGTGGACGCCGCCCGGGGTGGTCTGCCGGTGCTCGGCATCTGCAACGGCTTCCAGATCCTCTGCGAGGCGCACCTGCTGCCCGGCGCGCTCACCCGCAACCAGCACCTGCACTTCCGCAACCGGGACCAGGTCCTGCGCATCGAGTCGGCCGGGACCGCGTGGACCAACGCGTTCCAGCCCGGCCAGGAAGTGCTCATCCCGGTCAAGAACGGCGAGGGCTGCTACGTCGCGGACACCGCGACGCTGGACCAGCTCGAGGCCGAGGGTCGGGTCGTCGCCCGCTACCTCGGCGGCAACCCCAACGGGTCCCAGCGCGACATCGCCGCGATCACCAACGCCGCCGGCAACGTCGTCGGCATCATGCCGCACCCCGAGCACGCGGTGGAGGCCCTCACCGGCCCTTCGCTGGACGGCCTCGGCTTCTTCACGTCGGTCCTCAAGCACCTGGTGGGGGCGCCGGCATGACCGGCGGCACGATCATCGGTCAGCTCAACCGCCGGTCTGGCGGGCACGAGCGCAGCGAGGAGAGGTCATGACCACCCATCCGGACCCGGTACGGGACACACCGGAGGCGTACTCCGCCCCGGCGCAGCCGGCCGAGCCGAGCCCGGCGCAGCAGGTCGCACAGGCGACCGCTCCCGTTCAGCCGGCCGCCGCCGTGTGGACCGAGGGCGTGGACACCGTGCCGCGTGCCGGTGGCACCCCGGGCGAGCTCCAGCCGTACACGGAGCTGGGCCTGCGCGACGACGAGTACGACCGGATCCGGCAGATCCTCGGCCGTCGGCCCACGCAGTCCGAGCTGGCCATGTATTCGATCATGTGGAGCGAGCACTGCTCCTACAAGTCGAGCAAGGTGCACCTGCGTCAGTTCGGTGAGAAGGCCCCGCCCAGCGACCGGATGCTCGCCGGCATCGGTGAGAACGCCGGTGTCGTGCAGATCTCCGACGAGCTGGCGGTGACCTTCAAGGTCGAGTCACACAACCACCCGAGCTTCGTCGAGCCGTACCAGGGTGCGGCGACAGGCGTCGGCGGCATCGTCCGGGACATCCTCGCCATGGGCGCCCGCCCGATCGCGGTGATGGACCCGTTGCGCTTCGGTGCCGCGGACCACCCGGACACCGCCCGGGTGCTCACCGGCGTGGTCGCCGGCGTGGGTGGCTACGGCAACTGCCTCGGCCTGCCCAACATCGGTGGTGAGCTGGTCTTCGACCCCTCCTACCAGGGCAACCCGCTGCTCAACGCGCTCTGCCTGGGCGTGCTGCCGGTCAGCCGGCTGCAGAACAAGGCCGCCGCCGGCCCGGGCAACGTTGTCGTGCTGATGGGCGCCAAGACCGGCCGGGACGGCATCGGCGGCGTGTCGGTGCTGGCCAGCGCGACCTTCGACGAGGGCAGCGAGGCACGTCGACCGGCCGTGCAGGTCGGCGACCCGTTCACCGAGAAGCTGCTGATCGAGGCGTGCCTCGAGCTGTACGACGGCCAACTGGTCGTCGGCATCCAGGACCTCGGCGGCGCCGGCCTGACCTGCGCGCTCACCGAGACCGCCGCCGCTGCCGGCACCGGCATGCGGGTCTGGCTGGAGCGGGTGCCGCTGCGCGAGCCGTCGATGGACCCGCACGAGATCCTGGCCAGCGAGTCGCAGGAGCGGATGCTGCTGGTCGTCGAGCCGGAGAAGCTCGACGCGGTGCTCAAGACCTGCGAGAAGTGGGGCGTCCTCGCCACCGCGATCGGCGAGGTCACCGCACCGGAGCCGGACGGCCGCCCGGGTCGACTGCTGATCACCTGGCAGGACCACCTGGTCGTCGACGTGCCGCCGGGTTCGCTTGTCGATGACGGCCCGGTCTACGCCCGGCCGATGCGTGAGCCGGCGGACCTGATCCTGCTCCAGGCCGACCGGGCCGAGACGCTGCCCCGCCCGGCCGACCCGGAGGCGCTGCGGGAGACCGTGCTGCGCATGATCGCGTCGCCCAACCTGGCCGACAAGACCTGGGTCACCGAGCAGTACGACCGTTACGTGCTGGGCAACACAGTGCTCGCCCAGCCGGAGGACGGCGGCGTGATCCGGGTCGACGAGCGGACCGGGTTGGGTGTGGCGCTCTCGGTGGACGGCAACGGCCGGTACGCCAGGCTGGACCCGTACAACGGCACCAAGCTGGCACTGGCCGAGGCGTACCGGAACGTGGCGGTGACCGGCGCGAAGCCGATCGCCGTCACCGACTGCCTCAACTTCGGGTCGCCGGAGGACCCGGGCGTGATGTGGCAGTTCGCCGAGGCCGTGCGCGGCCTGGCGGACGGCTGCCTGGAGCTGGGCATCCCGGTGACCGGCGGCAACGTCAGCTTCTACAACCAGACCGGCGCTGCGGCCATCCACCCGACCCCTGTGGTCGGCGTGCTGGGTGTGCTGGACAACGTCGCCGACCGGGTGCCGATGGGCTTCGTGCCGCGCGCCGGCGGCGACCACGACCAGCTCTACCTGCTCGGTGAGACGAACGTGGAACTGTCCGGTTCGGAGTGGGCCTGGGTGACGCACGAGCACCTCGGCGGCATTCCGCCGCAGGTCGACCTCGGGCGGGAGAAGGCGCTGGCCGAGCTGCTGGCCGAGGCGGCCCGGGTCGGCCACCTGGCCTCCGCGCACGACCTCTCCGACGGCGGCCTCGCCCAGAGCCTGGTCGAGTCCTGCCTGCGTCGTGGCGTCGGTGCCCGGGTCGCCGTGCCGGAACAGTTCGCCGAGGGCTCGATGCCGTTCGTCTACCTGTTCAGCGAGTCCGCCACGCGGGCGCTGGTCTCGGTGCCGCGCGGCCACGACAAGGCGTTCGCGGCGCTCTGCGCCGAGCGGGGTGTGCCGTTCGAGCTGATCGGCGTCACCGACCCGACCGGCGGGGCGCTCGAGGTGCACGGCCAGTTCCGGATCGGCCTGGACGAGCTGCGCACCGCGCACACCGAGACGTTGCCGCGCCTCTTCGGAGGCTCGGCGGCCGTCGAGGTGCCCGCGCCGGCTGCCGGTGTGGCGGGTGCGGTCGAAGCCGTGCCGCTGCCGGTCGCGCCGGCCGAGCCGGTCGACGCGGCGGCCGTGGTCTCCGAGCCGATCGCCTCCTCGGGGCCTTCCCCGGAGACCGGCGCGGTCGAGCCGATCGGGTCAGAGCAGCCCGGCGGGGCGTCCGAGTCTGACTCCGGTGTCACCGAGCCGTCGCCTGACGAGCGCTGAGGCGTTGGCGGCCGCCGTCTACGGCCAACCCGGATCGGGTGCCCGGTTCGACTGGGGGCTGACCGGGGCGGCCGAGCTCGGCCGTGTCTGCGCGGCGCTGGTGGTGGTGGACGTCCTCTCGTTCACCACCGCCGTGGAGGTGGCGGTCGCCAGGGGCATGCGGGTGCACCCGTTCCCCTGGGGTGAACAGGCCGCCGAGTACGCCGTCCGGGTCGGCGCGACCGCTGCGGTCGGCCGGCGGCAGACGACAGCGGACCATCCGTGGTCGCTCTCGCCCGCCGCGCTGAGCAACGCGCCAGTGGTGGCGGACCTGGTCCTGCCCTCCCCGAACGGCTCCGCCATCAGTGCCGCCGCCAGCGCCACCGGTCTGCCGGTGGTCGCGGCGTGCCTGCGCAACGCACGCGCCGTCGGGCGTTGGCTGCGCCGCCAGGGTTACGGCACGGTGGACGCCCCGATCGGCGTGATCGCCTCCGGAGAACGGTGGCCGGACGGGTCACTGCGTCCGTCGGTGGAGGACCAGCTCGGCGCCGCCTCGGTGCTGGACGCCCTCTCCGGCGTACCGGGTGGGCTGTCGGTGGAGGCGGCCATGGCGCTCGCCGCGCTGGCGAGCACCCCGGATGTGCCCGCAGCCGTTCGCGGCAGCGTCTCCGGGCGGGAGTTGACCGAGAACGGCTTCGCCAGGGACGTGGATGTCGCCGTCCGGATCGGCGTGTCGGACGTCGTGCCGGTGCTCCACCAGGGCGTCTTCTCCGCCGCCTGACCGGGCTGTCCCGCCTGGCCGGGCCGTGCCGCCTGGCCGGGCCTGTCCCGCCTGGCCGGGCCGGCCGCCCGTGTTTGCCCCGCACCCTGTGATCAACTCGGCTTCCTGGAAGTCGGGGTGTCCAGGGCTGCGAGACCGCCCGACTTTGCCGATCGCGAGTGGATATTGCAGCGAAACGGCCACCCGGAGATCCGGGTGGCCGTTTCCATGTGCTGTGGTGGGGTCAGTCGTCCAGCCAGTCGAGGCGACGACCGCCCCGCTCGGTCGGCGGCGGGGTGTCCGGCCGGTTCCGCCCGGCGGGCTGGCCGTAGCCGCCCTGGTCGTAGCCCCGGTCGTCGTAGCCGCCGCGCTGCTGCGGAGGCTCCTGGCCGTAGTTGCCGCCCTGGTCGTACCCGCCGGCGGGCTGGCCGTAGCCGCCCTGGTCGTAGCCCCGGTCGTCGTAGCCGCCGCGCTGCTGCGGAGGCTCCTGGCCGTAGTTGCCGGCCTGGTCGTACCCGCCGGCCGGTTGACCGTAGCCGCCCTGGTCGTACCCGCCAGTCTCCGGAGCGCCGTACCCCGCTGTCGGCTCGGCAGCGCGACCGCCGTACGGGGCGGCCTCGGGCTGGCCGTAACCCTGCCCCTGCTCCGGCTGGTAGACGCCCGTGGCGTACGGGTCGGCCGGTGCCGGGTACTGGGTGCTGTCGCCGGTGTACCGGCCGGTCGGCTCGTCGAACCGCTCGCCGTACGCCGCTCCGCCAGCGGGAGCCGCCGGATAGGCGGTGGTGCCACCCGGGGCGTCGTAATCGCGACCGCCGTAGCCACCGCCGGAGGCCGGCGCGTTGCCATAGCCGGCACCGGAAGCCGGCGCGTTGCCGTATCCGCCACCGGAGGCCGGCGCGTTGCCGTAGCCGGCACCGGACGCGGCACCGTAACCGTCACCGGCCGCACCGGTGCCGTAGCCGCCTTCCGCGCCGGCCGGAGCGCCGTAGCCGCCACCGGAGGCGGGAGCGTTGCCGTAGCCGCCGGCACCGTACCCGCCGGGCGCCGGCTCGTCGCCGTAGCCGGCGCCGCCCCAGCCCTGCTGACCCGCGCCGCCGTACGCCTGGGCAGGCGCGCCGTACGGGTCCGGCGGAACGTCGTCGACCACCGGGCGATGCATCATCGTCGGCGCCTCACTCAGTGCCGCGCCACCGACCATTGTCGGGTCCGCGCCACCGCCGGGACGACCGCCGACCACCCGGGTGTGGTCGTCGGGGCCGCGGAACCCGCCCCGCGAGGGCGGCACCACGCCGCCACCACCGGCGGCCGCCGGAGCGTCATCGTCGTCGCCGTTCTCCTTGCGCTTCATCCAGAGCAGCACGATCGTGCCGACACCGGCGGCGACCAGGAGACCACCGAGCAGGATGATCATGTACGAGCCGAGGCCACCGCTGTCCTCGTTGTTCGCGGCGTTCGCCGGAGCACCCTGGCTGGCCTCCTCGGTGGGCTCCTCTTCGGTGCCCTCCTCGGTCGCCTCGTCGGTGGGAGTGGCCTCGGGGGTGGCGGACGGGGTGGCGCTGGGCGTCACCTCGACCTTGATCGCGAGGCTGAGCCGCTGCCCGGTGACGGCCTGCCCTGCTGCGGCGTTCAAGGACTTGAACGCCTTGATGTTGTCGAACGACGCGCCCAGGTCGATCCGGCCGGGTGCGATCGGCTTGTCGGTGGTGCCGGTGAACCGGAAGTCGCCGCTGCCGTTGCTGGTGGCGTCGTAGCGGTGACCGGCGGTGTCCTGGAGCACCACGAAAGCGTTCGGTACGGCCTTGCCGTCAGCCTGCGCGACCACCTTGCCGGAGACCGACCGCACGGTCTGGTTCTGCGGCGGCGGCGCTGCCTTGGCGACCAACGTGACGGTGGTCGACGCCTCTTCGCTCTGCTTCACGACCCCGGTGGAGTCCGTCGCCTTGACGGTGATCGTGGCGCTGCCGTTGGCTGCGTCATCCGCAGCCTTGAAGGTGGCGTCGAAGGTGCCACTCGACGTCACCCGGCCGCGAGAGCACCCGTCAATGCAGGTCAGCTTCGAGCTGCTCGAGCTGAAACTGATGTCGGCAGGCCCTGCGTCGTCTTCGAAGGCGAGTCGATAGCTGATCTTCGTGGTCTTGCCGGCCTCGACGCTGCTCGGCGAAGCCGAAACATCTGTAACGTTAGGAGCGGCCATGGCTGGTGTGGCGGGGACGGCGAGCAGAGCGCCGGCAACCAGCGCTACGACCACACCGGCCCGCTGCTTCCAGGCACGTCGGTGTGTTGACACGTCCACCGCCTTCCGGGCTGACTTCCCTCTGACCGGCGGGGCGCCGGGCCGGGGATCATCACGGTACGAATACGCCGTCGGCAACTATGCCTTGTCCGACTGCATGAGCGCGACCCAGGGCCAGCGTCGCGTGTCTGGCCTGGGGGTCGTATCGTCCCGTCGTGTCCTCTCCGCACAGTAAGTCCGCTGCCGTTACGGCCGCGTTGTCGGCGCTCGACGAGGGGCGTACACCCGAACGGCCGGTGTTCCGAGAGGCGGTCCGGTCGTTGTTGGCCGTCCTCGCGGAGCGCGCCCCCGGCCGATCGGTGGAGGTGCGCGTCCCACCATACGGGGCGATCCAGTGCGTACCGGGGCCTCGACACACCAGAGGAAATCCACCAAATGTGGTCGAGATGGCCCCGAACACCTGGCTGGAGCTGGCTACCGGCCGGGTTGACTGGGTGTCGGCGGTCACCGACGGTCGCGTCCAGATGAGTGGCAACCGGGCGGACCTCTCGGCGTATCTGCCCCTCTAGTCGTCCCGATGTCCCACTCACCGTGACGCTGAGCAGCGAAATCGTGACTTTCTGTATTGACGCCGATTCGCGTACACTGTCAGGCGATGACAGGTCCCGGCAGAGGAGAGTGGATCCGCCCGTGATCCCCGCCCAGCCGGTCCAGACCAGCATGAGGGAGCGGTAGGTGCCCCGAGGCGACGGCCGGCTGAGCCACGACCTTGACCCCCAACGACCTGGCCCCCAGGATGCCTGTGGCGTCTTCGGCGTCTGGGCCCCCGGCGAAGAGGTTGCCAATCTGACCTACTTCGGCCTCTACGCCCTACAGCACCGCGGCCAGGAGGCTGCGGGCATCGCGGTGAGCGATGGTTCCGGCGTGGTGGTCTACAAGGACCTCGGCCTGGTGGCGCAGGTCTTCGACGAGCCCACCCTGGCGAGCCTGCGCGGTCACCTGGCGATCGGGCACGCCCGATACTCCACCACCGGCGCGTCGAACTGGGAGAACGCCCAGCCGACGATCCGGTCGACCACCTCCGGCACGACCATCGCGCTGGCCCACAACGGCAACCTGGTCAACACCGCCGAGCTGGAGAAGGAGGTCGCCGAGCGCGGTCTCATCGCGGACGGTTCGACAAACGACACCTCTCTGGTGACGATGCTGCTCGCCAGCCGACCGGATCTGTCGGTCGAGGCGGCCGCGCTGGAGGTGCTGCCGCAGCTGCGCGGCGCGTTCAGCTTCGTCTTCATGGACGAGTCGACCCTCTACGCGGCCCGCGATCCGCATGGCGTCCGCCCGCTGGTGCTCGGCCGCCTGGAGCGCGGCTGGGTCGTTGCCAGCGAGACGGCAGCACTGGACATCGTCGGCGCCAGCGTGGTGCGCGAGGTCGAGCCGGGCGAGTTGATCGCGATCGACGAGAACGGGCTGCGCTCCACCCGGTTCGCCGCACCGGAGCCGAAGGGCTGCCTCTTCGAGTACGTCTACATCGCCCGCCCGGATGCCACGATCGCCGGGCGCAACATCCACGCGGCACGGGTGCAGATCGGCCGACAGTTGGCCAAGGAGCACCCGGTCGAGGCCGACCTGGTGATCCCGGTGCCCGAGTCGGGCACCCCGGCCGCGATCGGCTACGCGGAGGCGTCCGGCATCACGTACGGCGCCGGCCTGATGAAGAACCCGTATGTGGGGCGCACCTTCATCCAGCCGTCGCAGACCCTGCGTCAGCTCGGCATCCGGCTCAAGCTCAACCCGCTGCGGGAGAACGTCCGCGGCAAGCGGTTGGTGGTCGTGGACGATTCGATCGTGCGCGGCAACACCCAGCGCGCCATCGTGCGGATGCTGCGTGAGGCGGGGGCGCTGGAGGTGCACGTCCGGATCTCCTCGCCGCCGGTCAGCTGGCCGTGCTTCTACGGCATCGACTTCGCCACCCGGGCGGAGCTGCTGGCCAATGGGCTGGACAACGATGGCATTCGGCGCTCCATCGGCGCCGACACGCTGGGTTACGTTTCGCTTCCCGGCCTGATCGCCGCGACCGAGCAGCCGAAGACCCGGTTGTGTCGGGCATGTTTCGATGGGGAGTACCCGATCGAGTTGCCGGCCGGCAACCTGATCGGCAAGCACGTGCTCGAAGGTGTGGGTCGACGCGTCGCCAACTCGGCGTCGGAGACCCCGCACACCAACGGCTCGTCCGTCGCCACTCCGGGTGGCGTTACCGCAAACCGCCCGTAGCACCAACCGGCGCGGCCCGGCTATCGCCGGCGGCACCGAGAACCAAAGGGGAGAACCGTGACGCACGTGTCCGAGCGCAGCGGCGCAGGAAGCAGCCCGACCGGCGCCGGCGGCGACCGCCAGCCGTGGACGGGCGGCGCTGGCCGCCAGGCGCGCAAACGCTCGGTCTCGTACGCCGACGCCGGCGTCTCCATCGACGCGGGCGACCGCGCGGTGGAGCTGCTCAAGTCGAAGGTGCGGCAGACCCGCCGCCCCGAGGTGCTCGGTGACCTCGGCGGCTTCGCCGGCCTGTTCCGGCTGGACACGAAGAAGTACAAGAGCCCGATCCTGGCGTCCTCCACCGACGGGGTGGGCACCAAGCTGGTGATCGCTCAGCAGATGGACATCCACGACACGGTCGGCATCGACTTGGTCGCCATGGTCGTGGACGACCTGGTGGCCTGCGGCGCCGAGCCGCTGTTCCTGCTCGACTACATCGCCACCGGCGAGGTCGTTCCGGACAAGGTCGCCGAGATCGGCGCGGGCATCGCCGACGGCTGCCGCTACGCCGGCTGCGCGCTGCTGGGCGGGGAGACCGCCGAGCACCCCGGTGTCCTGCGCCCGGACGAGTACGACATCTCCGCGACCGGCGTGGGCGTGGTCGAGGAAGCCGACATTCTCAGCCCGGAGCGGGTCGAGGTGGGCGACGTGGTGATCGCCATGCGCTCCTCCGGCCTGCACTCCAACGGATACTCGCTGGTCCGGCACGTGCTGCTCGGTGCTGCTCGGATGCGTCTGGACATCGTGATCGACGACTTCGGTCGGCAGCGGACCCTCGGTGAGGAGCTGCTCACCCCGACCAAAATCTACGCCAAGGACTGCCTCAAGCTGATCGCCGAGGCCGAGGTGCGGGCGCTGTCCCACATCACCGGTGGTGGCATCCCCGGCAACCTGGTCCGGGTGCTGCCCGAGCACGTCGACGCGGTGGTCAACCGGTCCACCTGGAAGCCGCAGCCGATCTTCGACCTGATCCAGACGAAGGGTCGGATCGACGACCAGGACATGGAGTCGACCTTCAACATGGGCGTCGGCATGTTCGCGATCGTGTCGGCCGAGGACGCTGACCGGGCGCTGGCCACCCTGACCGGCCGTGGAGTCGAGGCGTGGCAGGCCGGCGAGATCATCGAGGGCACCGGCAACGTGCAGATGGTCGGTCAGCACACCCGAGGATGACCACCCTCCGGTGATCGTACGGGCATCTGATCAGGGCTTCACCCGAGTGGCCAATGCCGCCTAGCCTGAAGGGCTAAGGCTAGGCGGAGGAGGGCGATGGCTGCTCAGGGACAGTCGTTCAGCGGGATGCGCGGTCTGGCCGCTGTCCCGTCGTACGTCGTCATGCAGCCCACCACCCTCTGCAACCTCGACTGCGCGTACTGCTACCTGCCGTTTCGGTCCGCCGACCGGCGGATGCCGGTGGCGGTGGCCGAGGCGGTCGCGGCCGCGGTGAACCCGTGGGCGGTGAACGGTCGCTTCTCCGTGGTGTGGCATGGCGGCGAGCCGTTGGCGGCCGGTCGGGACCACCTGGCCGATCTGATCGCGCCGTTCGGGCCCGAGGTCGAGCACCACGTGCAGACCAACGCCACGCTCATCGACGACGACTGGTGCGATTTCTTCGTCCGGCACGAGATGCGGGTGAGCGTGAGCGTCGACGGGCCC
Organism: Micromonospora sp. NPDC005171; assembly: GCF_040608575.1. Classification (NCBI taxonomy): domain Bacteria; kingdom Bacillati; phylum Actinomycetota; class Actinomycetes; order Micromonosporales; family Micromonosporaceae; genus Micromonospora; species Micromonospora sp. NPDC005171. The sequence goes on along the minus strand of NZ_JBEXIM010000001.1, from coordinate 429,276 downwards.
CGGGCGCGCAACGGTGACCGGGTCAACCGGGGCGGTCAGCCGGCGTACGACCGGATCCTGCACGGCATCTCGGCGCTGCGCCGGCGCGGTCTGCCCTTCTCCGCGTTGGCCGTGGTGTCCCGGCCGGAGCCGGGGCTCGCCACCGAGCTGTACGACTACTTCCTCGAGCTGGGCTGCGACGTGCTGGGCATCAACATCGAGGAGACCGAGGGCGTCAACACCCGCGACAACCGCCACGACCCGTCTGCGGTGTCCGCGTTCTGGGCGGAGTTGGTCGGGGCGTGGCGCCGGGAGCCCCGGATCCACCTCCGCGAGATCGAGTGGTCGTTGCGCTACGCCGCGGCGGTGCTCGACAACTCGGCGGACGGGGTGCTGCCCCGTCACCTGGACCCGATCCCGACGATCGGTCACGACGGCTCGGTGATCGTGCTCTCCCCGGAGCTGGCCGGTTTCACCGGCCCCCGCTACGGCGACTTCAGCAGCGGCAACGTGCTGACGACCCCGTTGACGCAGATCCTCGCCAGCGCGGCGGCGACGCCATGGGTGGGGGAGTTCCTGGCCGGGGTGGAGGCGTGTCGGGCATCCTGCCCGTACTTCGGCTTCTGCGGTGGTGGCCATGCCGCCAACCGTTACTTCGAGCTGGGGCGTTTTGACGGTACGGAGACCGAGCACTGCCGCAACAGCAAGATCCGCCTATTGGAGGGAGTGTTGGAGCATGCCCGAGACCACGAGTCACCGGCGGCCTGAGCGCGAAGCGGACGACGGAGTCACCGAACGGGTGCGAGACGCGGCTCCCGCGCTCGTCGCGCTGCTCCAGGAGGCCGAGGACGCACGGCGGCTGCGCTCGGAGGTGTCGGGCGGAGACGGCTCCAGCGCGGTCTGTGCCTGGAACCACTTCGAGAACATCCCGACGTTCTACAACTGGAACAATCGCCCGCGCTGAGGGGGCCGTCGTCAGGGGCCTGTCGAGCGGCCGGATCGCTCCGGTCGGGCCAGGCCCCTGATCGTCGGCGACTGCACCGGCACAGGACGCGCGTGAGCACGCGGGGGTACCGCGTGCTCAGCTGCGTCGAGAGGTCAGCGGGTCGGACGGACCCAGGGATCCGGATCGTCGTCCGCGTGATCCTCATCATCGTCGTCGACGAACTCTTTAGAGTCGTCGTCGAAGTGGTGCTCAGACTTACCAGCACCCGCCAGTTCGCGCTGCAAGGCGGTGAGGTCGGTGTTCGGGGAGTGGTACTTCAACTCCCGCGCCACCTTAGTCTGCTTGGCCTTAGCACGGCCGCGCCCCATGGCTCGACCCCCTCGCACAGAATGCGGGGCAGCCCGAAGGCGGGCCCCGATGACGTCAGGCATCTCTCGTGGCTCTTACGGTACATGGGGATGCCACCGTTCGGCACCTCGGGTTACCGTCAGCCGGCTCTGCGCGTCGCGTCGATCCGGCCGTCACCCAGTGTACCGGGTAAGGAGCGGAACGGTTAGCACCCGTGACACCGGACAAACCGCATCAAACTTGACCCGGGCTCAGCTTACCCAGCTACGCCCAACGCCGGGGCCCGGAGGCGGATCTCGTCGATCCGCCTCCGGGAACGCTCAGCGCAGGTGAATCGCTCGCAGTCGGCCGACGTCGGCCATCCGCCGCTCCGCCAGCCGGTCGGCGGCCACCGCCGGCGGCACGCCCTCCGCGTCAGCCAGGTGCAGGATCTCGCGGGTGGTGTCGTAGATCCGGGTCGCCCGCAGCTTGGCCCGGTCGAAGTTGAAGCCCTCGATCTCGTCGGCCACCTGGATGACGCCGCCCGCGTTGACCACGTAGTCCGGGGTGTAGAGGATGCCCCGGTCGGCCAGCAGCTTCTCGATGCCCGGGTGGGCGAGCTGGTTGTTCGCCGCCCCGGTCACCACCTTGGCGCGCAACGCCGGCACGGTGTCGTCGTTCAGGGCGCCGCCCAGCGCGCACGGCGCGTACACGTCGAGGTCGGCGGCGACCAGCGCGCTGGAGTCGTCGACGAGGGAGACCTGCGGGTGGTTGGTACGCACCCAGGCCAGCGCCTTCGGGTTGACGTCGGTGGCGACCACCTCGGCGCCGTCTTCCAGCAGGTGCCCGGTGAGGTACTTGCCGACCTTGCCCAGGCCGGCCACGCCGACCCGTCGGCCCCGCAGGCTCGGGGTGCCCCAGACGTGCTCGGCCGCGGCCCGCATCCCCTGGAAGACGCCCCAGGCGGTGAGGATCGACGAGTCACCGGCGCCGCCGTGCTCCACGCTGCGCCCGGTCACGTAGCGGGTCTCCCGGGCGATGACGTCCATGTCCGCCACGTACGTGCCGACGTCGCAGGCGGTGTAGTAGCGGCCGCCCAGCGACTCCACGAAGCGGCCGTACGCGCGCAGCAGCGCCTCGCTCTTGATCTGCTCCGGGTCGCCCCAGATGACGGCCTTGCCGCCGCCCAGGTCCAGCCCGGCGAGCGCGTTCTTGTATGCCATCCCGCGGGACAGGTCCAGCACGTCGGCGAGGGCGTCGTCCTCGCTCGCGTACGGGTAGAAGCGGGTGCCGCCGAGCGCCGGGCCCAGCGCGGTGGAGTAGATCCCGATGATCGCCTTCAGGCCGCTCTGCTTGTCCTGGCAGAACACGACCTGTTCGTGACCGGTCGATACCGGGTCGTCGGTGCTCGCGAATACGCCCATTGTTGGCTCCTACTGTGGTGTGCGTCCTTGTGGGGCGCGGACCTGGTGGACCCCGGCGGGGATGCTGCCGGTGTGATCGAGCCTAGTATCGGCCTCCGGCCGGGCGCTCGACGCGCCACCGCCGTCCCACGTTGCGGCGCGCGTGCTCCGGCCGCTGAGCGCATCGGGGCGTGGTTCGTGGGAGGATCGCGCGGTGCCGTCGCTCTTCGCTTCTTACCTGCGCGTGTACGAACCGTTGGCCGCCTTCGATCGAGACCGGCAGAGCTACTGGCGCCGCTACGTCTCGGAGGGGCGCGCGGTCGCCCCGGTCGAGGGGCCCGGTCGGCAGCGGACGGCGGTGATCGAGGCGCTGGGCGCAGGCTGGACCCGGCTGCCGGACCTGCCCGAGGAGGCGTACGTCCTGGAGACGGACGACAGCCTGCTGGTCTGTCCGTGGAACCTGCGCATCCGGGTCGCTGAGGCCGCGCTCAGCGCCCGGGACGGGGTGCCCTCGGTGCTCGCCGACGCCTTCGTGCCGCCGGTGCTCGCCGGGCAGGCCAGGGCGGTGGTGGACGACTGGCGTAGCGGCGCCCGGGTGCTGGAGCACGGGGTGCCCCGGGTGCACGAACAGATCGCCACCTGGGGCGTACCGCTGCGGTGGTTCGTGCTCTTCGAGCCGGCGGAGCGGGACCTGGTCACCGAGCCGGGCCGGCGGGCGCTGCGCTATCGCACCGAGATCTCCAAGGCCCGACGCCGTTCGTCGCGGGCCCTGTCGGTGCTGCGCAAGTCGGTGGGCGAGGCGCCGATCACCGAGGCGGTGGAGGAGGCGGCCCGCTGGCTGGAGGAGTTCCATCCGCGGTCAGTGGTCGAGCTGGACTACGGCGGTCTGGTCGACCTGCTCTCCGACGAGACCCTAGCCGCGGACGACTCGCCCGAGTTGGTTGCCGGCGGCCTCGCGGGGCTGTCGCGCGGCGAGGCCGAGGAGGCGTCCGCCGCGTACGACAAGTTGGTGGCCCGGTGGCGCGCTGTGCAGCTGTTGGAGCGGTGCAACTAGGGCATATCACCCTAGGAGCGCTCCCAAGGTGAGTTGCACTCGTAGTTGACGCATCACGAACCGTGAGCATGAGTCCCAATAAGGTAGTTTCTGCCGTGTAAAAGTCGTAAAAATCGGGCATGGTTCATCCGTCCGTCTAGGGACCTTCATCCGTTCGGCCCATGTCGGACATCGGGGACTAGCCGGACCATGGGAGACGCGTCGGCCGGCGGGACCCCGGCCGATGTCTATACATGTGGAGGAGTGACCGATGGCATCGCGAACGCACGAACCAGAGCCGCTACTCACACCGGCCGAGGTGGCGTCGATGTTCCGTGTCGACCCGAAGACGGTGACCCGGTGGGCCAAGGCGGGCAAGCTCAGCGCCATCCGCACTCTGGGCGGCCACCGTCGCTACCGCGAGTCGGAGGTCAGGGCGCTGCTGCAGGGCCAGATCCCGCAGCAGCGGCAGGGCGACTGAGTCGGCGATAGTTTTTCGTCAGGGGCGGTGGATCTCGATCCGCCGCCCCTTTCCATGCCCCGCCGAGCGACGCCGGCCGCGGGTCAGCGCTGCGGCTCGGCCAACGTCACCCGGATGCCGACGGTGCCGCCCTCGCCGCGACGCAACCGGCTGCCCAGCAGGCTCAGCCGCCCGATCAGGCGGTACTTGTGCTTCAGCAGGTCGCGGACCCGACCGATGTCACCGCCCCCGTAGATCGTCGCGTGAGCTGGCACCTCCGCCCCGTGTGGCCGACCCCGCACGTCGCAGGGCGCCACGGTCACCTCGCCGTTGTGGCGGATCCGCTTCACCTTGCCCGAGTCGGCACGGGTCCAGACCGCCAACGCCTCGCCGTCGCGTACCGCCCAGACCGGGGTCGGCACCGCCCGACCGTCCTTGCGGAAGGTCGTGAGCAGGATGTACTTCTCGGCCGACAGCCGGTCCAGCGTGGTCACGCCGCCAGGATACGACCGGCACGGGCCACTGAGTGGCCGGATAGCGTGAACGTCGTGACTGTTGAGCCTCTAATCGGTGACGTGATCGGCGAACTGCTGCGGGACACCCTCGCCGTGGCCACCGGGGTGGGCTCCCGGCCCCTGGTCGGCGGTCGACTGCCGCGACCGGTCATCGAGATCATCGAACGGGACGACGGCCTGATCAACGGCGCGCCGGCCGCGCACTACCTGGACGAGCCGGCGCAGTGGCAGCCGTACGACCACCGCGCGGTGGACCGGGCGCACGGCGAGACGCTGGACATCGGCACCGGAGCCGGCCGGATCGCGCTGCTGCTCCAGGAGCGCGGCGTACCGGTCACCGGGCTGGACACCTCCGCCGGTGCACTGGAGGTGAGCCGGCGTCGCGGGGTCCGGCGGCTGGTGCACGGCACCGTCGACACGCACGTCGCCGACGGTTCGCGGTACGACACGTTCCTGCTGCTCGGCAACAACCTCGGCCTGTTCGAGGGGCGGGAGCGCGCTCCCGTGTTCCTGGCCGCGCTCGCCGCGCTGGCCCGACCGGGCGCGCAGATCATCGCGCAGGGCACCGACCCGTACGGCACCCGCGACCGGCTGCACACCGGCTACCACGAGCGCAACCGGCGGTGCGGCCGGCTCGGTGGCCAGCTACGGCTGCGGCTGCGCTACCGCGAGTTGAGCACCGAATGGTTCGACTATCTGGTCTGTTCGGCGGACGAGTTCGCTGGTCTGGTGCACGGCACCGGTTGGCGCCTCACCGATGTGGACGATCGCGACGCCCCCTATTACCTGGCCACCCTGCGCCTCGTCGGCTGAGCGACGGCCCCCGCGATCCGCCGGGCGGAGGCAGGGGCCGTCGTCCGTCTCAGACCTGGACGGTCGGGGGGAGCTGCTCGGGCGGGAGGCCGCCGTCGCCGTCGACCACCTCGTCCGGTTGGCCGTCCTCGTCGATGTCGACCATCGTGATGTCCACCTTGCCGTCACCGTCGGTGTCGAACTGGAACAGGTCCGCCTTGCCGTCGCCGTCGGTGTCCACCACCCACACATCGGTCTTGCCGTCGTTGTTGGTGTCGGCGCGCAGCAGTTCGACCCGCTCGTCGCCTCGGGTCTCCACGATCTCCCCGTCGGTGACGCTCTCCGGTGCCTGGCTCATGTCGATGCGGTCCTTCCCTCGGTTGACGGGCCGTCATTACCCGATCCGGCGCTCCCCCACGCATGGGCCGGGTCGTCGCGCTGTCTAGGGTCGCACCATGAGCGAGCGGAGCGGGCGGGACACCCGGGCCGGCGTGGCGGGGACCCCGCGCGTCTGCGGGCGGGACAGGGGGGCGTGATGAGCGATCGTTTCGTGGTCGTCGGTGCCGGCACGATGGGGCTTGGCATCGCGTACGTGGCGGCCGGCGCCGGGCACGCCGTCGAGTTGGTCGAGGTGGACCCCGAGCGCGGTGCGGGCGCGCTCAACCGGCTCGCCGAGCTGTGGGAGCGGGCGGTGCAGCGCGGGAAGCTGAGCGCTGACGAGGCCGCCACCAACCGGCAGCGGGTGACGTTGCGCCCGACGCTCGCCGATGTCGCTCCCGCCCCCCAGGTGATCGTGGAGGCGGTGCCGGAGCGCCTGGACCTGAAGCGGTCGGTGCTGCGGGACGCCGCCGCGCTGCGCCCGGAGCTGCTGGGCAGCAACACCTCCAGCATCGCCATCGGTGCGCTCGCCGCCGAGTTGGACGCGCCCGAACGCTTCCTCGGCCTGCACTTCTTCAACCCGGTCTGGGCGATGACGCTGCTGGAGATCGTGGTCGGCCCGGCCACCGCCGAGGAGACCACCGCCGCGGCCGTCGCGCTCGCCGGCCGGCTCGGCAAGGACCCCGTCGTCGTACGCGACATGCCCGGCTTCGCCACCTCCCGGCTCGGGGTCACCCTCGGGTTGGAGGCGATCCGGATGGTCGCCGACGAGGTGGCCAGCCCGGCGGACATCGACAAGGCCATGGTGCTCGGCTACCGCCATCCGATCGGGCCGTTGGAGCTCACCGACCTGGTCGGCCTCGACGTGCGGCTGGACATCGCCCGCACTCTCCAGGCCGCGTACGGGGACCGCTTCACGCCGCCGCCGCTGCTGGTGGAGATGGTGGCCGCCGGACGGCTGGGCAAGAAGTCCGGGCAGGGCTTCTACCGCTGGGAAGGCGGGGTCAAACAGTGAGCGGGTTGCGGATCGAGGAGCGGCCGGACCGGCTGGTGGTCACCCTGGACCGGCCGGAGAAGCGCAACGCCATCGACGCCGACCTGATCGCCGAGCTGCACCAGGTCTGCGCCGAGTTGGAGGCGCACCCGCGCCTGCTGCTGCTCACCGGCGGCACGGCGGGCATCTTCGCTGGTGGCGCCGACATCGGCCAGCTCCGCGAACGGGGCCGCACGGACGCCCTCGCCGCGATCAACTCGGCCGCCTTCGCCCGCATCCGGGCGCTGCCGATGCCGACCGTGGCGGCCGTCGACGGCCCGGCGTTGGGCGGTGGCGCGGAACTGGCGTACGCCTGCGATCTGCGGGTGTGCACGGCGCGGGCGGTCTTCGGTCAGCCGGAGGTGCGGTTGGGCATCCTGGCCGGCGCCGGCGCGACCCACCGGCTGCCCGCGTTGATCGGCGAGGGCCGGGCCAAGGAGCTGCTCTTCACCGGCCGGCGGGTGGACGCCACCGAGGCGCTGCGGATCGGCCTGGTGAACCGGGTGGTGGACGAGCCCGGCGAGCTGCTGACGGTGGCGCACGCGTTGCTGGACGAGATCGCCCTGGGCTCATCGTTGGCGGTGCGGCTGACCAAGCTGGCGGTGGACGCGCCGGCCGCCGCGCACCCGCATCTGGACCTGGTCAGCCAGGCGGTGCTCTTCGAGGACGGCGAGAAGCACCGCCGGATGACCGAGTTCCTGGAGCGCCGCCGGCCGCGCTGATCCCGCGTACCAGAACGGCCGCACCGGCGGAGAGCCGGTGCGGCCGTCGTGGGTCTTGGGTCCTGCCTATTGCCGGATCTGCACCCCGGCGTCGGCCAGACCGCGGATCACCTGGGCGGACTCACCGAAACCGATGATCAGTACGGCGTCCGCGCCGAATTCCTTGACTTCCTTCGCGCCGCTGCTGAAGTCGACCGGCGGTGCCTTCGCGTCGGCAGGCGGCTCGTACGTCATCAGCTTGAGCCGGTCGTTGGCGATGCCGGCCTTCTCCAGCTCGTCGCGGACGGTGCCCTGCAGGCCCTCACCGTAGGAGTCCTTGCGGGCGACGATGACGATCTTCTGTGACCCGTCGCGGAGGATCACGTCGGCCAGCGCCCGGCCCTGGAGGCTGTCCGGCGGCGCGGTGCGGAAGTAGAGGCCCTTGTCCTCGACGTCGGTCAGGCTGCTGTCGGTGTTGGACGGGGAGAAGAGGATCTTCCCGGCCTGCACCACGTCCGGCAGTACCTCACGGGAGATGCCCGAACCACCCGCACCGATGATCACGCTGACGCCGTCCGTCACGTGCTTGGCCACCGTCGCCTTGGCCACCGTCGGGCTGGTGCCGTCGTCGCCGTCCATCCACGTGACCGGCTTGCCCAGCGCGCCGCCAGCAGCGTTGATCTCCCTGATCGCCAGCGCGGCGCCGGCGGCCATCGGCGGGTAGGCGATCGCGAGGTCACCGGTCTTCGGCAGCAGACCGCCCAGGATCAGCGGTTCCTGGTCGGAGTTCGAACCGGGGCGTTGCTTCTTCGGCTTCGGCGGCGTCTTGGTGCTCGCCGCCGACTCGATGCCCGCGCCGACGAACTCGGTCTTGCCGTCGTTGATCTGCTGCCCGTCGAAGGTCAGCGTGGCGTAGCTCGCGGTGGCCGGCTCACCCTTGTCGGTGAAGCCGGCCCGGGTCAGCGACACGCTGCGGTACTCGATGTCCTGCCCGTTGCGGGCCAGCGCGAGACAGCTGGCCGGGTCCTCGCAGCGCTGCCCGTCGTTGGTCACCCCGACGATCTGCTTCGCGATGTCGGCGGGGTTGGTGCTGCCGGCCAACTGGGCGGCGAGTACGGCGATCACCACCGCGTCGTACGTCTCGGCGGAGTACAGGTAGTCCGTCAGCGCCGGGTTGACGGCTCGCAGTCGGCTCTTGAAGTCGTCTGGCAGCGGGGTGAGCGGCGTGGTGCCCTTCATCCCGTCCACGAGACTGGCCCGTTCCTTCAACTCCGCAGGATAGGAGTTGAGCATGTTGCCGTCCGTGCCGTAGAGGCGCACCTGTTGGGCGCTCGCCTCCTCGGGCTTGTCATCCCCGCAAGCGCTTGTGGCGAGCAGGATCGTCGCGCAGGCAGCCAGTGTGGCTACCCGCGAGCGGCGTGATACGAACATGGTCGTCCTTCCTCCGGCGAAGGTCCGCTGCGCACATTAGCGTGCCGAGGCCGGGGGCGGGACCGTGGAGGTGGCGTAATGCGCAGGTCGCTCGCGTTGAACACGGACAGTGACGGTCGCGGGAAGGCTTGACCACCCGTCCTACTGTGCGCTGCGTGACCGACCTACCACAGCAGACGTTCGATGACGCGGCCGCCGTGCTCCGTTCGGCGCTGACCGGCGATGGAGACGCGGTGGTGGGAGCGTTCGACGCGGTCGTCGACCGGGCTGGCCTGAACGGCGCGTACGGGGTCGCCTGGTGCCTGGCCGCGACCATGCTCGGCGACGCGCCGGCGGCCAGCGGGGCGGCGCTCGACTTCCCGGGGATCGATCAGGCCGGGTACGACACCCGCTGGGTGGCCCGCTTCGTCAGCGCGTACGCGAATCGGGACGAACCGACCGGCGAGGCTCTGTTCGGCGCGGCGGCGGCCGACGGGCTGCTCCCCGACTGCCTGCTGACCCTCGCCGGTTCGACGATCGCCACCCTGCGCAGCCGCGCCGGCTGACGCGCCGCCGGGTCGCGGCGTCCGTCGGGGGGCGGACGCCGCGACCGCGGGCCAGTCAGAATGCGTGGTACGCGATCAGCGGCTCGTACTCGTACCGCAGGTTCTCGAAGCGGACCCGGAAGTTGACCCCGTCCTTGACGTCGGTCGCCACGGTGATCCAACCCGAGTTGGCCGGCAGGTAGGTCCAGTAGTTGCAGGCACTCGTCTTGTCGACGAAGATCACGCACGCTTCGGTGGCGTACACGCTCGCGTTGCGGACGTTGATGTCGCGACAACGCGTCGTGGTGCGGTACTGGCCGGCCGAGCCGCCGTAGCGGCCGGTCTCGAAGTACGACCGGACCGCCCCGCCGTAACAGGTGGCGAGCGGGCCGAATGCGTTCGGCCCGGAGCTGACCGGTGTGTTCGGTGTAATTGGCTCCGCCCGCGCGGGCGCGCCGACGGAGAGCAGTGCGGTGGCCGTGGCGACGGCGAGCAGGCGAGCGGTCGGGGATGGCATCCGTTCGTTCCTCCCAAACGGTTGACTGACCGTCCGTATCGGACTGATCATCTGGCCGTGACGATGATACGTATCGATTGATGCCGGCGCGGCCCCGATGATGTCCGGCCCGTGTGATAGCTCTGTAGCCATGTCCGAGGCCATGCTCAGCAAGGTGCGCAAGCTGCTGGCCCAGGCCGAGGACCCGGCCTGCACGCCGGCCGAGTCGGCCGCGTTCACCGCCAAGGCGACCGAGCTGATCGCCCGCTACGGCGTGGACCGGGCGCTGCTCGCCGCCCGGGACCCGACCACCGACCCGGTCGGCGATCGGGTGCTGGACGTCGTCGCCCCGTACGCCCGCGACAAGGTAGGCCTGCTCGCCGCGGTGGCCGAGCCCCTGCGCTGCCGCTGCGTACGCCGTCGGCAGGGCAACGGCTTCGCCCTGCACCTCTTCGGCTTCGCCAGCGACCTGGAACGGGTCGACCTGCTCTTCACCTCGCTGCTCGTGCAGGCGGCGCACGGTCTGGCCGCCACCGAGGTGCCTGCCGACGACCACCCCGCCGCCTTCCGTCGCTCCTGGCTGGCCGGCTTCGCGGAAGTGGTCGGCGGTCGACTCTGGGCGGCCGAGTCGGCGGCGGCCAGCGAATCGGGCGCACCGTCGATGGCGCTGGTGCTGGCCGACCGGTCTGACCGGGTGCAGCGCCGGCTCACCGAGGAATATCCCCGACTGCGTACCGCGCCGCCGCGCCGGTTGGGCGGCACCGGCTTCGGCTCCGGGGCGGAGGCCGGCCAACGCGCGAACCTTGGTGGCCGGGACCTCGGCGGGCCCGCCGCCGATCGGCGGCTCGGCCGCTGACCCGGTGGGTCGTCAGGCCGTCGTGGTGGGGCGGTGGCGCGACACCGTGGCGACGTAGCGGGTGAGCAGTTCGTGCCAGCCGGCGGTGAGCGCCTTGCGGTAACCCTCGGCAGCCTCGCCGTGCCGGTCGAAGTGCCGGTGCTCCAGCTCGACCCGGGTGCGCCCCGGCCCCTCGGAATGGAACAGCACCTCGACCTCGCTGGCGCGGGCCGGATCCGGCACCGGCGCCCGGTCCGGGCCGATCTGCCAGACGAAGACCAGTCGGCGAGGCGGATCCCAGGTGAGGACCCGGCCCCAGTCGGCGCGGAAACCGTACGGGCCCAGCTCGTAGAGCATGCCGCCGGCCCGCGGCTCCATGCCCAGCTCGGCCAGCGCGTCCGGGCCGGACCAGGTGTATTCGGTGACCCACCAGTCGGTCAGCTCGTCGGTGAAGACCGCGAACGCATGCTCGGCGGAGCCCGGGACGAGAAGGCTGCACCGGAGAGAGAACTGGCCGACGTCCTGCCGGATGTCGGCCGGATCAGTCAATTCCTGTCCCATAGGCCCGGACCATACCGGCTGATGCCTCGGTGTGCAGCTTCGCGCGGTGCCCGGTTCCAGACAGAGGGTCGCCGGGTCGTCACGGACGGGATGCCCCGCCGGAAAGCGGGTAACCGCGCCCAACGGCTCGGACGACCGGGCCGGTGTGCAGGCGGGGCGGGAGAGCATGAGCGAGAGCGGGCAGCAGCGCGAGCCGGACCGGAACGCCGACAGCGGGAACCCGGACGTCCTGCTCGACATTCCGAAGGTCTCCGTCGACTCGATTCGGCTGGTGGTCGACGGTCTGGAGGCTGACCTGTCGCTGCGGGCCCGGGTGGCCAACCTGCTTCAGGTCGACGCCGGCGTGCGGGTGCACCTCAACGGCGCCGAGTTGACAGTCAACGGGGTGAACGCCGAGGCGCAGCTGCGGGTGCGGCTGGAGCAGCTGACCAGAATCCTGGGCCGAGCGCTCGACACGATCGACAACAACCCACACATCATCGAGACGCTCGCGCGCACGGCCGGCACCGCCCTCGACGACGTGAACCGCAGCGCCCAGCAGTTGACAGCGGACGCGGCGGAGATGAGAACGTCGAGTCGGCGCTCGGACGCCGTACGCGACGAGCCGGGCCGGCACGTCGGCGCGGCCGGCCCCTTGCCCGGTCGTGACCGGCCGGGTTCCGATAGGCCGGGTTCCGATCGGCCGGGTTCCGATCGGCTGGATCCAGCTCGGCCAGGTCGGCCATCGAGTTCTGGCCGGCCGGGTCTCGATCGCCCCGGTCTCGATCAGTCCGGCCCTGGTCGGCCGGGTTCTGATCGGCCGGGTTCTGATCGGCCGGCTGCGGGTCGGTCCGGGTCAGGTCGGGTCGGCTGGGAACCGGGTGCCGGTGGACCCGGGCCGCGAGCCGACGGCCCGGGGTCAGCTGACCAGGCGCATCCGCAGAGTCCGCATCCGCAGAGCCCGCATCCGGAGGCCGGCGCGCCAGGTGGCCACCGCCCGGAAGGCCAGCGGCACGAGGGGTCGCGTCACGCCGATGGTGAGCGGCCCGAAGGCTCGGGTGGCGGAGGAAGCCCGGCAGGGGCGGGCCGGGACCAGCAGCGCCCCGAGGGACAGGCGGGGCCGGCGGCCGGGCAGACCGGCAACCAGCTTGGTCAGTCGGCTGCGCCCGGTCCGAGCCCGTCCGGGGGCGGCGACGGTGGTCTGCCGGGCGCGGCGCAGGCCGCCGCCCAGGGTGCGGCCCAGCTCGCCGAGCAGGCGGGGGAGACGCTGCGAGAGGCCGGACGCAGCGTGTGGGAGGCGATCCAGGGCAGCGTGGCCCAGCATCGCTCGCAGGGTCGCCGAGACCGCTGACGCCACGCCACCGTGCGTCAGGCCCCCCGATGGGGTGGGCCGCTGGTCGTAGTAGAGCCCGAGGGGCCGGGCAGTCACCGTAGAGGGCGACCGGGCCCACCTCGGTCAAGCAGGCCCGCAGAGCGGCCGGGATCCCGCCGATCTTGCGGGAGAGGCGGGCAAGGTCGGCCGGGTCATCGGCGGTCGGTCGTAGGCGCACCTGGTCGGCGACATCACGGCCGCCCCCCGCCCGAAGGCACCAACCCGAGCTCGACATAGGCGGTCGCCAATCGCTACACGTGGCGGTTGACGCGGCGCATCGTCTCCGTGGCCACGGCGTCAACGTCCGCGGTGAGGCGGGATGGCACTGGTCCGAGCTCGCGGATCTCGCTCCATACCTCCCCGCGCTGCCCCGCCGCGTACCTGTGCGACAAACGATGCCACTCGCGCCTCCACTGTCGCGCTATCCGCAGTTGGTCGGATGAGGGTGACGCGGCGCCGGTGTCAGCGGCCCCGCAGCTTGTTCCACACTGTCCGTCTGGGTTGTGGTTGCGCCGAGGGCAGCACGTCTTCGGCAAGCATCCGCCGGGCCGCGTCGCGCGTGGCGGCGGACAGGTCCGGAGTCACGCACGCAAGCTGCGCCAGCGACGTCGCGATGAGCACGGGCCGGGTCTGTTGCGCCGTAAACGCTTTCTCGAAGCGCTCGGCCACCAGCGCGGCGACACCGGCCCGTTGCGCCGGGTCCGTCCACGCCGAGGCCACCAGCGCGTAGACGGCCGCCTCGGTGGTCCAGTCCTCGACGCCGAAGACGATGTCGGCCAGCAGCCCCGTTTCACCCCGGTGCAGCAGGCCAAGGCAGCACCACGCCTGTACGGTCCGCTCCCACACGGACATCCGTGTGCGCACCGGCGACTGCGGCGGGTGGACGAGCAAAGACAACAATTCTTTGACGGGTACCTCGCGCAGCCGCGCCGCCGCCTGCAAGGTGACCGCAGGCGGGCCCCAGGACCGTTGCGCGGCAAGCTCCGTCACCACCCCTGCGGCGTCCGGGTCGGGCGGGGGCAGGGCCGCGGACTCCTGGGTACCGTCGTAATGCCACAGCACGGCGCCGCCTGGACGCAAGGGTTGGCGCGGATCGGGTTCGCCTGGGCGGCCCATGGCGATGACGATGCCCGGGCAGCGTCGCCGTACCAGGGCGATCGCGCTCGGCGGCTCCATCGCGGAGATCCCGATCTCCGTCGCCAGCTGCTGGGGATTGAGTCCGGCGACGGCGTTGATGCTCGACGCCTTGCCGGCGGGCACAAAGCCTAGCCACGCAATGTCGCGGGCCTCCTCAAAATAACCGGCATTGACGCGCTCCATCAGCTGGCCTAGGTCACGTGCGCCATGATCGGCAGGCATGCGGGTCAGCCTAGACCGCCACCGCCGGCGACGCTGCGTGCCCCCGCCGTGCCCCCAGAGATCATCAACGAGTAGCGCTTCGTCGATGGATGGAGTTGCCGAACGGTTGCGGTTCGTGGGTGGTGGGATGCCATCCCGCCAGCCACCGACCCAGGCAAGCCGAGCAGATCAGGGCCAGGGCGACAAGGTCGTTCAGACAGTGGGGTGCTCCACCTTGTCACCCTGGCCCTGATCCGCTCCACGGTGTGTGGGTCGGCGGCAGACGGGATGGCAGCAGGTTGGGGCGTAGCGCAGTTCAGTCAAGGATGTGGTAGGCGACCCAGGCGACTTGCAGTGCGACGCATAGTGACCCGCCGAGAACTCCCAAGGTTGCCAGCGCGCGGCCGAGAAGTGGCGTATTTGCGCGTAAGCCGAAGAGGCCGAACACAACGCCAGCGGCTCCCGGAAGGAGACTGGGGTGCAGGTATTGGTACAACGGCACCCAGAGCACACCAGCGGCAAGCGCCAAGAGCGACAGTGCCATGCCTTCATGATCGCGTGCCTGGCTTGCTTGCTTGCGTGCCATGCCTTCATGATCGCGCGCCAGCGTCGGCAGGTCGGCCACCAAAACGTCTAGTTCGCCGTAGGTCTTCGCGGCGTAGGCAAGCGCTAACCGGTCCTCGAACTCTACGAGGGTCAACCTCTCCTCGCTCGCAGCGACGCCGAGCCGGACTACGACCGCTTCTCGGTCACGGCTTGACACTCGGATGTCGTTCACAAGCAGAGAGTAGCGACGCCAAAGGTCACGAGAGGGACCGAAACCAAATTTGATCATCTTGGCAGACGGGGAAGCGGCGTGCGACCTACGTGCGATAGCCGGCGGCAATGAGCGGCCAAGAGCGGTCAACTACGGCCAACGGCGATCGATGCGGCAGCTTCGTGGACGCAGAAGCGCCGACCGGCGTTTTCGCTGGTCGGCGCTTCAGTAGCCCGGCGAAAGGCTATGTGGCCAGGGGCGGGGTCGAACCGCCGACCTTCCGATTTTCAGTCGGACGCTCGTACCAACTGAGCTACCTGGCCGTGTCGCTCGGCTCATGTTACCCAGCAACCGGACGAACCGGCGGCAAGGCGACCTGCTCCGATACGCAGAACGCCGCGCGGGGCGCGGCGTCAGCGCTGCGGTCCTGACGGGACTTGAACCCGCGACCTCCGCCTTGACAGGGCGGCGAGCACTCCAACTGCTCCACAGGACCTAGCTTGTGTTGCTCCGGCTTGCGCCGGTCGTGCCCCCAACGGGATTCGAACCCGTGCTACCGCCTTGAAAGGGCGGCGTCCTGGGCCGCTAGACGATGAGGGCGGCCCCGCCATCATTGCACATTCGCAACTTCAAGCGGACTTGCTCCCATCCGGCCCCGCCGGAGGCTTGGAAAGCATACGTGATGCCCGGTCGGTCGACAAAATCGGTATCCGCAAGGGCTTGGGACGGGCCATAACCGCAGGTCAGAGCGGTTCTAGCGGAGTCGGGTGATGCCGAAGCGCTTCTTCAGATCGGCGATCATCTTCGGGCAGGCGGCGAGCGTCGCGGCCCGATTTCCGCCCCCGTCGTGCAGCAGAACGATCGCACCGGGGCGGGTGGCGGCGTGCACCCGCTTGCCGATGGTGGCCGCTGTCGGCTTGTCCCAGTCCTGCGGATCGACCGACCAGTGCAGCGGGCGCATGCCGAGGCTCTTGGCCACCCCCAGCACCTCAGCCGTCCACCGGCCGCCTGGCTGCCGGTAGAACGACACCTTCGCGCCGGGGACGGCCTTCCGGATGGCCTTGTTGGTGCGGTCCAGGTCGGCCCGGATCTCGGCGACAGGCCGCCGGGCAAGATCGAGGTCGTGTCGCCAGCTGTGGTTGCAGAGCTGGTGTCCCTCCCGGACGATCCGTCGGACCAACTCCGGGTGCCGCTGCACCTCGCGACCGACGACGCAGAAGGTCGCTGTCACCTTGGCGGCCTTGAGTTGGTCGAGCACCTTGGGTGTCCAGGCCGGGCTGGGCCCGTCGTCGAACGTCAGGGCCACCGGTCGTACGCCGGTGTTGCGCCCCAGGCCGGCGGGGAGCTTGGCCGGCAGCGGCCGCAGTGGCGGCTTGGCCGGCTTGGTGACGCTGGGGTGCGGCGTCGGGGTGGGAGGCGTGGTCGATTCCACCGGCCGTGGAGCGCCGGCGGGTGCGATGGTGCGGTTCGGCTGGGCGCAGCCGGACAGAACCAGCGCCATGGCGAGGACGGACGCCAGGACGGCGCGGGCTTGCATCTGCTCGCTCCCGGGGGGTCGGGGTAGGCGGACCCGCCCGACGGTAGTTCACACCGCCTGCTGGCGACAGTGCGATCAATCACGCCTCGACTGGTCCAGCGAGTCGCGGACGGCGGCGGAGAGCGAGACCGCCTCGGCCAGGTCGACCGGCCGCACCACCCCGGCGGGCAGCGTGTCGGCCCGCCAGCCGGGGCCGGCGGCGAGCACCAGCAACGGGCGCCGGGGTGCGGCGAGCAGCGCGCTGAGTTGGGCCGGGTCGGCGGTGGCCCGGGTGTGCGACCAGAGCACCACGGCTGCCGGTCCGGTCCGGTTGACCGCCTCGACGAGGGCGGCCACCGGCACCCGGGCGCCGAGCATCCGGTAGCTGACACCGGCCTCCGCGAGAGCTGCCGCCAACGCCTCCAGCGGCAGGGTGTGCTGCTCCTCGTCGGCGCAGGAGAGCAGGATCCGGGCTGGCCCGGTGGGGACCTTGGCCCGACTGGCCGCCGCGAGCGCCTCCGAGACGCAGCGGGACACCAGGTGTTCCACCTCGATCAGACCGGCGGTGGCGGCGTGCCGTTCGCCGATGCCGGCGAGCACCGGGCGCAGCAGGCCCTCCCAGGTGGCGACGACCCCGCTGGTGGCCAGCGCGTGCGCGATCGTCTCGCTGATCGCCGCCGCGTCCAACCGCATGGCTGCCCGGGCCAGTCCGCGGGCGGCCGGGCCGGCACGGCCGACCGGGATGGAGCCGCCGCCGTCCCGGCCGGTCGGGTGGATCCGGGTGGGGGCGACGACGCCTGTGCCATTGGGCGTCGGATCCGGTGCCTGGCGAGCCCAGCGGGCCGCCTCGGCGGGGCTCACCCCCTCGGCGGTGAGCCGTCGCATGATCTCGAGGCGGGCCAGATCGCTGGGTGTGTACCGGCGGTGGTGACCGGGGATGTGTTCGCTGGGCCCGAGCCCGTAGCGCTGGTGCCAGGTGCGGAGGGTCGTCACCGCGACCCCCAACCGGCGTGCGACAGCGCCCGCGCTCAGCGCCTCATCGACCACCCGACCGCTCCGCCGTGTCATCCGCCGACGATCCGGGCGGGGTCATGGCCGGGCCGGTTGCGCCCGACCGGGACCCCGAGGGGCGGAGCAGCCGGTTCACCACCCCGCCCAGCCAGGGCGCGTACGAGCGGGGATCGAGTTCCAGATCGGCCTCCAGCGCGGTGGGATCGGCCCACCGCAGTTCGGCCACCTCGTCCGGGTCCGGCAGGAGCGGGGCGCCGGGCAGGAAATCGCCTCGCAGCACATGGTCGTACTCGAACTCGACCCGACCGGTAGCCGGGTCCTCGGCGTAGTAGACGTAGATGCCGACCTCGGTCAACTCGACCGGGCCTGCGCCCAACTCCTCACTCAACCGTCGGTTGGCCGCCTCGGCGAGCGACTCCCCAGGCTGCGGGTGGCCGCAGCAGGAGTTGGCCCAGCGCAGCGGGAACCGGGTCTTGGCGGCGGCCCGGCGCTGGAGCAGCACCTGCCCGTCCGGGTCCACCAGCAACACCGAGAAGGCCCGATGCAGTTGCCCCGGGGGTTGGTGCGCGGCCGCGACGGTCGTCTCGCCGTGGGCCTTGCCGGTCTCGTCGACGAGTTCGACGAGGTGTTTCTCACGGCTGCTCATCGGCCTTCCCCGGTGATCCGGCCGGCGGCGAGCTTGCCGGAGATGAGCACCATCGGTACGCCGACGCCGGGTTGGGTCCCGGAGCCGACGAACACCACGTTCGACAGGTCGCGGTGCAGGTTGGACGGGCGGAACGGGCCGGTCTGGAAGAGCGTGTGCGCGGCGGCGAACGGGGTGCCCGCCGCCATCCCCTGCTCCTCCCACTCGGCGGGGGTGATTGCCCGGAGCACCTCGACCCCAGCACCGAAGCCGACGTAGCCGCGCTCCTCCAGGGTGCCGATCAGTTGGTCGGTGTAGCGCTCGGTCAGGTCGCCGCGCCACTCGAACGGCGCCCGGTGCAGGTTGGGCACCGGGGCGAGCACGTAGTAGGTGTGCCGGTCCGGCGGGGCCACCGCGGGGTCGGTCCGGCTCGGGTTGGTCACCAGGAGCGACGGATCGGTCATCAGCTCACCCCGTCGGATGACCTCATCGAAGGTGCCCTTCCACGCGCGTCCGAAATGGATGTTGTGATGGGCGATCTTCGCATAGGCCTGCCGGGAGCCGACGTGCAGAACGACGCAGGACGGCGAGTAGGTGAGGCGACGGGCCGGCGCGGCGGGGAGCAGGTCCCGGTAGGCGACCGGCAGGTCGGGGTTGAGCACCACCACGTCCGCCGGCACCAGGTCGCCGTCGGCGGTGAGCACGCCGGTGGCCCGGCCGTTCGCGGTCTCCACCCGGGTCACAGTGGTGTCGTACCGGATCTGCACGCCGTGCTTCTCGGCGGCGCCGGCCATTGCCCTGGAGACCGCGTGGATGCCGCCGCGCGGGAAGTAGACCCCCGCCACCGAGTCGAGGTACGCGATGACCGCGTAGATGGCCAGCGCGTCGTGTGGCGCGAGGCCGGCGTACATCGCCTGGAAGGAGAAGATCCGCTGGGTACGCGGGTCCCGGAAGAACTGGTTGATCTTCGTCTGGAGGCGCCGGAAGGCCCCGCCGCCGAGCAGCTTGAGCAGGTTGCCGGTGATGAGGTCGGTCGGCGCGTCCAGGTTGCGTTCGATGAAGTCGGTGCGTTCCAGCCGCCACAGCTCCCGCGCGTACTCGACGAAGCGCAGGTAGCCGTCGGCCTCCCGGGCCCCGCAGACCCGGGAGATCTCGGCTGCCATCCGGGTGGTGTCGGTGAGCACGTCGAGGGTCGAACCGTCCGGGTAGTAGGCCCGGTAGGCGGGGTCGAGCGGGGTCAGGTCCAGCCAGTCGTGCAGCTCCTCGCCGACCGCGCCGAGCGCCTCGGCGATCAGGTCGGGCATCGTGAGCACTGTCGGGCCGGTGTCGAACTCGTAGCCGTCCACGCCGAGCCGTCCGGCCCGCCCGCCGGGCACCGGTTCGCGCTCCAGCACTGTCACCTGTCGACCGCTGCCGGCCAGGTGCAGCGCGCAGGCGAGCCCGCCCAGCCCGGCGCCGACGACCACCACCCGGTCCGTCCGTCCTGTCACCGTCCGCACGTCACCACATCCTCGCTCAAGTCGCTCATCAGGCCCGCCGGTTGGCAGCGGCGGTGGCCAGGCCGGTCAGCGCGGTCCGCGCCGTCTGGTCCACGGGTGCGGCGTCGAGCGCGGCCAGCGCGTCGCTGACCCGCTCGGCGATCATCTGCTCCACCCGGGTCACCGCGCCCGTCTCGGCGACCAGCCCGGCGAGCGTGTCGACAGGCCCGTCCGCGGCCCGCTCCAACGCGGTGAGCTGGGCCGGCGTGGCCAGCTCCCGGGCAAGCGTGAGCAGCGTGGTCGGCTTGCCGGTGCGGAGGTCGTCCCCGGCTGGCTTGCCGGTGGCCGCCGGGTCACCGTAGACACCGAGCAGGTCGTCGCGCAGCTGGAACGCCTCGCCGACAGCCAGGCCATAGTGGGTGTACGCGGAGACCAGCGGGTCGTCGGCGGGCACCCCGGCCAGGCAGGCCCCGAAGAGCAGTGGTCGCTGAACCGTGTAGCTGGCGGTCTTGTAGCGGGCCACCCGCAACGCCCGGTCGACCGACCAGCTGGTCGGGTCGTTCTCGCCGAGCACGTCGAGGTATTGCCCGGCGACCGTCTCCACCCGCATCTGGTCGTAGCAGCGGCGCACCTCGAAGAGCCGAGCCGATGGAATCGAGGCATGGGCCAGCAACTGGTCGGCCCAGACCATGCACAGGTCGCCGACGAGCACGGCGACGGCCTTACCGAACCGGCCCGGATCGCCTCGGTGGCCGGCGGCGACGTGCTGCGCGGCGAGCGCGACGTGCGCGGTGGGGCGGCCGCGGCGGGTGGTGGACGCGTCCATCACGTCGTCGTGCACCAGCGCGAAGGTGTGCAGCAGCTCCAGCGCGGCCAGCGCGGGCAGCACAGGTGGCAGCGCCGCGGTGCCACCGACGGCCCCGCGCCACCCCCAGTAGGCGAACGTGGGCCGGATCCGCTTGCCGCCGGCCAGGACGGCCTCCCGCGCGGTGGCGGCGAAACTGCCCATCGATGCGTCGATGTCGTTGAGGGCGTGGACCTCGGCGGTGAGGAAGGTGTCCAGGGTCTCGTCGACCGCCGTGACCAGATCGTGGGTGTAAGCGGCCAGAACGGCGCGGACCGGATCGTCCCCGTCCCCTGGCCCTGTCGGCGCTACGCGGGTCACGTTGCCCGCAACTGCGTCGTTGGCCATGCGGCTGAGCGTACCCTAGGCTACGAGTTGCGTCGATTGGTGCATCGATAAACGGAGGAGGGCCGGTGGAAACTGATCTCACCGCTGCCTATGACCGATGCCGTGCGCTGCACAAACGCCACGGCCGGACCTACTATCTCGCCACCCGACTGCTCCCCGCTTGGAAACGACGACATGTGCACGCCCTCTACGGGTTCACCAGGTACGCGGACGAGATCGTCGACCGCACCGAGGACCTACCGCCGGCCGAGCGGGCCGCCCTGCTGGACGGGTGGGCCAGCCAGTTCGTGGCCGGTCTGCACGGTGCGCCCGTCGACGACCCACTGTTGCCGGCCGTGCTGCACACCATCGCCGTCTTCGATCTCGACAGGGACGACTTTGCGTCGTTTCTGGCGAGCATGGCGATGGACCTCACCGTCACCGCCTACCCGACCTACGACCACCTGCTCGACTACATGGAAGGCTCGGCGGCGGTCATCGGCACCATGATGCTGCCGATCCTGGGCAGCTCCGACCCGGCGGCGGCCCGGGAGCCGGCCCGGCAGCTCGGCTTCGCCTTCCAGCTCACCAACTTCATCCGGGACGTCGCCGAGGACCTCGACCGGGGCCGCACCTACCTGCCGGACGAGGACCTGGCGAAGTTCGGGATCACCCGCGAGGAGTTGGCCGAGGCCCGCGCCCGGGGCCGCGGTACGCCCCGGATCCGCGAGCTGATCGAGTACGAGGTGACCCGCGCCCAGGCGCACTACGCCGCAGCCGCGCCGGGCATCACCCTGCTGGCGCCCGCCTCGCAGGCCTGCATGCGCACCGCGTACGCGCTCTACGGCGGCATCCTCGACGAGGTGGCCGCGCAGGGTTACGACGTCTTCGTCCGGCGGGCCCTGGTGCCGCAGCGCCGACGGATGGCGGTGGCCACGCGGGCCCTGCTCAGCTCGACCGGTACGCCGGTCGTCATCCCCGGGCCGACGATCCATCCGGAGAGCCGGTGACCGCGAGCACGGCGATCGTGCTCCTCACCCGCGACCTGCGGGTGCACGATCACCCGGCGCTTGCCACCACCTGTGCGGCCTTCGACCAGGTGGTGCCGCTGTACGTGCTCGACCCGGCGCTGGCCGACCGCTCCGCCAACCGCACCCGCTTCCTGCACCAGGCCCTCGCCGACCTGCGCGCCCAGCTCCGTGACCGTGGTGGCGACCTGGTGGTCCGGCACGGCGACCCGGTGGCCGAGACGATCCGGCTGGCCGACGAGGTCGGCGCCACCGCCGTCGCGCTCTCGGCCGACGTCAGCCACTACGCCAAGCGCCGGGAGCGGCGACTACGCTCCGAGTGCGAGCGGCACCGGCTGCACCTGCGACTGTTCCCCGGGTTGACAGTGGTCGATCCGGGTGCGTTGCGGCCCGGCGGTGGTGACCACTACCGGGTGTTCAGCCCGTACCACCGGGCCTGGACGGCCGACCGGTGGCGCGAGGAGTTGGCCGCGCCAAGCCGGATCGCGTTGCCCGACCGGGTACGCGTGGGCCAGCTGCCGACGCTGCCAGCCGACGGCTCGCCCGACGCGGCCATCGGCGGCGAGCGGATCGCCAGGCAGCGGCTCACCGACTGGCTGCCCGACCTGACCCGGTACGGCGATCAGCACGACGACATGGCTGGCGACGACACCTCCCGACTCAGCCCGTACCTGCGGTTCGGCTGCGTGTCGCCGCTGGCGGTGGCGAACCGCGCCGGGGACCGGTCCGGCCCGTTCGTCCGGCAGCTCTGCTGGCGGGACTTCTACTACCAGGTCACCGCCGCCTTCCCGGAGATCTCCACGGCGGCGTACCAGCGGGGTGCCACCGAGCAGTGGCGCTACGACGACGACGCGTTGGCGGCCTGGACCGAGGGACGCACCGGGATGCCGATCGTCGACGCCGGGATGCGGCAGCTGCGCATGCAAGGCTGGATGCACAACCGGGCTCGGCTGATCACCGCCGGCTACCTGACCAAGCACCTCGGGCAGGACTGGCGGTCCGGGGTGGCGGTGTTCTTCCGCTGGCTGCTCGACGGCGACGTGGCGAACAACTCCGGCAACTGGCAGTGGGTCGCCGGCACCGGCAACGACACGAAGCCCTACCGGGGGTTCAACCCGGTCCGGCAGGCCGAACGGTACGACCCGGCCGGCGACTACGTGCGCCGCTGGGTGCCGGAGCTGGCCGGAGTGCAGGGCAAGGCCGTGCACCAACCGTGGCGACTGCCCGACCAGCTCCGGCGCACCCTGGACTACCCGCCGCCGCTGTCGGTGCCCGGCACCGACCCGGTCTGGCTGCGCTGACCGCCTCAGAAGACCGAATGCAACGCCTCGACCAGCTCGTCCACCCGGTCGTGCTCGGCGAGGTGCGCCGTGGCGTACGCGAAGGTGTAGCCGCGCTCCGGGTCCGCCCACGCGCTGCTGCCACCGATGCCACCCATGCCCCAGCTGCCATCCGGCTCCCGTTGCATGCCCAGCGTCCACTGCACCGGGCGGTCCAGCACCAGGTCCGGTCCGTCGTGCTGGACCCGGGTCACCTCCGCGACCAGGTCCGCGCTGACCAGCCGGACGCCGTCCAGGACGCCACCGGCCAGCAGACCGGCGTAGAGCCGGGCCAGGCTGGGCGCGGTGGCGTGCAGGTTGACGGCGGGCATCTCGGCGCCCCGCCACAGCGGGCTGTTCAGCACGGCCAGGTCCAGCCCGCCCGCCGGGTTGCCCAGCGCCCGCGCCCGCAGCGACCCTGGTTCGCCGAGCTTCCGGCTCGGCCACTGCGGGTCGCCGTACCGCAGATCCGCGCAGCGCCGCTGGTCCACCTCGGTCAACCCGAAGCCGAGGTCGAGCTGCCACCGATCGGCGATCTCCTCGGCCAGGAACCGGCCCACCGACCGTCCGTCGACGCGGCGGACCAGCTCACCCACCAGATGCCCGTACGTCCAGGCGTGTTCGCCCGCGACCGAGCCCGGCGACCACTCGGGGTCGGCGGCGGCCAGGTCGCCGGTGAGCAGCGCCCAGTCGGCGATCGCGGCGGCCGGCCGGGGCACCGGGAAGGCCGGCAGCCCGGCGGTGTGCGACAACACCTGACGCACGGTGGCCGGAGTGCGGAACTCCGGCCAGTACCGGTCCACGGGCGCGTCGAGATCGACAGTTCCCCGGTCGACGAGCAGCAACAGGCAGAGCGCGGCCACCGGCTTGCCGACCGAGTAGACGTTCACAAGCGTGTCCGGCAGCCACGGCTCGCCACCCGGCCCGTGGCCGCTGCGGGAGCCGCCGACCAGGTCCACGACCGGCTGCCCGTCGTACCAGACGGTCAGGCCGGCGCCGGTCTCCCGGCCGGAGGCGAGCAGGTCGTGGAAGCAGTCCCGGACCGGTGCGAAGCGTGCGTGCATCCGGCCACGGTAAGCGTCCGGGCCGGTGCGCGTGCCGACTTTTCCGCCGACCCCGGTGGTTGGGGTGGTGCCGCTGGGGGATGCTGTTCGGTGTGGCGGAGCCGGAGCTGGTGGATGTGGTCGTGGTTGGGCTCGGAGTCGGCGGCGAGGAGGTGGCCGAGCGGCTCGCCGAGGCCGGCCTGAGCGTCGTCGGCGTCGAACGGGATCTCGTCGGCGGAGAGTGCCCGTACTGGGGCTGCATCCCGAGCAAGATGATGATCAGAGCGGCAAACGCCCTCGCCGAGGCTCGCCGGGTCGACGGGCTCGCCGGGACGGCGCAGGTCCAGCCGGACTGGGCGCCGGTGGCCAAGCGGATCCGCGAGGAAGCCACCGACACCTGGGACGACACCGTCGCCGCCGAGCGGTTCATCGGCAAGGGCGGCCGGCTCGTGCGGGGCAGCGGCCGGCTCGACGGTCCGCGCCGGGTCCGCGTCGGTGACCAGGTGTTCGAGGCCCGGCACGGGGTGGTGCTGGGCACCGGCACCCGTCCGTCGGTGCCGCCGATCGACGGGTTGGCCGACACGCCGTACTGGACCAACCACCAGGCGATCGAGGTCGAGGAGTTGCCGGAGTCGCTGCTCGTCCTCGGCGGCGGCGCGATCGGTCTGGAGTTGGCGCAGGTCTTCGCCCGCTTCGGAGTCCGGGTCACAGTGGTCGAGGCACTCGACCGGGTGCTGGCCATCGAGGAACCCGAGGCGTCCGAGGTCGCCGCCGCGGCGCTGCGCGCCGACGGCGTGGAAATCCACACCGGGGTACGCGCCGAGCGGGTCGAGCACGACGGCAGCAGGTTCACCCTGCGCGGCGGCGGTGGCACGGAGTTCACCGCCGACCGGCTGCTGGTGGTGACCGGGCGCAAGGCCCACCTGGCCGAGTTGGGTCTGGACACCATCGGCCTGGACGCCAGCCAGCGCTACCTCCCGGTCGACGACCGTCTGCACGCCACCGACCAGGTCTGGGCGGTCGGCGACCTGACCGGCGAGGGCGCCTTCACCCACATCGCCATGTACCAGGCGGGGATCGTGATCGCCGACATCCTGGCCCGCGCCCGGAAGGCGAAGGCGGGAGCGGACGCCAGCGGCACCTCCAGCGTCGTCGGTGGAGCGATGGGCGCGTCCAGTTCGCTGGCCGCCAGCGGGTCGAGCGGATCGGCCGGCACCATCCCGCGCGCCGACTACCGCGCGCTGCCCCGGGTGACCTTCACCGATCCCGAGATCGGCGCGGTCGGGCTCACCGAGCAGCAGGCTCGCGAGCGCGGCATCAACGTGCAGGTGGGGTTCACCAAACTCGCCAACTCGACCCGAGGCTGGATCCATCGGGTCGGCGACGACGGTTTCATCAAACTCGTCGCCGACGCCGACCAGGGCGTACTGATCGGCGCGACCTCGGCCGGCCCGGCCGGCGGTGAGGTGCTGTCCGCACTGGTGGTGGCGGTGCACGCGGCGGTGCCGCTGAGTCAACTCCGACACATGATCTACGCGTACCCGACGTTCCACCGGGCCATCGAAACCGCCCTCCGCGACCTGTCCTGACCCCCCAGCCCACCCGAGGCCACCGCGTACCGCGTCTCGCGATGCTCCCGCGCGTCTCGCGATGCTCCCGTGCGCGGCGCTGCACATGATCCACTCGCGTTTCAGGAAGTCGCGGTATCCGCGGCACTGGAATGCCGCGACATCATTGAAACCGAGTCGATCATGGCCGCCCGGATCGGCCCGGCCGAGCTGGGTCACCACATATCGGGCAAACCGTGCCGTCGGGCGGGGCCTTGGGTGGCGGGGGTGGGCTTGAAGCTGCTGGCCCGTCGTTGGCGCGCGGCCCTCAGCGCTCGGGTGGCCGGGACGTTGGCGCTCGGGGTGGCCGGACGTTGGTGCTTGGGGTCGCCGCGACGTTGGCGCTCGGGGTGGCTGCGACCTTGGTGGTCGGGCGGCCGGGAGGGGTTGACGCTCGTGTGGCCGGGACCTTTGCGCTCGTGATGGCCGGACGTTGGTGTTCGTGAGGCCGCGCGCCGACAAGAGCGGCGTCCGGTGTTGCGGGTGGTGGGGGTCGGAATGGTCGGCGGTGGGCAAAATGCGGCAGCCGGCCAGCAAATGCCGGGCAGTTTGCTGTTCATTTCTTTCATGAGGGTGACGTACGATTGCGACCGTGACCAAGCGGTTGACGGAAGTTGCCAAGAAGGCGGGCGTCAGCGAGGCCACCGTCAGCCGGGTGCTCAACGGCCGCGACGGGGTTTCCGAGGCGACCCGCACCGCCGTGCTGACGGCGCTGGACGTGCTCGGTTACGAGCGGCCGACCAAGTTGCGCGGCGAGCGCGCCCGGCTGGTCGGGTTGGTGTTGCCCGAGTTGCAGAACCCGATCTTCCCGGCGCTGGCCGAGGTGGTCACCGGCACGTTGGCCCAGCGGGGCTACACCCCGGCGCTCTGTGCCCGGACGATTGGTGGGGTCTCCGAAATGGATTACGTGGAGATGCTCCTCGACCACCAGGTCTCTGGCGTGATCTTCGCTGGTGGCTCGTACGCGCTCGCCGACGCTCGACACGACCACTACCGTCGGCTGACCGACCGGGGGCTTCCGGTGGTGCTGGTCAACGCTGGTGTGGATGAGCTGGGCTTTCCCCGGGTGTCCACCGACGACGCGGTGGCGGTGGAGCAGGCGTACGGGCATCTGCGCTCGCTCGGGCACGAGCGGATCGGGATGGTGCTCGGCCCGGAGGGGCATGTGCCGTCCCGGCGCAAGCTCGACGCGATGATCCAGGTCGCCGGCTGGGGTGAGGGCGACGCCGAGTGCGTCGAACGCTCCAGCTTCTCGATGGAGGGGGCGCGGGTCGCCGCCACGAAGTTGGTCGAGCGGGGCGTGACCGGCATCATCTGCGCCAGCGACGTACTCGCGCTGGGCACGATCCGCGCTGCCCGGCGGTTGGGGCGTTCGGTGCCGGCCGACGTGTCGGTGGTGGGTTTCGACGACTCGGCGTTCATGACGTGCACCGATCCGCCGTTGACCACGGTGCGGCAGCCGATCGAGACGATGGGGCAGGCCGCTGTGGATCTGCTGGTCACCCAGATCGAGGGTGCCGGTGTGCTGCAGGACGAGCTGCTGTTCGAGCCGGAGTTGGTGGTGCGGGGTTCCACCGCGCCCGCTCCCGGCCGCTAGGCACCACCCCGAACGACGCTTCGGCCGTCGACCGCTCCTGCGGTCGGCGGCCGTTTCGTCGTCGCTAGCCACTGTCGGCATCGACCGAGTCGAATGACCCGCTATAACGGCGCAAAACTTGGCAAAAAGGGCTGCTTTCAAACTCTTGCCAACATCTGTCGTCATCGCGTCGTGTCCTTTCGGAACAGGGTCGATACCTTGCCGAAATGAGTCGGCCTCGCTACAGTGACTCCACTCACACCTGGCTCCGACGCAGCTACTGGGCGTCAGGTCGTATCACCGCAGATCAGCGAAGGTCATTGGAGACACCCGTTCCCGAAGGGATGGACAGATGTCCGTACCGCAATACCGAAAGGCTGCGGCGGTCGCGCTCGTGGCCGGCCTGGGGCTCAGCCTCACGGCGTGCTCCACGAAGAGCGACGACAAGGGCTCGACCGCCGGTGGCAAGGTCACCATCACCGTCGACTGTCAGCCGGTCGGCGCCCAGAAAGAGCTGTTGAAGAACTGGAACGACGACGTCGCCGAGTTCCAGAAGCAGAACCCGGACATCACCATCAAGAGCGTCAGCGTCGGCGAGCAGTGCAACAACCCGCCGGACTTCACCGCCCGCCTCGCCGGCGGCACCGTGACCGACGTCTTCTACGGGTACATGACCGATCTCCAGCAGGTGCTCGACTCCGGTCAGGCGATGGACATCAGTCAGCACGTCAACAAGGACGCGATCCCGACCTGGGACAGCGTCGACCCGGCGCTCAAGGAGGTCTTCACCGACGGCGGCAAGCTCTACGCCGTTCCGGTGAAGAACTACTCGATGGGCCTGGTCTACAACAAGGCCCTGTTCCAGCAGGCCGGGCTGGACGTGAACAACCCGCCCAAGACCTGGGCCGAGGTCCGGGCCGCCGCCAAGAAGATCTCCGCGCTCGGCAACGGCATCGCCGGCTACTCGGAGTACAGCGCCGGCAACACCGGCGGCTGGCACTTCACCTCCCTGCTCTACTCCCAGGGTGGCCGGGTGCTGACCGAGGACGGCAAGAAGGCCGACTTCAACAACCCCATGGGCAAGCAGGTCCTACAGAACCTCAAGGACATGCGGTACGGCGACAACAGCATGGGCGCCCGCCAGCTGCTGCAGTGGGGCGACCTGCTGACGAACGCCGGCGCGGGCAAGGTCGGCATGTTCATCGGCGCGCCGGACGCCACCCAGGCGATCGTCAGCCAGTTCCAGGGCAAGTTCCAGGACTGGGCGATGGCTCCGCTGCCCGGCCAGGACGGTGCGGCGAAGGGGACGCTCGGTGGCGGCGAGGGCTACTTCTTCAAGAAGGACCTCACTCCCGAGCAGATCAAGGCCGGTCTGAAGTGGATCGCATACCAGAAGCTCACCCCGGGCAAGGGCCAGTTCGACTACGTCCGGGCCAAGCCGCAGAACTACCCGGTGGGTCTGCCCCAGCCGCTGCTCTTCGCCAACGGCAGTGACGCGCAGAAGCAGGAGCTGGAGCTGCGGAAGGCGAACGCGAACGTCGACACGGCGAACTTCGCGCTCTTCGAGGCCACCCCGGTCCCGATCAAGGGTGAGCCGCGCAACGCGCAGGCCGTCTACGCGGTGCTCGACGCCGCCATGTCGGGTGTGCTGACCAACCCGAACTCGAACATCGACGCACTGCTCAAGACCGCCGAGGAGAAGGTCAACCAGCTCCTCGCCGCCGAGAGCTGACAGATCGTGTGGGGGCCGGTACGCCGACCCGGCCCCCACGCTCCTCGCACCACATCTCGACGTCACCGACTCACCCAGGAGTTGCCTTGGCGATCACCACCGTCCCGGAGACCCCCAGGAAACCGGGCCGCCCGCCGTCGCCGTACTCGGCGAGGCCGCAGCGCACCAGCCTCGGCCGCAAGGTACGGGACAACCTCACCGGTCACACGTTCCTGATCGGCGCGGTGCTCTGCTTCGTCGTCTTCTCCTGGTACCCGATGGTCCGCGGCATCATCATGAGCTTCCAGCGGACCCGGCGCGGCGAGACCACCTGGGTGGGTTGGGACAACTACTCCCGCATCATCGCCGACCCCAGCTTCTGGACGGCCTGGCAGAACACCTTCTACTTCACGGTCCTGGCGCTGGCCCTCGGGTACGTGGTGCCGTTCTTCGTGGCGATCCTGCTCAACGAGTTCCGGCACGCCAAGGGGTACCTGCGGATCCTGGTCTACCTGCCGGTGATGCTGCCGCCGGCCTCGGCGCTGTTCCTCTTCAAGTTCTACGCGTACGACCCCAGCGAGGCGGGGCTCTTCAACGCGATCCTCAAGGCGCTGCACCTGCCCACGTCGCAGTGGATGCAGTCGCCCGAGATGACGATGCCGGCGATGGTGGTGGCGTCGACCTGGATGAACATGGGCGGCGCGGTGCTGATCTACCTGGCGTCGTTGCAGAACATCCCCGGCGAGCTGTACGAGGCGGCCGAGCTGGACGGCGCCGGAATCTGGAAGCGGATCGTCCACGTCACGATCCCGCAGACCCGGCTGATCCTCGCGCTCCTGGCGATGTTGCAGATCGTCGCCACCATGCAGCTCTTCATCGAGCCGCTGATCCTCGCCAACGGCGCGGGCGCGGAGGACTCGGCGACCTCGGTGGCGTACCTCATCTACCAGCACGGGTTCTTCCAGAACGACCTCAACGGCGCCGCCGCCCTGGGCGTGATCATGCTCGTGGTGCTGGCCGGCTTCTCCGCCGTGTACGTGCGGCTGACTGCGAAACAGGACTAGGACGGCGAGGATGGCACAGGATTCCGGAACCCGGACCCTCATCTCCCAATCCCAGCTCAGCCGGGGGCGCGGCCGGGTCATCTACTGCACGCTGCTGGTCGTGGTCGTGGCGGGGTTCACGCTCGTCTTCCTCGGACCGCTCTACTGGATGGTCACCGGCGCGCTCAAGTCCGGCCAGGAGATCGCGCAGACCCCACCGTCGCTGTGGCCGAAGGACCCGCAGCCGCAGAACTACATCGACGCGTGGAACAACCTGGCCCTCGCCAAGCTGCTGTTCAACACCTTCTACTACGCGATCGGCGCGGTGCTGTTCCAACTGGTCTTCGACAGCGCGGCGGCGTACTCGCTGTCCAAGCTTCGACCGATCTTCGGCAACGTGATCCTCGGCCTGATGCTGGGGACGCTGATGATCCCGGCGATGGTCCTCATCGTGCCGCAGTACGTGACGGTGCTCGACCTGCCGATCCTGCACATCAACCTGCTCGACTCACCGTTCGCCATCTGGCTGCCGATGGTCGCGAACGCGTTCAACATCTTCCTGTTGAAGCGGTTCTTCGATTCGATCCCCGAGGAGCTGATGGCGGCGGCCCTGATGGACGGGGCGTCCTCGCTGCGCACGCTCTGGTCGATCATCCTGCCGCTGTCGCGCCCCATCCTCGGCGTCGTCTCGATCTTCGCCGTGACGGCGGTGTGGAAGGACTTCCTCTGGCCGAAGCTGGTCATGCCGTCGCCCGAGACCCGGACCGTCAGCGTCGGCATCTACACCTTCGCCGGTGGCACGCCGATGAACGTGGTGATCGCCGCGTCGGTGATCGCCGCGATCCCGACTGTCATCATCTTCCTGATCTTCCAGCGGAACATCATGTCCGGTCTGACCACGGGCAGCATCAAGGGATAGCCCCCACCGCGTTCCTCCGCGCGGCGAACAACGACCGTTCGCCCGACACATATCCAGGTCCGGCGAACCCGCCGACGTATTGACGCAGAAAGCAGGTGCTCGTGTCCACAGCTGACAGAAGTCCGTGGTGGCGGGGAGCCGTGATCTACCAGGTGTATCCCCGCAGCTTCGCCGACGGTAACGGCGACGGCATCGGTGACATCGCCGGCATCCGGTCCCGGCTGAACCACCTGTCCGCGCTCGGCGTCGACGCGATCTGGTTCAGCCCCTGGTATCCGTCCCCGATGGCCGACGCCGGCTACGACGTCTCCGACTACCGCGACATCGACCCGGTCTTCGGCACCCTCGCCGAGGCGGAGGCGCTGATCGCGGAGGCACACGCGCTGGGCATCCGGACCATCGTCGACGTGGTGCCCAACCACTGCTCCGACGCGCACCCCTGGTTCCAGGCCGCGCTCGCCGGCGGACCCGGCGCGCCCGAACGGGACCTGTTCTGGTTCCGACCCGGCCGCGGCCCGAACGGCGACGAGCGACCCACCGACTGGGTCGGTGAGTTCGGCGGGCCGACCTGGACCCGCACCACCAACCCGGACGGCACCCCCGGCGACTGGTACCTGCACCTGTTCGCCCCCCAACAGCCGGACTTCAACTGGGACCACCCCCGGGTGCGGGAGGAGTTCGAGGACATCCTGCGGTTCTGGTTCGACCGGGGCGTGGACGGCATCCGGATCGACTCGGCCGGGCTCCTGGTCAAGGACGGGACGCTGCCCGAGGTCCGCGAGGACCAACCGCACCCGTTCCATGACCTCGACGGGGTGCACGACATCTACCGGGGCTGGCGTCGGGTCGCCGACGAGTACGCCGACCGGGCGCTGATCGGTGAGGTGTGGCTGCCGGACCGGCAGCGGTTCGCCAACTACCTGCGCCCGGACGAGCTGCACGCCGCGTTCAACTTCGACTTCCTCGGCTGCGCCTGGGACGCCACGGCTCTGCGGGAGAGCATCGACGGGACGCTGAGCGCGCACGCGCCGGTCAACGCACCGGCCACCTGGGTGCTCTCGAACCACGACGTCACCCGGCACGTCACCCGCTACGGCCGGGCGGACACCCGGTTCAGCTTCGCCGCCAAACGCGAGGGCATCCCCACCGACCTGGAGCTGGGCACCCGCCGCGCCCGCGCCGCCGCGCTGCTCTCGCTGTCGCTGCCCGGTGCCGCCTACGTCTACCAGGGCGAGGAGCTGGGCCTCTACGAGGTCGAGGACATCCCGTACGCGATGCGGCAGGACCCGATGTGGGAGCGGTCCGGTCGGATCGACCCCGGCCGGGACGGCTGCCGCGTACCGCTGCCGTGGGCCGGGGACGAGCCACCGTTCGAGTTCAGCCCCGAGGGCGCGGCGGCGCCGTGGCTGCCGCAGCCGGCCGACTGGAAGGACCGGACGGCCAGCGCGCAGACCGGCGACTCGGCCTCGATGCTGGAGCTGTACCGGGCGGCGATCCGGGCCCGAAAGGCCGCCCCGGCGCTCGGTGACGGCGAGCTGACCTGGTTGCCCGCCCCGGACGGGGTGCTGGCGTTCAGCCGTGGCGGTGGCTTCACCTGCCTGGTCAACCTGTCCGCCGCGCCGGTGCCGATGCCAGCTCAGGGGGAGTTGCTGCTGGCCAGCGGGCCGCTCGACGACGGGTTGCTGCCGTCCGACACAGCGGTCTGGCTGCGTACCGCCGAATCCGCCGACGGGCCGAGCGGGGCGGACGGCCCGGCCTGACCTGACTCTGCCCGCCGTGGTGCCGGCGGCCCGTCCCGGCCGCCGGCACCACGCCACCAGGAAGGGAGAACCGAGGGGGGACGCGCGACACCGCACCGACACGGGGGGATCTGGCCTGCCTGACGAAAGGGAGAGCGCAGCTCATGGCCAACCACACCACCGGCACCCCGCACCACCTTCGACACCCGACCCGGGCACTGTTGGCCGCCATCGCCGCCACAGTGCTCGCCGCCACAACGGTGACCGCCATCGCGGTCACCGGCACCGCGACCCCGGCCTCGGCGGCGGGGTTGTCCCCCTTCGACATCCCCAACCGGGGCGCCACCGTTCCGTTCGTCGAGCAGGAGGCGGAGGAGACCGCCCACAACGGCACGAAGATCGGCCCGGACCGGCGTTACGGCACCCTGCCGTCCGAGGCGTCCGGCCGGGAGGCGGTCACCCTGGACGCCGTCGGTGAGTACGTCGAGTTCACCCTCACCGCCCCGGCCAACGCGGTCACCTTCCGCTACAGCCTGCCGGACAGCCCGGCCGGCACCGGCCGGGACGCCGCCATCGACCTGCGGGCCAACGGGGCGCTGCTGAAGTCGGTCCCGGTGACGTCGCGGTACGGCTGGTACTACGGCGGATACCCGTTCAACAACAACCCGGGTGACACCAACCCGCACCACTTGTACGACGAGACGCGGGCGCTGTTCGGCAGCACCCAGCCGGCCGGCACGAAGATCCGGCTCCAGGTCTCCTCGACCGCGCAGTCGCCCACGTTCACCATCGACCTGGCCGACTTCGAGCTGGTCGCCCCGGCGATCACGAAGCCCTCGGGTGTGCTCGACGTGGTCACCGACTTCGGCGCCGACCCGAGCGGCGCGACCGACTCGACGGCGAAGTTCCAGGCGGCGGTCGACGCCGGAAAGGCTCAGGGCCGGGCCGTCTGGATCCCGACCGGAACCTTCACCCTCTGGGATCACGTGGTGGTCGACGGTGTGACGCTGCGCGGCGCGGGCCCCTGGTATTCGGTGCTCGGCGGCCGGCACCCCACCGAGCGGAACAGGTCCGTCGGCATCTACGGCAAGTACGTCCCCGGTGGCGGCTACACCGGCCCGGTCCGTGCGCACGAGGCGAACGGGCCCAGCCGCAACGTCACGCTGCGGGACTTCGCCATCATCGGCGACATCCGCGAGCGGGTCGACGACGACCAGGTCAACGCCCTGGGCGGGGCGATGACCAACTCGGTGGTGGACAACCTCTGGCTGGAGAACACAAAGGTCGGGGCGTGGATGGACGGCCCGATGGACAACTTCACCATCCGCAACAGCCGGATCCTGGACCAGACCGCTGACGGGGTGAACTTCCACACCGGCGTCACCAACTCGACGGTGACCAACACGTTCGTCCGCAACACCGGCGACGACGCCCTGGCGATGTGGGCGCAGAGCGTGCCGAACGTCAACAACTCGTTCACGCACAACACCATCGGCGTGACCCTGCTGGCCAACCACCTGGTCAGCTACGGCGGTCGGGACATCAAGATCACCGACAACGTGACTGCCGACTCGCTGACCAACGGCGGCGGCATCCACGTCGCGAACCGCTACCCCGGCGTGCAGGGCGACACCGCGGTCCGGGGCACCTGGACGATCGCCCGGAACACGCTGATCCGCAACGGCAACTCGGACTACAACTGGAACTTCGGGGTCGGCGCGATCTGGTTCTCCGCCCTCAACGAGGCGTTCCAGCAGGCCACCATCAACATCACCGACACCGACATCCTGGACAGCTCGTACGCCGCGCTGCACTGGATCGAGGGCCAGACCAGCGGAATCAACCTCACCAACGTACGGATCGACGGCGCCGGCACGTACGCGCTCCAGGTGCAGGCGCCCAGCCAGGTGTCGTTCACGAACGTGCGGGCCACCAACATCGCGCAGAGCAACCCGATGCACAACTGCGTGGGCGGCGGCTTTCAGATCACCCAGGGCTCCGGCAACTCCGGCTGGTACACCCCGACCCCGTACTGCGGCCCGTGGCCGAACCCGCAGTGGGGCGGCGGGCCCACCTCGCCGCCGCCGACGACCCCACCGCCCACCACGCCACCGCCGACCACCCCGCCCCCGACCAGCGGGAACCTGGCGCTGGGCCGGTCGACGACCGCGACCAGCACCAACCAGAGCTACACGGCGGCCAACGTGGTGGACGGCAACGCGGCCAGCTACTGGGAGAGCGCCAACAACGCCTTCCCGCAATCGGTCACCGTCGACCTGGGCGCGTCCCGGTCGGTCGACCGGGTGGTGCTCAAGCTGCCCAGCGGTTGGGAGCAACGCACCCAGACGCTGTCGGTGCTCGGCTCCACCGACGGCTCGGCGTACACCACACTGGCGTCGTCCGCCGGTCGGGTCTTCGCCCCCGGCACGGGCAACACCGTGTCGATCGGGCTGCCCTCCGGTGACCGCCGCTACCTCCGGGTCACCGTCACCGGCAACACCGGTTGGCCGGCCGCGCAACTCTCCGAGGTCGAGGTGTACGGCGGCACCCAGACCACCCCGCCGCCGACCACGCCACCGCCGACCACCCCGCCTCCGACCACGCCGCCGCCCACCGGCAACCTGGCGGCCGGGCGGTCGATCACCGAGACCAGCCACTCCGACGTGTACGCCGCCCCCAACGCGGTGGACGGCAACGCGAACACCTACTGGGAGAGCGCCAACAACGCGTTCCCGCAGTCGTTGACTGTGGACCTGGGGGCCGACCGGTCGGTGTCCCGGGTCGTGCTGAAGCTCCCACCGTCATCGGCCTGGCAGACGCGTACCCAGACGCTGGCGGTGCTCGGCTCCACAAACGGTTCGACGTTCGCCACCCTGAAGGGGTCCGCCGGCTACAGCTTCAACCCGGCCAGCGGCAACACGGTCACCGTGACCTTCACGGCGACCACCCAGCGGTACCTGCGGCTGACCGTCACCGGCAACAGCGGGTGGCCAGCCGGTCAGCTCAGCGAGTTCGAGGTCTACTCCAGCTAGGTCGGGCGCCCCCGCCCCGACCGGGCGGGGGCACCCGGTCCGGGCGCTCCGACGCAACGCCGCGCCGACGCATCCGACCCGTCCCCAACCCGCACCGTCCCCCACCTGTCGCGGATCGACGGGCGTACCCCTGCACCCGTCGCCGGGCAACGCACCCACACCCACCCCCGAAAGAGGTGTAGCGACCCCATGTCCAGGACCGGCACCAGACGAGGCACGCCGCCAACCGGCGCGCCCACCACCGTCCCCCGCACCGCCCGAACCGGCCGCCATCGGATGCTCGCCGGCGCGCTCGCCGGGATGCTCCTCGCCACCGCCCCGGTCGTCACCCCCATGGCGAGCGCGGCACCGGCGGCCGACCCGTCCGCGGCCGCCGCCCGGGTGGCCATGCTCGCCGGGCTCTCCGCCACCATGACCGCCAGCAGCTACAACCAGAACTACGTGGCGGGCAACGCCAACGACGGCAACGCGTCGACCTACTGGGAGAGCGCCAACAACGCGTTCCCGCAGTGGATCCAGGCGGACCTGGGCGCCACCGTCAACGTGGACCGGGTGGTGCTCAAGCTGCCGCCCTCGTCCGACTGGCAGACCCGCACCCAGACGCTGTCGGTGCTGGGCTCGACCAACGGCACGTCCTTCAGCACCCTGAAGGCGTCCGCCGGCTACACCTTCAACCCGAGCAGCGGCAACACCGCGACGGTCAGCTTCACCGCCGCCAGCACCCGCTACGTACGCGTGCAGGTCACCGGCAACACCGGCTGGCCGGCCGCGCAGCTCTCCGAGGTCGAGGTGTACGGCGCCACCGGCAGCACCGACACCCAGGCGCCCGGCGTCCCGGGCAACCTGGCCTACACCCAGCCGGCCAGCGGGCAGATCCGGCTCAGCTGGTCGGCGTCGACCGACAACGTCGGGGTGACCGGCTACGACATCTACGCCAACGGCGCGCTGCGCGGCAGCGTCAACGGCTCGACGCTCACCTACACCGACAGTCAGCCCGACAGCGCCACGGTGTCGTACTACGTGCGGGCCAAGGACGCGGCCGGCAACCAGTCGGCGAACAGCAACACCGTGACCCGCACCGGCACCGGGAACCCGCCCACCGGTTCCAACCTGGCGGTCGGGAAGCCGATCACCGCGTCCGGCTTCGTGCACACGTTCGTGGCGACCAACGCCAACGACAACAACGTGGCCACCTACTGGGAGGGCAACGGCAACCCGAGCACGCTGACCGTGCAGCTCGGCGCGAACGCCAGCCTCAGCCAGGTCGTCGTGAAGCTCAACCCGGACTCGGCGTGGGGCACGCGTACCCAGAACATCACGGTGCTCGGCCGGGACCAGGCCTCGTCGAGCTTCACCACACTGGTCGGCGCGGCGAACTACACCTTCAACCCGGGCAGCGGCAACACGGTGACCATCCCGGTCTCCGGCGCGGCCGCCGACGTACGACTCTCGATCGCCTCGAACACCGGCGCCCCGGCCGGTCAGGTGGCCGAGTTCCAGGTCTTCGGCACTCCGGCGCCGAACCCGGACCTGACCGTGACCGGAATGTCGTTCAGCCCGTCCGCACCCGTGGAGACCAGCACCATCACGCTCTCCGCGACGGTGCGTAACGCGGGCTCCGCGGCCTCCGGCGCGACGAACGTCAACTTCTACCTGGGCTCCACCCGGGTCGGCACCGCAGCGGTCGGCGGCCTCGCGGCCGGCGCCTCGACAACGGTCAGCGCCAGCATCGGCACCCGGGACTCGGGCAGCTACCCGCTCAGCGCCAAGGTCGACGAGTCGAACACCGTCGTCGAGTCCGACGACACCAACAACAGCTACACCAACCCCAGCCCGCTGGTGGTCGGCGCTGTGGCCAGCTCCGACCTGGTCGCCGCCGCTGTCGACTGGTCGCCGGGCAACCCGCCGCCCGGCAGCACCGTCAACTTCTCGGTGTCGATCCGCAACGCCGGCAACCAGGCGTCCGCGTCCGGCGCGCACGGCATCACACTGACCGTGCTCAACGACTCCGGCACCGTGGTCCGGACCCTGACCGGTTCGTACTCGGGTGTGATCAACGCCGGCGCGACTGTCGGCCCGATCAGCCTGGGCACCTGGACCGCCGCCAACGGCAAGTACACCGTCCGGGTGGTGCTCGCCGTGGACGGCAACGAGCTGCCGGTCAAGCAGACCAACAACACCACCGACCGCCCGCTCTTCGTGGGGCGCGGCGCCAACCTCGGCTACGACATGTACGAGGCCGAGGACGGCACCACCGGCGGCGGCGCCGGGCAGGTCGGGCCCAACCGGGACATCGGCAACCTCGGCGGTGAAGCGTCCGGACGTCGGGCGGTGACCCTGAACAGCACCGGCTCGTACGTCGAGTGGACCACCCGGGCGGCGACCAACACCCTGGTCACCCGCTTCTCCATCCCCGACTCGGCCGGCGGTGGGGGCATCGACTCGACGCTGAACATCTACGTCAACGGCACCCTGCACAAGCCGATCAACCTGACCTCCAAGCACATCTGGTTGTACGGCGCGGAGGCCAGCCCGAGTGACTCGCCGAGCGCCGGCCCGCCTCGCCACCTGTACGACGAGGCGAACGTGATGCTGAACTCGACCATCCCGGCCGGCAGCAGGATCCGTTTGCAGAAGGACCCGGCCAACACCACCACGTACGCGATCGACTTCATCAACCTGGAGCTGGTCGCACCGCGAGCCAACCCGGACCCGGCCCGTTACCGGGTGCCTTCCGGCTTCAGCCACCAGGACGTCCAGAACGCGCTGGACGCGGTCCGGATGGACACCACAGGCAACCTGGTCGGCGTCTACCTGCCGGCCGGCACCTACGAGACCGCGCAGAAGTTCCAGGTGTACGGAAAGCCGATCACCGTGGTCGGCGCGGGCATGTGGTACACCCGCTTCCAGACGCCGACCGGTCAGCAGAACACCGACGCGGGCTTCCGGGTGGAGTCCTCGGCCAGCGGGTCGTCCTTCTCGCACCTGGCCTTCTTCGGCAACTACACCAACCGCATCGACGGGCCGGGCAAGGTCTGGGGTGAGCTGAAGGACGTCGACAACATGACCCTGGACAGCGTCTGGGTCGAGCACACCGTCTGCGCGTACTGGGGGGTGAGTGTCAGCGGGCTGACCATCCGCAACAGCCGCTTCCGCAACACCTTCGCCGACGGGGTGAACCTGACCAACGGCAGCACCAACAACCTGATCACCAACACCGAGGGGCGGTCGAACGGCGATGACGCGTTCGCCCTCTTCTCGGCCACCGACCAGGGTGCGTCGACGGGCAACAACGGCAACGTGTTCGAGAACCTCTCGGCCACGTTGACCTGGCGGGCGGCCGGGCTGGCGGTCTACGGCGGCTACAACAACATCTTCCGCAACCTGTACATCGCGGACATGTTGACGTACTCGGGGATCACCATCAGCTCGCTGGACTTCGGTTACCCGTTCATCGGGTTCGGGGCCAGCCCGCCGACCCAGTTCCAGAACATCTCACTGGTCCGAGCGGGCGGCCATTTCTGGGGCTCCCAGACATTCCCCGCGATCTGGGTCTTCTCCGCGTCGAAGGAGTTCCGCGGCATCCGGGTGTCCGACGTGGACATCGTCGATCCGACGTACACCGGCATCATGTTCCAGACCAAGTACAACGGGTCGCAGCCGGAGAACCCGATCACCGACACGGTCTTCACCAACATCTCGATCAGTGGAGTCCGGAAGAGCGGTGACGCGTACGACGCGAAGTCCGGGTTCGCGATCTGGGCCAACGAGATGCCGGAACCCGGTCAGGGCCCGGCGGTCGGCTCGGTCACCTTCAACAACCTGCGGTTGACGAACAACTACCAGGACATCCGCAACACCACGACAACCTTCACCATCATCCGCAACTGAGCTGGCCCGGAGCCGACGCCGTCGGGGGAGGTGACTCTCCCGGCGGCGTCGCGCCGTGTCGGCCCTCGCCCGCGGCGAACCGGCCCTCGCCCGCGGCGAACCGGGCCGCGCCGGCCGCCGCGTCCGTGGCCAGCGAGTTCATCCCGTACGCCAACTCGGTCGCCAGCGCCTCCGGCTCGGGC
This sequence comes from Micromonospora sp. NPDC005171, assembly GCF_040608575.1. Taxonomy (NCBI): domain Bacteria; kingdom Bacillati; phylum Actinomycetota; class Actinomycetes; order Micromonosporales; family Micromonosporaceae; genus Micromonospora; species Micromonospora sp. NPDC005171. Next base: position 389,525 of record NZ_JBEXIM010000001.1, on the reverse strand, counting down.
CGCCCGGCGGCGGCCAGCAGCGCCGCCCGGTCGTTGCGCAGGCAGGTCTGCGGATGCCGGGCGATCGCCGCCGCCAACTCCTCGGCCGCGGCCCGCGCCTGGCCGGGTGGCACCAACCGATTGACCAACCCCATCGCGTACGCCTCGTCGGCCGGCACCGGGCGGCCGGTGAGGATCAGGTCCATGGCCCGACTCTCGCCGATCAACCGGGGCAGTCGGACGGTGCCGCCGTCGATCAACGGCACTCCCCAGCGGCGGCAGAACACCCCGAGCGTCGCGTCGGACTCGGCGACCCGCAGGTCACACCAGAGCGCCAGTTCGAGCCCGCCCGCCACCGCGTACCCGGAGATCGCCGCGATCACCGGTTTGCTGAGCATCATCCGGGTCGGACCCATCGGGCCGTCCCCCTCCGGCTCGACCCGGTTGCCGCTCGGCGTGCCGATCGCCTTGAGGTCGGCGCCTGCGCAGAACGTGCCACCGGCGCCCCAGAGCACGGCCACCGCCGCGTCCGGGTCGGCGTCGAAGGCCCGAAACGCGTCGGCCAGCGCCCGCGCCGTCGGCCCGTCGACAGCGTTCCGAGCCGCCGGCCGATCCAGCACAACGGTGCTGACCGCCCCGCGCCGCTCCACCCGCACACCCATCCCGCCAGCATGCCCGTCCCGCCCCACCCCCCACAATCCCCGTCGATCTTGCACTTCCGGTTGCCGGTTCGCAGCCTTTGCCCCGAGTTGTCGGAGCAAAGGCTGCGAGATCGGCGGCGTGGACGGTGTGGGGGGCGGTGCGGCAGGTTTGTCGCCGACGGCCGGTTTGCGACGGCGATCGCCGGGAAGTCGGTACTCGTGCGAGCACTTTTGACGAAAGTTGAGCAGGACTCCCGGCTGGACCGCGCGGGTGACCGGCTGCAGAAGATCGTCCTGGGGACGCTGCGGCCGCGCCGGCTGCGCGACCTGCTGCACGGGGTGACCCTCGGGCATCCACTGCACCCGGCGATGGTGCAGGTGCCGGTCGGCGCGTGGATCAGCGCCGCGGTGCTGGACCTCATGCCCGGGCAGCGCCGGCCGGCCACCGTACTTGTCGGTCTGGGCACCGTCAGCGCGCTGCCAGCGGCGGTCGCCGGTCTGAACGACTGGGCGGCGCTCGCCCGGGACCAGCGCCGGGTCGGCCTTGTGCACGCCGCCGCCAACACCGTCGGCTTGACGCTCTACGCCGGCTCGTTGGCCGCTCGGATGTCCGGCCGGCACGGAATGGGCCGTGCCCTCGGCTTCCTCGGGCTCTCCACCGTGAGCCTCGGGGCGTACATCGGGGGTCACCTCGCGTACAAGCAGGGGGCCCAGGTCAACCAGAGCATCTCCGAGCTGCGCCGGATGACCGACGGCTGGCACTCGCTGGCCGACATGGCGACGTTGCCGCAACGCACCCTGATCACCCGGGAAGTGGACGAGGACATCTCGGTGATCCTCTACCGGCACGGCGACGAGGTGACAGTGATGTTGGAGCGCTGCCCGCACCAGAGCGGGCCGCTCGGCGAGGGCGAGGTGCGGGAGATCGACGGCCACGCCTGCGTGGTCTGCCCGTGGCACGGCAGCGCGTTCCGGCTCAACGGTGGCGAGGTCGTGCAGGGGCCGTCCGGCAACGACCAGCAGATCCTGCCCACCCGGATCCAGAACGGCGTGCTTCAGACCCGCGTGCCCTGACCTGCCTGCCTGCTCTGACCCGCTGGCCCTGCCTGCCTGCCGCCCTCACCCACACCGGGCGCCTCGGCGTCGTGGTCTGCCACCCGGCATGGGCGGTCTGCCCCGGCGCTGATGCTCCGCGCCCCGGAGGCATTGCCCCCGCCGCTCCCGCTAGGCCGGCGTGACCAGACAGTCGCGGCCGCGATCGGCGCGACGTGGGGGAACCGGTCCGGCATGGGGTGGCCAGCCGAGTCGCAGGCGTTGCAGCCGGCACACTCCTGCCTGAGTTCGCGCAGCCTCCGCAGGGCGGCGGAGACACCAGGTCGTGCTGGCCGCTCAGGTGCGTCGGTGTCGGCCGACCGGCGGACCGTCCGGGACGGAGTCCAGGCCGTGCCCGCCGTCGAAGAGGTCGCCCTCGCCACCAGCACCGGCCCAGCCGTCGTCACCACTCCAGCCCCCTGCGTCGGCGGTCGCCATTCCGCCACCGGGGGGTGCGGTGCCGCCGGAGAGCGCCATCCCGCTACCCGGGAACGCCGTACTACCGGGGGAAGCCATGCCACTGCCGGCGGGTGCCACCCCGCTACCGGTAGGTGCGATCCCGCTGCCGGCGGGTGCGATCCCGCTGCTGGTAGGCGCCGCCCCACTGCCGGTGGATGTCATTCCGCCGCCGCGAGGTGCGAAGGGTTTCCCGCTCGGTGTCGCGCCACCGTTCGGTGTCGCGGGAGCTTCGATGGCCGCCGCCGCCCGGCTGGCAGCCCACGCGGCGCCGCTCCCGGCCGTGCCGCCACTGGCCCGTCCGCCCGCGCCGCCGCTGCTGCTTCGGCCCGCGCCGCCCCGGGATGTGCGGGAGGAGGCGGCCAGCCGGGGAGCTGCTCCGGCGGTGGCTGGACGGCGGCGCAGCCCCAGGACCGCGCCGATCTGGGCGCCGACGATGCTCGCCACCGCCAGTACGGCGGAGACCGCCAGCGGGCGGTTCACCCGATCGGTGGCACCGGCTCGGGCTGCACCGACTGTCATCGCTGGTGGTTGGCCGGCTGACTCCGTACCGCCAGGTGGTGCCGGGGCCACCCGCGGCGGTGCGGGCCGCTCGGGCGCCGGCCGGGGCGCGGGTGGCTTCGGCGCGGCGGGCCGGTCGACGAGCCGGCCGGTGGCGTGCTGCCGGGCCCCCTGGTCGGCGGCCTCCATGGGCAGTCGGAGTAGTTGGCCGGGGCGGATCCGGTCCGGGTCGTCGAGCTTGTTCAGCTTGGCGAGCTGTCGGTAGTCGCCGAACTTGTCCAGGTACCGCTCGGCCACCTCCCCGAGGTAGTCGCCCCGTGCCACCCGGTACACCGGCGCGGCCTCGTCGTTCGCCGCCGAGCCACCGGGTGCGGCGAGGCCGGTCCCGGCCATGCCAAGCAGCCCGCCCCGGGCCACCGGCGCGGCCGTGTCCGGCGTCGTCGTCGCGCGGGGCGGCGCGGCCACTGTGGTGACGGCCGGCGCGCTCGGACTCGCGTACACCGGAGTTCCGTAGACCGCTGCGGCGCTGGCGGCGGCCGGGCTGGCTACCAGGATCAGCGCGACCGAGCCGACCAGCGCGGCGGCGGCCTTCTGCTGGCGGCCCATCCCGGGCAGCTTCGGCGCCGGCCGGCGCAGGGTCTGTGCACCCAACTCGACGAGCACCGAGAAGGCGAACGTGGCCCAGCCGAACCAACCGGCCACGGCCAGCGCCCGCAGGAAGAGCTGACCGTCGTCCCGGCTGGTCAGCGCGGTGCCCACCTCGTTGATCGTGGGAAGGTGATCGGGCAGCGGGTTACCGGCGAAGGCGAGCAGCGCGATCGGCGCGCCGACCAGCAGCACCAGGAGCACTGCCAGCGCGCCGATGCCGGTGAGGATCCGTCCGGTCCGCCGTACGACGGACCCACCCGAAACGGGCATGGCTGCCTACCTTCCTACGGTGTTGCGGTGATGGCACGCGCGGTCGCCTCGCCGGTGACGGTGACCGCCTTGTCCTGGACGAACGGTCCGAGCATGGAGCGCTGGTAGGTGATGGAGACGGTCACCCGGATCAGGATTTCCCCGTCGACCTCCGGGAAGCTCACGGTGTGGCTGGCGGTGTCCACTTCATCCAGGTAGTTGGCGACCGCCTTGCGGGCCTCCGGCTCGTCGAGCCGCTTCGGCCCGCCCTCGATGGCGGTGGCCCGGTCGATGGCCTGACCGCCGGCCCGGGCCGCCTCGGCGGCCAGGTTCTGGGCACGTTGCAGAGTGCGGAGCTGCCCGGCGCCGTCGAAGGAGAGGCCGATGATGGCCAGTACGCCGACCATCGTCACCGCGAGGAAGATGCTCACCCGGCCGTGCTCACCTGCCGGCGAGGACCTGACCGCCGACGTGGTGGCCGTCATTGCCGCCCCCGGTAGCGGTCAAGTGGGGAGGTGAACTCGGCGGTGATCTCCCGTTTACTCTTCATGCCGGGCAGGATGTCGAGGGTGATGTCCTGGAAGGACACCACGCAGCTGATCGTCACCGTCACCGTGGCGTCCGTACCGACCGAGCTGCTGAAGGCGTCGTCGAAGCTGGAAGAGTCACTGCCGGCCACCGAGCCGGTGAACGTCGGGTCCAGGTCGTTGGCGCAGGCCAGGCCGTGCCAGTCCAACTGCTTCCGGGCAGCCTCCAACGCTGCCTTCTCAGCGGTGTCGGAATCCCGGGAGATCGAGGCGGCCCGCGCGGCGTCGTGCGCGGCCGCGTCGAGCGCTTCGGCAGCAACCGCGCTGCGCCCGACCACACCTGCCAGCACCATCAACGCGATGAACGCGGGCGCGAGCACCGCCACCTCGATGGAAACCGAGCCCCGCTCGGCGGTACGGGTCACGGCGGGGTCACCCTCTCCACCGTTCCGTGGGCGGTCTGCCGTATCGCGAAGTCCACACCCGGCACCACCGACAGGGACCTTCCGCTCACGGTGCAGGTCACGTCGGTCGTGGTGGTCACGCAGGTCGGGCCGGCCTTGTCCCAGCCCACCAGCCAGCCGCCGGCGGCTCGCAGGAAGCGGGAGGCGCTCTCCACCCCGGCGCCGTCGTGCGCCTGATACGTCCGCTGCGCGTTGACGCCACTCTGCGCGGCGTTCAACGCGGTGGAGCGGGCGAGGAAGACGGCCGCGACCTGGATCGAGGCGAAGAGCAGCACCAGGATCAGCGGCATCATCACGGCGAGCTCCACCGGGTTGGCACCCCGCTCACTGTCGTCGGCCGCGAGAGGGCGCCGGGCGGCGCTGACCGCCCGGCTCCACCTCGAGTACGTTGCTCGACTCACGCCGGCTACTTCGGGGGCGAGTAGCCCGGGATCTTGGTCATCCAGTCGTTGGCCTTGGTCAGGGCCAACGCGGTGACGGCCATGGCGACGGCGACCAGGCCGGCGATGATCACCGCGGTGGGCACCGGGCTGTCGCCCCGCTCACCGTCGCGGCGCAGCTCGGCCAGGCGCGTCGTCAGCACGACGTGCAGATAGCTGAGGATGGACATCGCGTTCTCCTTCAAGGGGGTGGGGTCAGACACGGGTGATGAACGGGTAGAGGACGAACCCGAGCAGCACGAAGACGAGCAGCGCGCCCGGGATGTCGAGCTTGCTGGTCACCCCCTCGGCGCGGGTGAGGTTGTCGGTGCGGATCTGGTCGCGCAGCGAGTCGGCCCGGCTGCGCAGCGTCTCGTGCACCTGCGCGCCCTCGCTGCCGGACGAGCGCATGATCGCGCCGACGTCACCCAACTCCGGAATGCCGACCTTGTCGGCGAGGTCGCGGAGTTCGTCCCAGGGCGCGTGCATCTGCATCTGGGCGATCCGCAGCGACTCCTGGAGCCGGTCGAACACCCAACCGTCGCAGACCGCCGCCGCCCGCTCCAGCGACTGCACCGGCCCGTGCGCCGCCGAGAGCTGCAACGCCACCAGGTCGAGGTAGGTGCAGACGGCCTGGCGAAACTCGTCGCGGGCGGCATCCGCCTTGGTCAGCACGGACTGGTGCGCCAGCAGGCCGCCCAGCAGCGCCAGGCCCAGGCTGCCGAGCACCGGCACGACAAGCGGGAACGAGACGCCGAGCGCCCACAGCGTCACCCCGAGCAGGGTCGGCGTGGCCAGCCCGATCAGCGCGGAGAGCAGCACCGACAGCGCGTACTGCTCGGGCGTCTGACCGATCAGGGCCAGCTGCCGCTGCGGCGGTCGCAGCCAGCGGGACAACCCGGTCAGCGAGTCAAGTCGCCGGGACGCGGGCGTGGCGACCCGGCCGACGCCTGGTGGCTGGTGCAGTCGGCGCAGCGCCGGCCCGAGCGCCGGTGTCGCCGGCGCCAGCTCCCGGACCACCAGGAACACACCCAGACCGATCCCGGCGCCACCGCAGACCGCGACGGCCAACTGCCAGTTCAGGATCACGGGAGCCGCCTTCCGTTCGCGACCGCCGGGCTCCGCTGGGCGCTCACGCGATCACCTCGTTGGGGTCGGGCGCCGGCAGGAACCGGGCCGGCCGTTGCGGCTGGCTCATCGACCGCACCCAGGCCAGCAGGCCGATGAAGGCGGTGCCGAGGACGGCCATCACCAGCTGACCCACCGGTGTGCCGTACGGCCTGATGTACTCGGTGTTGATCAGCCCGTATGCGAGGGTCGCCAGCGTCATCCCGGTGAGGAAGCGGACCGCGAACCGGGGCTGGGTGCGCTTGGCTTCGATCTCCCGCCGGGTGGCCACCTCCGCGGACGCCGCGCCGGCGATCGAACCGAGCACGTCACCCAGCCGCTCACCCCGGTCCGACAGGTGCAGGATCAGCGCCGCGACCACCTGGTCGCAGACCGGGTCGGCGATCTCGTCGGCGAAGGCCAGCAGCGCGGAGCGGGCCAGCCAGCCGGCCTGGAGGCGGGCGGCGAGCAGCCGTACCTCGTCCTCGACGCCGGGTGGCACGCTGCCGATCGTTCCGATGATCGCCTGTTGGAGCCCCTGCCCGGTGCCGGAGACGTCCTTGAGTCGGCGGGTCCACTCGCCGACCGCCTCGATCCGGGCGATCGCCCGCTGTTCGGCCTTGCCCACCCCGAACAGCCACGGGGTGCCGGGCACCGCCACCGCCACCAGCAGGCCCACCACCGGCAGCCCGGTCAACAGGAACGCCAACGCGCCGGCGACCAGCGCGGCGGCCAACAGCGCCTGGTAGGCCCGGTGCTCGGCCGGAGTGCTGCCCGGCCCACGCCACAGCCGGCTCAGCCCCGGCCCGCTGCCCGGGCGCGGCCCGGGCGGTCGGCGGGTGCCGACCAGCGCGACCACGGCCAGCAGCAACCCGGCCACACAGGCGGCCCCGGAGACCACCGCGATCAACTCCAGGCTGCCGAGCATCAGGTCACCGCCGGGCCAGTCGGGTCTGCCGAGGCCGACGCCAGGCACCGGCACCGGCCTCGACCCACCGGGTCAGCAGCCGCGCGTCGTAACCCACCCGCAGCAACTGGTCGCGGACCCGCTCCGGCAGGTGCCGGGGGACCGCTCGACCGTCCGGGCCGGGCCCGAAGACCGTGGTGGTGGTGATCCGACCGGCTTCGCCGGCCCCGATCACCTCCTCCACATGGGAGACGAACCTGTGTTTCCGCCCGCCGATCGCGGTCTCGTCCTCGATGGTGACGTAGACGATCAGGTCGAGCGCGTTGCCGGCCATCCGGCGGGCCTGGTCGACAGTCATCTCGCGGCCGTGCGCCAAGGCCAGCTCGACGATCCGTTCACTCACCCCGGCGGCGGTGCGGGCGTGGATGGTGCACATCGACCCCCGGCTGGTGGTCATCGCCTGGAGCATCGGCACGATCTCCCTGGACCGCACCTCGCCCACGATGATCCGCAGGACGCCCATCCGCAGCGACAGCGGGATCAGGTCGGCGATGGTCACCTCACCGGCCGGGCGGCCGTCGAAGCCGCGTTCGCCGTGGCCCTCCCGGGCCTCGAAGCTCATCACCGCCCGGTGCCGCTCCCGGCGGCGGGCGGGGAGCAGCTCGCGGCTCTCCTCCAACAGCACGTACGGCTCGTCGGGCGGGATCTCGTTCATCAGCGCCCGGATGACAGTTGTCTTTCCGGCGCCGGCCAACCCGGCGACCATGATGTTCAGACCGGCGCGCATCGCCGCGCGGAGGAAGTCGCGCAGCAGCGGGTCGATCATCTCGTCCAGGTCGCCCCGGGCGCCCGCGAGGTCGTCGAGGCTCACATCCAGGGTGTTGTGCTTGCGGATCACCGCGTACGGGCGGTGGCTGACCAGGAACACTGCGGCCAGCCGGCTGCCGTCGGGCAGTTGCAGGTCGAGGGTGGGCTTCACGGTGGACAGCGACCGCTCGGTCGCGCCCGCCCGGCGGGCCGCCGCCTGGAGGATCTCCACCAGTTCGGCGTCGCTGTCGGCGATCGGCTCGGCCCAGTCCACCCCACCGCCGTGCCGGGTGATGCGTACCTGGTCGCAGCCGAGGATGTGCACCTCCTCGATGGTGTCGTCGACTAGCAGGGTCTGTAGTCGGCCCAGCCCGACCAGCTCGGCGGTCACCTGGTCGAGCAGCAGGCGTTCGTCGCCGGCGGCCATCGGCGTGCCGGCCCGGCGCACCGAGTCCGCGTACGCGGCGACCACAGTGACGGCGAGTCGGGCCCGCTCGGTGTCCTCCTCGTCGACTGTGAACTCCCGGCCGCGCTGCCAGAGGGTGAGCCGTTCGGTGAGTTCCCGGCGCAGCTCCCGGACCACCTGGAAGTCCATCCGGGGTCGGGGCGGCGTCTCCGGCGGCGGGGTGGCCGCGGGCGTCGGCTGCGGCTGCGTTCCGGACTGGTGGTGCCGGCCGTTCGGTACGGCCAGGGGTGGAGCGGTGGAGGTCGCGCCCGGCGGCTGTTGGCGTGGGTCGGTGGAGACCGGCTCAAACCGCATCCGGCACCCCCTGCTGCACGGGCCACGCCAATCGGGCCCGCCGCCGCTCCAGGAGCGCCCCGATCGGGACCTCCAGCGCGGACGCCGCGCGCATCAGCGGCCGTCCGGCCCGCACGGTCCCGCCCAGGGCGAGCACCCCGGCGGTACGCGGGTCGTGCGGCAACCGTGCGATGACCGGCAGTTTCAGGGCGCGGCTGATCTCGGCCCGCCCGTGCCCGTCGCCGACCAGCAGCAGCCGCAGGGTGCCCGGGGGCACCCGGTGCTCGGCGAAGTCCCGTTCGATGGCGGTGACCACCGCGCGGGTGCCGGAGAGGTCCGGCAGGTGCGCCCGGGTCACCAACAGCACCACCGAGGCGGCCCGCAGCACCGGCCACGGTGGCCCGGTCACGTGCAGCCGGCCGCAGTCGACAAGCACGTCGTAGCCGGGGGTGCCGCGGTCGAGGGCGTCGAAGTAGTCGGCGAAGCGCTGCCAGAGCGGGGTGACGCTGCCGCTCTGGGCCGGGTCGACGAGGCCGGGCAGCAGCAGCCGTTCCCGGCGGGGTGCGTCCAGGTCGACCAGCTGGGACCAGAACGCGGTCTCCAGGTTGCCGTCGCGCAACTCGCCGACGGCCAACTCTCCGATGCCGCGCGGGCCGTCCAGTTGGCCGCCGAGGTATCCGGCGAGGATCGAGCCGCCGGCCGGATCACACTCGGCGATCACCAGCCGCCGGTGCCAGGCCAGCGCGCAGGCCAGCGCCGAGGTGGTGACGCCGGGTGAACCCTTCGCGGACACCAGCGCGATGATCGCCATGCTCAGGCCGCCTCGGTCAGCACGACGGCGAGCCGTTCCTGTGCGGCGAGCGCCACCACGGCGGGCACGTCACGGCTGAGTAGCGCCAGGTAGAGGACCTTGTCGTCGTTGCCCGGGCTGACCATGTCGATGACTGTGGCCGCGAACCGGGTGCTGGCGGCGGCAGCGTCTCCGTCGGCGTCGTTGTCCGGAGTGCTGACCAGCAGGACCTTGTCACCGGGGTGCAGTTCGCGGGCCGGCACCTGGGCGGTCTTCAGGCCGAGTGCGATCTGCTGCTGGCCGGGGCCGAGCAGCGGGTCGTCGGTGACCTGTCCCAGGGTGAGCAGGGTGCCCGGCAGCAGCGCGACAGCGGCCCGTTTGCCGACCACCTCGTCGAGCCGGGCGGCGGGCACCGGGCGCAAACCCTGGCCGCCGGCTACCTGCACGGTGACCAGGTCGGCGGCGCTGATCTCGCGGCCCACCTCCACCGGTCGGGCCACCGCCAGGTAGCTGCCGGTGGCCCGGACGGAGGTGACAGCGAACGCCGCGCCCAGCCCACCCAGGGCGATCAGGAGGACGGCGAGACCGAGCAGCCCGGGACGGACCCGGCGCTGTCGGACCACAGTGGGCGGGTTGACGGGCGCGTCCACCGACGGGGTCCCGTTGCGCGTCGCGAGGCTCATCTGGTGACCACCTGGAGTTCGTTGATCTGGATCGGAACGATGCCGCTGCTTCGGGTCACCAGGATTTGTCCGCTCTCGCCACCGCCACTCCAGGTCACCGTCCAGTAGGTGGTCGCGGTGACGTTGTACGTGCCGGCCTTCTGGTAGCCCTTGTCGTAGCCGCAGTCCGGGGAGGTCTCTCCCGCCCGATCGCCTGTCGGCTCGTACTTGGTGCCTTCGTCCGGGCAGGGGACCTTGTCCCCGTTGCCCATGTCCCAGATGATCTCGGTGACCGCCGCCGTGATGTCGACTCGCAGGCCCCGGTCGGTTGCGTCGGCGTGGATCGGGCCGAAGTAGTTCGGGTTCTTCTCGGACCACATCCACACTGGCAGGCCAACCAGGCCGGGGCCGACGCGCTTGCGGGGCGCGACGCCCAGCGGGGCCGGCAGCAGCTTGATCGAGGCGAGGGCGCGCCGGGCCAGCTCCTCCGGGTTGGGCGGTGCGCCGAAGCCGGCCGGCGGATCGTCCAGCAGCACCTCGGTCTGGGCGCCCAGGTCGCCGCCGTTGCACGTCTTCACGTACCACTGCTGGCCCTCGGGGGCCTCGGGCTGCGGTTGTTCCAGCTTGTAGTAGCAGCCGTCGCCGCTGTTGAACCAGCCCAGGTCCTCGTCATAGCAGGGGATGGTCCGCCCGTTCCACTGGCACGTGCCGCTGCCACCACCGTCGTCGCCGTCATCCCCACCGTCGTTCCCGCCGCTGCCGGGATCACCCGGGTTGCCGGGCTCGTCGTCCCAGACGCTGCAGTCGGGTTGGTCGGGTGGGCAGCCGGCCCCCGGGTCGGCCCGTCGAGCGGCGGTGGCCGGCACTGTCGCGCCGACCACAAGCAGGAGCGCGAGACCGATTCCGGCGAGCGCCCGTCGGGTTGTCGCGGCCTGGCTCAGCACGGCTGGTCCCGGTGCGTCGCGCCGTAGTTGATCAACCAGCGGCCGTCCGGATACAGGGTCGCGGTGGCGGTGGAGAGGTGCCGGCCGCCGCCGCTGCCCGGGACCGGACGTTTGTCCCTGGCGTAGACCAGCCGGTAGCCGGTCGTGTCCAGACAGTCCTGGATCTCCACCCTGGCTGGCTTCGCGTCCAGGCTGACGGCGGTCACGGTCGGGTCGGACTTCAACGTCCCGGTACGCATAGCGCCGTGCTCCTTAGCCTCGCGAATGGACACCCGGACCCGAGTCAGCAGTGGATCAGCGAGAAATCGGGACAGTTCCGGCGCGCGCGGATCACTGCGTTGGCCCGCCTTCCGGGAGGCCGTGAGATAACCGGAATACGCGTCAAGTGCCGCCTTTTCGGCGGCGCGCCGTTCGACGTCGGGATCGATGCGTTGTTCGTCGTCGCGGGCTGCCGTCGGTCGTTCGACCGTTTCCCGTCCGCTGGCGCAGGCGGTGACCGGCATCGCCGCCACGGCTGCCAGCAGGCAGATTGCCGCTCGTCTGAGCTGCCGTCCGCGCACCGTCGAGCCTCCTCGTGGTCGCCCGGGGCGGTGACGGGTGCACCGCCGTCGGGCATGCGGAAGCGCGTCCGGATCAGCACATCCGGAGCCGTTCATTGCGCTTCTGCATTCACCGTTACGGATCTTTTACGAATTCGGGGGTCCTGGTCGTCCGATGGTGAAGGTGAGGCTTGCGTCACACCCAAGGGGCGAGCATAGGCTGACGCTCGCCGATGCAACAGAGGCAATTCAAGTGAACACTCTGCGTGATGACAGGTGGTGGTGGCGGGTGTCCACACTGCACCCCGAGCAATGGTCGAGCGAACTGTCGTTGTTGATGGGGCGGCACCGGGTCGGATGGGCCCATCGGGGTCTCGCCGGCTGTCGCGGGAGTAGGACATCGCGGCCACATCCCGGCATTCGAACGGTGTTGTCGGCCGATCCGCGGGCCGTCCGGTCAGCCCCGGTGGTCGTCGACAGCACCCCCGTAGGCTCAGGCCGGCAGGTCGCTTTCTGCGCCATCCGCTACACCAGAGCGAGGGCTCGATCACGATCCGTGTTCAGCATCGCGGGGGAGCGTTTGGCCGCAATGGCTGTGACATGGCGCTGACCGGCCCCCCAGCGGCCGTCCCCGGTCGGGAAGACCCGCCCGATCGGAGCCCGGCACCCCCGCCGTCCGGCGGTATGAAGGAACCCGCCCCTCCGCCGCGCGAGCGGCCAGCGGGGCTCGTCTCGGCGGTGGCACGCACCCGGGTTTCGACGGTGTTCGCGATCCTCGCGATCAGCCCGCTGATGCGGATGGCCGCGCTGCGCTACGCCGTACCCCCGGGCCTGCCCAGTCGGACCGGCTGCGACGCCTGCGGCGCGCCGGTCGGCCTGACCCGGCCCTGGCCGGCGCTGGGCCCGGCAGCCCGGTGCGGTAGCTGCCGTGGCCGGGTCGGCCCGCCGCCGGGCGCGGTCGAACTGGTCGTGCTCGCGGCGGCGGTGCTGCTGGCGGTCGCCGGTCCGCGCGGCGGGGCGTTGCCGGCGCTGGGCTGGTGGCTCGCCTGGACGATCCCGGCGATCCTCGTCGACCTGGCCGTGCACCGGTTGCCGGACCGGCTCACCCTGCCCGCGGCGGCCGGGACCTGGCTGCTGCTCGGCGTGGCCGCGCTGGACGCCGACCCGGGTCACTGGCTGCGGGCCGTCATCGGCGGCGCGGGGCTGGCACTCTTCTTCGCCAGCACCGCGGTCCTGCTCGGCCGGCGGGGCTTCGGGCTGGGCGACGCCAAGCTGGCGCTCAGCGTCGGCGCGCTGCTCGGCTGGTACGGCTGGCCGGTGCTGGCGTTCGGGCTGCTGCTCACCTTCGGGCTCTCCGCGCTGGTGAGTCTGGGCCTGCTGGCCAGCCGCCGCGCCAGCTGGAGCACCCACCTGCCGTTCGGCCCGTTCCTGCTGCTCGGCACGACGGCTGCGCTTCTGCTGGCGACCTGACCCGCCGGCGGGCGGTCACCCACTCTCAAGATCGCGCTCGATCCAGGATCTAGTGGTGTCCATCGCAATGGAGGCCACTACAACCAGGATCGAGCGCGATCTTGACGGCGGGCGGCGGGCGGCGGACGGCGGACGGGTACGTCGGTGGTCAGGGGCGGGAGCGGCTGGCCAGTTTGGGGGCCGGGCTGTCGGGGCGGTTGGCCCGGCGGCGGAGCACCTCGCTGGTCGGGCGGGCCAGCAACGGGGTGAACACCACTGCGACCAGGGCACCGAACAGCACGCCCGCGATCACGTCGTGCGGGTAGTGCACGCCCACGAAGACCCGGGAGAAGGCGGCGAGCGCGGCCAGGGGCAGCGCGACCAGGCCGAGTCGGCGGGCGAGCAGCAACGTGGTGACCGCCAGCGCACCGGCCACTGTGGCGTGGTTGCTGGGGAACGACCAGTCGCCCGGGGGTGGGCAGGCACCCGCGATGATCTCCCGGCCGATGTTCCGGCAGGGGCGGTCCTCGTCCACCACGGTCTTGAAGAGCTCACTGCCCGCGTACGCCAGGAGGGCCGGCACCGGCGCGATCAGGGCGAGTGCCCGGTCGTGCGGGCCGCCGGACCGGCGGCTCAGCGCGGCCATCAGCAGCAGCGCGCCGAGCAGCAGGATCACCCCCTCGGTGGCGTGTCCGATGAACCACTGCACCGGCTCTGGGCTGCCGGCGGCGGCGTCGACGACGTCGCTGTACCACTCGGCGCTGATCTCCGGAACGTCCATGCTGCCGTTGTCGAGCATGCATCACCTCACTTCACGTTCATACCCTGTTCACCTGGGGGACACCCTAGGAACGGGCCAGAGGGCACCGCTCCTGTCGAAGGTCGATGAGTCTGCACGACCTTCGCCCAGGATTCGCACAGCCAACCCTGGTTGGCTGTTGCAGGACGACGTCGGCATCCGCAGGAGGTTTCGTGCAGACCGGTTCGGCCACCGATCAACCGCAGTCCACCGCCGCGACGGCGGACGACGAGACCTGGCGGATCCGGCGGACGGAGGCCGACCTGAACCGGCTCGGCGAGACCGAGTCGATCTTCGCGTTGGGCAACGGGTGGATCGGCTGGCGCGGGGTGCTCGACGAGGGTGCCCCGTGCGGGATGCCGGGCAGTTACGTCAGTGGCTTCCACGAACGGCGCGAGCTGAGCTATCCCGAGGAGGGGTACGCGTTCCCGTCGGCCAGCGACACAGTCATCAGCGCACCGAACGCCGCACTGATCCGGCTCTGGGTCGACGACGAGCCGCTGGATCTCCGGACCGGCACGCTACGCAGCCACGAACGGGTGCTCGACCTGCGGACCGGCGTGCTGCGCCGGGAGACCGAGTGGGTGTCACCGGCCGGTCGGGGCGTACGCGTCCGCAGCACCCGGTTGGTGTCCCTGCCGCGTCGCCCGGCGGCCGCCGTCCAATACGAGGTCGAGCCGTTGGACACCACCGTCGAGCTGCGGGTCTGCTCCGATCTGCTGTCCAACGAGAAGGTGCCGGAGCGTTCGGACGATCCCCGGGCCGCCTCGGCGCCCACCGACCCGCTGACCGCCGAGACGTACCGTGCGACCGGCCTCGACGGCGTGCTGGTGCACCGCACCGAGCGCAGCGGCCAGCGCGTCGCGGTCGCGGTCAGTCACCTGGTGGAGGGTCCGGGCACGGTGACCACGACTGGTGACTGCACCCCGGACCGGGTACGGCTGACCGTCACAGGTCGCCTGCGCCCGGGGGAGCAACTGCGGCTGACGAAGTTCGCCGCCTACGAGTGGGCGGCGGTCGACGCGACGCCCGCCGACGAGTTGGCCGCCCTGGTCGCCGCCGAGGCGGACGCGGCCCGCGCGGACGGCTTCGACGCCCTGCTCACCGACCAGCGGGCCGCCCTGGACGCGGCCTGGCAGGTCGCCGACGTGCAACTCGACGGTGATCCGGAGCTCCAGCAGGCCGTTCGGTTCGCGATGTTCCACCTGATCCAGGCCGGTCGTCCGGACTCCGACCGGACCATCTCGGCCAAGGGGTTGACCGGCAACGGCTACGACGGGCACGTTCTCTGGGACACCGAGAGTTACGTCCTGCCGGTGCTCACCTATCTGGCCCCGGCCGTGGCCCGCTCGGCGCTGAGGTGGCGGCACGCCCACCTTCCCGAGGCGCGGGAGCGGGCCGCCGAGCTGCGGTTGACCGGCGCGACCTTTCCGTGGCGCACCATCGGCGGCCGGGAAAGCTCCGGCTACTGGCCGGCGGGCACCGCCGCGCTGCACGTCAACGCCGACATCGCCGACGCGGTGCTGCGTTACCTGGCGGCCACCGACGACAAACGGTTCCTGGCCGAGGCGGGGCTGGAACTGCTGGTGGAGACCGCCCGGCTCTGGCACGGCTTCGGCCACTTCTCCGGCGACGGCGGCTTCCACCTGCACGGGGTGACCGGCCCGGACGAGTACGCCGCGCTTGTCGACGACAACGTCTTCACCAACCTGATGGCGAAGCGCAATCTGCTCGGCGCGGCGAATGCTGCCGAGGGGCATCCTGAGCTGGCCGGCCGGCTCGGCGTGGCCCGCGACGAGGTGGCCGGCTGGCGGGCCGCCGCCGACGCGATGGCCGTCCCGTACGACAGTGAGCGCGGGGTGCACCAGCAGGCAGCCGGCTTCACCGACCAACCCGAGTGGGACTTTCCGAACACCGGCGACGACGACTACCCGCTGCTGCTGCACTTTCCGTACCTGGAGCTGTACCGCAAGCAGGTGGTGAAGCAGGCCGACCTGGTGCTGGCCATGCAGCTCTGCCCCGGGGAGTTCACCGCCGACGAGAAGGCCCGCAACCTGGCCTACTACCAGGCCCGCACGGTCCGCGACTCGTCGTTGTCGGCGGCACCCCAGGCCGTGCTGGCCGCCGAGGTCGGGCACCTGGATCTGGCGTACGACCTGTTCGCCGAGTCGGTCCTGCAGGACCTGGCCGACCTGGGTGACAAGACCGCCGACGGGCTGCACCTGGCCTCGCTGGCCGGCGCGTGGTTGGCGCTGGTGCAGGGCTTCGGCGGGCTGCGCGACGACCGGAGGGTGCTCTCCTTCGATCCCCGGCTGCCGCGACGGATCGACCGGCTGGCGTTCAGCCTGCGCTGGCGTGGCCACCGGCTGCGGGTCACGTTGACTCCGGCAGAGGCCCGCTACGAGCTGCCCGACGCCGCCGGCGATGCCGAGGTTGAGCTGTGGCACCACGGTGAGTCGCTGCTGGTCACCGGCGCCGACCCGGTCACCCGGCCGATGCCGCCGGTGCCCGATCCCGGCCCGGAGCTGCCCTCCCCGCCCGGCCGCCGCCCCACCCGCCGCTCGGCCGACTGAGCCGCTGCGACCGGCTCAGGTTGGCGCGGGCTCCAGCTCAGGTCGGCACGGGACCGCCGGCCATCCGTTCCCGGACGGCCTCCAGCGCCTCGAAGGCGTACGCCCAGTTGTGGCACTTGAAGCTGCGCAGACCGTCGATCGCGGTGTGACAGTCGGAGCAGCGCACCCCGGCGATGGCATCCGGGATCTCGGTGTTGACGTACTTGCGCTCGCCCAGGATGACCGTGGCGATCATGGTCTTGTCGTGCAGGCCGGAGAGCGCCGACGAGACGATGTCGTACCAGGTGACCCGCCGGCGGCACTTCGGGCAGTCGGGTTCGTCGCCGCTGACCCAGAGCGGAGCGCCGATGCTGCGTGCCGGCATGCCGAGCAGTTTCTCCAGCCGCCGGACATCCGACTCGGGGGTGGTCCAGCGGTGTCGGCCGGGCAGTGATGCGGGCGAGTCGTACACGGCGCGGAACAGGTCGTGGTCGACCTGCACGGTTTCGCGCTGAGCGGTCATCGGCGTCCCTCCTCGTTGAGTCGGTGCCCCCACCGTGGTCAGCGGTGACCATGGGCGCAGCCGGATCAACGACACGAGGGGTCAGCGGGTCGTCGCCGCGGGTGCTACACATCGAGTTCCGCTCCCACAGCCGAAGGGAACCCGCATGTCCGATCAGCCGGCATCTGATGTCACCGCAAGACCCAACGTCGCCCGGATGTATGACTACTTCCTCGGGGGCAGCCACAACTTCCCGGCCGACCGGGCCGCCGCCGACCGGGTGCTGGAGATCTTCCCGGAGACCGGGGTAGCCGCGCAGACCAACAGGCACTTCCTGCGCCGAGCCGTCCGGTACGCCGCCGAGCAGGGCGTACGCCAGTTCCTGGACATCGGCGCCGGGCTGCCCACCCAGGACGCCGTGCACGAGGTGGTGCGGGCCGTGGCGCCCGACGCGCGGGTGGTCTACGTCGACTACGACGAGGTTGCCGTCGGACACGCCCGGCAGTTGCTGACGGGGGTGCCCGGCACCGCGGTCGTGCAGGGCGACCTGCGGCGGCCGGACGAGCTGCTGGCCCACCCGGACGTGCGGGCCACCCTCGACCTGGACCAACCGGTGGCGGTGCTGCTCCTCGCGGTGCTGCACTTCGTGCCGGACCACGACGACCCGTGGGCGGCGATCGCCCGGCTGCGCGACGCCACCGCGCCCGGCAGTCACCTGGTGCTGTCCCACCTGACGTTGGACGGCATCCCGCCGGAGCTGGCCGAGCGCGGCCAGGCCGTCTACCGCAACAGCAGCGCCCCACTGGTGCCCCGCACGCGCGCCGAGACGGCACGCTTCTTCGCCGGGTACGACCTGGTGGAACCCGGCCTGGTCGCCACCACCCGCTGGCGACCGGAGGGCGACCCGGAAACCGTGGACGCCCACGGGTACGCGGGGGTCGGCGTCCGCCGCTGACCTCGGCTTTCGCCTCCGGTGGCCGGCCCTCGGGTGGTACGACGGACGGAGGGCGTGCGCCAGCGGGAGGAGCGCCGATGGCGAGCAGACCCGAACGGCTGCTGCGGGGCGGCGACTCGCCGCTGAGCGCCTCGTTCCTGGAGCTCTTCTTCGATCTGGCGTTCGTGCTCGCCCTCAGTCAGCTGGCCACCCACCTGCTGCACGACCTCAGCCTGGTCGGCGCGCTGCACACCGCCCTGCTGTTGACCGGGGTGTGGTGGATCTGGGTGCCCACCACCTGGTTCGCCGACTGGTACGACCCGGAGAGCCCGGCGGTGCGGTGGATGCTGGTGGGTTCGGCGTTGGGCGCCCTGCTGGCCGGGGTGGCGATCCCGCAGGCGTTGGACGGGCGGGGCCTGCTGTTCGCCGGCGCGTACGTCTCGGTGCACATCGCCCGGGGCGTGGTCACCGCCGTCGGGCTGCGCGGTCATCCGCGGCAGATCCGGACGCTGCGGATCCTGTCCTGGTTCAGCGTCTCGGCCGTACCGTGGCTCGCCGGCGGGTTGCTGCCGCAGTGGCGGGTGCCTCTCTGGCTGCTCGCCCTCGCCCTCGACCTGATCGGTCCTCGGCTGGGCTGGCCCACGCCGGGGATGGGCCGGACCAGGCGGGAGGAGCTGCACCTGGCCGGTGAGCACTTCGCCGAGCGGTACCAGCAAATCATGATCATCGCGCTCGGCGAGCTCGTTCTGGTCGCCGGCCTCTCGTACGCCGGCACTGACCTTCACCTCCCGCAGACTGTCGCGTTTCTGCTGGTCTTCGCCACCGCCGTGCTGATCGGTCTGCTCTATGTCACGCCCGCCGGCCAGCGCCTCGGCCCGGCCATCGAGCACGCCGATCCGGCTTGGCTCGGCGTCATCACCGGATACCTGCACCTGGTGATGATCGCCGGGCTGGTGGTCACCGCGGTCGGCGCCGAACTGAGCATCGCCCACCCTCTGCAGACCGGTGACACGACAGCGGTCGCTGTCATTCTGAGCGGCCCGACGCTGTTCCTCGTCGGGCGGATCCTCTTCTCGGCGGCGATCCATCGGCGACTCTCCTGGCCCCGGGTTGCCGCCCTGTTCATGCTGGCCGGTGCGGCGGCCGTGCTGCGGTTGCCGCTGTTGGTGGTCAGCGCGGTCGCCACCGGGGTGGCGCTTCTGGTGGTCGTCCTGGACCACGCCGGCATCCGGTCCTACCGCCACCGATCTGGCGCTTAGGCAAGAAGCCTGACTAAAGTCAGGTAGATGGACTCGGCTCTCATCGCCGCCGTGCGGCGGTTCAACCGGACGGTCACCCAACGGGTGGGCGCGCTCGACGACGAGTACATGGCCCAGGGGCGCCCTCTGGGGCAGGCGCGGCTGCTCTGGGAGATCGGCCCCGCCGGTGCCGAGGTCGCCGCGTTACGGACCCGGCTCGGCCTGGACTCCGGACACCTCAGTCGACTCCTGCGCACCCTGGAGAACGACGGCCTCATCACCGTCGGACCGGTCGACCACACCGGCGGCGACGGCCGGGTACGCGTCGCCACGCTCACCGACGCCGGCCGGACCCAGTGGGCCGACCTCGATCAGCGGTCGGACGATCTCGCCGCCTCGATCCTCGAACCGCTCACCGAACACCGCCGCGAACGACTCGTCACCGCCATGGCCGAGGTGGAACGGCTGCTCATCGGCTCGATGGTCGTCATCGAGCCGTGTCCGCCGAGTGACCCGCGGGCCCGGGCCTGCCTGCGGGCCTACGGCCGGGACATCGCCCGGCGACTCGACGACGGTTTCGACCCTGCACTGAGTAAGCCGCTCCACGACGAGGCGCTCGTCCCGCCCAACGGGGTGCTCCTGCTCGCCACCCTCAACGGCGAGCCGATCGGCTGCGGCGGGGTGAAGCTCCACCGGGACGAGGCCGCCGAGATCAAACGGGTGTGGGTGGCGGACACCGTACGCGGCCTCGGCGTCGGGCGGCGGCTGCTGGGTGAGCTGGAACGGTACGCCGCCGAGCAGGGCGCGACCGCAGTCCGGCTGGACACCAACCGCAACCTCACCGAGGCGATCGCCCTGTACCGGGCGACCGGTTACCGGGAGATCGAGGCGTACAACACCGAGCACTACGCCCACCACTGGTTCGAGAAACAGCTCAGGCAGTGAGGCCCCGCGGGGTCTTGGCTGGCTATCCAGGCGGCGACGGCGGGTCAGTTGGGCATTCTCGCGTCCGAGCGGCGTCCGGGATGGCGACCCCGGCCAGGACTGCGGCGGCGGCGACGGCGGCCACGACCGGCCGTACGAGGAGCATCAACGGCGTCAGGGCGGCCAGGGCGAGCAGCCCGATCGGCCGATCCCGGGACACCCGGCTGAAGACCACGTACTCCCTGTAGGTTATGCACGCTATGCGGCATTCGTACCACGGCAGGGGGAGTCAGCCGGCCTCCTCGATGGAGCTGAGGTGGTGCGCGGCGCTGGCGAACGACCGGATGAGTTCCGTCTCGCCGCCGGTACGCCAGATCAGCCCCCACCGGCCCGGCTTGGCGTCGTGGATGGGCACATAGGCGATGTCCGGCCGCGCGTAGTAGCGGGCGGCCTGGGCGTGCACGGGCGAGACGGCTTCGCCAGTGACGAGGATCGGGATCATCTCCTGGAAGTTGGAGACCGACGGGCCGATCGGTATCAACCGTCCGCTGGGTGTGTGTACGGGCACCAGGATCTCCCGCCAGTAGTCCGGCCGGGCTCCGCCCATTACCGTCTCGTCCGCCAGATCCTCGTAGGAGACCGACTTCCGGCCCGCCAGCCGGTGGGTCGCCCCGACGGCGAGCACTATGGGTTCGGTGTAGATCACCGGGCCGACGGTGAGGTCCGGTTCCTTGACGGGCAGCCACACGATCTGCACGTCGATGTCGCCGGCGCGCAGCCGACCGAAGGGATCGCCGAAGTCGACATGCCGGATTTGCACCTCGCACTCACTGTGGTCCTTCGCGAACCCGTCGAACAGCTCACGGAAATCGTGGAGGTTGACGGCGATCGACCCGACCCGCAGCACCCCGGTCTTGCCGCGGGCGGCGAGCCTGGCCCGGTCCATGCCCTCGTGCAGGCCCCGGTACATGGGCTGAATGTCGTCGAAGAGTCGTTGGCCGATCGGTGTGAGTGCCACCTGCCGGTTGTTCCGCTCGAACAGCGCGGCGCCGATCCGGCGTTCCTGCTTCTTGATCGCCTGGCTGACCCGGGCCTGGGTCACGTGCAGCCGCTCGGCGGTGCGGGTGAAGTGCAGTTCCTCCGCCAGGGTCAGAAAGATCTCGATGTCGCGGAGTTCCATGTGCGGTTCCCGATCCACGCATTAGCGAAGAGTTATGGCACGTTACCAGGTGTGATCTTGTAGCCCGGTGTCTCGGCGGGCAGGCTGACGGACGTCATCGCCGAACAGCATCCGGCAGCCTGAACGAGGAGATCGTCGTGCGCAAGCTCGTGTATTACATCGCCACCACCCTGGACGGCTTCATCGCCGGCCCCGACGGGGCCGACCCCACCGGCCCCGACGGGTTCTGGCCCGTTCCGGAGGACTACCTGCGCCACCTGGTCGCCGAGTACCCGGAGACCCTGCCCGGCCCGGCCCGGCAGGCGTTCGGCATCACCGACCAGGGCAGCCGGTTCGACACAGTGCTGGAAGGACGTCACTCGTACGAGGTGGGCCTGAAGGCCGGCGTGACCGACGCGTACCCGCACCTGCGCCACCTGGTGTTCTCCCGCACCCTCGGCGGCAGCCCGGACCCGGCCGTCGAGGTCATCGGCCAAGACCCGATTGCCACCGTACGAGAGTTGAAGCGGCACGACGGCAAGGACGTCTGGGTGATCGGCGGTGGCGCCCTGGCCGGTGCCCTGTACCCCGAGATCGATCAGCTGATCGTCAAACTTGCCCCGCTGACCATCGGCGCCGGCATCCCGCTGTTCGGCCGCGACGCCGTCTTCGCCCCACGCACCTGGCGCCTGACCGACCACACCGTCCTGGGCAGTGGCGCCCTCTTCCTGACCTACAGCCGCACCGAGGCCGGAGACGAGTCCGCATGAGCACCCTCCCCGGCGGCGTCACGATCCGTCCCATCACCGGGCCGGACGAGGTCGAGCTGTTCAACCGCCTCCCGTACACCATCAACCACGAACTCGCCGACGACCTCGCCGAGCAACGCCGCCGGCCGGAGTGGATGTGGGTGGCCCTGCGTGGCGATCGTCTGCTGGCCCGGGTCGCCTGGTGGGGCCGCAGCGGCGACAGCACCCCGTTGCTGCTGGACATTCTCGACGTCGACGACACCGCCGAGGATCTGACCGAGGTGGCGCAGGCGCTGTACGAGACGGCCGCCAGGCAGGTCCTGCCGACCGGGGTCACCCCTCCCGAGTACGGGCGCTTCATTCCGGCCAACTGGCGGGAGGATCCGGACGCGTACCGGGCGGTGCGACTGAGGATGGGCGTACTGGAGAACGCCGGCGCGCACCTGACTGTCGAACGGCTCCGCCTGGAATGGGCCCCTGCGGCCGGCGTGCCGAAGCCCGACCAGCGTCTCGCCTTCCGCCCGGCCGGCGACACCGACGAGCTGATCGCGTTGATGACCCGCGCCCTGGACGGGACGCTGGACGCGCACAGTCGTGGCGACCTGGCGCAGATGTCCCCGCGCGAGGCCGCCGTCAAGCACTACGAGCAGGAGTTCGCCGCGTACTCCAGCCCGCGTGAGTGGTGGCGTGTCGGCACGTTGGGCCGGGACGGCGACCCCGTCGGGTTCGTCGTCCCGGCACGCAACGCGTACCACCCGGTGATCGCCTACCTGGGCGTCGTTCCGGAGCACCGGGGCCACGGCTACGTCGACGGCCTCCTCGCCGAGGGCACCCGAATCCTGGCCGAGGAGAACGTGCCGCGCATCCGGGCCGCCACCGACCTGGGCAATGCCCCGATGGCGAACGCCTTCGCCCGGGCCGGTTACATCAACTTCGAGCGTGCCATCAACATGGCCTGGTAGCGGCCGAGCGGCTGGCCGGTTCGGTCAGCCCTTCACCGCCCCCGCGGTGAGCCCTTCGGTGAGGAAGCGCTGCCCGAGGGCGTACATGATCACCACGGGGATGCTGACGAGCAGCGACGCCGCGGCGAGTTGTCCCTGCGGCACCACGTCTCCGGCGATCATCGATTGCATCCCCACCGGGAGCGTCTTGTACTCGTCCTTCGTGATGAACACGAAGGCGAAGAGGAACTCGTTCCAGGCGTTGGTCAGGGTGAAGAGCGCGACGGCCAGCAGCCCCGGCTTGGCCAGCGGCAGCACCACCCGGCCGAACGCCTGGAGGCGGGTGCAGCCGTCGACGAGCGCGGCCTCCTCCAACTCGATGGGGATCGACGAGAAGTACCCCACCAGCAGCCAGGTGGCGAACGGCAACGTGAAGGTCGGGTAGGTCACCACCAGCGACCACAACGAGTCGGTGAGCCGGGCGCCGATGAGCATCTGATACAGCGGGATGAACAGCAGCGCGCCCGGCATCACGTAGGTGAGCAGCACCGTGACGGTGAAGCCCTGCGCACCCCGGAACCGCAGCCGGGCCAGCGCGTAACCCGCCAGGGCAGCGCAGACCAGTGCCACCGCCGTGGACGCCGCGGACACCAGCAGGGTGTTGAGGTACCAGCGGCCGAACGGCTGGTTGGCGAAGAGAGCGCCGAACTGCTCCAAGGTCCACGGCGTTGGCCACAGGTCGTCGGTGCGCATGACGACCTGACCCTCAGACTTGAAGGCCGTGACGGCGATCCAGTACAGCGGGCCCAGCACGAAGAAGAGCAACCCGGCCAGCGCGACCCACGACCCCAGGCCCGACACCACCGACGACGACCGGCGACCGCCTCGGGACTGGAGGGTCGATACCACCCGGCCGACCGCCGCCGCGATCAGCAGAATCACCCCGAGGACCACCGCCGCCTTCCAGAAGATCTGCGGCGATGCCCAGGCCAGCAGACCTGTGACAAGCGCGGCGACGACCCACGGCAGCGCCTTCCGCGCCGTCCCCGCCCACCGCCGCGTTCCGATCCACCGCGCTGCCCGGCGTTTCCGGGGCAGTTTGATGTTGGTGTCCTGGCGCAACAACCGGACCAGGACGAACACCAGCCCGCCGATGATCGGCAGCATGACGAGGGTGACCGCCGCGCCCGCGCCGTACTGGAGCTGCAGGATCGCCTTGGAGTAGGCGATGAGCACGTACGGTGCGGTCACGTCACCCGGGCCGCCCTGCGTCAGCAACCAGACGAGGTCGAAGTTGTTGAACGTCCAGATCGACGACAGGGTCACCGTCACGGTGAGCACGTGGCGCAGGCCGGGCAGCGTCACGTTGGCGAACCGCTGCCACGACGAAGCGCCGTCGATGGTCGCCGCCTCGTAGAGGTCCGCCGGGATGGCCTTCAACCCCGCGAGGAAACACACGGTGAAGAACGGCACCCCCTTCCAGACGTTGACGAGGATCACCGACGGCATGGCCAGCGACGGGTCGGACAGCCAGCCCGCCGGCCAGCTGTCGACCAGGTGCGCGCTGGCCAGCAGCGGACCGATCCCGGTAGCGGTGAGCAGCGTGTTGACGCTGCCGAAGATCGGGTCGAGCAGCGCGCGCCAGCTGAACGCCGTCACCACCGTCGGCACCACCCACGGCACCAGAAGCAACCCGGCCAGCACGGCCCGCCCGCGACGCCGATGGTGCAGCAGCAGGGCCGCGGCCAACCCCAGCACGACCTTGAAAATCTCGGCGTACGCGGTGAAGACGAACGAGTTCACCACGCCGGTGTGGAACTGGTCGTCGCCGACGAGCGCGAGATAGTTGTCCAGGCCGACGAACACGGTGTCCTGCCCGTGTCGTTCCGTGGTGCTGGTGATGATCGACCGGGCGATCGGCACGAGGACGAGCCCGCCGACCAGCACCGCCATGGGCGCCAGGAACAGCGCCGCGAGCCGCCAGTCACGCCCCAGCCGGCGCTGGACCGCGGTGAGAGAGCCGGGTCCCGACGGCGCGGACTTCCGCGCCGCCGGGACCCGCGCAGGACGGACCGAGCTCACTGCGGCAGCCCCTGCTGGTTGAAGATCTGCACCATCTTCGCGTGGGCGGCCGTCACGGCCTGTGCCGGCGCCGTCCCCTGGACGACCTGCTGCATCATGTCGGTGAGGACGTAGGCCGACCCCACCGCCTGCTGGCCCGCGCTGGCCTTCTGCGGGAAGGCCAGGCCGTTCTTCGTGTTCAGCGGCAGCTTCAGTTCAGTGATCTTGCGCAGCATGGGGAACGCCTGGTCGCCGCTGGTGAAGAACGGGTCGGCGTCCCAGACCTTCTCCCAGGCGGGCATCACCAGGCCGGGTGCTTCCTTCGCCACCCCGAGCAGCGCGGGCGCGCTGACCAGGTACTGAGCCAGGAGCTTGGCGAGCGCTGGGTTCTTGGCGCCCTTGAAGACGACGAAGCCCTGCGACTGGCCGAGCAGCAGCGGATTGTCGGTCGCCGGCCCGATGCAGTCGGAGAACACGTGGGTGTTGGCGTGCACCGGGTTCTTCTTGGTCCTGGAATCCGCGTAGACGCTGAACTGGTTACGGGTGTAGCCGAGGATCCCGGCGAGCCAGTTCTCGTTGTTGCTGGTGTCGGTCCAGCTGGCGATCCCCGGCGGCAGCATCGGCTTGTACTTGGGGTTGGTGTAGATGTCGCCGAGGAACGTCACCGCCTGCACGGTTTCCGGGGAGTTGAAGGTGACCTTCCGGCCGTCGTTGGAGGCGATCGACCCGCCGTAGGCATTGATCAGCGCCTCGATCATGCCGTTGCCGTCACCGGACCGGTTCACCGTCATGCCCCAGCCGAACCGGCGCTTGCCCGGATCGGAGATCTCCAGGCACAGGTCCCGCAGCTCCTCCCAGCTGTAGATGTCCTTGGGGGTGATGCCCTTGTCCTGCATCCAGTCCTTGCGCAGGAACGACCCGATCCCGATGAAGTGGTACGGGATCGCGAACCACTTGCCGTCGAAGACGCAGAAGTTCTTGGCCTCCGCGCAGGGCTCGCCGTACTTGGCCGTCAGCGCCTTGACGACGTCCGTCACGTCCTCCAGGTCGCCCAGCGCCTGGAACTGCGCGACGAACCGCGAGTCGGTCATGAACGCCAGGTCACGGGCCACCCCACCCTTGACCTCGGCGTCGATCTTGGCCACCACGTCACCGGCGTCGGCCTGGACCAGACTGTTCTCGATCTTCGTGCCGGTGGTGTCGGCGAACTTCTTGATCGAGCTGTCCAGGGCTTCGTTCGCCGCCGTCGAGTACAGCTTCTGCGACAGCATCCCCATCGAGGAGCCCTTCATCGACGCTGCGGCGTCGATCAGCTCCTGCGGAACTTCCGGCTGCACCTTGCTGGGCGATTCGGAGGTGTCCCCGCACGCGGCCAGACCGGCCGCGCCGAGCACCCCCACCCCCATCCCCAGAAAGCCGCGCCGGGACCACGCCGGTTTGATCTCCATGGACATTCGCCTCCTTAAAGTCTCCGCACCGATGCACGCCGAAGGCCTGTCTGACGAACACCGCGATGCTCGTGCTCCAGGCGTTCCATGACGGCGACCAGGGATGCGTCGCCCGTATCGATCAGCGCGTTCGCGTGCTCGTTGTCGACGTTCGTGTGGTTGCCACGGTTACGGCGGGCTCGCTCGTGCCGCCGTTCACCGTCGTCCTGCCTTGGCGTTCGAGTGGGCCGCGCGAGAGAATCCGTGTGTCGCTCGCCGGGTGGTGCGACGAGGTCGAGGCGATCGGCGACCGGGCCGAGGAAGTAGCTCTGACGTTCCAGTTCGGTCGGGTCACGGGACCACCGCCGTTCGAGATTTCGAACTAGGTTCGATATACCGGATCGAGTGGTCGCGACGCTAAGGCAGCGTGGAGAACGATGTCAATGTTTCGATGTTGTTTCGAACCGAAAGCGGGAGGTTGGCTATCGAGGCTGCGCCCGGTAGCCCATCCGAGCCGACAACGCGGCCGCGCCCTCGCGAACCAGCCCGGTCCACTCCACCTGCACCTGAGGCGTCCAGCGAATGATCGGCGCGGACAGGCTCATCCCAGCGATGATGGCGCCGGTATGGTCCCGGATCGCCGCGGCGACGCAACGCATCGCGCTGTCCGACTCGCCAATGTCGACAGCGATGCCCTCCGCCCGGACACGCTCAAGATGCTCACGAAGAAGGTCTGGGTCGGTGATGCTGTCCGGCGTCATGCCCGGCAGTGGGTCCTTCGGCAGGACGGCGTCCAGGTCCGCCTGATCGAGGGCCGACAGCAGTACCTTGCCGACCGCCGTGCAGTGGGCGGGCAGCCGCAGCCCGACCCCGGAAACCATCCGAACGGGGTGGGTGCTGTCGAACTTGACGAGGTAGATGACATCGGCGCCGTCGCGCACCGCCACATGCACCGCCTCGTCGCACGCGGCGGCCACGTCCCGCGCGACGCCCTGCGCCTCGCGTACCAGATCAAGCCGGCCCGCGAACGCCGCGCCCAGCTGGAACAGCGGCATGCCGAGCCGATACTGCACAGGCTGACCCGGTACGGAGATCAGGTACGAGCGAGCCTCAAGCGTGACGAGCAGTTCGTGGACCGTGGTGCGGGGCAGGTCGAGCCGCTCCATCACCTGGCGGGCCGACAGTTGGGGGCAGTCCAGGAACAGTTCGAGGACGTCGAGTGCGCGGTTGACCGCCGGTACCACACGGGGCATGTCGATAGTCCCTTCGCAGTGCCGGACCCGTGTCAACGATCTCCACACAGGCCTGCACCTGAAGAGGATATCTACGTCCGCCCTCAACGCCAGGTGCCGGACTCGTCGTCCAAGAGGGCGGTACCGGCAGATCGAGGTCAGCTGGCGTGCTGCAACACCGGGACGATCCGGAAGTCGACAGTGGCCTGGTCGATGGTCGCGTGCACCGGGGAGTCGGCCATCTCGGTCATGATCCCCGAGGCACTGCGACGGCCGTCCGCGGCGGAGTCCCACGCGACGATGTCGGTGATGGTGCCGTCGTCGTCCTGCGCGATCCGACGCCACCGGAAGCCGGGTTGGCGCCGCAGGTAGTCGTTGATGTCCTCGTTGGCATTGACGAAGTCGGCGCCGGTCAGACCGGGGACGAGCCGGAACGTCGTCATCTCAAGCGCTTCGCTCATGGGTGCACTCCTCGTGATGTGCGGTCAGCCCTGCGCGGTTGACCGCATGATGATCTCGTTGACGTCGACGCTGCCCGGCTGGGCGATCGCGTGGGCGATAGCGTCAGCGACCGCCGAGGCCGGCATTCCCAGCTCTTCGGCCGCCGCCTGGACGGCAGCCCGCACCCGAGGGTCGCCACCCTGCTCCGTGAGTTCCGAGTGGGTGTAGCCGGGGCTCACCAGGGTCACCCGGACGTCCTGGCTCTCCTGGCGCAAACCTTCGGTGAGTGCCCGTATTGCGTACTTGGTGGCGCAGTAGACCGCAGCCGTCGGGTCGACGCGGTACGCGGCGGTGGAGCCGATGTTGATGATGTGCCCCGCGCCACGGGCACGCATCAGCGGCAACGCGGCGGCGATGCCGTACAGGGTGCCGCGCAGGTTCACCTCAATCATCTGGTCCCACTCGTCCACCCGCAGCGTGTCGAGGGTGGACAGGGCCATCACACCGGCGTTGTTCACCAGTACGTCGATGCGGCCGTGCCGTTCGTGGGTGCCCTCGACGAAGGAGAGCACACTCTCTCGGCTGGTGACGTCCAGCTCATGGTGCTCGGCGGTGCCACCGGCGGCGCGCAGTTCGTCGACGAGCGCGGCGAGCCGGTCGACGCGTCGGGCACCGAGCACGACGTGATGGCCGTCGGCGGCCAGCCGGCGGGCGGTCGCCGCACCGATGCCACTGCTTGCGCCGGTGATCAGAATGATCTTCGAGTCGGCACTGTTTCCCATTGATCCTCCTGTTGCACTTCGGGCCCGCTGCCCGAGCGTCGCTGCTCAACGATCCGGCTGGTACGCGGACCCTGGAAGGGCGAGGTTTCCGGGGTGCGCCACACCCCGGCACCGCGTACGTTTCATTCGGTTCCAGGGCTCTCTGTCCCGTGCGCTCTCCACCTGCGGATCGCGCATCCCGCAGCGAAGTCACCAGTCGGCCGGCGGCGTCGGCCCGAAGTCCTAGGCTGGTCGACATGTCCGATCGAAACCGGCTCGGGGAATTCCTCCGGGCCAGTCGCGCGCGAGTCGACCCGAAAGAGGTCGGACTGCCCAGGGGCGGCGACCGCCGGGTACCCGGACTGCGCCGCGAGGAACTCGCGGTCCTGGCCGGCGTGAGCGCCGACTACTACGCCCGCCTCGAACAGGGCCGGGAGCGCAACCCCTCCGCACAGCTGCTCGACGCGATCGGTCGGGCCCTGCACCTCGACCCGGACGCGCGCCGCCATCTCTTCCGGCTCGCCGGGCTCCACCCTCGCCTCGGCCCGGACAACTCCCGGGACTCCGTGGACCCGGCGCTGCTGCGGCTGCTGGACGCCTTCCCCGCCGCCGCTGCCTACGTGCTCAGTCCCGCATTCGAGGTGCTGGCCACCAACAGCGTGGCGGCCGCCCTGCTGTCCCCGTTCACCGGCCCGACCAACATGGTCCGGGTGCTGTTCCAGCACCCGCAGGCCCGCGCCGTCTTCCCCGACTGGCCGTCCCTGACCGAGAACGTCGTACACGCCCTGCAACTCAACGCCGGCCGCTTCCCGGAAGATCCCCAAATCCGGGCGCTCGTGGCCGACCTGCGACGCGACTCGCCGGCGTTCCGCACCCTCTGGGCGGACCAGACAGTGCGGGGCCTGAACCGCATGTTCAAGGTCGTAAACCACCCCGAGGCGGGGCAGGTCCAGCTGACCTACCAGACCTTCGACGTCCGCGACGCTCCCGGTCAGCAACTGCTGGTCGGCACGCCCGAACCGGACAGTGCCGAGGCTCTGGCCGCCCTGGCGGCAACGGATCGGGTGATCGCGGCCCAGCCGCCAGTTGGCAGTAAGCCACCCGAGGGAGCCTCCGACCACCCGGCCGGCAGGCAGGAGCCATGACGGGCCACGGTGGGGTCGGTCTGATCTGAGGCTCGTACCGCCAGCCGCAGTCGCGTACCAGGGCTTTCGTTGGTTGGAGTGGGCCGCCAGGGACTCGAACCCTGAACCTATGGATTAAAAGTCCACAGCTCTGCCATTGAGCTAGCGGCCCGCGCGCTCAGGTTACCCGACGGTGAGCGCCGACGACTCTCGGCTTCCGGCCGGCCGTCGATGGCTGTGACTGGTTGGGTCACCGCACCACTTGATCATGCCTGTGGGCGACCCGGCGGGATCCGGGTCGCCGAGTCGGTGATCTGGAGTGAGCCAGGCGGCGTCGCCCAGTGGCGCATAGGTGTGGGCCGGTGGGGAACCAGAGCTGGCATGAGATCAGGCAGCTCGCCGGCCGTGGCGGCCTCCGGCGAGGAGGTCGGGCCCGATGGCATACGCCAGCCGGGCGGGGAGGTGCACGCCTGGCTGCCCGGCCAGAACCAGACGGTCTGCGGGCTGGCACTGAGCCGGACCCGGTTGCGCCGCTTCCCGCATGTGCGCTTCGACTACTCCGGCACTGACGTGCTCACCGAAGCGGACGCGGTGGGCTGGATCTGCCCACGTTGCCTGGCCGCAACCGCTGGCCGACGAGGGAAGGAGAAGCACGGCTGGGTACGGAACTCCCCGCGCCCTTGATCGACTCGGGGTTCAGGAAATCGGGGTGTCCTGCGCGCGGGGACGCCCCGACTTTCAGGAAGTCGAGTGGATCAAGCCGCGTGCCGCGTGCCGCGTGCCGCGCGCCGGGCGCCGCGGGCGCAGGCCGGGCGCCGCGGGCGCAGGCCGGGCGCGGGCGGGTGGGTGGTTGAGCTGCGGCTGGGCGGGTACGGGGTCGGGCATGCGGATCGTGGTGGTGGGGGCGAGCGGCAACGTCGGTACGGCGCTGCTGCTGCGGCTGCGCCGGGAGCGGGGCGTGGAGCTGGCCGGGGTCGTTCGACGGTTGCCCGGCCCTGATGCGGGCGAGCCGTACGACCAGGTGGAGTGGCACTCCTGCGACATCGGCGCGCCGGGCGCGGCCGGGCAGCTCGCCGAGGTGTTCGCGGGTGCGGACGCGGTGGTGCACCTGGCCTGGCAGATCCAGCCCAGCCACGACCAGCGGGTGCTGCGCCGGACCAACGTCGAGGGCAGCCGAGCGGTGATCAACGCAGTGGTCCAGGCCGGTGTGCCAGCCCTGGTGTACGCCTCGTCGGTCGGCACGTACGCGCCCGGCCCGAAGGACCACCCGATCAGCGAGCGGTGGCCGGCCACCGGTGTGCCCGGGTCGTCGTACAGCGAGCACAAGGCGGAGGTGGAGGCGCTGCTGGACGGGGTCGAACGCGATCACCCGACGCTGCGGGTGGTGCGGATGCGACCCGGGTTGATCTTCCAGCGGGCCGCCGGTGCGGAAATCACGCGTTACTTCCTCGGCCCGCTGGCGCCGGTGCGGCTGCTGCGCTTCGGCCGGATCCCGCTGGTGCCGACGAATCGCCGGTTGCGGATGCAGGCGGTGCACGCCGATGACGTGGCTGACGCGTACGCCCGGGCGGTGTTGGGTGATGTGCGCGGTGCCTTCAATGTCGCTGCGGACCCGGTGCTCACTCCGGAGCTGGTGGCCCGGCACTTCCACGGTTGGACGGTGCCGGTCGCCGCGCCTGTGCTGCGTGCGGCGGCGGCGCTGACCTGGCGGGCACGGCTGCAACCGATCGACGCGGGCTGGGTGGAGCTGGGCCTGAACGCTCCGCTGATGTCGAGCGAGCGCGCGGAGACCGAGCTGGGTTGGCAGCCCAAGATCAGTGCGCTGACGGCGCTCAAGGAACTCTTCGCCGGCATGGCCGACGGCGACCACACGGCAAGCCCGCCGATGTCCGGCGCACGGGACCTGCCCGGCCGCCCCGCCGCCCTCCTGCACGCCCGACCCCCGGGCGAGGGAAACCCCTACTGAGGTACGGCTCGCGTCAGGAGAGCTTGGAGCCTGTCACAGTGGGGTTGCGGGCGCCCAGAAAGAAGATGCCGGGGAAGCCGCGGGTCTCGAACTGGGCGCTGGGATTGCGGCGCAGCGTCGAGTTTTCGATCCGCATCGTGCCGGTGCGGTTGTTGCTCACGAAGAAGACGGCACCGCCGCCCTCGTTGGCCTTGTTGTTCTCGATGATGGTGCCGGCGATTCGTACGGTGAACTCGTTGCCGTCGCAGTAGATCGCGCCGCCGCTGCCGCCGCCCGGCGTTCCCGACTTGGCCGGGTTGGCGCCGCTGCCGATCGCCTCGTTGTTCTTGAGCAGGCTGTTCAGCACCACCCACGACACGCCGATGCTGCTCAGCGCGCCCCCGTTGGAGCAGGAA
The DNA here is from genome assembly GCF_040608575.1 of Micromonospora sp. NPDC005171. Lineage (NCBI taxonomy): Bacteria > Bacillati > Actinomycetota > Actinomycetes > Micromonosporales > Micromonosporaceae > Micromonospora > Micromonospora sp. NPDC005171. The sequence continues at coordinate 357,400 of NZ_JBEXIM010000001.1, read as the reverse complement.
CCGCCGTCGAAGGTGCTGCCCACCACGTACACCGGCTTGTTCTCATACTGGCTCAGCACCCGGACGGCCGCGCCACCCAGGTCGGGGCCGGTGCGGTCGCAGCGGTTGCGGACGAAGCGCGAGTTGACCACCTTCAGCCGCCCGCCGCGTACGAAGATCGCCCCACCGCCGCCGCCCTCGGCCGTCTCGCCCGTGGAGTTGCCGTCGGCGAAGGTGAGGTTCTGCACGGTGAGTTGCGGGTGGTCCTGGTTCTGGCAGTGCGAGGTGGTGAATCCCTGGGCCTCGTCGCAGGTGTTCATGTAGAGGATGCGGCGCCGCCCCTGGCCGCTCAACGTGACAGTGCCGCCACCGTCCAGCACGATCTTCGGCCCGTTGGCGTTGCGGACCTTCGCGGTGGCGGCCATCTTGATGGTCACCGGGGCCGGTCCACAGTTGAACGTGATGACGCCGCCGGCCGCGACGGCCTTCACGACCGCTGCGGAGGTGCAGCTCGCCGGGGTGCCGGTGCCGATGGTCCGGGTGGGCTTCGAGGTGTCCACCGCCCGCGCCTCGGCGGGAACGGTGGCCCTGCCGTTCGGGTTGCCGGCCGCGAGCACCTTGGTGGCGGGCTTCGGGCTCGCGCTGGCCCCTCGGCCGCCGAGGCCGTCCCGGGCGCCCGGCGCTCCGCCCTGACCAGCGGTGGGCAGCACCGTCGGCGAGGCGGACGAGCCGGCCTCGAAGGCGGGGGCCGGGTCGTTGGGCGCGCAGGCGGGCAGGGTCGCGGTGGCGACACCGAGGACGAGGAGAGCGGCAAGCGACGTCATGCGCACCCAGTGATGCTAGGAGTCACGACGGCGTCGCGACGAATCCGCCGAGCCGGTTTAATGCACCGCTAAGACGCGCCCGCCCGCCCGCCCGGCCGCCGCCGCCCGCCGCCCGCCGCGCGATTGCGGCGCGGTGACCGATGGTCAGGTGTGGGAGAGGGCGAACGCGGTCAGGAAGCCGGCGACCGTGATCAGACCGACCAGGAGATGCGCGTTCTCGAACGCCTCCGGGACCATGGTGTCGGTGATCATGGCGAGGATCGCCCCGGCGGCCAACGCGGTGATGGCGGCCATCGCCTCCGGCGGCGCGCCACCCAACAGCGTGTTGCCGACCAGCGCGGCCACGCCACTGATCAGCGCGATCCCGGTCCAGAGCAGGAACACGTACCGTCGGGTGCGGCCGGCCTGGCGCATGCCGGCCGCGCTGGACAGACCCTCCGGAACGTTGCTGAGGAACACCGCCGCCACCGTGACCAGGCTGACCGCGCCGCCGCTGAGCAGGCTGGCGCCGATCACCACCGATTCCGGTACGCCGTCGAGGAGCGCGCCGACGGCGAGCGCCGAACCGGAGCCAGGCTGCTCTCCCTCGGAGGGCTGCTGGTCGCCGGACCGCTTCCGGTGCCGAGCGCCGTGCCGGGCGAGAGCGAGGTTGGCCAGGGTGTAGACCAGCGCGCCGACGGCAGCGCCGAGAGCGGTGGGCAGCAGCCCGCCCTGCGCGTGCGCCTCGGCGATCAACTCGAACGACACGGCGGAGAGCAGCACCCCCGCGCCGAACGCCATGATCGACGCGATGACGCGCTGCGGCACCCGGGCGAACCAGCCGACCGCCGCCCCGACCAGCAGAGCTGACCCGGCCAGCAATCCCCATCCACCCGCCTGTAACCACTCCGGCATTCGCGGGACCGTACCCACTGTCGCCGAGGCGACAAACCCGATTGTGAGGAGGGCTCAGAAGTCGGCGAAGAGGTACGGCACCCGGCGGGGGAAAACGCCGCGCAGCTCCGTGGCGGCGTCCACCGGCACCTCACCCAGGCCCCGCAGCGGCAGCTCGGCCGGGTCCAGCACCCCGTACGCGAGGGCGGAGAGCCCGGCGGCGGTGAGCGTGGCGGTCGGCGCGCTGCCGGTGGTGTCGTCGACCAGTTCCAGCGCGCCGGTCGTACCGTCGAGCAGGTGGGTGCCGGAAAGCCAGCGATCCCCGGTCAGCTCGATCCGCACCCGGCCCGGGCCGGCGGGCAGCCCGCGCAACGCCTCCAGCGACAGCAGCCGGGCCATCGGCGCGGACGAACCCGGCACTGCCGTGCGGGCCTCGACGTGCACGTCCAGGTCGGTCAGCCACAGCTCGGGGAACTCGTCGGGCGGCACCTGGACGGTGACCCGTTCGATCTGGTCGACGTGCCGGGCGAAGAACTGCAACAGCAGCGCCCGCGCGAGCGGGTCGGTGACCAGCAGCTCGTTGCCGTGCAGCGTGCCGCCGTGTTCGTCGATCCGGTACGTCACCGCGCCGGTGACCTGCCCGCCGACCCGGGCGGTGAGCAGCCAGTACTCGTCACGGTCACGCATGCCGACCGCCCGGTAGTCCGGGAAGATCGCGAAGCCGTGTCGTTCCTGGAGGTTGCGCTCGGTGAACGCCCGCCACGTCGGATAGCCGGCGGCGATGCGTTCCCAGCCCACCTCGCCGGGCAGGTCCACCTGGAGCAGCGAGCCCAGGTTGGCCGGGGTGAAGGTGACCCGGCGCGGCTTGGGCAGCCCGACGTAGCCGAACCGGGCGTAGAAGCTGGGCCGGAACGGATAGAGCGCGCTGACCGGGTGCCCCTCGTCGCGCAGCTCGTCGAGGAGTTGGTGCAGCAACGTCCGGACGTGCCCCTGCCGGCGGGCCAGCGGATGCGTTGCCACCCCGGCGACACCTGCCATCGGCAGCACCACCCCGCGCAGGTTCTGTCGCATCGGAATGGCCGAGACGGCGGCCAACGTGGTGCCGTCCTCCTCGGCGATCAGCGTCCGGTTGCCCTGGTTGTAGGGCAGGTAGTCGCGGAACTCCGCGGTCCGGGTGGCACTGAGCGGTGAGGACTCGAAGGCGTACGCGGCCAGCGGGAAGCTGGTGGTGAGACGGTCGTCGTCGGTCACCCGGCGAATGGTCATTCTCCCATCTCAACCCGCCGCACGGGCCGCAGCAACTGGATTGGCCCGATCGGTGGTGCTCTCAGCCGACGGGCAGGTGCCGCAGGTGCCGGCGGCGGCGCAGACGGACACTGGCCACCGCGGCCACGCCCAGGGCCAGCAGGGCGGTGACGACGAGCCCGTGCAGCAGGCCACGGGACAGGTAGCCCTGGTCGGTGTTGTCGACCGTCCAGGTGGCGATCTCGCGGCTCGACCAGAACGGCGTCAGCTTCGCCCCGGACCCGGCCGGGTCGATCAGCATCTGCACCGTCACCACTGTGAGCAGCAGCAGCGTGCCCTCCAACTCGCGGGGCAGCAGCGCACCGATCAACATCCCGAACGGCGCCGCCACCGCGACGGAACAGAGCATCGCCGCCGCCAGGCCGCCGTACCGCAGGTCCGCGCCGTCGACCATCGGGAGCAGGAAGAACGGTACGGAGATGACAAGCCCCACCGCCCACAGGCCGAACATCCGACCGAAATAGAGATGGTGTGGGCGGTAGCCGGCCAGCCGCAGCCTCGGCTCCAACTCGCGCGCCGCGGTCGTGGCGAACAGCGCGGCGGTGCTCACCGCCCAGCCCACGCCGAGCAGCAGCGAGCGAACCGACTGCCCGAGGTAGGCGTCCCGCCGGATCAGGTAGAAGGTCAACGGCATCAACAACAACAGCAGGAGTACGCCCCGACGCCGCAGCAGCTCCCGCACTGTCATCTCGGCGACGGTGACGAGTCGGTTCACTGGCGACCTCCCTGGATGCCGGGCGCGTGCCACTCGGTCTCTCGTGCCGGGGTCAGGTCGAGCACGATGTCCACCCGGTCGAGTTGGTTGAGCAGGTGGGTCACCACGACGATGGCCGTGCCGGCGTCGCGCAACCTGCTGAGCTGGTCCCAGAAGTTGACGTATGTGCCCTGGTCGAAGCCCTGGTACGGCTCGTCGAGCAGCAGCACGTCGGGGGCGCTGAGCGTGGACATGGTCAGGTTGAGCTTCTGTCGGGTGCCGCCGGACAGGTGGCGGGCCTGCACGTCCCCGCCCGCTTCCCAACCGAGTTGACGAGCTGCCGCCCGACCGGCGCGGCGGGCCGGGCCCCGCGCCACGCCCTGACCGGCGCCGACCAGCACGAAGTGCTCGTCGGCGAGCAGGAAGTCGGCGGTGCCGCCGGACTGCGGGCAGTAGCTGAGCCGCCCGGAGACGGTCACCTCGCCGGCGTCAGGTGACATGAGTCCGGCGCAGATCCGGAGGAAGGTGCTCTTGCCGCAGCCGTTCGCGCCGATGACGGCGGCGATCTGTCCGGCCCGGACGGTCAGCGTGGCGTCGCGCAGAACGGTTTGCCGTCCGTACCTCTTGGTGATGCCCGCCGCGTGCAGCCGGACCGGCCCGGGGCGCGGTCCGGGCGCGGTGCCGATGCTCTCCACGACCGCACCCGCGTACTGCTGGGGTGGGCCGAAGACGACCCAGGGGTCGCCGCCCCCCTCGCGTAGGTGCGTGGCGGCCTCGGCGACCACGTGCCGTGCGGCGTCCGCCGCGACCCGGCGCTGGTGCAGCTCGGCCGTGAGCGTGCGCAGCCAATCGTCGGCGTTCACCGGCTGGCCCCCTTCGTGACGATGTCGTTCACCGGCCGGACGAAGGTGAGCCAGGCGCTGCCGCCGGCGCGGAGCGCCGCGTACCCGTCGTCGGTGAGCCGGTAGTACTTGCGGGCTGGCCCGGCGGTGCCCTCCCGCCACTGCGCGGTCACCAGGCCGGTCTTCTGCAGACGGAGCAGCACGGGATAGAGCGTGCCGCCCTGGATCGGCCCGACGCCCGCCGCGTCGAGCGCCTGGGCGAGTTGGTAGCCGTAGGACTCGCCTTCGGACAGCAGGGCCAGGACGCAGATGTCGAGCACACCCCGCAGCCACTGCCCGCGCCGGTCGGAATCCACGCGTCAGACAGTAGCGACGCAAGCTAGATGGCACAACCACCTACTGCGGCCGGCACAACCCGAACCGGTCGGTCCAGGTTGCGCCGCCGAGTGGGCCGTACGGGGTCAGCGGGCGACGACGTCGGAGACCACGACTGTGACGTTGTCAGGTGCGCCCGCGTGGTGGGCCAGCTTCACCAGCTGCTCGCCGCACTGCTGACGGTCGGCGTACATGCCCAGGGCCGCCGCGATGGCCTCGTCCTCGACGTAGTCGGAGAGCCCGTCGCTGCACAGCAGCAGCCGGTCGCCGGGGACCACTGTGAGCACACCGACCGCGGGTGGGGTGTCGGCGCCCTGCACGGCCCGGGTGACCAGGGACCGCTGCGGGTGGTGGCGGGCCTGCTCGGGGGAGAGGGTGCCCTGATCGACAAGCGCCTGCACGAACGTGTCGTCCCGGGTGAGCTGGGTCAGCTCCCCGTCGCGCAGCAGGTAGCAGCGGGAGTCGCCTACCTGGGCCAGCACCAGCGTCTCGCCGGCCAGCAGCGCCGCGGTGAGCGTCGTACCCATGCCGTCCCGGCTCGGGTCGACGGTGATCGCGGCGTGGATGCGCTGGTTGGCGGTGCTGACCACGGCACGCAGCGCGTCGGCGGCACCGTCGGGGTCGGTGGGCGGAGCCAGCTCGTCCAGGATCCGGATCACGATCTCGCTCGCCACCTCGCCCGCAGGCAGCCCACCCATGCCGTCGGCGACGGCGATCAGGCGGTCACCGGCGAGGGCGGAGTCCTCGTTGTTGGTGCGCACCAAGCCGATGTCGTTGAGGATGACCGAGCGGAGGATCAGCGTCATGGGGTCAAGCTTGCCAAGAACAACCCGCATTCGTCTCTACGCCTCCTACCTAGGTCGAGAAATGATTGCGATTTTCGTCGACGGGCCCGACGGTCAGTGACCGATCGGCCGGGCCTCAACGGCGCGGATAGCGCAGCAGCAGGCTGGCAGCGACCTCCTCGTCACCCACGGCCGCGTAGCTGTGCGGCACGTCCGACAACCAGCGGAGATGACCGCCGGCCGGGGCGGTCAGCGGTGCGTCGGCCGGCCCGGCGCGCAGCACCCCGGCGAAGACGGTGACGTGCTCGGTGACCCCGGACGCGTGGGCGGGGGAGAGCTGGGTGACGCCGGGCGCGACCCGCATCCGGTACAGCTCGTAGGTCGCGTCGGTGTCGGTGAACACCTCCAGCAGGGTGGCGGTGACAGCGGTGCCGTGCACGGTGGGCTCGGCCGTTGGTTCGGCCAGCAGGGCGGTGAACGGCACGCCGAGCTGCGCGGTGACCGCCCAGAGCGTCTCCAGCGTCGGGTTGCGGGTGCCGTGCTCCAGGCCGGAGAGGGTGGCCTTTCCGATGCCGGCGAGACGGGCGAGTGTGGACAGCGAGAGCCCTCGCTCCTCGCGCAGGGCGCGGACCCGGCGTCCGACGACGGCGGGATCCACGTCGAGGCCCGGACGCGGGTCTGGTGGTGGGTGCGGCACCCGGCTATCGTGCTACACACTTCCGTTCCGTAAACGGAACAGTAGGGAGGGGTGGAGTGGCCGGACGCGTGCAACCGCTGCTGGCGGGCGTGGTGACCGCGCTGGTCGGCTTCGCCAGCTCGTTCACAGTGGTGCTGGCCGGGCTCCGGGCGGCGGGCGCGTCGGACGAGCAGGCCGCCTCCGGCCTGCTCGGGCTCTGCGTGGCGAGCGGTCTCGTCGCCGCCTGGTTGGGCTGGCGGTACCGGATACCGATGAGCGCGGCCTGGTCCACGCCGGGCGCGGCGCTGCTGGTGGCGACCGGGCCGCCGCCAGGTGGATGGCCGGTGGCGGTGGGAGCCTTCCTCGTCTCCGGCCTGCTGATCGTCGCGGCCGGGCTGTTCCCGCCACTCGGCCGCGCGGTGGCCGCCATCCCCAAACCGGTGGCCGGTGCGATGCTCGCCGGGGTGCTGCTGCCGCTGTGCACCGCCCCGGTCCGCGCGCTGGTCGAGCTGCCGGTGGTGGCCGGGCCGGTGGTGGTCGGCTGGCTGCTGCTGCACCGGTTCGCCCGCCGCTGGGCGGTGCCCGGTGCGCTGGTGGTGGCGGTGGCGGCGATCGCACTGACCACGCCGCCGGCCGGCCTGACCGGTGCCGCGCTGATCCCGTCGGTCACGCTGACAGCGCCGGCCTGGAACGCGTCCGCCCTGATCGGGTTGGCCCTACCGCTGTTCCTGGTCACCATGGCCGCGCAGAACGTACCCGGCATGGCGGTGCTGGTCGGCTACGGCTACCGGCCGCCGTTCGGCGCCGCGCTGCGGACCACCGGCCTGGCCAGCCTGCTCGCCGCCCCGGCCGGCGGGCACGCGGTGAACCTCGCGGCGATCACCGCCGCGCTGGCCGCCGGCCCCGACGCGCACCCCGACCCGGAGCGCCGGTGGATCGCCTCGGTCACCGCCGGCGCCGGGCTGGCCGTGCTCGGCCTGGGCGCCGGCGTGGCCACCACACTCGTCGCGGTCGCCCCACCGATCCTCATCGAGGCGGTCGCCGGGCTGGCGCTCCTGGGCGCCCTCGCCACCGCGCTCGCCTCGGCGATGACCGACCCGGCGACCCGCGAGGCCGCCGTGGTCACCTTCGTGGTGACCGCGTCAGGGGTGACGCTGATCGGCGTGGGCGGCGCGTTCTGGGGCCTGGTCGCGGGCTGCCTGATGCTGCTTCTCTTCCACCGCCGCCAGCCCGCCGCGCCCGACCAGCCCGCCCCCGCCGTGCCGGGCGAGCCGGCTTCCGCGGTGCTGGGCGGGCCGGCCCCTGCCGTGCCGGGAAGATCCACTCGGGTTTCATGAAGTCGGGCTGTCCCAAGGCTCCGGACGCCCCGATTTCCTTGAACCCGAGTCGATCAGGGCGGTGGGGTCACTCCTCGGGCGGCAGGTCGGCCACACCGACGGCCAGGAGGACCCGACCGTCGGCCACCGACCCGATCCGATCTGCCGGTACGTAGACCGCGCCCGTGCGGGTCAGGTCCGTCGAGACCTTCAGGTAGCCGCTGTGCAGCAGCCGCGCCGCCAGATCGGCCGGCACGTCCGGCTCCTCGACGGCGGTCGCCTCGATCAGCTCGTCCAGACTGCTGCCCGGGTCGGCGGTCGGCGTCTGGACGGTCACCGCGTTCGGGTCACCCCGCTGGACGAGGTCCACGGTCCCGACCTCGGTGCCAGCTGAATCGATCACCGGCATCCCGGTGGTGATCCGCGAGATGGTCGCCTGCTGCTCGTCCTGCTGATCCATCCTGCTGCGGTTCCCAGGGCGGTGCGCCGCTAAACGCCGCCGCCCGCCGGACGCTCAGCAGTCCCGGCGGCGGCGGCTCGGAGGCGCCAAGGCCCCGGAGGTGGTGGGGCTGGGGTGGCAGGTCCGGAGGCTGTCGGCCGCGAGGTGGGGGCGCGGCGGCACGCAGCAGGGCAGGGCACACGGGCACCCGTGCACGGCGTCCCGCCCGGAGTCTGCCGGCCGCTCAGCCGTTCGGGAGGGTCCAGCCGCTGGGCGGGCGGGGGGACAGTTCCCGCCAGGTGTCCGGGCCGTCGAGCAGCGCCCGGACGGTGTCCTCGGCCTCGTCCGCACTGCCGTACTCGTAGAAACGGGAGATGCCCTCGGCGCCGCCGGCCCGCTGCTCGACGTGCCACCGGTCGGCGTCCACCCGCAGGAAGACGTCCCGCCGGGCCAGCCGCCCCCACTTCCCGTTCCACCAGTGCTTTCGCTGCTCCATGGCCGGACTCTATCGAACACACGTACGAGAAAGTGCGGCCCCTGCGGGAATCCCACAGGGGCCGATGTGCATCCGTTCGGGTCAGCGCTGCGTCGGCGGCTCCGGGCGGCGGCCCAGCACGTCGTCCAGCGCCCCGCGCTGCTGGCCGGGGGTGGTGTGGCCGGCGGAGACCAGGGCGTCCCGGATCTCGGTGAGCAGCTTGACCTCCTCGCTGGGCGCGGAGGGCGGCGGCTCCTCGCCCCGCTTGCGCCGCTCGGCCAGCCGGTTCATCGGGTAGACGACCAGGAAGTAGAGCGCCAGCGCGGTCAAGCCGAAAGTGATCACGGCGTTGATGAAGCTCACCCAGTCGAACTTGACGCCCTCGATGTCCCAGGCGGTGCCCTCGATGCCCTTGTCGCTGCCCGTGATCAGCACGCTGATCAACGCGATTAACGGCTTGAGGAAGGAGGCGGTGAGCTGGGTGACCACGCCCGTGAACGCGGCGCCGATGACGACACCGACCGCCAGGTCGACGACGTTGCCGCGCATGATGAAGTCTTTGAAGCCCTTGAGCATTCGTACTCCCGAGGTGTCCGCTTTTCTGTCGGGCACAACCTATGCCCGTTGGGCGGGTTCCAGAAAAGCGCCGGCTTCGAGCGCCGCCCGGCCGGGATCGCCGGCCCGGATCGCCTCGACCAGCCGGGTGTGGTCGACGTAGCGCTCCGGGGTGAGCGCCCCACCCATGGCCTGGGCGACAGTGCTGCGCAGGGCGGTGCCGACCGAGGCGTACAGCTCGGCGAGCATGGCGTTGTGCGCGGCGGCGACCACCGCCGTGTGCAGTGTCGCGTCGGCCTCGACGAACGCGTCGACCCGGCCGCCGTGCCAGGCGGCCTCGCGCTGGGCGAGCGCGCCGTCGAGCGCCGCCAGGTCCTCCGGGGTACGCCTCAGCGCGGCGAGCCGGGCGGCCTCCACCTCGAAGGCGCGGCGTACCTCGATGACCTCGGTCATCCGGTCGTCACCGAGTCGGCGGGCGACCACCGGCGCCAGTTCGTCGGTGGACACCACGTAGGTGCCGGAGCCCTGCCGGCATTCCAGCACCCCGGCGTGCACCAGGGCGCGGACCGCCTCGCGGACCGTGTTGCGGCCGACGCCCAGCGCGGCGACGAGTTGTGGCTCGGTGGGGATGCGCCCGCCGACGGGCCATTCGCCGCCGAGGATCCGGGCGCGGAGTTGTTCGGTGGTCTGCCGGACCCGGTGGCCGCGGGGCGGCACGGCGGGCTGGCCGCGGGGCGGTGCCGGCGGTGCGGAGGGGAATTCAACCGACGGTGGCACTGGTTACATCACCGGTCCCAAATTCATCCCATGATTGTAGGTTAGCGGTCATGACCCCGCCACCAACCGCCGCTCCGGCGCTGCCCGCCCCCGTCGCCGTCGACCCTCGCCCGACGCGGGACCCCGGTGCCGGCCGGCGGACGCACCCGGCGACCGGTGGCGCGCTGGTGCTGGTCGGGATGCTGCTGGTCGCGCTCAACCTGCGGGCCGTGGTGACGAGCCTCGGCGCACTGCTCGACGAGGTCCGCGACGGGCTGGGCCTCTCCGGCGTCACCGCCGGTCTGGTCACCACCCTGCCGACCATCGCGTTCGCCGGCCTCGGCGCGCTCACCCCGTGGCTGGTCCGCCGGGTGGCGCCGGCCCGGGTGCTGGTGGTCGCCATGCTCGCCCTCGCCGTCGGCCAGGTGCTCCGGGTCGCCACCGACTCGGCCTGGATCTTCGTGCTCACCAGCGCGCTCGCGCTGTCCGGCATCGCGGTCGCCAACATCCTGCTGCCGATGCTGGTCAAGCAGCACTTCCCGCACCGCACCGGCCTGGTCACCGGGGCGTACACGATGGCGTTGACAGTGGGCACGACGGTGGCCGCCGCGTCCGCGGTGCCGATCGCGCACGCCGTCGGGTCGTGGCGGGCCGGGCTCGGCGTCTGGGCCGCGATGGCCGCTGTGGCCGTACTCCCGTGGGTGCCGCTGGCGCTGCGGACCCGCGCCGCGGCGCGGCGGGCGACCCCGACGACGGCCGTCGCCACCCCGGTGCGGGTCCGGCCGGCGCGGACCCGGCTCGGCTGGGCGATGGCCGTCTACTTCGGGGCCCAGTCGCTCAGCGGGTACGCGATCATGGGCTGGCTGGCCCAGCTGTTCCGCGACGCCGGTTACCAGCCGGAGTCGGCTGGGCTGCTGCTCGCCGGCGTGACCGCGCTCGGTGTGCCGATCGCGTTGCTGATGCCCACCCTGGCCGGCCGGCTGGGCACCCTACGGCCGCTGGTGCTCGGGCTGACCACCGCGTCGGCGCTGGCCTACCTGGGGTTGGCGCTCGCGCCGCACGGCGCCGCGCTGCTCTGGGTCGCCCTCCTGGCGATCGGGCAGGGCGCGTTCCCGATGATCCTGACCGCCATCGGCCTGCGCGCCCGCACCGCCGAGGGGACCGTCGCGCTCTCCGCGTTCGCGCAGAGCACCGGGTACGTGATCGCCGCTCTCGGCCCGCTGATGGTCGGCATCCTCTACGAGGCCACCGGCGGTTGGACCGCGCCGATCGGGTTCCTGCTGGGCGCCCTCGCCGTGCAGACGACGGCGGGTATGGCGATCGCTCGTCCCCGTTACGTCGAGGACGAGTGACGAACGCGGACGGTCAGGAGGAAGCCGGCGTCGGTTCGCCGGCGACTGCCTCATCCACCGTCGGGTAGGTGTGCAGCACCTCGACCAGCCCGCTCACCTCAAGGATGCGCAGCACACCGCGCTGCGGGGCGGCCAGCCGGACCACGCCGCCAGCCTCGTCGCAGCTGTTCTTGGCGCGGACGAAGACCGACAGACCGGTCGAGTCGCAGAACGAGACGTCCGCCAGGTCGAACACCAGCCGGTTGCGGCCCTTGTCGAGCAGGTCAGTGATCTGGTCCTGCAGCTGCGGTGCGGTGGCCATGTCCAGCTCGCCCGCGACCGACACGACGACCACGTCGCCGCGTTGTTCCGTGTGCACCGTCAACGACATTCGCCAGACCTCCTGTTATCGGGGGAACGGTATCCCACGACCACGGTCGGAGGTAGCACGGGAGCCGTCATCCGTGGCCATCGCCATTTCGTTGCTACGGGGCAAGTAGTTGGTCAGGCCCCGGTGATAGAGTCCGCCCGGTCCAGGTCAAGGGGGTTCGAAATGGCGTTGAGCACCGAAGAAAGTGGTCGGCTCGCCGCGCTGCTCACGGGGCAGGACGAACGGGTCACGACTCGGTGGACCGAGATCGTCACCAGTTCGTTGCGTGGCCGGCTGAGCCAGGCGGAGCTGCGCCGACAGGTCCAGGATCTGCACCGCGCCATCGTCTCCACCGGCGAGCAGGGCACCATCGACCTGTCCGTCGACAGCGCCGCCGAACTGCGCGCCACGCTCTCCGAGCTGTCACGTGGCCGGGCCCGGCAGGGCTTCTCCGCGACCGAGACCACGATCAGCGTCTTCGCGTTGAAGGACGTGCTGGCCGAGCTGGTGCAGGAGACCGGTGGCACGGGCGCGCTGAAGGACTACGTCGCCTTCTCGAAGCTTGTCGACGAGATGGGGCTTTTCACCTTCGAGAGCTTCGTCCGCACCCGGGAGAGCCTGATCGCCGACCAGGCCGAGCAGCTGCTCGAGCTCTCCACGCCGGTGGTCAAGCTCTGGGAGGGTGTCGTCGCCGTGCCGCTGGTCGGCACCCTGGACTCGGCCCGGGCCCAGGTCGTCATGGAGCGGCTGCTGCAGACCCTCGTCGACACCGGCTCGCCGTACGCGATCATCGACATCACCGGCGTACCGGCGGTGGACACCCAGGTCGCCCAGCACATCCTGAAGACCGTGGTGGCCGCCCGACTGATGGGCGCCGACTGCATCATCTCCGGCATCCGCCCGCAGATCGCGCAGACCATCGTGGCGCTCGGCATCGAGTTCGGCGACATCGCCACCAAGGCGAGCCTCGCCGACGCGCTGCGCCACGTGCTGCGACTCAACGGGGTAGAGACCGCCCGCCGCCAGCCGCGCCGGGACGTCTGATGGAGCGGGTGCCGATCCTCAAGATCGGGGACATCCTGCTGGTCTCCATCCAGCTGGACATGTCCGACCAGACGGCGGTCCAGCTCCAGGAGGACCTGGCCGAGCGGATCGTCGACACCGGCTGCCACGGTGTCATCATCGACATCACCGCGCTGGACATCGTCGACTCCTTCGTCGGGCGGATGCTCTCCACCATCGCGTCGATCTCCAAGGTGCTCGACGCGGAGACGGTGGTGGTCGGGATGCGTCCGGCCGTCGCCATCACCCTTGTCGAACTCGGGCTGTCGCTGAACGGCATCCGTACCGCGCTGAACGTCGAGCGCGGCATGGAGCTGATCGCGGCGGCCCACGCCGACGAGCTCGACTACCAGCTCGACGACGAACCGGACGCCGAGACGGCCACGCCGTGACCACGGGCGTCGACCTGGGCCAGCCGCAGGCGCAGTCGGTCCGGAGCGATGAGGACGTGGTGCGCGTCCGGCAGTTGGTCCGCGCCGTGGCGGTGTCCGTCAAGCTGTCCCTCGTCGACCAGACAAAGGTGGTCACCGCAGCGAGCGAGCTGGCCCGCAACACCCTGGTGTACGGCGGCGGCGGGTCGGTCGAGGTGACGGTGGTGGACAACGGCCGACGCAAGGGCGTGCAGATCGTGTTCGCCGACTCCGGGCCGGGCATCGACGACCTCGACCTGGCCATGACCGACGGCTACACCAGCGGCGGCGGCCTCGGCCTCGGGCTCAGCGGGTCCCGCCGGCTGGTCGACGAGTTCCAGATCGAGACGTCAGCGGAGACCGGCACGCGGATCACGGTCACCAAGTGGTCCAGGTGAACGCCGACGCGGTCACCGACAGCGGCATCTGGTTCCGGGTGGAGGCCAGCAGCGCGGCGAGCGCCGTCCGGCGCGCCGCCGAGCGTCTCGGCGCGCAGGTGGAGATGGGGGCTGCGCGCATCGCCGACCTCGCCATCGTGGCCGCCGAGCTGACCAGCAACCTGGTCAAGCACGCCGACGAGGGTGTCCTGCTGCTCCGGCCGGTACGCCGCGCCGGGCAGGCCGGTGTGGAACTGGTGGCCATCGACTCCGGGCCCGGCATGGCCGACCTGACCGTCTCGTCTCAGGACGGGCATTCGACCACCGGCACCCTCGGCATCGGTCTGGGTGCCATCGTGCGGCAGGCCAGCTGGTTCGACGGATACTCGCTGCCCGGCCGGGGCACCGTCCTCGCCGTGCAGGTGTGGCCTGCCGAGGCGGCCCGGCCGTCCTGGGCGGGTGCCCTCACCCGACCGTTGACCGGCGAGACGATCAGCGGCGACGGCTACGCCGTGCGGGTCATCGACGGGCGGCACCAGGTGCTGGTGAGTGACGGGTTGGGGCACGGCCCGCTGGCCGGGGCCGCCACCGACGCGGCGCTGGCCGCGTTCCGTGACGCGCCGGCCGGCCCACCGGCGGTGGTGGTCGGTCACCTGCACCGGAGCATGTCGCACACCCGTGGCGCAGCGCTCGCCGTCGCCGAGCTGAAGCCGGAGGCTGGCGTGCTGCACTACGCCGGCCTGGGCAACATCTCCGGCGCGGTCGTCGAGGGTGACGGCCACCGTCGGGGGCTGGTGTCGCTGCCCGGCATCGCCGGGCACCAACGGCCGACCATCCGGGAGTACGACTATTCGTTCGGTCCGGGTGCCCGACTGGTGATGCACAGCGACGGGGTGGTTGACCGGTGGCGGTTGACCGACTACCCGGGCCTGGCGGAGCGATCCCCGCTGGTCATGGCGGCGACCCTGCTACGCGACGCCGGTGTGCGGCGGGACGACGCCTGCGTACTGGTAGCGAGGTCCTGGGCATGAGCGGGGCCGCGCTGCCGCTGCTGCAGATGGCGCTGCGGGTCGAACAGGACATCTTCGTCATCCGCCAGCGGGGGCGCGAGGTGGCCGCGGTGGTCGGCCTCGAACACCAGGACCAGGTACGGATCGCCACAGCGCTCAGCGAGGTCGCCCGGGATCTGCTGCGGACGACCGCGGGAGCGGACGTCTCCTTCCACGTCGACGCGGCTGGCGACGGCCGGTTCCACCTGCGCGCCGACCTGGCCCCGGTGTCCCCGCTCCCGGACGGCCGCTACCAACCGCAGTCCGGCGCGGTGGCCCGACTGGTTGACACACTGAGCGTGTCGACCGTCGAGGGGGTTACGGTCGTGAGGATGTCCCGACGAGTCCCGGCCAACGCGCCGATGCCGACCCCGGAGCGGCTCGCCGAGTTCCGTACCGAACTCGGCCGTACCGCGCCGACCAGTGCGCTGGACGAGCTGACCGTGCAGAACGGGCAGCTCATCGCCGCGCTGGACGAGGTGCGCAGTCAGCGCGACGAGCTGGCCGTGCTGAACGAGGAGCTGGCCGAAACCAACCGGGGGGTGCTGGCGCTCTACAACCAGCTCACCGAGGAGCTGGAGGAGACCAACCGCGGCGTCGTCGCCCTCTACGCCGAGCTGGACGAGAAGTCGGCCCAGCTCCGTGCGGCGAGTGAGTCGAAGAGCCGGTTCCTGGCCAACGTGAGCCACGAGCTGCGCGCCCCGGTCACCGCGATCATCGGCTTGGGGCGACTGCTCACCGACTCCGCCTCCGACCCGCTCACCGACGAGCAGGGCCGCCAGATCGATCTGATCCGCTCGTCGGCGGCGGATCTGCTCAACCTGGTAAACGAACTCCTCGACCTGGCCAAGGCGGAGTCCGGCCGGATCGAGCCGGACCTGACCGACGTCGACCTGCGGCCGGTCTTCGGTCAACTCCGCGGCACCCTGCGCGCACTGGCCACCCGCCCGGAGGTGGAGCTGGTCGTGGAGGAGCCCAGCGGGCCGGCAGTGCTGCGCACCGACGAGGTGCTGCTCGGCCAGGTGCTGCGCAACCTGCTGCACAACGGGTTGAAGTTCACCGAGCGCGGCGAGGTGCGACTGCGGGCCAGTCAACACGGCGACCGTTGGCAGTTCGAGGTCAGCGACACCGGGCCGGGCATCGCTCCCGAGCTGCACGACCGGATCTTCGAGGAGTTCTACCAGACCCCCGGAGCCACCCGGGTCGGCGGCACCGGCCTCGGTCTGCCGTACGCCCGGCGGTTGGTGACGCTGCTCGGCGGGTCACTGGAGCTGACCAGCGCGCCCGGTCAGGGCAGCACATTCACCGTCTCCCTGCCCACAGGCAGGGCGTGACGGCGTGGACGGCATGCCGACAACCATCCTGGTGGTCGACGACAGTCGTACCAAGCGTTACCTGCTGGTCAGCTGGCTGACCCGGGCCGGGTTCACCGTGCTGGAGGCCGAGAACGGCGCCGAGGCGCTGGCTCGGGTCGAGATCGACAAGATCGACCTGGTGGTCCTCGACGTCCGTCTGCCCGACCTGAGCGGCTACGAGGTCTGCGAACAGATCAAGGCGAGGCATCCGGCGATGCCGGTGATCCACGTGTCGGCGCACGCCGTGGACGTGGCCGACCGCGCCCAGGGGCTGACCCGGGGCGCGGACGCGTACCTGACCGAGCCGATCGAGCCCGAGGAGCTGATCGCCACCACCCGGGCGGTGCTGCGCTACTACCAGGCCCGGCAGCGCGCCGAACTGCTCGCCGAGCGGCTGCTCGGGTTGGCCGACACGACAGTCGCGGTGCATGCCGCGCCGACCTTCGCGCGCCTGCTGGAGGCCGCTGCCGAGGGCGCCGCCCAGATCTTCAAGAGCCCGGCGGCGGTGATCGCCGAAACCTTCGACGGTGACTGCCTCGCCGGTGTCTGCGCGGGTCCCGGCGCGGTGGCCGCCGTGGTGCCGTGGGTCGTCGACGACACCGGGGTGCCCACCGGCGCCACCGTCCGGGTCGAGCCCCCGGCGAACTGGGCGCTCGTCGACTGGCCGGCGGACGACACGGTGACCGTCGCCGCCGCCCGACTGCGCGAGGACCGCGCACCGCTGTATGTGGTGGTCCCGACCGCCACCCAGACCGCGCGGACCCCGGTGCTCAAGCAGTTGGCTCAGGCGGTGGCGGCGGCCGTCGAGGGGCAGCGCTCGTTCGACGAGGAGCACCGGATCGCGGTCACCCTCCAGCGCAGCCTGCTCCCGCGCGGGCTGCCCACCGTGGCCGGCCTGGACCTCGCGGTGCGGTACGAGCCGGCCAGCGCGCAGACCGAGGTGGGCGGCGACTTCTACGAGCTGGTGATGCTCGACGGGCACCTGCTGCTGGCGATCGGGGACGTCGCCGGCCACTCGCTGCACGCGGCGACGGTGATGGCCGAACTGCGGCACGCGGTGCGGGCGTACGCGGTCGAGGGCCACCAGCCCGGCGAGATCCTGCACCGGGTCAACGAGCTGATGCGCACCCTGCTGCCGAACGAGTTGGCGACGCTCTGCGTACTGCTGCTGCACCCGCCGACCGGACGGGTCCGGCTGGCCAGTGCCGGGCACCTTCCGCCGCTGATGGTCATGGACGGCAAGGTCGAGTTCGTGCAGCACTCCGCGCCGCTGCTCGGCGTCCGCGCGCCGCGCCCGGCAGACCTGGAGTTCGTGGTGCCGGCCGGAGCCACGCTCGTCTTCTACACCGACGGGTTGATCGAGCGGCGGGACGCCACCATCGACGAGGGGCTGGCCGCGCTGGCAGCGGTCGCCGCAACGGTCGACGGTGACCTGGACCAGTTCTGCGCCCGACTGCTGGTGGAGCTGGCCCCACCGGAGATTCAGGACGACGTCGCCGTGGTCGTCCTGCGCCGCCGCTGATCCGTCAGCTCTCGGCTTCCTCAACGCACCGAGCGGGCGTACGCGGCGGGGGACACCCCGGCCACGGCGGTGAAGTCGCGGACCAGGTGGGCCTGGTCGCTGTAGCCGAGGTCGGCGGCGAGATCGGCCCAGCTCAGTGGGCCACCAGCGGCCTGTTCGACCGCCTCCTGGAGCCGGTAGCGGCGGATCACCCACTTCGGCCCGACCCCCACGTACTCCAGGAATAGCCGCTGCAACCGGCGGACCGGGACGTCGTGCCGCGCGGCGAAGTCGTCGACGCGCAGCACCGTCCGGTCGGTACGGATCGCCTCGGCCAGCCGGACGGCCTCCTCGGCCGTCGGGTCCGGCTCCGGCTGCCAGGCGGTGAGCAGGGCGTCCAGTGCCCGGCAGCGCTCGTCGTCGTCGGCCGCCGACGGGGGTGGTCCCGAGGGCGTCCCCCCGCACACCGGGACGTCCGGGTGGGCCAGCCGACCGGTGGGCAGTGGCACCCGGCGGCCGGTCAGCTCATTCACCGGGTGCTGCCAGAACGGGTGGAAGCCGCCGGGGCGGAACTGCACCCCGGACACCCGGCCGGTGCCGCTCAGCGTGATCCGGAACAGGTCGCGACCCACCCCGGCGACCTCGCCGGACTCGGGCCCGTCGTCGTCCCGCCGGAACACCACGTTCACCGCCGGGTGCGGCACGACCCGCTGCTCGAACGGCGTGCTCAACACCCAGTCGATCAACCAGTAGTGCTCGACCCACGGGCGCAGCGACTCCGCCGGCAGGTGCCGGCGGAAGCGCACCTCGCGCAGCAGGCGCCCGGGGTCGAGAATTCCCCGGCTGTCGCCGCGCGGTCGCTGTCGCATTTGTTCAAGACCACCCTCATACGCTGGCCCTATGACCACTCAGACTAGCGATCTGCTGGCGGCCGCGGCGCCGCGAACCGTCGATGTGGTGCGGGGTATCTCCGACGACCAACTGGACCTGCCCACACCGTGCAGTGACTACCTGGTCCGTGACCTGCTCAATCACCTCTTCGAGGTGGTGGTCAACTTTCAGGACCTGGCCCAGAGGCGACAGGTGGAGTGGGCCGAGAAGCCCGACCACCTGGGCGACGGTTGGCGGGACCGCTTCGAGGTGGAGACCGACCGGTTGATCACCGCCTGGTCGGATCCGTCCACGCTGGAAGGCGTGTCACCGGGCATGGGCCTGCCGCAGCCTGTCATCGGCGGTATGGCCCTGCTGGACCTGACCGTGCACGGCTGGGACCTCGCGGTCGCCACCGGCCAGCCGTACCACCCGGCCCCAGAGGCGGTGGCCGAGCTGCACGCGCTGGTGGAGCAGTTGGCCCCCACCGCCCGCAAGATGGGCGTCTTCGCCGACCCGCCACCCACACCAACCCCAACCCCCGCTCCAGCCCCCGACCTGACCCACCTCCTGACCCAAACCGGCCGCATCCCCACCTGGCCCCAAACCCCCTGAACTCCCCGCCCGTTCCCCCGTTGATCGTGAAGTTGTTGCCATCTGTCTCGGCGTGTCTGCGCAATAACACGGGGTCGGGGTGAGGTGGGAGGGGGTGGGGTGGGATGGGGGTGGTTGTTGACTTGGGTATTCGCTGGGTGAATAGTGGGCCGGGTGTCCACGCCGCATGTTCTGCTCGGGTTGCTTGCTGGGGGCAGCCGGCACGGATATGAGCTGAAGCGTGCGCACGACGAGCGGCTGCCGCGGGCTCGGCCGTTGGCCTTCGGGCAGGTCTACGCCACTCTCGGCCGCCTCGAACGCGACGGGCTGGTGGCCGCCGCCGGGCACGACCGGGTGGCCGGGCCGGATCGCACGGCGTACGCGCTGACCGACCAGGGGCGGGACACGCTGGACCAGTGGTTGTCCACCGTGGAACCGCCCATGCCGTACGTGGCCAGCACGCTCTTCGCCAAGGTCGTGGTGGCGTTGCTGGTCGCCGACGTCGATCGGGCCCGGTCGTACCTGATCGCCCAGCGGGCTGCGCACACCGCACGGCTGCGTGAGCTGACAGTGGTCAAGGCCGACCCGGCCGCCACCCTCAGCGACGTGGTCGCAGCCGATTTCGCGATCGCCCACCTCGACGCGGATCTGCGGTGGCTGCACGCCACCCTGGGCCGGGTCGCCGACTGGCACCGGGAGGTGCATCCGTGACGCAACTCCAGGCTCGCGGCGTGGTTCGGGCGTACGGCCCGACGCCCGCGCTGCGCGGCGTGACGCTCGACGTGGCCGAGGGTGAGATCGTCGCCGTCACCGGGCCGAGCGGCTGCGGCAAGTCGACCCTGCTGCACTGCCTGGCCGGGATCCTCCGCCCGGACGTCGGCGAGGTCACCTGGCGCGGGCACCGCATCGACACCTGGTCGGAGGCGGCCCGATCCCGGCTGCGGCGCACCGAGTTCGGGGTCCTGTTCCAGTTCGGTCAACTGGTGGCCGAGTTGACCGCCGCCGAGAACGTCGCCCTGCCCCTGCTCCTCGCCGGCACGGGGCGGCGAGAGGCACGGGCGGCGGCGTTCACCTGGCTGGAAAGGTTCGGGGTGGCCGAGGTGGCCGACGTCCGGCCGGGTGAGATGTCCGGGGGCCAGCAGCAACGCTGCGCCACGGCGCGGGCACTGGTGACCGAGCCTCGGGTGCTGTTCGCCGACGAGCCGACCGGCGCACTGGACACGCTCACGGGTGAGCAGGTCCTCACCCAACTGGTCCGGCTCGCCCGTGAGCAGTGCACCACCGTCGTGCTGGTCACCCACGAGCCGCGGATCGCCGCGTACGCCGATCGGGAGGTCGTGTTGCGGGACGGCCTGGTGGACCACACCGGCCTGGGGCTCGACGTGCCGCTGGCCGGCGGCACCCGGTGAGACCGACGACGCTGGTCCGCCTCGCACTCGTCGGCACCCGCACCGACACCGCCCGGGTGGTGCTCACCGCGCTCAGCGCTCTGCTGGCGACCCTGGCCGGGCTCGCGGCGCTGACCGTGTTGGCCATCGCCACGCCCGCGGCGACGGATGAGAACCCGAACAGGTGGTCGGAGCAGTACCACAACGCGCTGCTGGTCGAGCCCGGGTTGCGCGGCGGCACGGCGTTCGCGCTGCTGATGCTGATGATCCCGGTGCTGGCGTTGGCCGGTCAGTGCGCCCGGCTCGGCGCGCCGTCCCGGGACCGCCGGCTGGCCGCGCTCCGGTTGGCCGGCGCCACGCCCGGGCAGGTCACCCGGCTTGTGGTGCTGGAGACCGGCGTGGCCGCTCTGCTCGGCACGCTCGTCGGGCTGGGTGTCTACCTGGTTGGCCGCGACCTGCTGCACCGGCCGGACGCGCGAGGTCAACTGGCCCTGCCCACCGACGTGCTGCCGTCGGTCGGAGCGCTGGCCGGCGTGGTGCTCGGTCTGCCGGTCGTGGCGGCGCTGGCCACCGCCCTGATGCTGCGTACGGTCACCACCAGCCCGCTCGGGGTGAGCCGCAAGGCGGCCCGCGAGCGTGGTCCGGGCCCATGGGCCGGGCTCCTGATCGGGTTCGGTGTGGTCTCGTTCGCGGTGATCCGCCCGGTGGTGTATCGGTTCGACGACAGCGAGGAATTGGCCTGGCTGGTACCGCTGCTGTTTGCTGTGGGCGCGTTCGCGGCGATGATCGGAGTGGTGATCGGCACCGGCTGGATCTCGTACCACTGCGGGCGGTTGTTGCGTCGGCACGCCCGCCGCGCCCCGGCCCTGCTCGCGGCGGGCCGGCTGATGGCCGATCCGTGGGCGGGGAGCCGTACGTTCGCCGCGCTGCTCGCCGCCCTGATCTTCGGCGGGGGCGCAGCCGCCCAGCGCGCCTACTTCGCCACCAAGGACCAGCTCGAGCGGGAGCAGAGCCGACTCGTCGGGGCGGACGGCGGCGCCAACCCCTTCTACCTGTCGACGATGGATCTGGTTGACGGCGCGATCGCCGTGGCCATCCTGATCGCGACGGGCGGGCTGATCGTCGCGCTGGTCGAGGGGATCGTCGCCCGTCGACGCGCGTACGCCGCGTTGGTCGCCACCGGCGTGCCCCGCGCCACGCTGAGCCGCTCGGTGGCCTGGCAGGCGTTGACGCCGGCAGTGCCGTCGATCCTGCTCGCGCTCACAGTGGGCACGCTGCTCGGCCGAGGGCTCGTCGCGGAGGTGTCAACTGGCGGCTTCTCGACGACGACGGTCTGCGAGGCCACGGCAGCGCTCTGCGACAACCCTGCCACCCAGGCGCAGTACACCCGGATCGTGCACATTCCCGAAGTGCGGCGAGCCGTCCCCGTACCCCTGGAGCACCTGGCGTGGCTCGGCGCCGGTGCGCTGGTCGCGGTGCTGGTGACGGTCGGTGTCGGTCTGCTTTTCCTGCGTGCCAGCACCGCGCTGGACGAGCTGCGCACGGCCTGAGTCGATGTAACACCGCTGGTGGCGGTGCCGCTGTGTGCACCGGAGGCCCGGACGGTCGGGTCTCCGGTGTCGGACCGGACGGTCCGGGCACGGTGACCATGGGAGTTCGCCAGATGCACAACCAACCGGGCTCCGCCCCGCCGGTGTTCGTCGACGGCACCGGGCGTCGTCGACGGCTGACCGTCATCGCGGGCACCGCCATGGGCCTTGGCCTGCTCGCCAGCCTCGTCCTGATCGCCGCAGGGCTCTTCCTGGACACCTCGGTGTCGCTGCCCGGCTGGTCGGACGACTCCCGTGGGACGCGCCCGGTGGAGGCCGGCGTGGACGGCATCAACCAGCCCCGGGTGGCCACCTCGCCGCCGTCGCCGGCGACCCGCACCTCGGTGCCGCTGCCGCGTGCCACCCCGACCGCCGGCGACCGAGCCACGGCCGGTACGACCGCCACGGCCACCGGGGCGCCGTCCGCCACCGACCGACCGGGTCGTGGCGACGAGCACCGCAACACCGCCAAGCCGAGCAGGTCGCCCGGTAAGCCGCAGTGACGATGGCGAGACACGTGGCCCGCCGTGACCCTCGGGCACACTGGCTGCTGCTCCTGCTCGGGCTGCTCCTGCTGCTCGCGGCGCTCACCGTCAACGGCCTGGTGAGTGGCCTCGCCGGTGGTTCGGGAAACGCCACCGCACGGCCCGCGCCGGACGTCCCGGCCGCCGTCGGATCGGGCGGCCCGGTGCTGCGGCTGGACCGCGCCGAACCGGTGAGCCGGGCGCTGCCGGACCGCACCGTCGCGCTGACCTTCGACGACGGGCCGGACCCGAGCTGGACGCCGCAGGTCCTCGACGTGCTGCGCCGGCACGGCGCGCACGCCACCTTCTTCGTGGTGGGCGCCCGGGTCAACGAGCATCCCGAACTGGTCCGGCGAATCGTCGCCGAGGGGCACGAGATCGGGTCGCACACGTTCACCCACGCCAACCTCGCCGACGTGTCGCCGTGGCGTCGTGACCTCGAACTGTCGCTGACCCGCAAGGCGGTCGCGTCGGCCACCGGCCGGGAGGTGACCCTGTTCCGGCCGCCGTTCTCCTCGGTGCCGGCGGCGCTGACCGGGCCCGAGTACGCCGCGTTGCGCGCCGCCGCCGGTGCCGGGCACGTCGCGGTGCTCACCGACCTGGACACCAAGGACTGGCAGCGCCCCGGAGCCGACCAGATCGTGCGGGCGGCCACCCCGAAGCGGGGTCGGGGAGCCGTGGTGCTGATGCACGACGGCGGCGGTGACCGGGCGCAAACCCTCGCCGCGCTGGACCGGCTGCTGCCCGCGCTCGGCGATCAGGGCTACCGGTTCACCACCGTCTCCGCCGGCATCGACGCCTCGCCGTCGATGGTCCCGGCGGGCGTCGGCGCTCGGCTGAGCGGCACCGCGCTGCGCTGGACCCAGACCGGTGCCCGCTGGTCGGCCGACGTGATGAACGTGCTGCTCGCCACCGCGCTCGTGCTCGGCGTCGCCCGTCTCGCGGTGCAGGTGTTCTGCGCCCAGCGGCACGTGCGCCGGGTTCGCCGTCCCCGCCGGTATCAGCCGGAGGTGCGGGAACCCGTCTCGGTGATCGTGCCCGCCTACAACGAGGCGGCGAACATCGCCGCCACGGTGCGGTCCCTGCTGGCCAGCGCGTACCCGGCGCTGGAGGTGATCGTGGTCGACGACGGGTCGGACGACGGCACCGCCGACATCGTCGAGCGGATGCGACTGCGCGGGGTACGGGTGATCCGGCAGGCCAACGCCGGTAAGCCGGCGGCGCTGAACACCGGCATCCGGGCCGCCCGGGCGAACCTGCTGGTGCTGGTGGACGGGGACACCGTCTTCCAGCCGGACACCGTGCACCGGCTGGTCCAGGGCTTCGTCGACCCGTCGGTGGGCGCGATCAGCGGCAACACCAAGGTCGCCAACCGGCGTCGGCTGCTCGGCCGGTGGCAGCACCTGGAGTACGTGATCGGCTTCAACCTCGACCGACGGATGTACGACGTGCTGGAGTGCATGCCGACCATCCCCGGCGCTATCGGTGCGTTCCGCCGTGAGGTGCTGCTGCGGGTGAGTGGGGTGCCGTCGGACACGCTGGCCGAGGACACCGACCTGACCATGAAGGTGCTCCGGGCCGGCTGGCGGGTCGTCTACGAGGAGGCGGCCATCGCCTGGACCGAAGCCCCGTCGTCGTTGCGCCAGCTCTGGCGACAGCGCTACCGCTGGTGCTACGGCACGATGCAGGCGATGTGGAAGCACCGGCACGCGTTGCGCGAGTCGGGTGCCGGCGGCAAGTTGGGCCGGCGCGGCCTGCCGTACCTCACGGTGTTCCAGATCGTGTTGCCGCTCACCGCGCCGGCGGTCGACGTGTTCGCCGTGTACGGCCTGCTCTTCCTGCCCTGGTCGACCCTCGCCCTGGCCTGGGCGGGGCTGCTGCTGCTCCAGGCGGCGACCGCCGCGTACGCGCTGCGACTGGACCGGGAACGGTACGGGCCGCTGTGGGCGCTGCCGTTCCAGCAACTGGTCTACCGGCAGCTCATGTACCTGGTGGTGGTGCAGTCGGTGGTCACCGCGCTGATTGGTAACCGGCTGCGCTGGCAGCGGATGGTGCGCACCGGCGAGGCGGCGGCGCTGGTCGGCACCGGCCGCGGCTGAAGCCTCTTCGGCGCCAGCCGCCGGCCGGTCAGGTCGGGGTGTGGAAGAGCCCCGCCGACCAGGAGATCAGCAGGCCCACTGCGGCGGAGCAGCAGCAGACGAGCAGGGCGGCGGCGACCACGGCGAGGATCATCCACGCGGAGGCACGCCGCGGCGCCGACCCCTGCTCGTCCTCGTCCGTCATCGCCGCCGCCCGTCGTCAGGCGCGGCCGATGCGGTCCAGGATCCAGGCGTTGATGAACGCCTCCTCGCGCCAGGAGTCGTACCGACCGCTCGGGCCACCGTGCCCGGCACCCATCTCGGTCTTCAGCAGGTAGTCGCCGCCCGGGGCGACCGCCCGCAGCCGGGCGATCCACTTCGCCGGCTCCGAGTAGAGCACCCGGGTGTCGTTGAGGCTGGTCACCGCGAGGATCGCCGGATAGTCAACGGCGGCCACGTTCTCGTACGGCGTGTAGGACTTCATGTACGCGTACACCTCGGGGTCGTCGAGGGGGTTGCCCCACTCCTCCCACTCGGTGACGGTCAGCGGCAGCGACGGGTCGAGGATCGAGGTGAGCGCGTCCACGAACGGCACCTGCGCCACGATCCCGGTGAACGCGTCCGGCGCGAGGTTGGCCACCGCGCCCATCAGCAGGCCACCGGCCGAGGCACCCCGGGCGACCAGCCGGTCGCTGGCCGTCCAGCCGGCCTTGACCAGGTGCCGGGCGCACGCCACGAAGTCGGTGAAGGTGTTCTTCTTGGCCAGCAGCTTGCCCTGGTCGTACCACCGTCGGCCCAGCTCACCGCCGCCCCGGATGTGCGCCACGGCGAAGACCACACCCCGGTCCAACAGGGACAGTCGGGCCACCGAGAACCACGGGTCCATGCTGGCCTCGTACGAGCCGTAGCCGTACAGCTCGCAGGGCGCCGACCCGTCCCGGGGGGTGCCGACGCGGCAGACCAGCGAGATCGGCACCCGGGTGCCGTCGTCGGCGAGCGCCCAGTCGCGGTGCTGCTCGTACTCGGCCGGGTCGTACGGTCGACCGTCCGGCCCGGGCAGCACCGGCTTCTGCTTGAGCAGCACCATCTGCCGGGTGACCAGGTCGTAGTCGTACACCGAGTCGGGGGTGATCAGCGAGGAGTAGCGCAGCCGGACCTGGCCGGTGCGGTACTCCGGGTTGGCGTCCAACCCGACGCTGTACAGCGGCTCGGGGAAGTCGATGTCGTACCCGTCGTCACTGCCCACCGGCAGCACCCGCAGCCCGGTGAGCCCGTCGGTGCGCAGCGACACCACCAGGTGGTTGGCGAAGGCGTCGACGGCCTCCAGCCGGGTGCCGGGGGTGTGCTCGATCAGCGGCACCCAGTCGCCAGGTGCGTCCGCCGAGGTGAACGCCAGCGCGAAGTCCTCCGCGCCGTCGTTGTGCAGGATCAGGAAACGGTGGCCGTGGTGCTCCACCGTGTATTCGACGCCCTGTCGGCGGGGCGCGATCACGGCTGGCGCGCCGGTCGGGTTGCCGGCGGGGATCACCAGCACCTCGCTCGTCACCTTGCTGTGCACGTCGATGAGGATGAACTTCTCCGACCGGGTGAGCTCCACCCCCACCCAGAACCGCTCGTCGTCCTCCTGGTGGACCACCACGTCGTCGGCGGCGGCGGAGCCGACGGTGTGCCGCCAGACCCGGTTCGGCCGCCAGGCGTCGTCCACCGTCACGTAGAACAGCACCGAGGCGTCGGTCGACCAGGCGGTGCCGTAGAACGTGTCCGGCACCTCGTCGGGCAGCAGTTCGCCGGTGGTCAGGTCCTTCACCCGCAGGGTGAACCGCTCGTCCCCGGAGAAGTCGGTGGAGTAGGCCAGCCAGCGACCGTCCGGGCTGACGTCGAACGCGCCGAGGGAGAAGAAGTCGTGCCCCTCGGCCAGCAGGTTGCCGTCGAGCAGCACCTCCTCGCCGTCGAGCGGGGCGCCGTCCGCGCTGACCGGCGGGTCGGTCTCGCCGTCGCGGACCGCCCGGCGGCACTGCACTCCGTACTGTTGCCCCTCGACCGTCCGGGTGTAGTACCAGTGCCCGCCCTTGCGGGTGGGCACGGACAGGTCGGTCTCCTGGGTACGCCGGCGAGTCTCCTCGAACAGGTCGGCGCGCAACCCGGCCAGGTGGGCCGTGCGCGCGTCGGTGTACTCGTTTTCGGCGGTCAGGTAGGCGATCGTCTCCGGGTCGTCCTTGGCGGCGAGCCAGGCGTACTCGTCGATGACGGTGTCGCCGTGGTGGGTGCGCTCGCTGGGCACCCGCTTCGCCGCGGGCGGGGCAGTCTCGGTGGTCACGGCGGCCACGTTACCGGCCGGCAGCCGCAGCGCGCCGGACCAGCGGCATCCCGATACTCACCACCACGGCTTTCGAACACATGTACGATGACCGGCATGGCGGCAGCAGCGAGTTCCCTCGGCCGGTCCGGAGCCCTCGAGATAACCCGGCGGTTGGCGGCGATCTGCGGTCCACCCTTCTCCCGGCTGGCCGGGCCCGCCGACGAGGTGGCGGGGCGGCCGGCCCGCTGGGTGGCAGTTCCGGGCGGCCCGCACGCTGCCGCCGAGGTGCTGCGGTTGGCCGCCAAGCACGATCTGACGGTGGTGCCCCGAGGCGCTGGCACGAAGATCGACTGGGGTGCCACGCCGGTCCAGGTCGACATCCTGCTCGACACCGGCCGGCTGGCCGGCATCGGTCACGAGCCGGTCGACTCGCTGGTGACCGACGTGGGGGCCGGCACGCCGCTGCGGGCGGTGCAGGCCACCCTTGAGCGCACCGGGCAGCGGCTCGCGATGGACGCCCCGTCACCCGGCGCGACGCTGGGTGGCGTGCTCGCCGCCGGTGAGGCCGGTCCGCTGCGCCACCGCCACGGCAGCCCCTGCGACCAACTGCTCGGTGTGCGTTACCTCGCCGCCGACGGCGAGCTGGTCAGCGTCGACGGCGGCGCGCCCGGCCTCGAACTGGTCCGCCTGCTCTGCGGCTCGCAGGGCGCGCTCGGCGTGCTGGTCTCGGCGAGTCTGCGGGTGCAGCCGGTGCCGGCCAGCAGGCTCTGGGTGTCCCGCCCGGTGTGGACGCCGCTGGAGGTGCACGACCTGGTCCGGACGATCCTCGCCGCTCGGCTGGAGCCGTCGGCCATCGAGCTGGACCTGCCCGGAGGCACCCCTCGCCCCCGTACGCCGTACCCGCCCGGTCACCCGTCGGCCACCGCCCGGGAGCGCCATCCGTCGATGTCCGGCCGGGCCGGTGCGCCGTCCCGGGCCGGCAGCCTGGTGGTGCTGCTGGAGGGCGGCCCCGCCGACGTCACCGAGCGAGCCGAGCGGCTGGTCGGCCTGCTGCACGGGGAGGCGACGATCGCCCACTCCGCACCGACGTGGTGGCGCCGCTACCCGTTCGCGCCAGGTGACACGGCGCTGCGCCTGGAAGTGCCGATCGGCGACCTGCACGCCGCCGTCTACGCGCTACGCGACGCGGCCGGCGCGCCGGTGCCGGTGCGCGGGTCGGCCGGGCTGGGTGTGGTGCACGCGGCGTTGCCCGGTGCGCTGGCAGCCGACCGGGTGGCGTCCATCCTGGCCGCCGTCCGAGGCGTGCTGCTGGCCCGGCAGGGCCGCTGCGTGGTGGTGTCCGCTCCGGCGCCGGTCCGCCAGGCGGTCGACCTCTGGGGCGAGCTGGCCGGCCTGGCTCAGCTGCGAGCCGCGAAACGGCACCTGGATCCGGAGCACCGACTCGCGCCCGGACGGCTCCCCGGCGGCCTGTGACACCGGGCCGGCCGCGTGACCCGGCGGCTGATGCGGCCGGGCCGGCTTTGTGACCCGGCGGCCGGTGCGGCCGGGTCGGCTGTGTGACCCGGCGGCCGGAGGGGCCGGGGTCAGTCCAGCCACCACCGGTGCATGTCCAGCAGCGGCGGGGTGAAGCGGGCCACCAGCACCAGCAGGCCGCCCACCGCGCCGGCCAGCAGCAGGGAACGGGTCGCCCGGGGCAGGGCATCGCGCTCCCGCGCGGCCAACGCCACCGCGACGATCGCCAACGGCAGCCCGAGCACAGCACCCACCACATAGAGCATCCCGACCACGGCATAGAGCCAGAGGAACGGGTTCAACCCACCCATCCCGAACGGAATCACGTCCTTCGGGTCGTACGCCCCGGTCAGCATCTCGGCCGGACCGACGCCAGCGGTTGTCATCCGGCCGACGTAGAGCAGCAGCACTGTGAGGAACGCGCCGATGGTCGCGAGCTGCGCGACGACCAGCACACGGACCAGCGGCCGGGAGGACGACGTGGCGTGCGCGACACTCGACATGACCGTCAATCTACCGAGCCGGCCCGAAACCCGGGGCCGGCGCGACGGTCAGGTCGCGTCGTTGCGGAGCACCAGGACGGCGATGTCGTCCCGGGGTGGCTCGACCGAGAAGTTGATCGCCGCGGCGCGCAGCCGGGCGGCCACCACGTCGGCTGAGTAACCGGCCAGGGGCGCGGCGGCGTCCCGCAGCCGGTCGGTGCCGAACAACTCCCGACCACGCCGCCGCTCGGTGACGCCATCGGTGTAGAAGATCAGCGAGTCACCCGGCCCGAGCGTGATCTCCGCCGTCGGCGACGTGATCGTGTCGAGCAGACCGAGCGCGGTGCCGCCGGTGCCGACGAACCCGGCGCCGCCCGTCGCAGCCAGCAAAACCGGCCGGTCGTGCCCGGCGAGATGCAGCGACACGTCCAACTGGTTGCCCGTGCCCGGCCCGACCGCTGCCAGCGCCAGCGTGCAGTAACGGCCACCACCGCGCTCGACGAGCGTCTCGTTGAGTCGAGCCAGCACCTCCGGCAACGGTTTGCCGTCGCCGACCAGCACCCGGATCACGTCCCGGACCAACCCGGTCACCGCGGCAGCCTGGACACCCTTGCCCGAGACGTCACCGATCACCACCAGCCAGCGCCCGTCGGGCAGCGGCACCACGTCGTAGAAGTCGCCTCCCACCTCGGCGTCGTCGCCGGTCGGGACGTACTCGGCGGCGAAACCGATCCCGTCCACCAGCGGCAGCACCGGCGGCAGCAGAGACTGCTGAAGTGTCTGCGCCACCCGGCGGCGCTCGGCGTGGATCCGGGCGTTCTCGATGGCCAGCGCGGCCCGCCGGGCCACGTCCTCCAACACGGCCACCTCGTCCGGGTCGTGTCGGTGCCGTTGGTGCCGCCCCACCGCCAGGGTGCCGAGCCGCTGGCCGCGGGCGATCAGCGGGACCGCGAAACCCTCCATCGGCCCGCCCAGCGGGATCTGCGCCGCGCTGCGGGACGCCTCGCGGAGGCGTGCCTGAATCGAATCCGGCCCGGTCTCCGCCAGCACCTTGTGCAGCTGCGGAAGCATCGACTCGTCGGCGTGGCTGGCCGCTGCCAACCGGAGCCGGCCCCACTCGTCGGTGGTGTGCACCGCGCACCACTGACCGAGTCGCGGCACCACCAACTGCGGCACCAGCGCCATGGTCAGGTCGACGTCCAACGACTGGGCCAGCAGTTCGCTCGCCTCGGCCAGGAACGTCAGCCAGACCTGCCGGCGGACGTCGGCGCGGCGCAGCCGGTCGTTCTCCAGGTGCAGCGACAGCCGCTCGGCGGTGAGCACCGCCAACGGGTGGGCGTACGCCGACGGCGCGGCGTCCAACTCCAACTCCCCGGCGTACGGGCGGTGCACCGTCAGCGGCACCCGGAGCAGCTCGCTGCCGGGGCGGGGTGGCCGACCGAAGCGGGCCAGCACCTGGCGGCCCTGCCCGTCGCCGCGGTCCAGGCGGATGGTGCCGCCGGCCGCGCCCACCATCTCGGCGACCCGGCTGAGCAGGCTGGTGGCGAAGTCGGGCAACGGGTCGTCCCCGTACAGGTCGGGGGCGGTCTGCATGAGTTCGCTCATCGCGCTGGCGCTCGGCGCGGAGCCGTCGGTGCTGGTCCGAGGGCCGGCGTTGGCAGGTGTCGACTCGCCGACGGTGCCCCCGGAGGGCGGGGCGGCGCCGGGGCGGTCCAGCCGGAACCAGACGCCCTTGCCGGTGGGCAGGTACGTGGTGCCCCAGCGGCTGGCGAAGTGGTCGACCAGCAGCAGGCCCCGGCCCCGCACGGAGACCTCGTTGATCTCGGTGGAGTCGTTGCGGTCGCCGACGGTCAGCTCGTCGCCGGAGCCGGGGGCGAAGTCGGAGACGGTGACGGTCAGCCCGACCTCGTCCGCGACGACCTCGATGTCCAGCTCGGTACCGGCGTGTTCGACGGCGTTCGTGGTCAGCTCGGTGGTGAGCAGCAGCGCCTCGTTGGCCAGCTCGTCCAGGTGTGACTCGGTCAACACCGAGCGGACCACGGCGCGGGCGGCGGCCGGCGTGCGGCGGTCGGCGGGTAGCCGGACACGCCGGACGGCCCCGTCCCGGGCCCCGGCCGTCGCGGGCCCCGCCTCGGCTGACACACCCGTATCCTCCACCGTCCCCCTGCCGGGTGCCAAGCTGATCACGGATCGCAGGCTGTCGCGTCGGTCAGCGGCACCGGCGGCCCGCGCGGCTGACGCGTCGAATCGACTCGTCCGGGAGCCGGGCGAGGTTTGCGGCGGGCCGTGCCGGCTCGACGCCGATCGGGTGGGTCCGGCAGGCGATCGATGCCACCTGGCGGGTCGCGCACCCTGGCACTGCGGCGCGCGCGGGCACAATATGGGGTGCCGGTGTGTCCGCACGGACCGGCGCCCCCGAGTTGAGCGAGGAATGATGACCACGGCGAAGCAGTCGGTGGCGGATCCGTCCGCGTCCGACCACGAGGCGCTCCTCGGTGAGTTGGCCGAGGCACTGCGACGGATCGGTCGCGGCGACCTGAAGGTTCGGCTTCCCCGCCGCGCCGGCGCGGCAGGTGAGGTGGCGGACGCCTTCAACGAGGTGGTCTCGCTTCAGGAGCGGCAGTACCTGGACCTGCGGCGGATCAGCCGGATCGTCGGCCGCGACGGCCGGCTCACCGAGCGGCTCGACGACGAGGGGCTGGACGGCTCCTGGGCGGAGGGGCAGCGGGCGATCAACTCGCTGATCGACGACCTGGGTCGACCGACGACCGAGATCGCCCGGGTGATCGTGGCGGTCGCCGACGGTGACCTGTCCCAGCACATGGCGTTGGAGATCGACGGTCGGCCGCTGCGCGGTGAGTACCTGCGCATCGGGCGCACAGTGAACACGATGGTGGACCAGCTGTCGTCGTTCTCCAACGAGGTGACCCGGGTGGCCCGTGAGGTGGGCACCGAGGGCAAGTTGGGCGGCCAGGCCGACGTGCGGGGCGTCGCCGGCACCTGGAAGGACCTCACCGACTCGGTGAACACCATGGCGTCGAACCTGACCGGCCAGGTGCGGTCGATCTCGCAGGTGGCGACGGCGGTGGCCAAGGGCGACCTGTCGCAGAAGATCACGGTTGGCGCGCGTGGTGAGGTCGCCGAGTTGGCCGCCACGATGAACTACCTCACGGACACGCTGCGGCTCTTCGCCGAGCAGGTGACCCGGGTGGCCCGCGAGGTGGGCACCGAGGGCAAGTTGGGCGGCCAGGCCGAGGTGCCGAACGTGGCGGGCACCTGGAAGGACCTGACCGACAGCGTCAACTCGATGGCGTCGAACCTGACCGCCCAGGTGCGCAACATCGCACAGGTGTCCACGGCGGTGGCGCGCGGCGACCTGTCGCAGAAGATCACGGTGGCGGCGCAGGGCGAGATCCTGGAGCTGAAGGACACCGTCAACACCATGGTCGACCAGCTGTCGTCGTTCGCCGACGAGGTGACCCGGGTCGCGCGTGAGGTGGGCATCGAGGGCAAGTTGGGCGGTCAGGCCCAGGTGCGGGGCGTCTCCGGCACCTGGCGGGACCTCACCGAGAACGTGAACCAGCTGGCCGGCAACCTGACCAGCCAGGTCCGCAACATTTCCCAGGTCTCCACGGCGGTGGCGAAGGGTGACCTGTCGCAGAAGATCACCGTCGACGCCCAGGGCGAGATCCTGGAGCTGAAGAACACCGTCAACACCATGGTCGACCAGCTGTCGTCGTTCGCCGACGAGGTGACCCGGGTGGCCCGTGAGGTGGGCACCGAGGGCAACCTGGGCGGTCAGGCGCAGGTGAAGGGGGTCTCCGGTACGTGGCGGGACCTGACCGACAACGTGAACTCGATGGCGTCGAACCTGACCAGCCAGGTCCGCAACATCGCCTCGGTGACCACCGCCGTGGCGAAGGGTGACCTGTCGCAGAAGATCACGGTCGATGCGCGGGGCGAGATTCTGGAGCTGAAGTCGACTGTCAACACGATGGTCGACCAGTTGTCGTCGTTTGCGGACGAGGTGACCCGGGTGGCCCGTGAGGTGGGCACCGAGGGCAAGCTCGGTGGCCAGGCGCAGGTGCGCGGCGTCGCCGGCACCTGGCGGGACCTGACCGACAACGTCAACTCGATGGCCTCCAACCTGACCGCCCAGGTGCGCAACATCGCCCAGGTCTCCACGGCGGTGGCGAAGGGTGACCTGTCGCAGAAGATCACGGTGGACGCGCGGGGCGAGATTCTGGAGCTGAAGTCGACTGTCAACACGATGGTCGACCAGTTGTCGTCGTTCGCCGATGAGGTGACCCGGGTGGCCCGTGAGGTGGGCACCGAGGGCAAGCTCGGCGGTCAGGCGCAGGTGAAGGGGGTCTCCGGCACCTGGCGGGACCTGACCGACAACGTGAACTCGATGGCGTCGAACCTGACCAGCCAGGTCCGCAACATCGCCTCGGTGACCACCGCCGTGGCGAAGGGTGACCTGTCGCAGAAGATCACGGTGGACGCCCAGGGCGAGATCCTGGAGCTGAAGTCGACTGTCAACACGATGGTCGACCAGCTGTCGTCGTTCGCCGATGAGGTGACCCGGGTGGCCCGCGAGGTCGGTATCGAGGGCAAGCTCGGCGGTCAGGCCCAGGTGAAGGGGGTCTCCGGCACCTGGCGGGACCTCACCGAGAACGTCAACCAGCTCGCCTCGACGCTGACCACGCAGTTGCGGGCCATCGCCCAGGTGTCCACCTCGGTGACCCGCGGCGACCTGACCCAGCGGATCGCGGTCAAGGCGCAGGGCGAGGTCGCCGAGCTGAAGGACAACATCAACCAGATGATCGTCACCCTCCGGGAGACGACAAAGAAGAACGCCGAGCAGGGCTGGCTGGACTCCAACCTCGCCCGCATCGGCGGCCTGTTGCAGGGCCAGCGCGACCTCGGCGAGGTCTGCCGCATGATCATGACGGAGGTGACCCCGCTGGTCGACGCCCAGCTCGGCGCCTTCTTCCTGGCCGACGACGCCGACGGGAGCATGCGGCTGAAGTTGACCTCCTCGTACGGGTACGTGGCCCGGGGGCATGACGTCACCTTCGGGCCGGGCGAGGGGCTGGTCGGGCAGACCGCGCTCTCCCGTCGCACGATCCGGGTCAGCGCCTCCCCGAACAGCCGGCTCACCCTGCGTTCCGGTCTGGCCGAGACACCCCCGTCCGACCTGGTGGTGCTTCCCGTTCTGTTCGAGGGCGAGCTGCTCGGGGTGATCGAGTTCGCCAGTGTGTCGGCCTTCTCCGAGCTGCACCTGTCGTTCCTGGAGCGGCTGGTGCTCACCATCGGCATCGCGGTCAACACCATCCAGGCCAACCGGCGTACGGAGGAGCTGCTGGCCCAGTCGCAGCGACTGGCGCACGAGATGCAGGAGCAGTCGGCGGAGTTGCAGCGCACCAACGCCGAGTTGGAGGAGAAGGCGACTCTGCTGTCCGAGCAGAAGGGCAACATCGAGACGAAGAACCGGGAGATCGAGCTGGCGCGGCTGGGCCTGGAGGAGAAGGCGCAGCAGCTGACCCGGGCGTCGGCCTACAAGTCGGAGTTCCTGGCCAACATGAGCCACGAGCTGCGGACCCCGCTGAACTCGTTGCTGCTGCTGGCCCGCCTGCTGGCGGAGAACTCGGAGCAGAACCTCAGCCCGAAGCAGATCGAGTTCGCCCGGACCATCCACGGGTCCGGCTCGGACCTGCTGCGTCTCATCGACGACATCCTCGACCTGTCCAAGATCGAGGCGGGTCGGATGGACGTCGAGCCGACCGAGATCCGCTTCACCGAGCTGCGCGGCTACGTCGAGCAGGCGTTCGCGCCGCAGGCCGAGGAGAAGAACCTGGACTTCCAGGTGCGGGTGAGCAAGGATCTGCCGCCGGCGTTGGTGACCGACGCGCAGCGGTTGCAGCAGATCCTGCGCAACCTACTCTCGAACGCGGTGAAGTTCACCGACAACGGCGCCGTGACGCTGCGGATCGCCCCGGCCGCGGAGGACGCGGTCTTCGACGTCCCGGCGCTGACGAACGCCCAGCAGGTGATCGCGTTCACCGTGATCGACACCGGGATCGGCATCTCCGACGACAAGCTGTCGATCATCTTCGAGGCGTTCCAGCAGGCCGACGGCACGACCAGTCGCCGGTACGGCGGCACCGGCCTGGGCCTGTCGATCAGCCGCGATCTGGCCCGACTGATCGGCGGCACCATCACCGTCTCGTCCGCGCCCGGTCAGGGCTCGACCTTCACCCTGTTCGTGCCGCAGGTGCTGGCCCCGGACGCCGTGGTCGCGCCCCAGGCTCCGTCTCCGCAGCGCGCCGGCCTGCCGTCGTCGCTGCTGATGCCGCCGCTGGAACTGCTGCCGGAACGGCCGGAGGCACCGGCCACCCGCCAACTGGACGGCGCCACCGTGCTGATCGTGGACGACGACGTCCGCAACGTCTTCGCCTTGACCAGCGCGTTGGAGCTGCACGGGATGACCGTGCTGTACTCGGACAACGGGGCGGACGGTGTCCGCCTGCTGGCCGAGCACCCGGAGGTGGACATCGTGCTGATGGACGCCATGATGCCCGACCAGGACGGTTACGAGACGACCCGTCAGATTCGCCGCAACCACCGGTTCGCCGACCTTCCGGTGGTCTTCCTGACCGCGAAGGCGATGCCGGGCGACCGTGAGTCGGCGCTCGCTGCCGGGGGCAGCGACTACATCACCAAGCCGGTCGACCTGGACGATCTGATCGAGTTGATGTCGTCCTGGATCAACGGCAGCCGGACCGAGGAGACTTCGTGACCCAGATGGCCAAGGCGCTGCTCGTGGACGACCGGCGGCAGAATCTGACGGCCCTGGAGGCGATCCTCCAGGGCCTGCCGGTCCAGTCCGTGGCGGTGGAGAGCGGCGAGGCGGCGCTCAAGCAGCTGCTGGTGGA
Organism: Micromonospora sp. NPDC005171; assembly: GCF_040608575.1. Taxonomy (NCBI): domain Bacteria; kingdom Bacillati; phylum Actinomycetota; class Actinomycetes; order Micromonosporales; family Micromonosporaceae; genus Micromonospora; species Micromonospora sp. NPDC005171. The sequence continues at coordinate 321,777 of NZ_JBEXIM010000001.1, read as the reverse complement.
CGACTTCGCGGTGATCCTGTTGGACGCGCAGATGCCCGACATGGACGGCTTCGAGACGGCGAGCCACATCAAGCGCCGCGAACGGACCCGGCACGTGCCGATCATCTTCCTCACCGCCGCGGACCGGGACGCCCAGCTCGCTCTTCGGGGCTACCAGGTGGGTGCTGTGGACTACCTCACCAAGCCGTTCGACCCGTGGGTGCTCCGGGCCAAGGTGTCGGTCTTCGTCGAGTTGTGGGTGAAGACCCGGCAGCTTGCCACCCAGTCGGATCTGGTGCGGGAGCGTGACACGCAGTGGCGGCGGCTGACCGACGCTGTCGACGAGGCGACCGCGCTGCTCCGCTCGGACGACCCGGAGGTCCGGGACCGGGCGGTACGGATGCTCGAACAGGCTCGTTGGGGCAACTCCGCCTGACGCGGCGGGGCGGCTCAGCCGGTGGGCTGGTCGTTGCGGATCATCAGGGCGCTGCGGAGGCCGGTGATGTCCAGCACGCGGATCAGGAAGTCGCCCACGTGCGTCAGCATCAGCAGGCTCTGGGCGTGGCTGGCCTTGCGGCTGAGCACGACCAGGGTGCCCAGGCCCTGCGAGTCGCAGAAGGTGACGCCGCCGAGGTCGAGCACGATCCGCGGGGGAGGGTCGGCCAGCACTTCGTTGACGACGGTGGAGAGCTGCGCCGCCGTGAGCATGTCGATCTCACCGGCCAGGCGCAAGACTGCTTCGTCGCCCGTCCGGTGTAGCGTGATGGACAGTTCGGCACGATCCACCCGGTCAGCCTAGCGCGATCCGACCGAGCTGGCCTGTCGAGGCCGCGAGCCGTCGCCGTCCAGGCCGCGAGGCCCCCGGTGTCGGTGCCGCTGACGGGCACAGGTCATGGGTGAGCCGGGTAACCCCACCGCGGGGTGGCTGCTGGTTGACCGTCCGGCGCTGTCACAATGACGGCATCGTGACCGACATTTTTCCCGCCGGGTCCGGCCGCTACCCAGCCGACGCGCCGGCCTCCGAGGCCCTGTTCGACCGCGCCCGCGCCATCGTGCCCGGCGGGGTGAACTCCCCTGTGCGCGCCTTCCAGGCGGTCGGCGGCACCCCGCGTTTCATGGTCCGTGGCGAGGGCCCGTGGCTGTACGACGCCGACGGTCGCCGCTACGTCGACCTGGTCTGCTCCTGGGGTCCGCTGATCCTCGGGCACGCCCACCCGGAGGTGGTGGACGCGGTCCAGGCCGCCGCCGCCCGGGGCACCAGCTTCGGCACGCCCACCCCCGGTGAGGTGGAGTTGGCTGCCGAGATCGTCGCCCGGACCCCGGTCGAGCAGGTTCGCCTGGTCAACTCCGGCACCGAGGCGACCATGTCGGCGATCCGGCTGGCCCGCGGCTTCACCGGCCGTTCGAAGATCGTCAAGTTCGCCGGCTGCTACCACGGCCACGTCGACGCGCTGCTCGCCGCCGCCGGTTCCGGCGTGGCCACCCTGGGCCTGCCCGACTCACCCGGTGTGACCGGCGCGGCGGCCAGCGAGACGATAGTCCTTCCGTACAACGACATCCGGGCCGTCGAGGAGGCATTCGCCGCCGAGGGCCAGCACATCGCCGCGGTGATCACCGAGGCTGCCGCCGGCAACATGGGCGTGGTGGCCCCCCGCGACGGCTTCAACCAGCAGCTCGCCCGGATCGCGCACGCACACGGCGCCCTGTTGGTGGTGGACGAGGTGATGACCGGGTTCCGGGTCTCCCGCGCCGGGTGGCACGGCCTCGACGCCTCCGACGCCGACCTGTGGACGTACGGCAAGGTCATGGGTGGTGGCCTGCCCGCCGCGGCGTTCGGCGGGCGCGCGGACATCATGGCGCGGCTCGCGCCGGCCGGTCCGGTCTACCAGGCCGGCACCCTTTCCGGTAACCCGCTGGCCTGCGCCGCCGGTCTGGCCACCCTGCGGCTCGCCGACGACGCGCTGTACCAGCGTCTCGACGAGACGGCCGCCGTCGTGGGCAAGCTGGCGTCCGACGCGTTGGCCGCCGCCGGGGTCCCGCACCGACTGTCGTACGCGGGCAGCATGTTCTCGGTCTTCTTCACCGACGCCGACGTGGTCGACTACGACAGCGCGCGCACCCAGCAGGTGCCCGCGTTCAAGGCGTTCTTCCACGCGATGCTCGCCGCCGGCGTCTATCTGCCGCCCAGCGCGTTCGAGTCGTGGTTCGTGTCGGCGGCGCTCGACGACGCCGCTCTGGAGCACATCGCCGCTGCGCTGCCGACGGCGGCGAACGCGGCGGCAGCGGCTGGCCACGGGGGTTGACGTGCGCACGAGGAGTGAGCCGGGTTTGCGAGCCCCGCAGTCGCAAACAAAGGGGGCACAGCGGTGAGCAAGACGGTGGTCCACGTGCTTCGGCACGGCGAGGTTTACAACCCTGACCAGATCCTCTACGGCCGGCTGCCCGGTTTCCGCCTCTCCGAGCTGGGTGTGCAGATGGCCAAGGCCGCCGCGCAGGGCCTGGCCGAGCGGGAGATCGTGCACGTGGTGGCCAGCCCGCTGGAGCGCGCCCAGCAGACCGCCGAGCCGATCGCCGCCCAGTTCGGGCTGCCGGTCGGGGTGGACGAGCGGCTGATCGAGAGCGCCAACTGGTTCGAGGGCAAGAAGGTCTCCCCGGGTGACGGCTCGTTCCGCGACCCGCGCAACTGGTGGGTCCTGCGCGACCCGGTGACCCCGTCCTGGGGTGAGGCGTACCGGGTGATCGCCGAGCGGATGTTCGCCGCCGTGCACGCCGCCCGGGTCGCCGCCGAGGGCCGCGAGGCGGTGCTGGTGTCGCACCAGCTCCCGATCTGGACTTTGCGCCGCTACGTCGAGCGCAAGCGGCTCTGGCACGACCCGCGCAAGCGGCAGTGCGGGCTGGCAAGCCTCACCTCGTTCCACTTCGACGGCGCGAAGGTGGTGGGCATCGGCTACAGCGAGCCGGCCGCGCACCTGATCGCTCTCTCCGCGACCGCCCGGACGGCCAAGGGGGCCTGATGAACGCCCGGAGGTGGACCGCCGGTCTGCTCGCCACCGTCGCCGCGGTGGCGCTTGTCGGCTGTACGTCGTCGAAGGCGCAGGAGAAGACCTGCACGACCTCCACCGACGGGATCTTCGAGTGTGCACCGGACCAGCGCTCGGCACCCCCGAAGGTCGCCGGTGAGCTGCTGCTCGGCGGCAGCTACGACGTCAGCCAGGCCCGCGGTCAGGTCGTGGTGGTCAACTTCTGGGGTTCCTGGTGCGCGCCGTGCCGCGCCGAGGCGGACGACCTGGAAGCCGTCTACCAGGCCACCAAGGGTTCCGGGGTGAACTTCCTCGGCATCAACGTCCAGGACCAGCGGGACAAGGCCAAGGCGTTCGAGAAGGGCCGGGTCACCTATCCGAGCCTCTACGACCCGTCGAGCAAGACGGCGCTCGCGCTGGACATCCCGCCGAACAGCGTGCCGGCGACGGTGGTGCTCGACCGGGAGGGCCGGATCGCTGCGGTGATCCGGGCAGCCGTCAAGCAGGAGGGCCTGCAACCGATCGTCGAACGGATCGCCGCCGAGAAACCGGCGCCGAACTGATGGGTGAGACCTTCCGGGAGTTGGCCCTCAGCGGGCCGCTGCTGCTCGCCATGGGCGCGGCGGCGCTCGCCGGCCTGGTCAGCTTCCTCTCCCCGTGCGTGCTCCCGCTCGTCCCCGGTTACCTGTCGTACGTGACCGGCCTGGCCGGCGCGGACCTGGAGGATCGGCGACCGGCGGCCGATCCCGCACCGGCAACGGGTGGTGTCGCGGTCAAGGAACGGGTCGCGCGGGTCGGCGCGGTGAAGGGTCGGGTGCTCGCCGGGACGCTGCTCTTCATCGGCGGATTCACAGTCGTCTTCGTGGCCACGGCGATCCTCTTCGCCGGCATCGGCCGGGTGTTCTTCGACTACAAGCGCGAGTTGCAGATCGGCGTCGGCGTGCTGATCATCGTGGCGGGGTTGAGCTACCTCGGGATGATCCCGGCCCTGCAGAGGGAGTTCCGGATCTCCCGGTTGCCGTCGGCCGGGCTGCTCGGCGCACCGGTCTTCGGGGCGGTCTTCGCGCTCAGCTGGGTGCCCTGCACCGGCCCCACGCTCGGCGCGGTGATGGGCATGGCCACCGCCAGCGGCCAGAGCGACCGCGCGGTGGTGCTCGCCGTGGCGTACTGCCTCGGGTTGGGGATACCGTTCATCGTCTTCGGGCTGGGCTTCGAACGCCTGCTCGGGGTCTTCCGCGCCGTCCGGCGCAACAGCCGCTGGGTCACCCGGGTCGGCGGCGCCCTGCTCATCCTGATCGGCCTGGCGCTGGTCACCGGCGGATGGCAGAGCTTCGTGATCTGGCTGCAGACCACCGTCGGGGTGGGCGAGGTGAGCATCTGATGACGGTCGTCGACGACCGACCGGAGACCGTGGCGCCCGCGCCACGGCGCCGGCCGAACCGGCTGCTGGCCCTGCTGCGCAACTCCTGGCGGCAGCTCACCAGCATGCGTACGGCGCTGATCCTGCTCTTCCTGCTCGCGATCGCCGCCATTCCCGGCTCGGTGCTGCCGCAGCGCGGGATCAGCCCGGAGAAGGTCAACGAGTACTTCGTGGATCACCCGGACTGGGCCCCCCGACTGGACCGGATCGGCGCGTTCGAGGTCTTCGGGTCGGTCTGGTTCTCCGCGATCTACCTGCTGCTGTTCATCTCCCTGATCGGCTGCATCACGCCCCGGCTGCGCGACCACGTCCGCGCGCTGCGGTCCCGGCCGCCGGCCGCGCCGAAGCGGATGGCCCGGCTGCCGCAGCACACAGTGCTGCCCGCCCCGCCCGGTGGGGCGGCGGCGATCGCCGAGGTGCTGCGCAAGCGCCGCTGGCGGGTCGAGGTGCGCGGCGACGAGGTCTCCGCCGAGAAGGGCTACCTCAAGGAGACCGGCAACCTGCTGTTCCACACCTCGTTGATCGCTGTGCTGATCGGGGTGGCGCTCGGCTCCTGGTACGGCTGGAGCGGCAACCGCCTGCTGGTGGCCGGCGCTGACAACGCGTTCTGCAACACCCGCCAGCAGTACGCCGAGGCGAAGCTCGGCCCTCAGGTGGACAGCGCCGATCTGCCCCGCTTCTGCCTGCGGCTGGACGACTTCGAGGCCCGGTTCCTGCCGTCCGGCCAGCCGGAGTTCTTCAACGCCACGGTTCACGTCGACGGCCCGGACGAGCCCACCCGCAGCGCCGACTTCTCGGTGAACTCGCCGCTGCGCCTGAACGACGCGAGCGTCTACCTGCTCGGCCACGGGTACGCCCCGGTGATCCGTTACACCGACCGGTTCGGCAACAGCCAGGTCAGTGACGAACCGTTCCTGACCACCGGCGACATGGGCCTGACCGGCGAAGGGTTGGCGGCCTTCCCGGACGCGAACGTCGACCCGGCGACCGGCCGGCGCGCACCGGATCTGCAGATGGCGTTCACCGGCATCTACCTGCCCACCGCGCCCGAGCAGGCGCCGTTCGTCCGGTCGCAGTATCCGACCGAGCGCAACCCGGCGCTGAACCTGGTCGCCTACCGGGGCAACCTCGGCCTGGACGCCGGCATCCCCGGCTCGGTCTACCAGCTCGACCAGCGGCAGGTGCGGACCGGCAAGGTCAAGGAGGTCGGCACCAAGCTGCTGCGCAAGGGCGAGAAGTGGACGTTGGACGACGGCACGACAGTCGAGTTCCTGGGCACTGAGCGGTACGTCACCCTGTCCGTCCGGCACGATCCCGGCTCGACGATGCTGCTGGTCAGCTGCGGTGTCCTGCTGGTCGGGCTGATGGGTTCGCTGTTCGGGAAGCGTCGCCGGGTGTTCTTCCGGGTGGCGCCGGCCGACCCCGGGGGCGGTTCTCCGACGAGCGGTAGTAGCTTGATGGAGGTCGGTGGGTTGCCGCGTACCGACTATCCAGGGTTCGCCGACGAGTTCACCCAGCTCGTCGCCGCCGTCACCGATGCCGAACGGGCTGGTGCTGGCGCTGACTCCGCTGACCGGGCCGGTGTGCGAGAAGGAGCCGAGTGATGTCCGCACTCTCCGACAATCTGGTGACCTTCGCGATCCTGGCGTACCTGGTTGCGATGATCGGCCACGCCGTCGAGTACGCGCTGGGCAACGTGCGTACCCGGGTCGCCGCGGCGGCTCCGGTGCGCGAGTTGGTCGGTGCCGGCGGCGGTGTCGTCCCGACGCCGCCCGCGCCGGTCCCGTCGCCGCCCACGGCCGACCGTTCCGCAGGGCGGGCCCGGCTGGCGGGCCTGTTCGGGGTGGGCGCCACGGCGGTCGCCGCCGCGCTGCACCTGGCGGCGCTGGTCACCCGGGGGCTCGCCGCGGACCGGATGCCCTGGGGCAACATGTACGAGTTCGTGCTCACCGTGACGTTCATCGGGGTAGCCGCCTGGCTGGTGGTGCTCTGGAAGCGACAGTCGCTGCGCAAGCTCGGGCTCTTCCTCACCCTGGTGATGGTGTTGCTGGTCGCCACCGCCGAGCTGGTGCTGTACGTGCCGATCGTGCCGCTGGTGCCGGCGCTGAACTCGTACTGGTTCATCATCCACGTCTCGACGATCGTCTTCGCGTCCGGCATCTTCCTGCTCGGCGTGGTGCCGGCGGTCGGCTTCCTGATGCGCAACGGGTACGAGCAGGGCAAGCGCCGTTTCCCGTACACCCTGGCCAAGCGGCTGCCCGGCGCGGTGGGTCTGGAGCGGCTGACCTTCGCGCTGCACGCCTTCGCGTTCCCGATCTTCACCTTCGCGGTTATCGCCGGTGCCATCTGGGCCGAGGCGGCCTGGGGTCGGCCGTGGGGCTGGGACCCGAAGGAGACCTGGGCGTTCATCTCCTGGGTCGTCTACGCCGGCTACCTGCACGCTCGCGCGACGCCCAGCGTGAAGCGCAACGTGGCCACCTGGATCGCTGTGCTCGGCTTCCTCACCATGCTGATGAACCTGTTCGGCGTGAACATCTTCTTCACCGGCCTGCACTCGTACGGCGGGCTGGACTGACGCTGGTCGACGACGCGCGGGCCGGTCACGGATTCGTCAGTGGCCGACCCGCGTCGTTCTACCGGCCTCGGTCAGCTCACGGTCACCGGGGCCATGTCGTTGCCGGGTCGTCGTCCACCCGGGGACAGCGCTGGGACGGCTGGACCTCGCCGGTCCCGCGTCTACCGCGTGGGTAGCCAGGACCGCATGGCTCGCTCGACCTGGATCGTGACCTGGTAGGACACCTCCGGTAGGTCGGCCAGCTCGATCCGCTCGCCGCGCAAGGCCAGTTGGGCGTGCAGTTCCCGGGCGATGGCGTCGCGAAGCTCGACCTGTAGGGGCGACAACCCGTCCGGGTCGCCGACGACGTAGGCATCCGACATTGGTCCACTCTGCTCCCGCGTCCCGCCGTTCGGCCAGGCACGGTGAGATGTGTCCGCCGGGCTTGACCCGCCCCCGGCCGGTGATGTGGCAGTGTCCCGTGCCCGATGGACCGTTGATCCACTCGGCTTTCCTGAAGTCGGGGTGTCCTGCCGCTTGGGATGCCGCACTTTCCTGAAGCCCGAGTGGATCTTGCGGTGACGGCCCGGCCGAGCTCCGGGCGGCCCGGACCGGCAGCCGCGATCAGCCGCCGAACCAGCCGGGCACGTCGAGCCGGAACCAGTTGGCCGAGGCCATCCTGCCGAGGTCGTCCTCCATGGCGGTGACACGTTCCGGGCCGAGCGTGGCGGCCCACTGTGCGCGCAACCGGTCGAAGATCTCGGCCGAGCGGCGTAGCCCGTCGGCGCCGCGCGCTGTCACCCGGACCAGCCGGCGTCGGGCGTCGGAGGGGTCGTCGACCCGCTCCAGGTAGCCGACGGCGACCAGCCGGTCGACCGTCTTGCCCGCCGCCTGCTTGGAGATGCCCAGCCGTTGGCCCAGCTCGGTGGCGGTGGTGCCGTCCGCGCCGACGGCCTGGAGCACGAACCCGTGCAACGGTCGCAGCTCCGGATGCCCCTCCCGCGCCAGCTCGGCGTGCAGGTCGTCGATCAGCGTTCGGAAGCCGGCCAACAGCAGCAGCGGTAGCGCGAAGCCGGGCCGGGCGGGTTCAGGGGTTGCCATGTTCGTCAACCACGTTTACTATTTCGTCAACCACGTTGACTATCTTACGTCCGTGATCAAGGCTGTGGAAAGTAGGTACCCATGTCCGTCTTCACCGCCCACACCACCGAAACCGCCCCCGCCGCTGCCCGGCGTGCCGTCGAGGGAGTACGCGGCCGGTTCGGTTGGCTGCCGACGCCGGTGGCGCTGATGGCCGAATCACCTCAGCTGCTCGCGGGTTTCCTCAAGGCCAACGCGGGCTTCGAGCAGACCGACCTCACGCCGCTGGAGCAGGAGGTGGTCGTCTTCGCCGTCGCCACCACCAACGAGTGCCACGTCTGCGTCGCCCTGCACACCGGCAGGCTCACCCAGCTCGACGCCCCCGCCGAGCTGACTGCCGCGCTGCGCGACGGCACGGCGCTGCCCGAGCCCCGGCTGGAGGCGCTGCGCCGGTTCACGCTGGCCGTGCTCGACCACCGAGGCGCAGTGCCCGACGACGAGTTGGACGACTTCCTGACCGCCGGCTACCAGCCCCGGCACGCGCTGGACGTGGTGCTCGGCGTCGGCGCGTACACCATGTCCACCTTCGCCAACCGGCTCACCCGGGCACCGCTCGACCCACCGCTGACCGCCCACGCCTGGACGCCGGCAGTCTGACCGGAGACGCCGGTGGGCCGCTGCTCAGGCCGCCCCGAGGAAGTCCCGCAGCAGAGCGAGCATCTCGTCCGGGCGCTCCTCGTACAGCCAGTGCCCGCAGTCCTCGATCACCTCGCCGCGGACCGTGTCGGCGTACCGGCGAACCTGCTCGGCGACCTGCTCACCGAGGCTGGCCGCCGCGCCGACGGCCAGCACCGGCATCGTCAGCTTCGTGTCCCGGTACGCCGCGTTGTCGGCGATGTCCTGCTCGAACGCCCTGAAGTAGGCGAAGCTGGCCCGCAGATGCGCCGGGTCGCGCAGATGGCCGGCGAACTCCTCGATGTCGGGCCCGGCGATGCTGCCCTTGCGCACCATCAGGGCATCGGTGAACCGGTCCACCCAGAGCGACTCCCGCCCGTTGACCAGCTCTTCCGGAAGCCCATTGCCGATGGAGAAGTAACCGAAGTTCCACACCCCGGGCCCGGCCGAGGTGAGCGCGGGGAACGTGTAGATGCTCTCGTCCGGGATCGGCGCTTCGGTGAGCACCAGCCGACTCACCCGCTGCGGATGGGCGGCGGCGTACGCGTACGCCACCATGGTCCCCAGGTCGTGCCCGACCAGCCGGAGGTCACTGACCAGGCCGAGCTGGTCGAGTAGTCCGTGCAGGTCCGCGGCGACCGTCTTCTTGTCATACCCGCCATCCGGGGCGTCGCTGCCCCCGAAGCCGCGCAGGTCCGGCGCGACCACGTCGAAGGAGCGCCCCAACTCGGGCAGCAGGTGCCGCCACATGTACCAGCACTGCGGATATCCGTGCAGCAGCACCAGTGGCGGGCCGCCGCCGCCACGGACGTAGTTCATGCTGATCTGGCCGACCCGCGCCCGTTGCTCGGTGAACCCCGCCGGAACCCGCTCCCCGCCCATAGCCGCCCCCGTCCGCCGCCCGCCCGCGCGCGTCCTCTGCCGGCCGCCCGCCGCCTGCCCGGCTACCCGCTCAACCGGCCGCCATGCCCGCGAGGTGCCGGTCCTGCTGGTCGATCAACTCGCCTTCCTTGAAGTCGCGGTGTCCGGCGGCCCGGGACACCGCGATTTCATGGAACCCGAGTTGATCTAGAAGCGCCGTCCGCCGTCCGCCGTCCGCCGTCCGCCGTCCGCCGTCCGCCGCCCGCCGATCTCGGCGGGCAATCGCGAGCGTCACAGCACCCGGCTTGGGTCGTGCGGGAGGCGGTGCGGGAGACTGGGCGACATGGCGGCTCGTGGCTTCCCGTACACCGATCTCAAGGACTTCATCGCGGCGCTGGAGCGCGCGGGGGAGTTGCGCCGGATCGACGTCCCGGTCGATCCGACCCTGGAGATCAGCGAGGTGGTCACCCGCACGGTGCGGGCTGGCGGCCCGGCGCTGCTCTTCGAGCGTCCGACCCGGGGCGAGATGCCGGTGGCGATCAACCTGTTCGGCACCGAGAAGCGGATGGCGATGGCCCTCGGCGTCGACTCGCTGGATGAGATCGGTGCCCGGATCGGCGCGATGATCAAGCCGGAGTTGCCGGTCGGCTGGTCCGGCATCCGGGAGGGCCTCGGCAAGGTCATGCAGCTCAAGTCGTTGCCGCCGCGCAAGGTGAAGACCGCCCCCTGCCAGGAGGTCGTCTACCGGGGTGACGACGTCGACCTGAACCGGCTGCCGGGGTTGCAGGTCTGGCCCGACGACGGTGGCATCTTCCACAACTACGGGCTGACCCACACCAAGCACCCGGAAACCGGCAAGCGCAACCTCGGCCTGTACCGGCTCCAGCAGCACGGCCGCAACACCCTGGGCATGCACTGGCAGATCCACAAGGACTCCACCGCGCACCACGCGGTCGCCGAGCGGCTCGGGCAGCGCCTGCCGGTCGCGATCGCCATCGGTTGCGACCCGGTCGTCTCGTACGCGGCCAGCGCACCCCTGCCCGGCGACATCGACGAATACCTGTTCGCCGGGTTCCTGCGCGGCGAGCGGGTGGAGATGGTCGACTGCCTCACCGTGCCGTTGCAGGTGCCGGCGCACGCGCAGATCGTGCTGGAGGGCTACCTGGAGCCGGGTGAGCGACTGCCCGAGGGGCCGTTCGGCGACCACACCGGTTTCTACACGCCGGTCGAGCCGTTCCCCGTGCTGCACATCGAGGCGATGACCATGCAGCGCAAGCCGGTCTACCACTCGATCGTCACCTCGAAGCCGCCGCAGGAGGACCACGGCCTCGGCAAGGCCACCGAGCGGATCTTCCAGCCGCTGCTCAAGCTGATGATCCCGGACATCGTCGACTACGACCTGCCGGCTGCGGGCGTCTTCCACAACTGCGCGATCGTCTCCATCCGCAAGCGCTACCCGAAGCACGCGCAGAAGGTGATGAACGCGATCTGGGGCGCGCACCTGATGTCGCTGACCAAGCTGATCGTGATCGTCGACGAGGACTGCGACGTGCACGACTACAACGAGGTGGCCTTCCGGGCCTTCGGCAACGTCGACTATGCCCGCGACCTGCTGCTCACCGAGGGTCCGGTGGACCACCTCGACCACTCGTCGTACCAGCAGTTCTGGGGCGGCAAGGCTGGGGTCGACGCGACCCGCAAGCTGCCCACCGAGGGCTACACCCGCGGGTGGCCGGAGGAAATGACCATGGCCCCCGAGGTCACGGCCCTGGTCGACAAGCGCTGGAAGGAGTACGGAATCTGATGGCCGTCCTCGACGCACCGGCCGCGACGCCGGGCCGGACCAAGTCCTTCCTGAGGCTCGTCGCCGTCGAGCACTCCGTCTTCGCGCTGCCGTTCGCGTTCCTCTCGGCGCTGGCCGCCATGCAGGTCAACGGCGGGCGGGTGCGGTGGCTCGACCTGCTGCTGATCACCGTGGCGATGGTCGGGGCGCGGACGTTCGCGATGGCCGCCAACCGGATCCTCGACCGCCAGATCGACGCGCGGAACCCGCGTACCGCCGGCCGGGAACTGGTCACCGGAGCGGTGAGCGTGCGGACGGCCTGGACCGGCGCGGCCGTCGCGCTGGTCGTCTTCCTCGTCGCGGCCGCCCTGCTCAACCCGCTCTGCCTGGTGCTCGCACCGCTCGCCGTGGTGCCGTTGGTCGTCTACCCCTACGCCAAGCGGTTCACCAACTGGCCGCACGCCATCCTCGGCATCGCCCAGGCGGTCGGCCCGGTCGGCGCCTGGCTGGCGGTCACCGGCACCCTGGACGGCTCCGGGCCGGCCTGGCTGCTCGGCGCCGCGGTGGGGCTGTGGATCGGCGGCTTCGACCTGATCTACGCCTGCCAGGACTCCGAGATCGACCGGGAGATCGGCGTGCACAGCGTGCCCGCCCGGTACGGTAGGCGCTTCGCGCTGCACGCCTCCTCGGTCGCGCACGTGGTGACCTTCGCGCTGTTCATCTGGTTCGGCGCGCTGATCGGTCTCGGCTGGCTCTGGTGGATCGGGCTGGCGCTGACCGCTGTGGCGTTCGCCTACCAGCACCTGGTGGTCACCCCCACCGACCTCAGCAAGGTCAACCGGGCGTTCTTCACCGCCAACGGGTTCGTCGGCATCGCGCTGTTCCTCTTCGCACTGCTCGACCTGGTGATCCGGCTCGGCCTACGGCCCTGAGGCTGAGCCAGCCCGGCTCGGCCTACGGTCCTGAGGCTGGCGGTGTGGTGCTGACGGGGTAGCGGGCGCTCTCGAACGTCCAGTCGATGGTCCCGCGCACGGCGTACGCGATCCCGTCGAGATGGTCGGCGACCGCCTCGTCCAACGCCGGGCCGAACGACGGCATTGCGGCTCGCAGCGCGACGAAGCGTCGCATCGCCTCCCGCCAGCGCTCGGCCGCCCGTTCGACCGCCTCCGCCTCCGGTACGGCCAGTTCGGCCTGGACGGCGAGGACCAGGTTGTGCCCGCCGGCGGTCGTCCGGTCCCGTTCCAGCGAGGCCAGGTCGTTGTACCAGGAGAGCAGGTCGTTGCCGGTGCGGGCGATCTGACGCAGCAGCGGGTGGTGGTAGACCGGGTCGGGCAACGGCCGACCGCTGACGAACTCCACCAGCGGGTACGACACCTCCGCCGCCGAGGTCGACCGACGCAGCTCGACGTACTCGTCGACGCTGGGACGGCGGCCGGCCTCCTTGTTGGCCGCCTCCTGCCAGGTGCCGTCGAGGTGCCGGGCCACCGCGTCGGCGAAGCGCTGCCGCCATTGGGCCGGCATCCGGCGGCGCGGCTCCCGCCAGGCCAGCACCAGCAGTCGCCGCAGCGGGCCGGTCAGCCCGGCCTGCCGCAGCCGGGTGCCGTCGTGCAGCAGCGCCAGCGTGCCGTTGCGCAGCGCCCGGATCTGCTCCGGGGTCAACCGATTCGGCCCGTCGCAGGCATCGTCGACCAGGAAGAACCAGGTGAACAGCGCGGCCAGCACCCGCAGGTCGGCTTCGCTCGCCGCCGGGTAGAGCCGCCCGGCGTACCGGGCGAAGGCCCCCCGGGACAGCCGGTGCAGTGCGGCGTCGTCCAGTGGAAGGCCGAGCTCCGGCAGCACACCGAGCAGCCAGCCCTGCACACGATCGGCGTGCGGTGAGAGCCGGGACGGGATCGGACACTCGGCACGCAGCGCCCGGAGGATCTCGCTGGTCGTCACCGATGTCTCCTCTGCGAGATGGTTCCGGTGCGAATTGCCCAGCGGCAGCATCTCAGGTCGTTGGGATGCGCAGGTGCCCCGCCCGACATGTCGGACCGGACCAACCCCGGGGGTGCCCACCAGCGGGTCAGCCGGACCAGGCAGGCTGGGGGCATGCGGGAACCATGGGTGGTCGGGGTCTCCGGTGCCTCCGGTACGCCGTACGCGGCGGCCGTCATCGGCGGACTGCTCGACGCGGGCGAGCCGGTGGACCTGATCGTGTCCCGGGCGGCGCGACTCACAGTGCTCGACGAGACCGGCCGGCCCTTCCGTGACGGGCACTGGGCCGAGGACCTCGCCGCCTGGCTCGACCGGGACCTGACCACTGCGGATGTGCGGCACTGGCCGGCCGGCGACCTGGCCGCCGGGCCGAGCAGTGGCTCCTACCGGGTACGCGGGATGACAGTGGTCCCGGCCAGCACGGCAGCCTGCGCGGGCATCGCGATCGGGCTCTCCAAGGACCTGTTGCAGCGCGCAGCCGAGGTCAACCTCAAGGAACGCCGTCCCGTGGTGCTGGTCCCTCGGGAGACGCCGGTGACCCGCAGCCATCTGGAGCATCTGATCGCGCTGCACGACGCGGGCGCGGTGGTGCTGCCGGCCAGCCCTGGCTTCTACGGCGCCGGCGCGGCGGCCAGCGCGCAGCAACTGGTCGACTTCGTGGCCGGCAAGGTGCTGGACGCGCTCGGCGTTCCGCACACCCTGTTCCGGCGGTGGTCCGGCCAGCTCGGCGCAGCCCGAAGCTGAGCCGTCCGCTCAGGCTGAGCACCCGTTGTGCTGCTCAGCAGTGGTGTTGCCGCCCGGCGGTTGGCCGAGCGGGACGCGGACCGGACTGGTGTCCGGTCCGCGTGGCGTTGTCCGCACCAGTTCAGTACATGCCGGCGTTGGCCGGACCCGGCCCCGTCGATGCGGCCGGTCCCACATTGCGTGGCTTTCCGACCTCATCCACCTCGTCCAGCATGCCCTCCCCCTCAAGCAGGGCTCGCACCTCGGATTCCCGAAACCGGCGATGCCCGCCTGGAGTCCGGATGCTTCCTATCCGGCCGGCCGCCGCCCATCTCGTCACAGTTTTCGGGTCTACCCGAAACAGCGCGGCGACCTCACCCGGTGTCAGCAGGCGATCTCCAGTGTCCACAGCCCCCTCCTCGCGTCGACGAAGCCCCCGGCTGAACACACTGCCCCCGGCTGGTGCGTAGCCCAGAGCCGTCATGAGGGACGTATGGCAATTACAGCACCAGGGACATGGCCTGTCCGCCCAAACGCGAAAAATGCACTGAGTGGGGAGTTAGTAATGTTACTGGTGCTACCTCTGCCCTGACCGGCGGTTTATGAACAGTGACTCGCCGCTCAGTCCAACGGGTGCCGAAGGCCGCACGTTACGCGTCAAAGGTTAGGGTCACTCTCTGTGGATGCCATCGACCTGAGCCTCGTCGACCTGCTGCGAGGCAACGCCCGCCTCTCGTACGCCGAGCTGGCCCGACAGGTGGGCCTCTCGGCCCCGGCCGTGCACGAGCGGGTCGGCAAGCTGGAGAGCAGCGGCGTGGTCCGGGGCTACCGCGCGGACGTGGCACCCGAGTCGATCGGGTTGGGTGTCACAGCGCTGATCGGCATCGTCGAGGACTCCGGCGCCGACACCGACGACATGCTCGAATCGCTGCGGGTGCTGCCCGAGATCGAGTCCTGCTACTTCATGGCCGGCGTGGAGTCGTTCCTGCTCAAGGCGCGGGTCGGCACGATCGCCGAGCTGGAGCAGTTGATCGTGCGGTTGAACCGGACACCGGGGGTGGCCTCCACCCGTACCGCCATCGCGCTCTCCACCAAGTGGGAGAACCGCCCCCAGCCGGTCGGCCCGCCCGCGGCCTGACCGCCGCGTACCCCTGGTGTCGCCCGGGCGGCCGGCGGTAGCGTGCGCCGATGACTCCGTCGGCGCGTCCCGTGGCCGTGGTGACCGGCGCTGCCGGGGGCCTGGGCCGCGCCATCGCCACCGCGCTGCACGTTGACGGCTGGTCGGTGCTGCTCACCGACCTCGACCCGGTGGCGGTGCAGACCGCCGCGGCGCCGCTCGGCGGCTGGTCGGCCGCCCTGGACGTCCGGGACGAGGACGCCTGCGCCGCCATCGCCGCGACCGCCGTGAGCCGGGGCGACCTCGCCCTCTGGGTCAACAACGCAGGAATCCTGGTCACCGGGGCATCCTGGGAGCACGACGCCCCGACCCGCCGTCGGGTGCTCGACGTGAACGCCCTCGGTGCCATGAACGGCACCCTCGCCGCACTGACCGTGATGCGCGGGCAGGGCCACGGCCACGTGCTCAACGTCGTCTCGTTGGCCGGGCTGGTCGCCGCGCCCGGTGAGACGGTGTACGCCGCGAGCAAGCACGCCCTGCTGGCGTTCAGCCTCGGCACCCTGTCCGACCTGCGGATGGCCGGCTACCGCCGGGTGCACGTCTCCTGCCTATGCCCGGACGGCATCTGGACCCCGATGCTGCACGATCGGCTGGACGACCCGGGGGCGGTGGCCTCGTTCACCGGGTCGATGCTGACCGCGCAGCGGGTGGCGGCCCGGGCGGTCCGGCTGGCCCGCCGGCCACGTCCGGTGGTCAGCCTGCCCCGCTGGCGAGGAGCGCAGGTGCGCCTGTTGGACGCGCTGCCCAGGCTGGCCGTCGCGCTGACCCCGCTCGTCCGGGCCGCCGGCCGCGCCGGTCAGCGCCGCCAACGCCGCAGGTCAGCCCCGCCGGACCGGCGCTGATCGCCGCTGGCCGGCTTGCTAGGTTTCCGAGCGTGACTCATCTCGACCGGTGCGACGAATCCAGCCGGACCTGGGTGACCGAGGCGATCGCGACCGTCGAGGCGGACGCGAACCGCTCGGCCGACACCCACCTGCTGCCGTTCCCGCTGCCCCGGGAATGGGGGATCGACCTGTACCTCAAGGACGAGTCGTCGCACCCCACCGGCTCGCTGAAGCACCGGCTGGCCCGCTCGCTGTTCCTCTACGGGCTCTGCAACGGCTGGATCGGCCCGCGCACCACGATCGTCGAGGCGTCGTCGGGTTCCACCGCGGTCTCCGAGGCGTACTTCGCCCGGATGCTGGGCCTGCCGTTCATCGCGGTGATGCCCGCCTCCACCTCGCCGGAGAAGATCGCGCAGATCGAGTTCCAGGGCGGCCGGTGCCACCTGGTGGACGACCCGGCAGGCGTGGTGGTCGAGGCCCGGTGGCTGGCCGAGGACTCCGGCGGGCATTTCATGGACCAGTTCACCTACGCCGAGCGGGCGACCGACTGGCGGGGCAACAACAACATCGCCGAGTCCATCTACGCGCAGCTGGAGCTGGAGCGGCACCCGATCCCCGCCTGGGTCGTGGTGGGCGCCGGCACCGGGGGCACCAGCGCGACAATCGGCCGGTACGCCCGGTACCGCCGGCTCGCCACCAAGCTCTGCGTCGTCGACCCGGAGAACTCGGCGTTCTACCCGGCCTGGCTGGCCGCCGACTGGTCGGTACGGACCGGGAAGGGCTCCCGGATCGAGGGGATCGGCCGGCCCACCGTGGAGGCGTCGTTCCTGCCCTCGGTTGTGGACCGGATGGTCCAGGTGCCGGATGCGGCGTCGCTGGCCGCCATGCGAGCCGGATCGGCGCTGCTCGGCCGCCGGGTGGGCGGGTCAACCGGCACCAACCTGTGGGGCGCGTTCGGCCTGATCGCCGCCATGCTCGCCGAGCGTCGGACCGGCTCGGTGGTCACGCTGATCTGCGACCCGGGCGACAGGTACGCCGACACCTACTACGCCGACGACTGGGTGGCCGCCCAGGGCCTCGACCTGACCCCGCACCTGGCCACCATCGACCGCTTCCTGGCCAGCGGGGCCTGGCCCGCCTGAACCGCTCAGCGGGCCCGGCCGGTTTGAACGCTCAGCGGGGCCTGGCAACCGGGTCAGCGCGGGTCGATCCGTTCGGCCAGCCCGGGGTAGCGCACCACGTAACCGCTGTCGTCCAGGTCGATGTCGGCAGTGAAGGTGCCGCTGGCGAAGCGCACCCGACCCGGCCCGAGCCCGGTGTAGATCTGCTCGGCCGGCACCACCTCCAGGCCGGGCAGCAGCACCCAGGCGACGGTGATCCGGTGTGCCACATCGGCCGGCTCCGCCGCCATCCGGAGCCGGTGGACCGGCAGGGTGTTGAACAGCGGCGAGCCGCTCAGGTCGACGTCGAGCGCGTCGGCCAGCCGGTCCGGGTCGTCAGTGCCGGGCAGGCCGGCCCGGGGATGACCGGCTGCGACCAGAGCCGCGTCCAGGTCGCCCTGCTCGGCGGTGGTCACCCGCCAGCGGCCCGCAGCCCGCTCCAGCGTCACCCGGCGCAGCCAGCCGAGCCCCTCGGCCTCGACCTCGACCCGGGTGGTGGCCCAGTCCGGCGTGGTGGTCACCTGGTAGCGGGCGGCCCACGGAATCGGGTCCACGGCGAGCACTGTGCCCCGGGCCGCCAACCCGTGGCCGTCGTCGAGCAGAACCTGCTCGCTGCCGGCGGTGTCCGTCCGGGACCAGAAGATTGACTTCGGCATGGTCGGCATGAGCCGGACGTTACGCGACCTGCTCCGCATCGGCAGGGCATGCGCGAACGCCGCCGTGAAGCCTGGGCTTCACGACGGCGTTCGGTAAATCAATCAGTGGGTACGCGCCGGCGGTCGCCCGCCGAAACCGCGCCGATCGTCGCGCGGGCGGTCCTCGCGCGGCCGGTCGTCGCGGGGCCGGTCGTCCCGGACCCGGCCCTCCGGGCGGAAACCACCCCGAGCGTCCCGGTCGCCGAAGCGCCGCTCACCCTGTGGCCGGTCACCGAAGCGCCGCTCGCCCTGCGGGCGGTCGCCGTAGCCACGGTCACCCTGCGGCCGGTCGCCGAACCGACGCTCGCCCTGCGGACGGTCGCCGTAGCCGCGCTCGCCCTGGGGGCGGTCGCCGTATTGGCGGTCACCCTGCGGGCGGTCGCCGAAGCGGCGTTCGCCGGTGGGTCGGTCGCCGTAGCGCCGCTCGCCCTGGGGGCGGTCGCCGTAGCCCCGGTCGCCCTGTGGCCGGTCGCCGAAGCGCCGGTCGCCCTGCGGACGGTCGCCGAACCGACGCTCGCCCTGCGGACGGTCGCCGTAGCCCCGGTCACCCTGGGGGCGGTCGCCGTACTGGCGGTCACCCTGCGGGCGGTCGCCGAAGCGCCGTTCGCCGGTGGGCCGGTCGCCGAAGCGCCGGTCGCCCTGCGGGCGGTCGCCGGAGCGGCGCTCGCCTCCGGTGCGGTCGCCGAACCGGCGCGGCCCCCCGGCCCGGTCGTCGAACCGGCGCGGGCCGCCGGAGCGGTCGCCGTAGCCCCGGGGCTCCACCTCGACCCGGACCGGAACGCCACTGGGCTCGCGCGCGCCGACCAGCTCGGCCAACGCCGCGTCCCCGACCCGGACCCGGGTCTCGGCCGGCGCGACGCCGGCCTTCTCCATCATCGCCAGGGTGGTGCGGCGCTGCTTGGGCAGCACCAGCGTGGCAACCGCGCCCGACTCGCCGGCCCGGGCGGTACGCCCCGCGCGGTGCAGGTAGTCCTTGGGGTCCTTCGGCGGGTCGACGTGCAGCACCAGCGTGACCCCGTCGACGTGGATGCCCCGGGCCGCCACGTCCGTGGCGACCAGCACGTTCATCCGGCCCTCACGGAACTCGGCGAGCGTCTTGGTGCGCATCCGCTGGGTCTTGCCGCCGTGCAGCCCACCGGCGCGTACGCCGACGGCCGCGAGCTGCTCGACCAGCCGGTCCACCCCGAGCTGGGTACGGGCGAAGACCATGGTCCGGCCATCCCGGGCGGCGATCGAGGCCGCCACCGGGAACTTCTCGTGCGGCGGGATCAACAGCATGTGGTGGTCCATGGTGGACACCGAGGCGGTGGACGGCGCTGTGGAGTGGGTGACCGGGTCGGTCATGAACCGTTTGACCAACGCGTCGACGTCACCGTCCAGAGTGGCCGAGAAGAGCAGCCGCTGACCGTTCGCGGGCGTCTTCGCCAGCAGCTCGGTCACCTCGGGCAGGAAGCCCATGTCGGCCATCTGGTCGGCCTCGTCGAGCACCGTGACCTCGACGTCGTCGAGCTGGCAGATGCCTCGCTCGATGAGGTCGCCGAGCCGGCCCGGGGTCGCCACGATGATCTCCACGCCGCGGCGCAGCGCGTCGATCTGACGGTCGTACGGAACGCCACCGACGGCGGTCTTGAGGAAGATGCCGACGGACTTGCCCAGCGGCACCAAGGCGTCGTTGACCTGCATGGCCAGCTCGCGGGTGGGCACCAGGACCAGGGCGCGCGGACGCATCGGCCGGGCCCGGTTGCGAAGGGCCAGCCGGGCGATCATCGGCAGACCGAAGGCGAGCGTCTTGCCCGAACCGGTCTGCCCGCGGCCCAGCACGTCGCGGCCGGCGAGCGCGTCCGGGACGGTGGCCCGCTGGATCTCGAACGGGCTGGTGATGCCCTGCTGCGCCAGGGCGCGGACCAGCGGCTCGGGCAGGCCGAGAGCGGCGAAGCTGATCGGCTCAGCGGTCTCGGTCGGCTCGGCCTGCGCGGTCGCTACCGGCGCGGTGCCGGCCTCGCTCGGGGCGGCGTCGAGCTGCTCCCGGGCGACGTCGGCCGCCGGGACTGAGTTGAAAACGGACGTAACGGTGCTGGGGTCAGCAGAGGTGGTCAACAAAAACCTTTCGAGCGGGGCGCATCTTCGCGATGGCCTGCCGCGGCTGTACCGCCGGATCGCCCGCAAGATCGCCCAGGGGCGCACACCACGCGCGCCGGGTCAGTGATCTCACCCAGTGTACGGCGGTCTGGCGAAGCCGCCAGCCGGTTGACCAACGGTAGTGGGCGGACTCACCATCGTCGCCACTCGCTGGCTCACCCGTTGAGCACGCTGCCCACCAGACCGTCCAGGGCGTCGCCGGCCAGCAGGACGACCGCGACACTGATCGCCACCAGCAGCCCCAGAGCGGCGGCCAGGACGATCATCACCCGGGTGTTACTGGACCGCTCGGCCGGCGTGTCCGACCAGCCCTGGGCCAGGATGTGCCCGGTCAACGAGCCGGACGTCTCCACCGCGTTGGCGGGTATCGCGATAGTGGTGAAACCGGCGCCCTCGCCGTTGCCGTAGACGGTGCCGGCCAGGTCGGCGCCCCCGTCGTACCGCGCACCACGGGCCCCGGCCGCGTCCCGTCCGGCGGAACCAGCCGGTGGGCTGCTCGGCGGCGCGGTCATTCGGGAGTTTCCGGTGCTGTTCCGGGGCGACGAAGGCGCCCCAGCGGTGGACGGTGGCCAGCTCGGCAGCGCGGGCGCGGGCACCACCGGCGGCGCGGAGGGAGCCGTCCCGGTCCATCCGCCACCGGACGTCGGCCGGTTCGCCGCTGCGGTGGACGGCCAGCCGGCCGGCGGCGCGGAAACCGGCGCGGTGGCGCGTACACCGGGCGTGTCGTTCATCGCCGGGGGCGGCGGAAACGGCGGTGCCGGCATCGGGCCGGGCGGGGCCGGTGGTGCCGGCACCGGCGGACCAGGCGGCGGCAGCGGCGGGCTCGGGACGGGCGGCGACGGCGGGCCGGGGATGGGCGGCACCGGCGAGGGCGGTGGGATGGGCGGACCCGGAACGGGCGGAACCGGACCGGGCGGCGGCGTGGGTCGGGGTTCCGGCGTCGGCGCCGGTCCGGGCGGGTAGGGACCCGGGGCTGGCGCGGGCTCCGGTTCTGGGGGCGACGGCTGGGTCGGCCCGGGACCCGGTGGCGTGGGCTCCGGCTCCGGAGTCGACGGGGTCAGGGGCTGGGCCGGCTCGGCACCCACCGGCGCGGCCCGGTAGACGGCGGGCGCGCTCTCCCGGCGATCGGGGGTGCCCAGGGCACTGGCCGTGCCCCGGCTGCTGCTCGGAACCGTGGCGCTGGCCCGGGCCGGCGCGGCGGAGTCGTTCCGCTGCCCCGGCAACGACACGTCGGTGGGGCTGGCCGAGCCGGTCGCACGGTAGGTGGTCGCGGTGACCGGAGCGCTGGCCGGCAGGTCACTGCGGAGAGCCCCGGCGGTCACCACGCTGGCGCGTGCGCGTACCGGTGCGGCGGCCTGACCCGGGCGCGCGTCGACCGCGTCCGACTCCCTGGGGTCGGTCCCGGTCCCGGACGCGTCCGCGCCAACGAAAGCGGGGTCGGCGCCGGCGGGTACGTCGTCGACACCGGCCGGTACGTCGTCAGCGGCGTCGATCGAGGCGTCCGCGACGACCGGTGCCGTGCCGCCGCTCGCCGAGCTGGCGTCGCTCTCGGCCGTGCTGTCGTCAGTCGAGTTGGTGTCGCTGGCGGCCGGGCTGGTGTCAGCCGGGCTGGCGTCGCCGCCTGCCGGACTGTCGTCAGCCGGGCTGGCGTTGCCGGCGGCCGAGCTGTCGTCAGTCGAGCTGGTGTCGCTGGTGGCGTCCGGGCTGGTGTCGCTGGCAGCCACCGGGTCGGCGGTCTCCGGCCCTGGTGGGCCGGCCTGATCGACCAGGGGGTCGACAGTCTCCGCCGGATCTCTCTGCTCGACCATTTCCGCCCTCCGCGCCATGCTCGCACCCGGACCCGTGACGTCGAGTCGGATGTGCCTGGTTGTCACGGTGCCACAGATCGTCCCGAGCGGACAGCCGGAGCCGATCGTGGCGGATCAGCCCGCGGTGCTCGGGCTGCCCGTTGCGCTGCTACTGCCCGTCGCGCTCGTGCTGGCCTTCGGCGTGGTCGTCGGAGACATGCTGGTCGGCGCGGTGGTCGGTGCCGAGGGCAGGGTTGTCGGGGTGTTGCTCGGGGTGCTCGACGGCTTCGGCGTCTTGCTGGCCGTCGGCGTGGGCGTCGGGCTGGTCGTCAGCGTCGGCGTCGACGTCGGATTGGTGGTCTTCGTCGGCGTCGGCGTGGGCTTGGTGGTCTTCGTGGGCGACGGGGTGGGCGTCGGTTTGGTGGTCTTCGTCGGTGACGGCGACGGCGTGGGCGGCGGCTTCGGGGTCGAGACGGGCGGATTGGTCACGACCGGTGCCGGCACCGCGCCGATCACCCGGGTGGCGGCATACAGCCGGGACCAGCGGACGACCGAGATCTTGACGACGTCGCCCGTGGTGGGTGCCTGCACCATCTTGCCGTTGCCGATGTACATGCCGACGTGGTGGATCGTCGTCCAGCTGCTGCCCGAGGCGAAGAAGAGCAGGTCGCCGGGGAGCAGCGCGCTCTGCGGAACGGTGCGGCCACGGGTGGCGGCGTACTGGTCACGGGAAACCCGGGGCAGGTCGAAGTAGTCGGCGCCGGGGGACCGGTACGCCGCCCACATCAGGCCGGAGCAGTCGAACTGGTCCGGCCCCTCCTCGGACCACTTGTACGGATCGCCGAGCTGGGCGAGCGCGTAGCGGACCGCGGCGAGTGCGCGGGGGTGCGCGGCCATGCCGCTGATGCTCTGGTTGGAGACGTAGCCGGCGCCGATCTGCTGCTCGGCGGCTTCCTGCTGACGTTCGATCTCGATCATCGCGGCGGCGTTGTCCCGGCGCAGCTTGAGCAGGCTTGCCTCGGCGGTGCGGAGGGCCGTCTCACCGGCGGTGAACTCCGCCTCGGCGGCGGCGAGCAACTCCTTGGCCTCGCTGTGCTTCTGGTACGCCGCCTGCTCACCGGCGCGGGCCCGGGACAGCTCCCCGGCCACTCCGGTGGTGCCGCCGTCGACCTTCTCGCCACGGGTGATCGCCTGGAGGCGGCTCAGCCCACGGATGTCCTCGGCGAGGTCGCCCGGCGGCAGCGCGGCGGCCGCCTTGATGGCCTCGGCGGCGGCGGTGTCGGCAGTCTGCTGGGCCCGGAGCAGGGCGTCCTGTGCGGTCGCCAGCGCCTTGCCGGCCGCGTCGAGCTGCGCCTGCGCGTCGACGCGTTTCTGCCGGCTCACCAGCAACGCCTCGCCGAGCGCGCCGACCTGGACCTCGCCGGCGGAGACCGCGGCGGCCAGTGGGCCGTTGCCGATGTTGACCACCGGCGGGGCGGGCACGCCGGCGACCGGTGCGCCGCCGGGCAGTTGGAGCGAGCCGGTGACCGCCGGGCGTGAGCCGGTGTCCGGCACTGTGGTCGGCACGCCGGGCTCCGCGTACGCGGGGGTGGCCAGTACGGCTGCGGCGATCGCGCCGAGCAGGGCGGCCCAGAGCTTCGGACGCAGGACCGGCGAGATCACCGGGCTCCGTCGTCGCTGCCGTCGCCCGCGCCCGCTGTAGACCATGCCGCTCCCCGTCCGACTGCCTCTCGCCGCGCTCGGTGGGCGCGGACCGTCGGGACGGTACCAGTGTGTGTGTTCCGCCCCACCTTGTTACTACCGCACCTCGCCACCCTTGTCGATGCGTTGGCGGGTTACGGGAGGCTGAGAGTCTGGTGAAGTGGGTCGCTGCCGGCGACCGTGCCGCAGGACCCGTCGGCGCCGCGACGTACGCTCGATCCGGACCGCAGGTGGAAGGGACGTGCCATGGACGCCGGACTCAAGCGTGAGCTCGAAGCGAAGGTGTACGCCGGTGAGCGGCTGACCCGGGAGGACGGGGTCGCCCTCTACGAGAGCGACGACCTGACCTGGTTGGGGCGGCTGGCGCACCACAAGCGCACCGAGTTGAACGGCGAGCGGGTGATGTTCAACGTCAACCGGCACCTCAACCTGACAAACGTCTGTTCGGCGTCCTGTGCGTACTGCTCGTTCCAGCGCAAGCCGGGCGAGAAGGACGCGTACACGATGCGCATCGACGAGGCGGTCCGCAAGGCCAAGGAGATGGAGGACGAGCAGCTCACCGAGTTGCACATCGTCAACGGCCTGCACCCCACGCTGCCCTGGCGTTACTACCCGAAGGTGCTGCGCGAGCTGAAGGCGGCGCTGCCGAACGTCAAGCTCAAGTGCTTCACGGCGACCGAGGTGCAGTGGTTCGAGAAGATCAGCGGCCTGAGCGCCGACGAGATCCTCGACGAGCTGATGGACGCCGGCCTGGAGTCGCTGACCGGTGGTGGCGCGGAGATCTTCGACTGGGAGGTCCGGCAGCACATCGTCGACCACGCCTGCCACTGGGAGGACTGGTCGCGCATCCACGCCCTGGCGCACAGCAAGGGCATGAAGACCCCGGCGACCATGCTGTACGGCCACATCGAGGAGCCTCGGCACCGCGTCGACCACGTGCTGCGGCTGCGCGAGTTGCAGGACGAGACCGGCGGCTTCGCTGTCTTCATCCCGCTGCGCTACCAGCACGACTTCGTCGACTCGGCGGACGGCAAGATCCGTAACCGGATCCAGGCGCGTACCACGATGGCCTCGCCGGCCGAGTCGCTGAAGACGTTCGCCGTCTCCCGGCTGCTCTTCGACAACGTGCCGCACCTGAAGAACTTCTGGGTGATGCACGGGCTGTCGGTGGCCCAGCTCTCGCTGAACTTCGGCGTGGACGACCTGGACGGCTCCGTCGTCGAATACAAGATCACCCACGACGCCGACTCGTACGGCACCCCGAACACCATGCACCGCGACGACCTGCTGCACCTGATCTGGGACGCCGGCTTCCAACCGGTCGAGCGGGACACCCGCTACAACGTGGTCCGGGAGTACGACAAGGCCCCGTCGCTGGCCGAGCGGCGCGCCGAGCCGCAGCAGGTCTGGGCCTGAGCCACCACGTACCCTCGCAGTCGATGACCGAGCAACGAGGACCTGAGCAGCAGAGCGGGTTTCCCCGCCGGGACGCCGAGGGGCGCATCCGTACCCTGGGCGATCTGCTCGGGGTGTGCCTGGCCGGCCTGGTCATCGGCGTGCTCGCGTTGGTGTTGTTCGACTGGGCGTTCGCCTCGATCGGCGCTGGCGACTTCGGGCACACGAACGGTTGGCTGGCGGTGATCCTGCCGGCCTGGCTGTTCTGGGACGACTTCCGGGCCTGGGAGTTCGGCGCGGCCCGGGTGGTGGCGGCGGTGGTCGCCGCTGCCGTCGGGGTGTTCGCGGGGCTGCTGATCGCCGGTCTGGGCGCGGGGTTGCCGCCGCTGCTCTCCGGCGCGTTGGCGGCGGGAGCGTTCACCGTGGCGTACGCGGCCCTCTGGTTCCCGGGCGTCCGTTGGCTGGCCCGCCGGACCGGCTGACCACGACCGCCCGCCGGGCGGCTCGACACTTCCGCCGGCAGTGGCGGGCGACGGAGAGAACGGAGTGGTGCAGGTGAGCGCCGCGCTCAAGTACACGCTGGGCCGGATCGGGCTGTTCGTCGCCGTGCTGGCGGGCCTCTGGCTGATCGACATGAACGTGTTCCTGAAGCTGATGCTGGCGTTGGTGTTCTCCGCCGCGCTCTCCTTCTTCCTGTTGCGCGGTTGGCGGGACGAGATGGCCGGCGAGATCGCCGAAGCAGCCGAGCGCCGCCGCACCGAGAAGGAACGCCTCCGCTCGGCCCTGGCCGGCGAGGACCACCCCACCCCCGACCCCCAGCGCCCCGACCCCCAGCACCCCGACTCCCAGCGTTGATCATGAAGTTGTTGCCACGACACGCCGGTCGGCCGGGCAATAACTTCATGATCAACCGCGTGGGGGCGGGGGGCCAGGCAGGGTGGGTGGGTTACCAGTTGGTGGAGCCGGGGACCATGGGCCAGGGCCTTGAGACCGGCTTGATCAGGTAGGCGATGCCGCCGGAGCCGCCGGAGACGCCGCCGCTGGCGTTGATGCGCTTGGTCCGCAGCCAGATCTGCTCGAACTGCGCACGCTTGTAGACGTTGCGCACCACGTCGTTGCTGGACGAGGCGGGGTCGTTGACGATCACGTCGCCGTCGGCGGTGAAGCCGACCACCACGAAGAGGTGCCCGGAGGTGCCGTAGTTCGCCCCGTCCAGCTCGCTGGCGAGGAAGGACTGGCTGGTCACCACGGGGATGCCGGCGGCGATGAAACGCTCCAGCTCGTCCAGCGAGTGCAGCCGGGTCACCCGGCCCTCCAGCCCGGGGAAGCTGGCCGCGTACGCGGTGTTGAACGGCCAGTTGCCGGCGCCGTCGTACGCGTAGTCGTAGGTCATCCGCGCCGCGTGGTTCACCGTCGGGTCGGGGTAGGTCGGGTCCACCCAGGAGGTGTCGGCCGCTGAGGGTTTGCGCCCCCAGTACTCGACCACCATCTCGGTGGAGGTGGGCGAGCACCACGCCTCGCCCCCGCCGTCGTACTCGGGGTAGTGCCCACTGTGCACGTTCTGCGAGTAGCGCGGCACCGGCAGCTCGACGCCCCAGGCGATGTGCCCGGCGCTCGGCGGGACGGTGAACCGGTCCGGCACTGTGGAGCTCATCGCGCCCAGCATCCGGACCACCGGCGCGGCGGTCTGCCCGGGTGCCCGGTAGAGGGTCAGCTTGAGCTGGTAGGACCGGAGCAGCACCCCGGCGGCGGCGTCGTCGATGCTGAAGGTGTCGGTCCAGATCGTCGAGAAGGGGTCACCCTGCCGGTTGACGCTGGTCCGCTTGATGTCGGTGTCGCCGGACGCCCAGCGACCCAGGACGTACCACGGGGTCTGGTCGCCGCTGGTGTAGTTGCCCTGCATCTCCACCTGGATCCAGGTGCCGGCGGGGGTCTCCGCGTTCCAGGAGGCGATCAGCTCGGTGGCGTCGAACCCGATCCCGGTCACCGGCGAGGTCCAGGTGCCGTACTCCCAGGTGCGGGTGGCGCCGGTGTGCGGGTCCGCGTACTCCATGGTGCCGGCCGGGCGGGCCAGGGTGACGCCCGCTCGGGCGCTGGGCACGACGCGGGTGCCGGCCCGGCTGCCCCGGTGCCAGTCGGCGGGCCCGGACCAGTCCTGGTAGGTGATCTGCTCGTCGTGGGCGGGGGCGGGCGGGTGGGCCGCCAGCGCGGGTGCGGCGCTGGTGAGCAGGGTGAGCGTGGTGACGCCGGCGAGGGCGGCCGCGCGCAGGCGGGATCTGGCCATGGGTGCTCCGCGGTGTCGAGGGGGCATCGTCGCTGGTCAGTTTTCTCCTTGGAGGGAAGTTTCGCCAGACGTTGATAGGTGGAAAATCATTGCCGCCGTGATGATCCACCTGGGATGCATATCGCAGCGATCAATATTGATATGACCATGTGACAGGTGGTGAAGTGTCCTTCACCGAGCGGGATCTCCCGCCCATCGAGGAGGTAGTCCATGGCCCTCCGCACGCCCATTCCCCTCCGCCGTGTCCTGGTGCTCGCTGTTGTCACCGGGCTGGGCATCGTCACCGTCGCCGCCGGTCCGGTCGCCGCCCGACCGGCACCGGACCGCACCGCCGAGCCGGCAGCCGCCGCCAGCTACCGGGTGCTCGGGCCCCGGACCCTCGCCGACCGCAACGCGGTGGCCCGCACCGGAGCGGCCATCGACTACTCCGAACACGGCGTGCTGCACATCTCGGCCACTGCGGCAGAGGCCGCCGCGCTCGGCAAGCTCGGCTTCCGGCTGGAGCCGCTCGCCCCGCCGCCCAACGCCGAGCGCGGCGCCGGCGACTTCGGCACGCAGGCCTTCCCGCCGGCCGACTCCAACTACCACGACTACGCGGAGTTGACCGCCGTCGTGAACCAGGTCGTCGCCGACCATCCGGCAATCGCCCGCAAGATCAGCATCGGTTCGTCGTACGAGGGCCGCGACCTGATGGCGGTGAAGATCTCCGACAACGTCGGCACCGACGAGAACGAGCCGGAGATCCTGTTCAACTCCCAACAGCACGCCCGTGAGCACCTGACCGTCGAGATGGCGATCTACCTGCTCAACCTCTTCACCGACAGCTACGGCAGTGACTCCCGGATCACCAACATCGTCAACGGCCGGGAGATCTGGATCGTGCCGACGGTCAACCCGGACGGCAGCGAGTACGACATCGCCACCGGGTCGTACCGGTCCTGGCGCAAGAACCGGCAGCCCAACAGCGGCTCGTCGAACGTCGGCACCGACCTGAACCGCAACTGGGGCTACAACTGGGGTTGCTGCGGCGGCTCGTCCGGCACCACCTCGTCGGAGACCTACCGGGGACCATCGGCGTTCTCCGCGCCCGAGACGCAGGCGCTGCGCAGCTTCGTCAACGGCCGGGTGGTCGGCGGGGTGCAGCAGATCAAAGCCAACATCGACTTCCACACCTACTCGGAGCTGGTGCTCTGGCCGTACGGCTACACCACGGCGAACACCGCGGCCGGGATGAACGCGGACCAGTACAACACCTTCGCCACGATCGGCCAGCAGATGGCGGCCACCAACAACTACACCCCGGAGCAGTCCAGCGATCTCTACATCACCGACGGGGACAGCCTCGACTGGATGTGGGCCACCCACAACATCTGGGCGTACACCTTCGAGATGTACCCGGGCTCGTCCGGTGGCGGCGGCTTCTACCCGCCCGACGAGGTGATCTCGGCACAGACCTCGCGCAACCGGGAGGCGGTGCTGCTGCTCAGCGAGTACGCCGACTGCCCGTACCGGGCCATCGGCAAGCAGGCGCAGTACTGCGGCGGCGGTGGTGGCACCACGGTCTGGTCGGACACCTTCGAGACCGCCACCGGTTGGACCATCAACCCGGCCGGCACCGACACCGCCACTGCCGGCGCGTTCGAGCGGGGTGCCGCCCAGGCGACCACGTCCTCGGGAGCCAAGCAGCTCACCCCGTACGCCGGGTCCAACGACCTGGTCACCGGCCGGCTGGCCGGCTCAGCCGCCGGTGACTACGACGTCGACGGCGGCGTGACGAGTGCCCGGTCCCCGGCGGTGACCCTGCCGTCGTCCGGCACGCTGACCCTCTCGCTGGCCTGGTACCTGGCGCACGGCTCGAACGCCTCGTCGGCGGACTACCTGCGGGTGAGCGTGGTGCACAACGGCGGCACCACAGCGCTGCTCACCCAGGTCGGCGCGGCAAGCAACCGCAACGGGAGTTGGGCGGTCGCCAACCTCAACCTCACCCCGTACGCCGGCCAGTCGGTCCGCGTGCTCGTCGAGGCGGCCGACGCGTCCGGAGCCAGCCTGGTGGAGGCGGCTGTGGACAACGTCACCATCACGTCCTCCTGATCGGGTGGGGCCCCGTCCCGCCCCGGCGGGGCCCCACCACCCGCTCCCGAGCCTCCAGATACGGGACATATCCCCTCTGTGTCGCGCTCCGGTCGATCGTCCGGCGCCGATCGATCCTTGATCGATCCGGCATCTCGTGGCGGTGCGCTACCGTCTTAGCGACCAGTCCGCAGCGAAGCCGGTGCTAAACCCGGCGCTGTCCCGCAACTGTGATGCCCCACCGGTCGGTGGGGACGAGCCAGGTCGCCTACGGATCGGTCGCGATACGCGCTCTCGAGGAAGGGCGCCTCGTGGGCGGGCGTACGAAAGTCCCTGTCGGCGAAGCACCACACTCCTCGACCGACAGGAGGCCCCCATGTTCAGACGTACCCCTCGGCTCTTCGCGGCGACCCTCGCGGTCACCGCGCTCGCCCTCGGCGCCTGCGCCGAGAAGGCCGACGACCAGCCCAGCGCCGGCACCGCGGCCGCGGCCTACCCGGTCACGGTCGGCGCGCTCACCCTCGACAAGCGGCCCGAGAAGATCGTCGTGCTGTCGCCCAGCGCCACCGAGATGCTCTTCGCGATCGGTGCCGGCCCGCAGGTCACCGCCGTCGACGACCAGTCGAACTACCCGGCAGACGCGCCGAAGACCGACCTCTCCGCCTTCCAGCCGAACGCCGAGGCGATCGCCGGTAAGAACCCCGACCTGGTGGTGCTCTCCGACGACCGCAACAAGATCGTCGAACAGCTGGGCAAGTTGAAGATCCCGGTGTACCAGACCCCGGCGGCGACCACGCTCGACGACTCGTACCGGCAGATCACCGAGCTGGGCACGCTGACCGGGCACGCCGACCAGGCCACCGACGTCAGCACCCGGATGAAGGACGACATCGCCAAGCTGGTCAAGGACCTGCCACAGCGTGCCGAGAAGCTCACCTACTTCCATGAGCTGGGCCCGGAGCTGTACAGCGCCACCAGCAAGACCTTCATCGGCTCGCTCTACAGCCAGGCCGGCCTGACCAACATCGCCGACCCCGCCGACGCGGACGGTAAGAACTTCGGCTACCCGCAGCTGTCCCAGGAGTTCATCGTCAAGGCCGACCCGGACTTCGTCTTCCTGGCCGACGCCAAGTGCTGCCAGCAGAACGCCGACACGGTCAAGGCGCGCAGTGGCTGGGCTGGCCTCACCGCGGTGAAGAACAACCAGGTCATCGCCTTGGACGACGACATCGCCTCCCGCTGGGGCCCGCGGGTCGTGGACCTGCTCCGGGTCATCATCGACGCGGTCGCCAAGGTGCCCGCGTGACAGTCGTCCGTCGGTGACCGGGCTGCTGTCTGCGGCCCGGTCCGCCGAGCCGCTATCCGCGGCCCGCCCTGCCGGGCTGCGCAAGCGGTGGCTGGTCGCCGGGTTGTTCGCGGTGCTCGTCGCGCTCGTCGTCGGGGTGTCGCTCGGCCCGGTGAGCCTGCCACCGGGCAGCGTCGCCGCCGAGCTGCTCAACCTGTTTCCCGGAGTGCACCTCGACAGCGGGCTGACCGAGCGTGAGATCGCGATCGTCACCGAGCTGCGCCTGCCCCGGGTGGTGCTGGGCCTGCTCGTCGGCGGTCTGCTCGCCCTCGCCGGTGGCTGCTACCAGGGCGTGTTCCGCAACCCGCTGGCCGACCCGTACCTGCTCGGGGTGGCCGCCGGCGCCGGCCTCGCGGTCACCGCGGCGATCGCCCTCGGCGGCGCCGGCCGGCAGGGCACGCTCTCCGGGCTGCCGATGACCATTCCGTTGGCCGCGTTCGCCGGTTCCCTGCTGGCCGTCACGATGACCTACGTGCTCGGGGCGGCCGGCGGGCGACGCGGGTCACCGGCGATGCTGATCCTGGCCGGGGTGGCGGTCTCCGCGTTCCTCTCCGCCGGGCAGACGTACCTGCTGCAACGACACGCCGACAGCATCCAGCCGGTCTACTCCTGGCTGCTCGGCCGGCTGGCCACCGCCGGTTGGCACGACGTGCTGCTGGT
The DNA here is from genome assembly GCF_040608575.1 of Micromonospora sp. NPDC005171. NCBI lineage: Bacteria > Bacillati > Actinomycetota > Actinomycetes > Micromonosporales > Micromonosporaceae > Micromonospora > Micromonospora sp. NPDC005171. The sequence goes on along the minus strand of NZ_JBEXIM010000001.1, from coordinate 290,468 downwards.
GCTGCCGTACGCCGCGCTGACCACTGTGGTGGTGCTGCTGCACCGCCGCGAGCTGGACGTCCTCGCGGTCGGCGACGACGAGGCGAGAAGCCTGGGCCTGCACCCGCAGCGCACCCGCTACCTGCTGATCGCCGCCGCCTCCCTGGGCACCGCGGCGGCGGTCTCCGCGACCGGCCTGATCGGGTTCGTCGGCATCATCGTCCCGCACACCGTCCGGCTGCTCGCCGGGTCCAGCTACCGGGTCATCCTGCCGATGTCACTGCTGTTCGGCGGCGCGTTCCTGGCGCTGACCGATGTGGCGGCCCGCACCGTCGCCGCTCCGTCCGAGCTGCCGATCGGAGTGGTCACCGCCCTACTGGGTGGCCCGTTCTTCGTCCTCGTGCTGCGGACCGCCCGGCGAGTGCTCACGTGAGCCGCGAATCCGCCGCCGGCGCGCCGGCCGTCGAGGTGCGCGGGCTGCATGTCGACCTCGGTGGCACACCGATCCTCACCGGAGTCGATCTCACCGTCGCCGTCGGCGAGTGGGTCACTGTGATCGGTCCGAACGGCGCCGGCAAATCCACACTGTTGCGCGCCGTCGGCGGCCTGCTGCCCGCGCCGAAGGCGATCACCCTCTTCGGTACGCCGAGTGCCGCGCTGCGCCGTCGGGACCGCGCCCGGATAGTGGCCACGGTGGCACAGTCCCCGGTGGTGCCGCCCGGCATGTCGGTGCTCGACTATGTGCTGCTCGGCCGCACCCCGTACATCCCGACCCTGGGCCGGGAGTCGACCGCCGACGTCGACGCCGTGCACGAGGTGCTGGGGCGGTTGGACCTCGCCGGCTTCCACCGACGCGAACTGGCCACCCTCTCCGGCGGCGAACGGCAGCGGGTGTTCCTCGCCCGCGCGCTCGCCCAGGGCGCGACGCTGCTGCTGCTCGACGAGCCGACCAGCGCGCTCGACATCGGCCACCAGCAGGACGTGCTCGAAGTCGTCGACCAGCTGCGCCGCGAGCACGGCCTGACCGTCCTGGCCACGATGCACGACCTCTCCCTGGCCGGTGAGTACGCCGACCGGATGGTGATGCTCGCCGCCGGTCGGGTGGTGGCCGCCGGGACTCCGCCCGAGGTGCTGACCGAGGAGCTGCTCGCCACCCACTACCGGGCCAGCGTCCGGGTGGTCCCCGGCGCCCACGGCCCCCTGGTGGTCCCCGTCCGGCCCACCCGCCCCTGATCGCGCAGGCGCTGGGGTCAGGGGCCGAGGTCGATGACGGAGAAGAGGGCGCCCTGGGGGTCGCGGAGGGCGGCGAAGCGGCCCGCCGGGATGTCGCGGGGCGGGACCAGGATCGTTCCGCCCAGCTCGGAGGCGCGGGCCGCGGCCGCGTCCGCGTCGGCCACCGCGAAGTAGACCGTCCAGTACGCGGGCAGATCGGCCGGGAAGTCGTCGGCAAGCGGCGGCATCATCCCGGCGACGATCTGCGTCCCCAGCCGCCACCCGGTGTACGTCATCGCGCCCACCGCCTGGTCGTCGGGCTGCCAGCCGAACACCAGCTCGTAGAAGACCTTCGCGCCCTCGGGGTCGGGGGTGACCAGCTCGTTCCAGCTCATCGCGCCCGGCACGTTGAACACCTCGGCACCGGCCATGGCCAGCGGCTGCCAGACGCTGAACGTGGCGCCGGCCGGGTCGGCGAAGACCGCCATCCAGCCCCGGTCGAAGACTTCGAACGGTGGTACGACGACCTGCCCGCCGGCCCGTTCGACCCGGCCGGCGACCAGTTGGGCGTCGTCGGTGGCGAGGTACGTCGACCAGATCGGAACCTGGTCCGGGATCGCCGGCGGGCCGGCACCGGCCACCGGCTTGCCGTCGAGCAGGAAGACCGTGTAGCCGCCCGCCTCGGGCTCCGGCGTCACCTGGCCGGTCCAGCCGAACAGCTCGGGGTAGAAGCGCCGGGCGTCGGTCAGGTCCGGGGTGGCCAGGTCGGCCCAGCAGGGCGTACCCGGCGGGACGGTGCTCACGTCAAGACCCCTCTCGGCCCGGGCGGCCACGGCGGCCCCCTGCCGGAATCCTGGCACCGTCCCACCGCGGCTCGGGGCGGAAACGGACGAATCGTCAGCTGAACCGGCGACCCTCGTCGCGCCGGTACGCCCAGCCGGCGAGCGCCGCGAGCAGCACCACCCAGACGCCGAGCATGATCAGTGCCAGCGGCTCGACGCGGTAGTCGCCGACCGCCGCCCACATCAGTTCGGCCGCGCCCCGGGTGGGCAGGTACGGCGCGATCGTCTCGATGAACCCGGGCGCGTCACCCGGCGCGGAGAGCAGGCCGCCGCCGAACGCGAGCGGCAGGAAGACGACCTGCGCCACCACGATCGCCGCCTTGCTGGGCAGCGAGTAGCCGATGGCGAGCCCCATCAGCGTGAACGGCACCGAGATGACGGCCACCGTGCCGAGAGCCAGCAGGAACGCCGCCGGGGTGAGCTGGGCCGCGGTCAGCGTCGCGCCGATCACCACGACCGGGATCAGCGACAGGTAGGTCAGTGCCAGGCCGGCCAGCACCCGGCCGGCGAACCGTGGCGCCGGCCCGGCCGGCAGGGTCCGGGTGTACGGGTTCCAGGGCTGGTCGCGGTCCTCGGCGACACCGACGCCGTACTGGAAGATGTTGGCGCTCATCACCGAGAAGGTGACCATCGACGCGGTGGCGTAGGTGGCGCCGACCGGATCGTCACCGGCAAACGGCACCACGAAGAAGATCATGGCGGCGGCCGGGAAGAAGGCGCTGCCGAAGACGGCCACCGGAATCCGGATGATCTCCAGGAGCTGGTAGCGGGCGTGGACCAGGGCGAGCTGCACTGTCGCCTCCTCAGACGGTGGTGGGTAGGCCGCCGGCAGCGGCGGTGGTGGGTAGGCCTGTGCCGGCGGGCGTGTCCCCGCCGGAGGCAGTCCCGCCGGGGGCGTCGCTGCTGGTGATGGCGAGGAACGCCTCCTCCAGCGAGGTGGGCCGTACCTCCAGGTCAGTGAAGGCCGTTCCGGCCGTGACCAGCGCGCGGACCAGTTCGTCGGCGTCGGTGGTGAGCAGGTGCAGCCGACCGTCGACACGTTCGCTGCGTACCACCCCGGGCAGGTCGGGCAGGTCATCGGCGACCAGACTGACCCGGCGTACGCCCACGATGCCGCGCACCGCGTCCACTGAGTCGTCGGCGAGCACCCGGCCCTGCCCGATGACCACCACCCGGTGCGCGAGCGCCTCCACCTCCTCCAGGTAGTGGCTGCTCAACAGCACCGTGCCACCGTCGGCGTGGAAAGCCCGGATCGCGTCCCACAGGGTGTGCCGGGCGGCCACGTCCAGGCCCGTGGTTGGTTCGTCCAGCAGCACCAGCCGGGGCCGGCCGACGAACGCCAACGCCACGGCCAACCGGCGGCGCTGCCCGCCGGAGAGCCCACCGGTCTGCCGTCGGGCCAGGTCGGCGAGGCCGAAGCGGTCGAGCAGCTCCGCCCGGGGCACCGGGTCGGGGTAGTGCGCGGAGACGAAGTCGACGACCTCGCCGACGCGCAGCGTGCCGGGCAGCCCGGTCTCCTGCGGGGTGACCCCGATCTGCCGCCGGCTCGCCGGGTCGCGGGGGTCGCCACCGAACAGCTGCACCCGCCCCGAGCTGGGGCGGCGCAGGCCCACCAGCAGGTTTATCAGGGTGCTCTTGCCTGCACCGTTCGGCCCGAGCAGGCCGACCAGCTCGCCGGCCCGGACTTCCAGGTCGACGCGGTCGAGGGCGAGGACGTCGCCGTACCGGCGGCTGGCCTGGTCGGCGCGGGCGAGAGTCATGACTGCTCCTTCGACGGGGTGGGGTCGAGCAGGGCGCGAATCGCTTCGGTGTACTCCTCGAACGCCAGTCGGCCTCGCCGGCTGAGCCCGACCAGGGTCGCCGGGGTGCGTCCACGATGGGTCTTGCTGATCTCCACGTAGCCGGCCTCCTCAAGCTTGCGCAGATGCACCGAGAGGTTGCCGGCGGTCATCGCGAGCAGCTCCTGCAGTCGAGGGAACGCGATCTTGTCGCCGACGTTGAGAGCCGAGAGGCTGGCCACCACCCGCAGTCGGGCCTGCGCGTGGATGACCGGATCCAACTCGGTCACGGCTGCTGCCGTTGCCGCTGTCGCCGCCGGGCGAGTGCGCCGGCCACCAGCATTCCGCCGCCGCCGGCCACTGCCACGACGAGCGGGTGCCAGCCCGGCCCGGCGATCGCCCCGACCAGGTTGATCACGCTGATCCAGACGCCCAGCCGGAACAGGTCCTGGTCCAGCCAGACCGCCCCGCCGGCCATGTGCAGCGCGCCGGTCAGCCCGACGGCGGTCGCCGACCAGAGCAGCGCCGCCAGGTCGTGCGGCAGGTGCTCGGAGATCCGGCCCAGCCCCGCGTAGACGCTCACCGAACCGAGGGCCCAGGCGTACCCGTACCACTGCCCACGCCGGGCGGAGTCGCCGATCACCTGGCCGTATGCCCGCACGCTCACCACCGCCTGGATCGCTCCGGCGGTTGCGAGCAGTACGAAGAGGACGGTCAGCGGCAGCCAGTTCGGCAGGTGGACCAGCGCCCGGTCACCGGGAGCGAACCGCAGGAAGAACAGCCCGAAGCCGACCAGCCAGGCGACGCCCCACGGCCAGTAGAGCAGGCGGGCATCGGGATCGAGCCGGCGTGCCGTCGCCGACCGTTGGCCCTGGATCAGCCGGAGCGCTGCTGCGGCGTCGGTGGGTGGTGAATCATCATCGAGGTCCACGCAAACTACTTTACGGCACAAAGTCGAAGTGGGTGACCCCGTCATCACCGACGGGTCCCCCGGTCGGGGCGGGCAGTGCCTATGGTGGGGACGTGGCGACTGATCCGTCGCACAGGCCACAGGGGAGGGTCCGTGTCGAGCCCGAGCAATGAGCTGGAGGTCCAGCCGGAGGCCCTGACGGCGTTCGCCGCAGGGTCCAAGGATCGGGCGGCCCGTTTCCGCGAGCTGCACCGCGCCTTCGGCGACGGGCACGTGCCCCGGCACGCCTTCGGGGTGATGCCGGCTTCCTTCAACCTCGCGGCGACGTACGCCGAGCAGTTCGAGGCGTGCCTGCAGGGGCTCGCCGACGGCGCCGAGATGATGGCCGACATCGCGGAGGGGCTCAGCGACACCGCCGCCGCCTACACCGGCACCGACGCGGCCAACACCGACCTGTTCGTGCCCGGCCGCCCGCCCGCCCCCGACGTCATGGCACCCGGCCCCTGGTCGGGTGGCACCGGCGCTCCGAGCGGGCCGGTGCCCGCATGAGCACCGAGGCGTTGCAGCGCAACAAGACCTACTTCGAGCAGATCGTGTCGGGCACACCCGACCCGTTCAAGCCGCTCTCCAACGCGGTGCTCTGGCCGTTCGAGCAGCTGCTGGAGCTGGTCGCCGGCGAACCGGACGACCTGATGCGGGCCGCGCAGCTCTGCCTGGACACCGGCGCGGCGGTCCGGGAGATCGCCGGTGACCAGATCGCCGACCGGGCCCGGTTGCGCGGCGCCTGGACGGGCGACGCCGCCGAGAGCTTCCATGCCTCGATGGAGTCGGTGGAAGCGGCGATCGAGGAGTTGGCACAGGGGCTCGACGGCACCAAGGACGTGCTGGTCGAGGCGGCGAACGCGGCGGTGGACGCGTTCAACCTGCTGGTCGAGCTGATCCTCGAGTTCCTGCTCTGGTTCCTCACCGAGGTGATCATCGCGGCGGTGGCCGCGGCGCTGAGCGCCGGCGTCTCGCTGGCCGCCACCGTGGTCCGGGTGCTGGCCCGGCTGGCCACCACCGTGGGCCGGATGGTCAAGATCGTCGCCCGGTTCGCCGAGGTGCTCACCCGCCTCGCCACCCGGTTGGGCAAGGTCGCCGGGCAGCTCCGCAAATACGCGGACACCGTCATGGAGATCAAGCGGCGCAAGAAGCAGTACAAGCTGCTCAGCAAGGGCGGCTGGACGCCCGAGGGGCGGGCCTTCCAGGTCGAGAAGTTCAAGACCCTCTTTCCTGGCAAGTTCGTCATCAACCAGGTCTCGCCGGTCAACATCCCCGGCTTCGGCGGCGCTCTGCTGGACACCGGCGTGGGCCTGCACGACATCTCCGACGGGCACAAGGACCGCAACTACCTGGTGGACGGCACGTACAGCGAAGACCTGGGCCCGTACACAGTGGGTGTGCAGAATGTCTTCGACTCCATCGTGAACTGAGAGGCAGCCATGACCTTCCCCGCCCTGGACCGAATCGAGGCGCTGGCTCGAAACCTCGACGGATGGCAGCGGCAACTCGCCGACCGGATGGCGGAGCTGGAGCAGACCAGCGCCGAGGGCGTCAGCGACTCCGGCCTGGTGCGGGTCACCGCCGCCGCCGACGGCAAGATCGTCTCTACCGAGCTGAACCCGCGGGCGATGCGACTGGATTCGTACAGCCTGGCCGAGGAGTTCACCACAGCCGCCAACCGGGCGCAGGAGGCCGCCGCCGCCCAGGTCCGGGAATTGGTGGGTGAGGTCATCGGCACGCCCGGTGCCGGTCCGCGCCAACCCGACGACCACGAGGGGCGCTGATGACCGTCGACGAGAGTCAGACACGGTACGTCGAAGGGCTCACCCGACTGCTGCCGGCCGGGGAACAGGTTCGTGCGGTGGCCCAGGTGCGAGAGGGCGGAGGGCTGGCCCCGGCGCCGCCCTCGCAGCCGTCGACGCCGCCCGCCACGGGTGGGCCGAGCTTTCTGGGCGTCCTGCTCAACGTGCTGTCACCGAACATCACCTTCGGTCGGGCGGACAACGCCGTCGACTGGCTCTTCTTAGGTGTCGGAGGTCGAGGCGAACCGGATTCCCAAGCATCAGTGCTGCACCACGCCCTCACCGTGGCGGCGAAGGGCTCAGGCCTCCGATACCTCGTACTGGCGGTCACCGACCAGCGGCTGCTGCTCGGCGCGACAGCACCCGTCGGGCTGCTCTCCAGCTCGGCGGCGGACGAACGGGCGAAGGCCGACATCGAACTGCTCGGGTCCGTTCCGCGAACGACCGTCACCGCCCGGTTCGGTAGGTACCGGTTGAACTGGAAGCGGCTGCGGCTCGACTTCGCCGACGGGTCGTGGCTGTCGTTCCACGTGCCGCTTGCCGAGTCAGGCCGCCCGCTGCGGGAGATCGCGGCGGCCCTGTCAGCCGCCTGACCCGCTGACGAGCGGGGCGGGCAGCGGCGCAACGTGCAGCACCGCCAGGCGGGACACCGCCCGGGTGAGCACCACGTACAGCCGATGCAGCCCGCGTGGCTCGGCCGCGACGATCGCGGCCGGCTCAACCACCACCACATGGTCGTACTCAAGCCCCTTGACCAGCGTCGCCGGCACCACCGTGACCCGCTCCGCGGCCGCCACGTCGTCGGCGGTCGCGGTCTCGACACCGGCCTCGGCCAGCGCCGCGCGCAGACCGTCGACCGCGTCGTCCGCGGCGATCACACCGACCGAGCCGTCGTGGGCGAGCGCCGCCCGCACCTCCGCCACCGTCGCCGAGGTCAGGTCGTTCACCGTACGCACGTCCAGGCCGCCGTCGTGGCGCAGCGACTCGGCCGGCGGTACGTCCACCGCGAGCGCCGGGAGCAGCAGGTTCGCGAAAGCGACGACCGCGGCGGGCACGCGGAAACCGATGGTCAACGGCACCACCACCGCGTCGGGCTTGCCCAGGTGAGCAAGGGACTCCCTCCAGTCGGTCGCCGCCCACGGCGCGGTGCCCTGGGCGAGGTCACCCAGGAGCGTTACCGAGCCGTGCTCGCTGCGCCGGGCGATGGCCCGGCACTGCATCGGGGAGAGGTCCTGCGCCTCGTCCACCACCACGTGCCCGAACCCGGAAAGCCGTTCCAGCAGCCCGGTCGCCTCGTCGATCAGCACCGCGTCGGCAGCGGTCCAGCGGGTCGCCTTCGGCGTGCGGGCCGGCTTCGCCCAGGTGAGCTGCGCCTGCTCGGCGTCGCTGAGCAGCCCGTCCGCCGCTGCGGCCAGCCGGGCCGGATCGGAGAACAAACCGTGCACCAGCCCTTCCGGGGTGAGCGCCGGCCAGACCGCGTCCAGGAAATCGAGCATCGGCCGGCAGCGGCTCATCCGGCGAAGCCAGGCATCGCTGGGCGACTCCGCGCGCCGCGCCTCGGCCTGCCGTTGCAGCAGGCTCACCACCCGCGCCTGGACGCGCTCCCGACCCGTGCCGTACGGCAGTCCTTCCCGACGGGTCTCCTCGACGATCCGGTGCAACGGCTCCACCCCGATCCGCCAGCGGAACGAACCGTCCGACACGGTGATCGACTCGGTCGGAGTGCCGATCCGTGCCTGCACCGCGCGCCGCAGCACGCTCGCCATCCGTACGTCGTGCTTGAGCGCGGCCACCGCCGGCGCCTCAACCGCCCGGACCGGCACCCGGGAGATCAACTCCTCCACCGTGGCCTGCTCGACCTCGACCTCCCCGAGCGCCGGCAACACCGCCGCGATGTACGACAGGAACGCCCGGTTCGGCCCGACGATCAGCACACCCGCCCGCCGCAACCGCTGCCGGTGCAGATAGAGCAGGTACGCGGCCCGGTGCAGACCCACAGCCGTCTTCCCCGTGCCCGGCGCGCCCTGCACACAGATCGAGTCGGCGAGGTCAGCCCGGACCAGCTCGTCCTGCTCCGGCTGGATCGTCGCGACGATGTCCCGCATCGGCCCGACGCGCGGACGTTCGATCTCGGCGGTGAGGATCCGACTGGTCGTACCGAGCTCCTCGCCCCGATCCAGCCGCTCATCCTCGAAGCTGGTCAGCACCCCACTGCTGAACCCGAACCGCCGCCGGACCGCCACCCCCTGCGGATCCCGCACACTCGCCCGGTAGAACGACCGGGAGACCGGCGCCCGCCAGTCCAGCACCAACGGCTCGCCCCGCTCGTCGGTGACATGCCGCCGCCCCACGTGATACCGCCGCCCGTAATGATCACCGCTGGCGTCGGGTGCGGTCGGGTCGTTCGTGGTCCTGCTGGCCGTGGTCCTGGTGTCGGTGGTTCTGGTGTCCGTGGCCCTGCTGTCGGCGGCTCTGCTGTCGGTGGTCTTGCTGTTCGTGGCCTGGCTATCGGTGGGTTTGTTGTCGGTGGTCCTGCTGTTCGTGGCCTCGCTGTCGGTGGGTTTGTTGTCGGTGGTCCCGTTGTTTGTGGTCCCGCCGAAGTCGAGGCGGCCGAAAAAGAGCGGAGTGGTCGGATCGTCAGCCAGCTCGGCCACCCGGCGGGCCAGGGTGCGGCCGAGCGTCTCGGCCGCGTACGCGTCGCCGGCCACCTGGTCACCGGTCGCGAAGAGGGACTCGGCCCGCTCCCGCAGCCGAGCCAGCGCCGCCCGCGAGGTGGTGAGGTGTGCGCGTTCGGCGGCCAAGTCCGCGTCGAGGTCGGCGTCGAGCTGGGTGTCGAGGTCAAAAGCGGGCATGCTGACGTCCCATCGTTCACATCTGCTGCGCGCTCGCGTGTCCGGGGGCGGATGGCCGGCCACCCGGCGCGAAGACGTCCGTTCCGGTGCAGCTCACCTCGGCCGTCAAGCGGCCTGCAACCCTACGCTCCCCAACCCGCCGCATCCAGTGAATTACCGACGCGACCACCCATCCGAGACGGTGTGTCGCCACGGAGGTCGCCGAGGAGGCGCGTAGACGGGTGATGCGGCATCGAGATGGGCGCGATGCCGAGCTCGGGTGCCGCTGACGATCACGTCCCCGCGACCCTCGCGTCGTGCCGCGCGCCGTGCTTCCGTCGTTTCGCGCGCCGCGCCCCGGGTCGTGTCTCGCGTCGTGCCGTGCGCCGTGGTGCTGTCCTGTCTCGCGCTCCGCCGTGCGCCGTGCCGTGCCGTGCACTCTGCCGTGCCGTGCGCCGAGCCCTCGCCTCGCCGTGCGCGCCGTGCTCTCTGGCGCTGCGCCCGCCGCAGGCGCTGTGATCGACTCGGGTTTCATAAAGTTGCGGTATCCAGGACAGTGCGACGCCCCGATTTCCAGGAAGCCGAGTCGATCACCGGAAGACGCGGCCTGGGACGGCAGGAGCCAGCGGGGTTGTCGTGTGTTTGGTCGCTGGTCGCTGGTGGCTGATGGCTGGTGGCGGTCTTGGGCGGCGTGGGCCTGGTCGGCACGATCAGCATCGCAGGTGGTAGAGGTTGCGACGTGGGGTGCGCAGCGGGTCGAGCCAACCGGGCGGGAGGAAGTCGGGTTGGCCGTCCGCCGCGATGCGGACCGTCCAGTCGCCGCTGTGGATGAGCCGATGGTGATAGCCGCAAAGCAGCACCGCATTGCCCAACGCCGTCACCCCGCCGTCGGCCCAGTGTCGGATGTGGTGGCCGTCGCACCATCTCGGTGGCCGGTCACAACCAGGAAAGGCGCAACCCCCGTCACGTAGGACCAGCGCGCGCCGCAGCGGGCCGGTGAAGAGGCGGCGCTGGCGACCGACGTCCAGGACCTGACTGTTGCCGCCGAGCACAGCCGGCAAAACGCCAGCGTCGCAGGCCAGCCGGCGGACCGCACCGGGCGTGAGACGCGTACCGGTCTCCAGCGTTCCGGCGCCTACGCCGTTGACCAGCTCGTCCAGCGACACGGTCACCACCAGCTGAGGACGGTCTCCGCCGTTGTCGGGCAGTTGGCCCGTGCGGAGCGCCAGTCGGCAGATCTCGCCCAACGCGTCGGCGCGGCGCTGACCAGGACTGCGGTCGTCGTACTCACCGGCTGGGGCGCAGAGCGGATCGATCGCCTCGCGGAGCAGGCTCGCGGTTTCGGTGTCGAGGTTGCCGCTGAGGCGTACCTGCCCGTTCTGTTGCTCGGAGAGCGTGACGTGCCGGCGGGCCTCGGCCCGCTCGGTGGCCCGTTCCAGAGCCTTGAGCTCAGCCTGGTCGGCCAGCTCCGGGGCAACGTGCGTGAGGACGCGTTCGCCGAGCCGGCTGAGGCTGGTCGGGTCGAAACGGTCGGCCCAGGTGACCAGCAGGTGAGTGGCCTTGTCGGCTACTTCGGGACCAGCCTCGACCGGGAGAGCGGCGATCGTCTCGGCCACCACTCGCCCCTGCTCGACGCTGATGGCACCGGTCAGCAGGGCGTCGCGCACTGCCGGCGGGGCGGCGTCGATGGTGGCGGCGAGTTGGACCAGTTGGCGCGCGCCGCGACCGGAGAGCCGGAGCCGATCCCGCAGCCAGACTGCCGTGGACGAGGCGCCCTGGGCGACCGCCAGCCCGCGACCGTCCAACTCGCGGACCAGACCGAGCTGGACGGTTGCCAGCCGCTGCGCCAGCACGTGAGTCGCGTCGAGAGACGCAAGCAACTCGTCATCGGAGAGCCCCCAGAGCGTGGTCTCGGCGCAGTCGTCAACCGCGCCGCCCACCTGCTCCAACGCCTCCAACATGTATCGAGAATAGAACTGGTGTACGACACTTTCCGGTCAGCGCCGATCAATGGATGGAAAGTGAATTCGTCGATCATTGCGAGCCATCCACGCCGCGCTTGCCGTCGAATCCGCCTGCTCGCTGCCGAGGGTAAGCGTGGCTGACGCGCGGTGGTCCGTGCGGGACGTGGGGGTGATGGCAGGTTGGGGGCGAGGCCGGGATCATGGGCCTATGACCGAGGCCCGCCCCGATTCGCGCCGGATGACGATCAGCGACCCCCAGGTGATGCGGGCGATGGCTCATCCGGCCCGGATCGCGATCATGGAGTACTTGAACAGTCGTGAGAGCGGTGGGACCGCCACCGAGTGCGCCGAGATCGTTGGGCTGTCGCCGAGCGCGACCAGTTATCACCTGCGTGCGCTGGCGAAGTTCGGCCTGGTCGAGCAGGCGCCGAGCCGGGGGGACGCGCGCGAGCGGCTGTGGCGCGTGCCGAGTGTGAGTGTGCTGGTCGAGGCGGGTCGTGATGCCGGGCCCGAGGCGCGTGCGGCCGAGCAGGCGCTGGTGGAGGCGCATGCGGTCCGGGCTATGGAGCGGACGCGGGACTGGTTGCGGCGCGCCGGGGACGAGCCCGCCGAGTGGTACGACACGGCCCTGTTCAGCGACACGCTGTTGCTGCTCACCGCCGAGGAGTTGGCCGAGTTGAACGAGGCGGTGTTGGCACTGCTCCGGCCGTATCACCCGCGGCGGCGGCAAGGTGATCCACCGCCGGGGGCGCGCACGGTCGCTGTGCAGTACCGGACGGTGCCGCTCGCATAGGCAGGGTTGCATGAATCAGTTGTGAAGGATTATTTTCGAAGTATGTCCTTCACAACTGATGAGTCGCGCTGGGCTGACGTCTGGCTCTCCGCTGCTGCGCGGGGCACCACCATCTGCGGTGACTTCCTCGCCGCGACCGCGCTGGCGCTTGCCCTGCAGGGAGCCGGTGCTGGAGGTCTGGCGGTGTCGGGGTTGCTTCTGGCCGCCACGCTGCCGCTGGTGGTGCTCGCCCCACTCGCGGGTCGACTCGCCGACCGGACGGACAGCCGTACCCTGCTGGTGACCATCGGGTTCGGACAGGCCGCGATCTGCGCGCTCCTCGCCGTCGTCGAGCAACCGGTCCTGGTGGTCGGGCTCGTCGCCCTGTTGGCCTGCGGGCTCGCGGTGACCCAACCCTGCCTGGCAGCGCTGCTGCCGGCGATGGTCCGTCCGGCCGACCTGCCGCGGGCCAGCGCGATCAGTCAGACCGCCGTCTCGCTCGGCGCGCTCGGCGGTCCGGTGCTGGCCGGCCTGTTGGTGGGACAGTTCGGCACTCGCGTACCGCTGCTTCTCGATGCCGGGACCTACCTGGCACTCGTGGTCGCGGGCCTGCTGCTGCGGACCCGACGCGGCGGCCGACGGCCCGCCGCCAGCCAGACCGCCGCCAGCAGCGAGGCCGCCGCCGTGAGCAGCCAGGCCGTCTCGGGGGGCGTGGCAACCCCAGGGGGTACGGAGATCGGCTGGCGGCTGCGCCGCGACCCGCTGATGCTCGTCATGGTGGTGAGCACCGCTGTGGTGATCGCGGCGATCGGCGGTATCAACGTGATCGAGGTCTTCTTCATCCGAGAGACGTTGGGGGGTTCCCCGACGACGTACGGCCTGGTCAGTGCCGCATGGATGGCCGGCATGCTGCCGGGGAGCTGGCTTGCCGTACGACTCGCCAGGCGGCTCGACGACGACGGCGCGTTGGTACGGGGGGTGCTGGCCACTCTGGCCGTGTGCAGCCTGATGGTGTTGCTCGCGGCGACAGTGCCGGCGGCGGGTGTGCTGGTGCCGCTCTGGCTGGTGGGTGGCGTGGCCAACGGCGGCGATAACGTCTTCGCCAACCTGCTCACCGCTCGGCGGGTTCCGGAGGCGATGCGCGCCCGGGCTTACGCCAGCTACGGCGCGGCGGTGCAGGGTGGCTCGATGGTGGGCTTCCTGATCGGCGGGGCGTTGCTCGTGGCCGTTCCGCCTCGGCCGCTGATCGCCGGCGCTGGTGTGGTCGGGCTGCTGGTGGTGCTGGCCTTCGTGCCGGTCGTGACCCGGGCGGTACGACGGTCGTCGCCGACCGATGCGCCGGCAGGCCACCGACGAGCGGCCGACGCGCCGGCAGGTGGTCGACAACAGGCCGATGCGCCAGCAGGCAGCTAGGTCGGACGGCGACCAGCCCGGCCAAGTGGGGGGTTGGCCACTTCCAGGCCGGCCCGCCGAGCCGGAGCCACCCGCCGGGGATACGGTCGGGCCATGGCTGAGCGCATCGCACGCCCGCGGGTCGGGCACATCCAGTTCCTGAACTGTCTGCCGATCTACTGGGGTCTGATGCGCTCCGGTGCCCTGCTCGACGTCGACCTGCAGAAGGACTCGCCGGACCAGTTGAGCGCTGCGTTGGTCGCCGGTGACCTAGACATCGGCCCGATCACGCTGTTGGAGTACCTGAAGCACGCCGACGAGTTGCTGCTCCTACCGGACCTGGCGGTGGGCAGCGACGGGCCGGTGCTCTCGGTCAACATGGTCTCCACCCGGCCCCTCGGCGAGTTGGACGGCGCCCGGGTGGCGCTCGGTTCGACCTCGCGGACCGGGGTCATGCTGGCTCAGTTGCTGCTCGCCGAGCAGTACAACGTGCGGCCCGAATACTTCCGCTGCCCGCCGGATCTGACCCAGATGCTGTTGGAGGCCGACGCCGCCGTGCTGATCGGGGACGTGGCGCTGCGGGCGTACTACGAGGCACCGCAGAAGGGCCTCACGGTCACCGACCTCGGGCAGGCGTGGCGGGAGTGGACGGGCCTGCCGATGGTCTTCGCCGTCTGGGCGGTCCGCCGCGACTTCGCTGCCGCCCACCCCGGCCTGGTGAAGGAGGTGCACGAGGCTTTCCTGCGCTCGCGGGACCTCTGCCTGGCGGAACTGGACCAGGTCGCCGAGGCAGCGGCCCGCTGGGAGACCTTCGACGCGGAGACGCTGGCCACGTACTTCCGGACCCTCGACTTCTCCCTCGGCGACCGGCAGGTCGCCGGGCTGCGCGAGTGGGCCCGGCGGGCCGCCGCCATCGGCGAGGCCCCGGCGCTGCCGGACGGCGGCCCGGAGTTCTTCGCCGGCTGACCGCTGGCGGCCGAGCCAGGGCCCGACAAAACCCCGGCCAGGGACGGCCAAACCCCGGCCAGGGACGGCCAAAACTTCGGCCAGGGACGGCCAAAACTTCGGCCAGAGCCGGCTGGTGTGTCAGCCTGAGTGGCTCAGGTGCCGGGGCGGAGCAGTGCTTCGGTGATCTTCTCGCAGTTCTTCATGCCGTAGTCGTAGCCCATGTTGATCGGGTACTTGACCATCACGCCCATCGTCCAGGTGTCACCGATGGCCAGGCAGTTGATGTGCATCTCCTGCTCCCTGGTCCGGTCGATCCACCCGTTCTTGATGGCAATCTTCTTCTGCTCGGCGGCCGGGAAGGCCTTGCGGATGCCGAAGTCGCCGGCACCGCGAACCAGCTTCATCTCGTTGAGCAGCCACTTGGTCCACTTCGGCCCGGCGGCGGTGCCGGTGGCGATGCAGTTGCCCATCCGGGCGGTGTCCCGGGGAGAGAGCGCCGTCCGGCTCCAACCCTTGTCGGGGGCGACGCTGCTGTCGGTCAGCTTGCACATGGAGATGAGTCGCTCGATCGAGGCGTCCCGGCCGACCAGGTTGTAGAACTGCTCGGCCCGGGTGTTGTCGCTGTCCCGGATGATCCGCGTCGCGTCGGCGAGCTTCGCGTCGCTCGGGGTCTCGCCGGCGTCGGCCGCGCGACGCAGGTAGTCGGAGACGATCCACGCCTTGATCAGTGAGGCGGTCGTGCTGGTCTCGCTCATGTTCTTCGAACCGATGATCTTTCCGGTTCGGCGGTCGAGGACGCTCCAGGAGTACCAGCCCTCAATGTCCAGATTGAGGTCCTTGGCCACGAACGGCAGCGGCTCCAGCGACGGGCTGGGGCTCGGCGACGGCGAGGACGGCTGGCGGGCGCTGCGGTCGGTGCCGGCGCCGGTGGGACGGTCGTTCGTGCTGGAGCCGGCGTCGCCCCACCTGGCCGCGGCGGACGACTCGAACGGCGACCCGGGCAGCAGCCGCAGCGACACCAGCACCAGCCCGATCAGGATGACCGCGACGGCGATCAACCGAATCGGGGAGGCCTCGCCGCCGTTGCGCCGGTCGTCCCGACGGTTGCCGGCCATCAGAGCTTCCCGACCGGTTGCTGCGGCACCTTGAGCGCGGCGCCCGGCTGTGGGGTGACCAGTTGGGTGGTCACGCTGGCGCAGACCTTCGCGCCGTAGTCCAGACCGGTCCTGATCGGGTAGCGCAGCATCACCGCGAGGCTCCACTTGCTGGTGACGGCGAGACAGTTGACGTGCCAGGTGCCGTCGCCGTAGATGGGGGTCCAGCCGTTCTTCATGCTGACCGGGCCCTGCGCGGTAATCGACTTCGGCAGGCCGTCGATGATCCCCCAGCGGCCACCGCCGGACGAGGCCCGCTGGTCCTTGGTCGCGGTGGTGCCCCTGACCTTGCTCATCTGGTCCAACACCCACTTGGTCCACTTCGGGCCGGCGGCCTTACCGTCGGCGATGCAGTCGCCGACCCGCACCGCGTCACGGGGGGACATCCGGGTGAAGCTCCAGTAGCCGGTGTACGGCTTGACGTTGCCGCGCTTGGTGTCGGTCAGCCCGCAGATCTTGATCGCCCGCTGGATCACCGGGTCGGGGATGCTGCTGGTCGAGGCCCGGTAGGAGCCGCCCGCAGCGGCGTAGACCTTGTTTGCCGCTCCGTCGTTGCTGTCGATGATGGCGAATCGAGCCGCTTCCTTCATCGCTGCGGATGGCTCCTTGTCGCCGAGCTGCCGCAGGTAGTCGGAGACGATCCACGCCTTGATCATCGATTCGGTGGAGCTGGTCGCGGTCATGTTCGGCGACCCGGAGATCTTGCCGGTCTTCCGATCCAGCAGGGCCCACGAAAAGAACTCACCCTTGAAGCTCACCGACACCGGGCCGGCCGCCAGGGTGGGCGGTGGTGGTGGGGCGGGCGCGGGCGCGGCGACGCTCGACGTACCGCCACCGCCGCCTCCGCCGCCGTCGTCACTGGCGAGTCGGGCGTACGCGGTGGGGACCAGTAGGACGCCGCCGAGCACGACCGCCGTGATGGCGAGCACCAGGGTCACGCGAGATCGCATGAGTGGGTGAACTCCAGGTGTCAGGGCCGGGGGGACCGGCTTGTCATCGGGACGAATCGGGTGCGATCGCCGAGGCCGGGGGAGGTGGCCTCTGTGGAGATGTCGATGCTGGCACCTGATCGGTTGTCCGGCAGAAGTCTACGTCCGGACCGGCCGACCGCCAGGGTTCGACACTAGGCAACCTGGGATAAAGGCGGGATATGGGGCCGCTATGAGGTTTTTGCAGCGGTTCACCTTTGTTTCGTGGCCTACGTCACGGCGGCCCGGGTGCCTTCAGGTAGCGCAAAGCGCTCATCCGATTACAGATGGGATGCTCGGATTCCTGTTACACCCCCTGGTGCAAGGCGGCGCAAGCTGTAACACTTAGCCTCATGTATGGCAACGACTTCTCCGCCCCGAACGGCGCTCCGGACGACGCGCCCGGTGGTCTGCTGGGCGAGGTCGAGGCCGCCGAGGCCGAGCTGCGGGCAGCGGCGGCGCGCGGGCGGCGTGGCGGACCGGCGCCGGAGGAGGACCTGGCGGCGTACTTCGCCGAGGTGGTCGACGCCGAGCAGAAGATCGAGCCCCGCGACTGGATGCCCGACGCGTACCGGCGGACGCTGATCCGGCAGATCGCTCAGCACGCCCACTCCGAGATCATCGGCATGCAGCCCGAGGGCAACTGGATCAGCCGGGCGCCGTCGCTCAAGCGCAAGGCGATCCTGCTGGCCAAGGTGCAGGACGAGGCGGGCCACGGCCTCTACCTCTACGCCGCCGCCGAGACCCTCGGCATCAGCCGCGACGAGCTGGTCCAACTGCTGCTCGACGGCCGCCAGAAGTACAGCTCGATCTTCAACTACCCCACCCTCAGCTGGGCCGACGTGGGCGCCATCGGGTGGCTGGTGGACGGCGCGGCGATCGTCAACCAGGTGCCGCTCTGCCGCTGTTCCTACGGCCCGTACGCCCGGGCAATGATCCGGGTCTGCAAGGAGGAGTCGTTCCACCAGCGGCAGGGCTACGAGATCCTGCACACCCTGGCGCACGGCACCCCCGAGCAGCAGGCGATGGCCCAGGACGCGGTGGACAGGTGGTGGTACCCGTCGCTTGCCATGTTCGGCCCGCCGGACGGCGGCTCCACGCACTCCGCCCAGTCGATGGCCTGGAAGATCAAGCGCTTCTCGAACGACGACCTGCGGCAACGCTTCGTCGACATGTGCGTCCAGCAGGCCGAGATCCTCGGGCTGCGCATTCCCGACGCGGACCTGCGCTGGAACGACGAGCGGCAGGCGTACGACTACACCCAGCCGGACTACGACGAGCTGATGCGGGTGATCTCTGGCGACGGGCCGTGCAACCGCGAACGGATCGCCCACCGCCGGGCCGCGCACGCCGACGGCAACTGGGTACGCGAGGCCGCCGCGGCGTACGCCGCGAAGCGGGCGGGACGGAAGGAGACGGTCGCAGCATGACGCAACACACCCCGCTCTGGGAGGTCTTCGTGCGGGCCCGGCGTGGGCTGTCGCACACCCACGTCGGCAGCCTGCACGCCCCCGACGCCGAGCTTGCCCTGCGCAACGCCCGTGACCTCTACACCCGCCGCCAGGAGGGCGTGTCGATCTGGGTGGTGCCGGCCAGCGCGATCACCGCGTCCAGCCCGGACGAGAAGGACGCCTTCTTCGACCCGGCCGCCGACAAGGTCTACCGCCACCCCACCTTCTACGAGGTGCCGGACGGGGTGGCCCACCTGTGAACGGGCCCTTCGACTTCACCCTCGCTCTCGCTGACGACGCGTTGATCGCGGCCCAGCGGTTGGCCGAGTGGGCCACCCGTGCCCCGGAGATGGAAGAGGACATCGCGCTGGCCAACATCGCCCTCGACCAGCTCGGCGCGGCGCGCCTGCTGCTGTCGTACGCGGGCGAGCTGGAGGGCGCCGGGCGCGACGAGGACGCGCTGGCGTACCTGCGTGACGACCGCGAGTTCCGCAACGCGCTAGTGGTCGAGCTGCCCAACGGCGACTTCGCGGTGACGATGGCGAAGCTGTTCTTCCTGGCGGCGTACCAACTACCGCTGTACACCGCGCTGGCCGACTGCGCGGACGACCGGTTGGCCGCGATCGGCGCGAAGGCGCGTAAGGAGTCGGCGTACCACCTGGACCACGGCGCGCTGTGGGTGAAGCGGCTCGGTGACGGCACCGAGGAGTCGCATCGCCGGATGCAGGCGGCCGTCGACCACGTGTGGCCGTACACCCATGAGCTGTTCGCCGCGGACCCTGCGGCGCCGGTCGACCCGGCCACCCTGCGGCCGGCGTTCGACGAGGTCGTCGGCCCGGTGCTGGCCGAGGCGACGCTCACCCAGCCGGACAGTGCCTGGGCGCCCGCCGGCGGGCGGGCCGGCGTGCACACCGAGCACCTGGCCTACCTGCTCGCCGAGATGCAGGTGCTGCACCGCGCCCACCCCGGAGCGCGCTGGTGAGCGCGCGGAGCCCGAGCCCGGCAATCGCGAAGGGCACCGGCAGGGTGAGCCCGCGGGAGGCCGCCGCGAGCGTCGTGGACCCGGAGATCCGGGTCATCACCATCGACGAGCTGGGCATCCTGCGCGCGGTCGAGGAGGATCCGGCCAGTGGCCGGGTCACCGTCACCATCACCCCGACCTACACCGGCTGCCCGGCCATGGACGTGATCCGCACCGACATCCGCCGCGCGCTCGCCGCCGCCGGCCACCCGGACGCGGAGGTCCGGACCGTCTACAGCCCACCGTGGAGCACCGACTGGATCTCCGAGGGTGGGCGGGCCAAGCTCGCCGCCGCCGGTATCGCCCCGCCGGCCCCGGTGCCCACCGCCGGCGTCGTGTCGCTGACGCTCGCGGTCCGCTGCCCCCGGTGCGGTTCGCCGGAGACCGAACAGGTCAGCCGGTTCGGCTCCACCGCGTGCAAGGCGTTGTGGCGGTGCCGTTCCTGCTCCGAACCCTTCGACCACCTGAAGGCGCTGTGACTGTCACCATCACCCGCCCGGTTCGCCGCCGGCCGGTCTTCCACCCGTTGTCCGTCGCCGCCGTCGACCGGCTCACCGACGACTCCGTGGTGGTGAGCTTCGCCGTACCCGAGGAACTGCGGGAGACCTTCGCGTTCCGCGCCGGCCAACACCTCACCGTGCGGCGAGCCGCGGAGGACGGCGCGGACGTGCGCCGGTCGTACTCGATCTGCTCCACCCCCGACGACCTGGCCCGGCACGGCCGGTTGCGGATCGGGGTGCGAGAGGTCCCCGGCGGCGCCTTCTCGGCGTTCGCCTGCGGGGCGCTGCGCGGCGGCGACACCGTCGAGGTGCTGCCGCCGCTGGGCACCTTCACCACGGCGTTCGCGCCGGACCGCGCCCGGCACTACGGCGCGGTCGTCGCCGGCTCCGGCATCACGCCGGTGCTCGGGCTGGTCGCGACCGCCCTGGCCGTCGAGCCGGCCAGCACCTTCACACTGGTGTACGGCAACCGCACGGCGAACACCGTGATGTTCGCCGAGGAACTGGCCGACCTGAAGGACCGCCACCCGACCCGGCTGCACCTGGTGCACGTGCTGTCCCGGGAACAGGGCGAGTCGCCGCTGCTCTCCGGTCGGATCGACGCCGAGCGGCTGGGCCGCCTGCTGGACACGATCGTGCCGGGTGACCTCATCGAGGAATGGTTCCTCTGCGGGCCGTACGGCATGGTGGTCGACGTCCGGGACGTGCTGACCGCGCGCGGGCTGCCCGAGTCGGCGGTGCACACCGAACTGTTCCACGTCGACACCCCACCGGAGCCGGTGCGCCGACCCGTCGACCAGCCGGGGGCCGGCACCGAGGTCACCATCGTGCTGGACGGCAGGTCGTCGAGCTTCACCATGGGCCGCGAGGAGCGGGTGCTGGACGCCGCGCTGAAGGTGCGCGGCGAACTGCCGTACGCGTGCAAGGGTGGCGTCTGCTCGACGTGCAAGGCGAAGGTCGTCGACGGTGCGGTCACGATGGCCCGCAACTACGCGCTGGAGCCCGACGAGCTGGCCGCCGGCTACGTGCTGACCTGCCAGTCCAGCCCGACCACCGAGAAGCTCACCGTCGACTACGACGCATGAGCGCATCTCGTTCCGCCGCCGTGGGGTGCCGCGCTGGGGTGCTCGTCACCGACCACGGAGGGGCGTGTGGGCCGCCGAGCGGGCGACGTAGGCTCGGGGTGTGACGGTGAGCCGGGAGATCGACGACATCCTGCAGCGTGGCGCGGACGGCGGGC
Source organism: Micromonospora sp. NPDC005171 (assembly GCF_040608575.1). NCBI lineage: Bacteria > Bacillati > Actinomycetota > Actinomycetes > Micromonosporales > Micromonosporaceae > Micromonospora > Micromonospora sp. NPDC005171. Next base: position 269,662 of record NZ_JBEXIM010000001.1, on the reverse strand, counting down.
GGATCACGCCCGAGGAGGCGCTGCTGCTCTACACCGAGGCGCCCTTCCACGCGTTGGGCGAGGCGGCGGACGCGGTGCGTCGGCGACGCTACCCGGACAACGTCGTCACGTACCTGATCGACCGCAACATCAACTACACGAACGTCTGCGTGACGGCGTGCAAGTTCTGCGCCTTCTATCGCGCGCCCAAGCACAAGGAAGGGTGGACCCACCCGACCGAGGAGATCCTGCGCCGGTGCGGCGAGGCGGTCGAGCTGGGCGCCACCCAGGTGATGCTCCAAGGCGGGCACCACCCGGACTACGGCGTCGAGTACTACGAGGAGCTGTTCTCCTCGGTCAAGCAGGCGTACCCGCAGCTGGTCATCCACTCGATCGGCCCCAGCGAGATCCTGCACATGGCCAAGGTCTCCGGGGTGAGCCTGGACGAGGCCATCGCCCGGATCAAGACCGCCGGCCTGGACTCGATCGCCGGCGCCGGCGCGGAGATGCTGCCCGAGCGGCCCCGCAAGGCCATCGCCCCCCTCAAGGAGTCGGGCGAGCGCTGGCTGGAGGTCATGGAGCTGGCCCACCGGCAGGGCATCGAGTCGACCGCCACCATGATGATGGGCACCGGCGAGACGCACGCCGAGCGGATCGAGCACCTGCGCATGATCCGGGACGTGCAGGACCGCACCCGCGGGTTCCGGTCCTTCATCCCGTGGACGTACCAGCCGGAGAACAACCACCTGAAGGGCCGCACCCAGGCGACCACGCTGGAATACCTGCGTCTGGTCGCGGTGGCCCGGCTCTTCTTCGAGACCGTGCCGCACCTGCAGGCGTCCTGGCTGACCACCGGCAAGGACGTCGGGCAGTTGTCGCTGCACATGGGCGTGGACGACCTCGGCTCGATCATGCTGGAGGAGAACGTCATCTCCTCCGCCGGCGCCCGACACCGCTCCAACCTGCACGAGCTGATCGGCATGATCCGCTCGGCGGACCGGATCCCCGCGCAGCGCGACACCCTCTACAACCGGCTCGCCGTGCACCACACCCCGGCCGACGACCCGACCGACGAGCGGGTGGTCTCGCACTTCTCCTCGATCGCGCTGCCCGGCGGCGGCGCGGGCAAGTCCCTGCCCCTGGTCGACGTCAACTGACGGTCGACGCCCGGCCGTTCGGCTGATCGACGCTCATGCTCCCGCCGGATCACCCCGGCGGTACGGGTGGTCCCCGCCGCCGCAGCGTCAGCTGTCCCATGCGGGGCTGGTGGAGATGATCGTCGGCCGCTAGCGTCCCGGCTCATATCCGTCACCACCGCCGGCTGACGGGGCTGTCCTCCATCGGCCCGTTGCGGGTCGTTCACATAACGCACGGCAGTACGGGCGGGATGGGTGACCATCCCGCCCGTACTGTGTGCCCAGCTCAAACCGGACGGCTGAAACGGGTCCGCCTGCTGGCGTGGAAGATCGACCTCCGATAGCGTCCGCTCGTTCCGCGACCATTCTTTCTTCCCTACCCCCGGGGGGACTGATGACAGCGTTCCACCGCTCGACCCTGGTTCGCGCCAGCGTCGTGGCGCTGCTCGCGGCCGGCGGCATCGCCGCCGTGGCCGCCCCGGTGCTGGCGGCCGAGGAGGCCGATCTGGCCCTGGTGCCGCTCAGCTACAACCTGGCCAAGGGTGTCACCGAGGCCAAGAGCAAGCCGTTCAAGTTCACGGTCGACAACACCCGGAGCGAGGAAGACGCCAAGGGCGTCAGTTACACGGTGGACACCAGCAGGCTGAAGACGAACAAGGTCCGGGTCGTGGTGCCCGACGGCTGCCGGGTGAACGGCAAGAAGTTCACCTGCCACCTCGGCGACCTGGCCGCCGGCACCAGCGAGGACTTCGGTATTCCGATCTTCTCCACCGGTGGTAAGGGCGCCGCCGGCACCCTGGTGGTCACCATCCGCTCCGACACCGAGGACCCCAACGAGGAAGACAACAGGGTCGAGCACGACATCACCGTCACCGAGCCGGGGTGCGACCTGACCAGCTGGGTGCAGGACGTCAACGCGAACGTCGTGCTGAACGGCGTCAACGGCGACGACCCCGACCTGCGGCCGGTGCGGCCGGGCGAGACGGTGCCTGTCGACTGGGCGGTCTACAACGACGGCAGCCGTAACGCCACCGGCCTCGCCTACGTGCTCACCCTGCCGGCGGGCGTCACCTTCGACACCCTGCCGGACACGTGCACCACGCAGACGTTCGGCGTCGCTCAGGCGCTCTGTCAGGACGACGGCGCGGTGATCCGTCCCGGCGACTACTACACCGCCGACATCAAGGTGACAGTGGGCAAGGACGTCACCGAGCCGGTGCTGCGGGTCGGCGAGCTGGTGGCGCACGGTCTGGACGCGGCAGCCGGCAAGCCCGAGGAGCAGCCGCGACGGGCCAGCACCGCTCAGCGGAAGACCTTCGCCGAGGTGGACGAGGGCGACAACCAGGCGATCTTCGACGTCTTCGTCGACCTGGCCGTGGACCCGACGCCGACGGACTCGCCGACCCCGACGCCGACGGTCACCCCGACCGAGTCGCCAACGCCGACGCCGACGGTCACGCCGACGCCGACGCCGACGGTCACGCCGACGGAGACGCAATCCCCGACGGAGTCGCCAACGCCGACGCCGACGGTCACGCCGACGGAGACGCCAACCCCGACGGAGACACCGACCCCGACGCCGACGGCCACCCCGACGGTGACGCCGACGCCGACGGAGACGCCGACTCCGACGGAGACGCCGACTCCGACGGAGACGCCAACGGTCACCCCGACCGAGACGCCGACCCCGACCCCGACCCCGACGCCCACTGTCACCCCGCCGACGCAGACGCCGACGGTCACGCCGACGCCGACCGTGACTGCCACCCCGACGCCGAACCCGAGCGGTACGCCGACGCCGGGCACCACGGTCTCGCCGGGTGCCGGGGGCGGCTCCGGTGGTGGCGGCACGGGCGGTGGTGGCCTGCCGGTGACCGGTGTGCAGGTCGGCCTGATCGGTGGGATCGGCGTGATCATCCTGCTGGTGGGCGGGGCGCTGCTGGTGCTCACCCGTCGCCGCAACGTGGTTCTGGTCTCTCCGGCCGACGAGAAGTCGACCGACTGACACCGACGCCTTGACCGGCCGCGCCCAGGAGTGGCGCGACCGGGACGGGTGCGCTGGCGAACCGCGTTCTGACCGAGGTGTCACGAACGCAGGCACGACGCGAGGGCGGGGTGGGCGACCACCCCGCCCTTTCGCGTACCGGGTGCGTGCCGCGCCACCCAGCGAGGGACGGTTGGCGGGCGGCTGGCAGAGTGAGGGGGTGAGCCGTACCCCGCAGGGCCAGCGCGCCAGTCTGGACAAGCAGCCGCACGAGGTCGCCGCGATGTTCGACGGCGTGGCAGAGCGTTACGACCTGACCAACACGGTGATCTCGCTGGGCCAGGACCGCTCCTGGCGGCGGGCCACCCGGGCGGCGCTCGGGCTGCGGCCGGGCGAGCGGGTGCTGGACGTGGGCGCGGGCACCGGCGTCTCGACGCGCGAGCTGGCGCAGTCCGGGGCGTACGCGGTCGGGGTCGACCTCTCGCTCGGCATGCTGCACACCGGTAAGCGGGCCCGGCCCGAGGTGCCGCTGCTGGCCGGAGACGCGCTGCGCCTGCCGTTCGCCGACGCCAGCTTCGACGCGGTGACCATCTCCTTCGCGCTGCGCAACGTCAACGACACCGACGCGGCGCTGCGTGAGCTGGCCCGGGTGACCCGGCCGGGCGGCCGGCTGGTGGTCTGTGAGTTCAGCACCCCGGTCAACCCGGTCTTCCGGACGGTCTACCTGTCGTACCTGATGCGGTCGCTGCCGGCGGTCGCCCGCACGGTGTCGAGCAACCCCGAGGCGTACGTCTATCTGGCCGAGTCGGTCCGGGCCTGGCCGGCGCAGTCCGCGCTGGCGGGCCGGGTGGCCGCGGCCGGGTGGGGGCGTGTGGCGTGGCGCAACCTGACCGGTGGTGTGGTGGCCCTGCACCGGGGGATCCGCGAGTAGCGGAAGGACCGCACCAACGGGCACGGACATTATTCAGGTTTCGCTAATATCGGTTTTTAGTCCACTTTGCCCCGTACGCTCGATCGCATGACCGGAGCAGACCCGGCGGACCCGGTGGCCGCCACCGACGACGACGCGGCCGAACTCATCGCCCAGTTGCGCGAGTTGGCCGGGGCCGACCCGGTGGAGGTCCGCCAGGTGGTCGCCGAGGTGTTGGCGGCGCTGGACCGGGCGGCGGGTGGGGCGCTCCGCGAGCATCTGCCGGAGACGATCCGGGTCGACGCGGGCCTGGACGCCGCCAGCTCGACCTGACACCTGACCGCTGTGGACAGTGGTTGGCTGTCACATCGGCGAGTTAGGTACCCCTGATCCTGCGCTGGTATGACGCCGGTCATACACTCGTCCCGTCTGGCTTGTGAAGCATTTCACGAGCGTGCGGGAGGAGGCGCGAATGACCGCGGTGGAACACGACGCCGACGTCATTGTCGTGGGCGCCGGTCCCGGTGGATCAGCGACTGCGTACCACCTGGCCCGGCACGGCGTACGGGTGCTGTTGTTGGAGAAGACCGAGTTCCCCCGGGAGAAGGTCTGCGGCGACGGGCTGACCCCGCGCGCGGTGCGCCAACTCGTCCGGATGGGTGTGGACACCTCGCCCGAGGCGGGCTGGCTGCACAACCGCGGCCTGCGGGTCATCGGCGGTGGGGTACGCCTCGAACTGGACTGGCCGGAGCTGGCCAGCTTCCCCAACTACGGTCTGGTGCGCACCCGCCTGGACTTCGACGACCTGCTCGCCCAGCGGGCGGTGGCCGCCGGCGCGAAGCTGCGGACCAGCGTCAACGTGCTGGGCCCGGTGCTCGACGGCGATGGCCGTGTCACAGGCGTCGAGGCGGAGGTCGGGCCGGGCAAGGAGCCCACCACCTTCCGCGCCCCGCTCGTCGTCGCGGCGGACGGCGTCTCCGGCCGGTTCCCGCTCGCGCTCGGGCTGGCCAAGCGGGAGGACCGGCCGATCGGTGTGGCCGTCCGCCGCTACTACCGCTCGCCGGCCAAGCACGAGGACAACTACCTGGAGTCCTGGCTGGAGCTGCGCAGCAAGGACAGCGGCGACAACCTGCTGCCCGGGTACGGCTGGATCTTCGGCCTCGGTGACGGGCGGGTCAACGTCGGCCTCGGCGTGCTCAACTCGTCCTCGGCGTTCGGCAAGACCAACTACCGCCGGCTGCTCACCGACTGGCTCGCCAACACCCCGGAAGACTGGGGGATGACCGACGAGACGAACGCCGACGGCCCGATCCTCGGTGCCGCGCTGCCGATGGGCTTCAACCGGGTGCCCCACTACACCCGGGGCGTGCTGCTGGTCGGCGACTCGGGCGGCATGGTCAACCCGTTCAACGGTGAGGGCATCGCGTACGCGATGGAGTCCGGCGAGCTGGCCGCGGAGGTCATGGTCCAGGCCCTCGCCCGGCCGGCCGGCCCGGAACGGGAGCGCGCGCTGCTGGCGTACCCAAACGAGCTGAAGGCGCGGCTCGGCGGTTACTACCGACTGGGTGGCATCTTCGTGAAACTGATCGGCCGCCCCGAGATCATGCGGATCGCCACCAAACACGGCATGCCGCATCCGACGCTGATGCGTTTCGTACTCAAGCTGTTGGCCAACCTGACCGACCCGCGCGGCGGGGACGCGATGGATCGGGTCATCAACGCGATGACGAAGGCCGCCCCAGCCGTATAAGTAGGACGGCATCGGTGCTGGTCACGGCCCCGATGCCGACAAAGATCGACCCCCGCCGACTGCCACTGCGAGGGACGTGAATAGTGTGATTTTCGTCAAGCACCGAGGGCAGGGAAGGACGAGCAGGAGAAAACGATGTCGCTCTCGCCTTACGCACCGATCATCGGGCTGTTCGCCCTCGCCGCGGCGTTCTCGCTGTTTTCCGTTGGCGCCGCCCGCTTCGCCGGTCCCCGTCGCTACAACAAGGCCAAACTCGAGGCTTACGAGTGCGGCATCGAGCCCAGCCCGCAGCCGGTCGGCGGCGGGCGGTTCCCGATCAAGTTCTACCTGACGGCGATGCTCTTCATCGTCTTCGACATCGAGATCATCTTCCTCTACCCCTGGGCGGTCTCGTTCGACGCTCTGCCGATCTTCGGCTTCGTGGAGATGGTCCTGTTCATCGTCGCGGTCTTCGTTGCGTACGCCTACGTGTGGCGGCGCGGCGGCCTGGACTGGGACTGAGGAAGGAACGTCAGATGGGCATCGAGGAGAAGCTTCCCGCCGGCGTCCTGCTCACCTCGGTGGAGAAGCTGGTCAACTGGTCTCGGAAGTCGTCCGTGTGGGGCGCCACCTTCGGCCTGGCCTGCTGCGCCATCGAGATGATGGCCGCCGGTGGTCCGCACTACGACATGGGCCGCTGGGGCATGGAGGTCTTCCGGGCGTCGCCCCGGCAGGCCGACCTGATGATCGTGGCCGGCCGGGTGAGTCAGAAGATGGCCCCGGTGCTGCGCCAGATCTACGACCAGATGGCCGAGCCGCGCTGGGTGCTCTCGATGGGCGTCTGCGCCAGCAGCGGCGGCATGTTCAACAACTACGCGATCGTGCAGGGCGTCGACCACGTGGTGCCGGTCGACATGTACCTCCCCGGCTGCCCGCCCCGGCCGGAGATGCTCATCGACGCGATCCTCAAGCTCCGCGAGAAGATCATGTACGAGCCGCTGGGCCCGAACGGTCGCAAGATGCTCGCTGCCCGCCAGGAGCGCGGTGACGTTCCGGTCGTGCCCTACGGCTCGATGCCCTCCTCGTACCGCAGCGACAAGGCCCGGCGCGCCGAGTGGACCCGGGCGGTCCGCGAAGGCCGCGAGGAGCAGCTGCGCATCGAGAACTGGATGAACGCTCAGAACCATCTCCACCCGCAGGTAGGCCCGAAATGACGTCACCCACGGACAAGCCAAACGACGGCGGGGTGCCGGTGCCGGTCACGCCGGTCGGCGCCAGCAGCACCGCCCCGGCCGAGTACCCGCCGGCCAGCCCGGCCGGCCGCGGGATGTTCGGCAACCAGGGCACCGGCGACGTGTCCGGCTACGGCGGCCTGGTCCGCCAGCGCCAGCCCATCGAGGAGGCGTCCCGGCCGTACGGGGGCTACTTCGACGAGGTCCGCGACGCGCTGGAGGAGGCGTACCCGGCCTTCGGTGACGCAATCGAGAAGGTCGTGGTCGACCGGGGTGAGCTGACCCTGCACGTACGCCCCGAGCGGATCGCCGAGGTCTGCCAGGTGATGCGGGACGACCTGGCGCTGCGGTTCGAGCTGTGCTCCTCGGTGTCCGGGGTGGACTACCTGGGTGCCGACGAACGCCGGCTGCACGTGGTCTACCTGCTCACCTCGATGACGTACCGGCGGCGGGTCCGGCTGGAGACCGCTGTCTCCGTCGAGGCCCCGCACCTGCCCAGCGTGACCGCCGTCTACCCGACTGCGGACTGGCAGGAGCGGGAGGCGTACGACATGTTCGGCATCGTCTTCGACGGCCACCCCAGCCTGACCCGGATCCTCATGCCGGACGACTGGGAGGGCCACCCGCAGCGCAAGGACTACCCGCTCGGCGGCGTCCCCGTCGAGTACAAGGGCGCGGAGATCCAGCCGCCGGACACGCGGAGGTCGTACCAGTGACGACGTCGAACTACGCCAGCGAGCGCGAGACCGACGAGGGCCGGGTCTTCACCGTCACCGGTGGGGACTGGGACACGATCGTCGCGGGCACCGACCCGATCAACGACGAGCGGATCGTGGTCAACATGGGTCCGCAGCACCCGTCCACGCACGGGGTGCTGCGGCTGATCCTGGAGCTGGAGGGCGAGACGGTCCGCGAGGCCCGCTCGGTCGTCGGCTACCTGCACACCGGCATCGAGAAGAACCTCGAATACCGCAACTGGGTCCAGGGTTCGACGTTCGTGACCCGGATGGACTACCTCGCCCCGATCTTCAACGAGACGGCGTACGCCCTCGCGGTCGAGAAGCTGCTCGGCATCACCGACGACATCACCGAGCGGGCCACCACCATCCGCGTGCTGATGATGGAGCTCAACCGGATCTCGTCGCACCTGGTCTGGCTGGCCACCACCGGCATGGAGCTGGGCGCGATCTCGATCATGCTGTACGGCTTCCGCGAGCGGGAGTACATCCTCGACATCTTCGAGACCATCACGGGTCTGCGGATGAACCACGCGTACGTCCGGCCGGGCGGTGTGGCGCAGGACGTGCCGGACGAGGCGATCGTCAAGATCCGCGAGTTCCTCAAGATGATGCCGAAGAAGCTCAAGGAGTACGAGGACCTCCTCTCCGGCCAGCCGATCTGGACCGAGCGGACGAAGAACGTCGCGGTGCTGGACGTCACCGGCTGCGTGGCCCTCGGCATCACCGGCCCGGTGCTGCGCTCCGCCGGCCTCGCCTGGGACCTGCGCAAGACCATGCCGTACTGCGGCTACGAGACGTACGAGTTCGACGTGCCGACCCACCCCGACGGTGACGTGTGGGGCCGCTACCAGGTCCGGCTCGCCGAGATCCGGGAGTCGATGAAGCTGGTCGAGCAGGCGCTGGACCGGCTCCGCCCGGGCCCGGTGATGGTCGCCGACCGCAAGATCGCCTGGCCGGCGCAGCTGGCCATCGGCGTGGACGGCATGGGCAACTCGCTGGAGCACGTCGCGAAGATCATGGGTCAGTCGATGGAGTCGCTGATCCACCACTTCAAGCTGGTGACCGAGGGCTTCCGGGTCCCGCCCGGCCAGGTGTACGTCGCCATCGAGGCGCCCCGCGGCGAGTTGGGCGTCCACGCGGTCTCCGACGGTGGCACCCGGCCCTACCGGGTGCACTACCGGGAGCCGAGCTTCGTCAACCTGCAGGCCCTCCCGGCGATGGCCGAGGGCGGTCTGATCGCCGACGTGATCGCCGGCGGCGCCTCGTTGGACCCGGTGATGGGTGGTTGTGACCGATGAGTGTTGTTTTCACTGACGAGACCCGGGAGCGGGCGCGCGAGATCATCGCCCGTTACCCGGCGGACCGGTCCCGCTCGGCGTTGCTGCCGCTGCTGCACCTGGTGCAGGCCGAGGAGGGGTACGTCTCCCCGGCCGGGGTCGCGTTCTGCGCCGAGGTGCTGGGGCTGAACAAGGCCCAGGTCGGCGCGGTGGCCACCTTCTACACGATGTACAAGCGCAAGCCGACAGGTGACTTCCTGGTCAGCGTCTGCACCAACACGATGTGCAACGTGCTCGGTGGTCAGGAGGTCTACGACACCCTCGCCGAGCACCTGGGCGTCGGGCACGACGAGACCACCGCGGACGGCACGATCACGCTGGAGCACGCCGAGTGCCTGGCGGCGTGCGACTACGGCCCGGTGATGACTGTCAACTACGACTTCTTCGACGGCGTGGACGCCTCCACCGCTGTCGGTGTGGTCGACGAGCTGCGGGCCGGCGGCCGGCCGATGCCGACCCGGGGCGCCCGGCTCTGCACCCTCAAGGAAATGGCGGTGCAGCTCGCCGGTTTCGCCGACGAGCGCGACGGTGCCGTCGCCGACGGCGGGCCGGGCGAGCCCACCCTGCGCGGGCTGCGGCTGGCCCAGCAGCACGGCGTCTCGGTGCCGGGCTTCGACCCGAACACCCCGATCCGCAGCAAGGCCGAGGCCGACAAGGCCGCCGCCGAGGCGAAGGCGAAGGCGGAGGCCGCCAAGCCGGCGCCCGTCGAGGCCAGCGCGGCGCCGGTCAAGGGTGGCGACGGGGCATCCGCCCCGACCGGGGTCGCCGAGCCGGCGAAGCCGGAGGCAGCCACCGGCAGCACCACCCGGGACGTCAAGGCACCGGACGACAAGTCGCCGCAGGTGCGTACCGCCGAGACCCGGCAGCCGGACGCGGGCACGGCAGTGCCGGACGCCCCTGGCACGAAGGTCCCGGCGGACGGCACCGGCACCGCGCCCGAGGCTGGCGACGCGCGGGCGGCCGAGGCCGCGGGCGTGGCCGCCAACGCGCCGGCCGGCGACGGCAAGCCCGCCGGCGACGAGGCCGGGGCGCAGGAGCGCAACCTCACCGAAGCGAAGGCTGGGACGGACGCCGACGGCGCCGGCCCGGCGGACGCGAACGAAACGGGGGCCCAGAAGTGACCACTCCCCGCCCGGAGACGCTGGCCAAGCTGACGCCGGTGCTGACCAAGCGCTGGCTGTCGCCGGACGCCTGGCGGATCGGCACGTACGAGCAGCTGGACGGCTACGCCGCGCTGCGCAAGGCGCTCAAGGCCCACCCGGACGACCTGATCCAGCTGATCAAGGACTCCGGGCTGCGGGGCCGAGGTGGCGCCGGCTTCCCCACCGGCCTCAAGTGGGGCTTCATTCCGCAGGGCGACGGCAAGCCGCACTACCTGGTGGTCAACGCCGACGAGGGCGAGCCGGGCACCTGCAAGGACCTGCCGCTGATGACCCACGACCCGCACGCGCTGGTCGAGGGCGTGATCATCGCGTCGTACGCGATCCGGGCCGCCCGCGCCTACATCTACATCCGGGGCGAGGCGGTGCACGCCGCGCGCCGGCTGCGCAACGCGGTCCAGGAGGCGTACGACAAGGGTTACCTGGGTCGGAACATCCTGCGCAGCGGCTACGACCTGGAGCTGGTGGTGCACTCCGGCGCCGGGGCGTACATCTGCGGCGAGGAGACGGCGCTGCTGGACTCGCTGGAGGGGTTCCGGGGTCAGCCCCGGCTGCGCCCGCCGTTCCCGGCCACCCACGGCCTGTACGCCAGCCCGACGGTGGTGAACAACGTCGGCACCATCGCCAGCGTGCCGCCGATCGTGCTCGGTGGGGCCGACTGGTGGAAGAGCATGGGCACCGAGAAGTCCTCCGGGCCGATGATCTACTCGCTCTCCGGCCGGGTCGCCAACCCGGGCCAGTACGAGTGCTCGATGGGTGTCACGCTGCGCGAGCTGCTGGAGCTGGCCGGTGGCATGCAGCCCGGTCACAACCTGCGGTTCTGGACCCCGGGCGGCTCGTCCACCCCGCTGCTCGCCGCCGAGCACCTGGACGTGCCACTGGACTTCGAGGGGGTGGCGGCAGCCGGTTCGATCCTCGGCACCACTGCCACCCAGATCTTCTCCGACCAGGACTGCCCGGTCTACGCGACGTACCGGTGGCTGGAGTTCTACCACCACGAGTCGTGCGGCAAGTGCACCCCGTGCCGTGAGGGCAACTACTGGATGGTCCGGGTCTACCGGCGGATCCTCGCCGGTCAGGGCACCCACGAAGACCTGGACACCCTGCTGGACACCTGCGACAACATCCTCGGCCGCTCGTTCTGCGGCCTGGGTGACGGCGCGACCAGCTCGGTGACCTCCTCGCTGCAGTACTTCAAGCAGGACTACCTCGACTACATCGAGGGTCGGACCGCACCCAAGCTGTCGGAGAAGACCCTGGTAGGGGCGCACTGATGAGCGCGAGGAATGAGCTTGCGAGTCCCGCAGTCGCGAATGGAAGGCGACTCTGATGACCGACGTAGCCAAGCAGACCGAGACCGTCACCCTCACCATCGACGGCGTCGAGGTCACCGCCCCCAAGGGGACGCTGCTGATCCGGGTCGCCGAGCAGATGGGCACCGAGATCCCCCGGTTCTGCGACCACCCGCTGCTGGCCCCGGCCGGCGCGTGCCGGCAGTGCCTGGTCGAGGTGGAGGGGCAGCGCAAGCCCGTCGCCTCCTGCACCCAGACCGTCGCCGACGGCATGGTGGTGCGTACCCAGATCACCTCCCCGGTGGCCAAGAAGGCGCAGGAGGGGGTGATGGAGCTGCTGCTGCTCAATCACCCGCTGGACTGCCCGATGTGTGACAAGGGCGGCGAGTGCCCGCTGCAGAACCAGGCGATGTCCACCGGCCGCACCGACTCGCGCTTCCACGAGCACAAGCGGGAGTACGAGAAGCCGATGGCGATCAGCAGCCAGGTGCTGCTGGACCGCGAGCGGTGCGTGCTCTGCCAGCGGTGCACCCGGTTCTCCGAGGAAATCGCCGGCGACAAGTTCATCGACCTGATGGGCCGGTCGTCCGCCGAGGAAATCAACATCTACCGGGACGACGCGTACGGCGAAGAGGGCGACGCCGGCGACGTTCCGTTCAACTCCTACTTCTCCGGCAACACCGTCCAGATCTGCCCGGTGGGTGCGCTGACTGGTGCGCAGTACCGCTTCCGCGCCCGCCCGTTCGACCTGGTCTCCAGCCCGAGCGTCTGCGAGCACTGCTCGGCCGGCTGCGGGCAGCGCACCGACTGGCGGCGCGGCAAGGTGCTGCGCCGGCTGGCCGGCGACGAGCCGCAGGTCAACGAGGAGTGGAACTGCGACAAGGGCCGCTGGGGCTTCCAGTACACCCGCGCCGCCGACCGGTTGACCACTCCGCTGGTCCGCGACGAGCACACGGGTGAGCTGCGCGAGGCGTCCTGGAGTGAGGCGCTCACCGTCGCCGCCGAGGGGCTGCACATCGCTCGGGAGAGCGGGCAGGGCACTGCGGTGCTCACCGGCGGTCGGCTGACCGTCGAGGACGCGTACGCGTACGCCAAGTTTGCCCGGGTCGCGTTGAACACCAACGACATCGACTTCCGGGCCCGTCCGGTCTCCCGCGAGGAGTCCGACTTCCTGGCCAGCTCGGTCGCCGGGGTCACCGACGTCACCTACACAGACGTGGAGAACGCGCCGGCGGTGGTGCTGGTCGGCCTGGAGCCCGAGGAGGAGTGCCCGATCCTCTTCCTGCGGCTGCGCAAGGCGTACCTGAAGAAGACCCTGACGGTGTACGCGCTGGCGCCCTTCGCCACCCGCGGCCTGGAGAAGCTCGGTGCCAAGCTGGCCCGGGTGGTGCCGGGCGAGGAGGCGAGCGTGCTCGCCGAGCACGCCACTGTCAGCGAGGCGCTGAGCGCGCCGGGCGCGATCCTGATCGTCGGCGAGCGGTTGGCCACTGTGCCGGGCGGGCTCTCCGCCGCGGCCGACGTGGCCCGGCGTACCGGCGCGAAGCTGGCCTGGGTGCCGCGGCGCGCAGGTGACCGCGGCGCGGTCGACGCGGGCTGCCTGCCCAACCTGCTCCCCGGTGGGCGACTGGTCACCGAGCCGGCCGCCCGGGCCGAGCTGGGTGAGGCGTGGGACATCCCGGCCGGGGTGATCCCGAGCCAGGCCGGCCGGGACACCGACGGCATCCTGAACGCGGCCGCCAACGGGCAGCTCGGCGCGCTTGTCGTCGGCGGTGTCGACCCGGCCGACCTGGCCGACCCGCGACTAGCCGAGTCTGCCCTCGACGCGGTGCCGTTCCTGGTCAGCCTTGAGCTGCGCGCCAGCGCGGTGACCCGGCGGGCGAACGTGGTGCTGCCGGTCGCCCCGGTGGCCGAGAAGGCCGGCAGCTTCCTGGACTGGGAGGGTCGGCTGCGCCCGTTCGAGGCGGTGCTGAACACCGCCGCGATGACCGACGGCCGGGTGCTCGACGCGCTGGCCGCGCTGCTCGACGTGCGCCTCGGCACTGCCGATGTGCCGAGCGTGCGTCGTGAGCTGGGCATGCTGCCGGCGACGCGTACGTCCCGGCCGGCTGCGCCGTCGGTCGCGCCGGGCCGGGTCCCGCAGCCGAACGCCGGCGAGGCCGTGCTGGCCACCTGGCACCAGTTGGTGGACCTCGGCACCCTGACCGAGGGCGACGAGAACCTCGCCGGAACCGCCCGTCCGCCGGTGGTCCGGCTGGGTAAGGGCACCGCCGAGGCGCTCGGTGTGGTCGACGGTGATGCGGTCACGGTCGGCACCGACCGGGGGGCGCTGACCCTGCCGGCGGAACTCACCGAGATGCCGGACGGCGTGGTCTGGCTGCCGACCAACTCACCCGGCTCGACCGTGCGACGCAGCCTCGGGGCGACGTCCGGCGCGGTCGTCCGGATCTCCGTTCCCGCACCGAGTACGGCCATCCCGGCCGGACGCGTGGCGGCCGACGAGACCGGTCTCCCGGGTCCGCTCCTCAACTCCGGGGGTAACCAGTGAGTCCGATCTACCTGGCCCAGGATCCGACGCTGGCCGACTTCGGCCGGGATCCGTGGTGGCTGGTTCTCGGCAAGATTGTCTTCGCGTTCGCCTTCGGTCTGCTGGCCACCCTGCTAGGCGTCTGGTTCGAACGGCGTGTGGTCGGCTACATGCAGGTGCGGCCCGGCCCCAACCAGGTCGGCCCGTTCGGCCTGCTGCAGACCCTCGCCGACGGCCTGAAGATGGCCTTCAAGGAGGACATCCTGCCGAAGGCGGCCGACAAGGTCGTCTACTTCTTCGCCCCGACCATCTCGGTGATCTGCGCGGTCACCGCCCTGTCGGTGGTGCCCTTCGGCCCGATGGTGAGCATCTTCGGTCACCACACGCCGTTGCAGGTCACCGATGTGCCGGTGGCGGTGCTGCTGCTGCTCGCCTGCTCCTCGATGGGCGTCTACGGCATCGTGCTGGGCGGCTGGGCCTCCGGGTCGACGTACCCGCTGCTGGGTGGTCTCCGGTCGAGCGCCCAGATGATCTCCTACGAGGTCGCCATGGGGCTCAGCATCGTGGCGGTCTTCATGACCGCCGGCACGATGAGCACCAGCGGGATCGTCGCCGCGCAGGGCGACGGCACCCAGCTGACCGTCTTCGGCCAGACCATCCCGGCGCCGGGCTGGTACGCGATCCTGCTGCTGCCGAGCTTCATCATCTTCTTCATCGCCACTGTGGGTGAGACCAACCGGGCGCCGTTCGACCTCCCCGAGGCCGAGTCCGAGCTGGTCGCCGGCTTCATGACGGAATACAGCTCGCTGAAGTTCGCGCTCTTCATGCTCAGCGAGTACGTCGCGATGGTGACCATGTCCGCTGTCACCACCACGCTGTTCCTGGGCGGATGGCGGGCACCCTGGCCGATCACCATCTGGGAGGGCGCCAACTCCGGTTGGTGGCCGATGCTCTGGTTCTTCGGCAAGGTGATCGCGCTGGTCTTCGTCTTCGTGTGGCTGCGTGGCACGCTGCCCCGGCTGCGGTACGACCAGTTCATGCGGCTCGGCTGGAAGGTGCTGCTGCCGATCAACCTGGTCTGGATCCTGGTCCTGTCGGGCCTGCGCTCCATCGAGGACTGGGACACCCGCGGCAAGGTGATCGCCGTCGGGATCCCGGCAGGCATCCTGCTGATCGCCACGATCTTCTGGCCCAGCCGGCGCCCGAGGCCGAAGCCGACGACGCAGGAACAGGTCGACAACCGGCCGCACGGGAGCTTCCCGCTGCCGCCGATGGATCTTCAGGTACCACCGAGCCCGCGTATCACGCGCGTGGTCGCCGAGCGGGAGCCGGCCAACATCGTTGCCGGCTCGGACTCCAGGGAGGTGTGACGTGGGCGCGATCACCGGAACGTTCAAGGGATTCGGTGTCACCTTCTCGCACATGTTCAGGAAGGTCGTCACCACCGACTATCCGTTCAAGCCGCCGGTGTCGGCGCCGCGCTACCACGGGCGGCACATCCTCAACCGGCACCCGGACGGCCTGGAGAAGTGCATCGGCTGCGAGCTGTGCGCCTGGGCCTGCCCGGCGGACGCGATCTACGTCGAGGGTGGCGACAACACCGACGAGCACCGCTTCTCGCCGGGTGAGCGGTACGCCAGCATCTACCAGATCAACTACGCCCGGTGCATCTTCTGCGGGCTGTGCATCGAGGCATGCCCGACCCGCTCGCTCACCATGAGCAACGAGTACGAGCTGGCCCGGGACAACCGGCAGGAGCTGATCTTCACCAAGGAGCAGCTGCTCGCGCCATTGCTTGAGGGCATGGAGCAGCCGCCGCACCCGATGCGGCTCGGTGACAGCGAGAAGGACTACTACGTCGGCGCGCTGGACAACCCGGGCACCTCCGCCGGTGCGGAGACGTCCCCGATGGGCCCCGGCCGCTACCAGGTCGAGGAGCACCCCGGCGTGACGTTCCCGGGCGCCGAGCAGGCCGCCCAGCGCGTCGCGGCCGGCAAGGGAGAGAAAGCATGACCACGTCTACGGTGCTGGCCGCGGCGGGTGGGGTGTCCGGCGGCGAGGAGGTCACCTTCTGGATCCTCGGTCCGCTCGCGCTCATCGGCGCGATCGGGATGGTGGCCGCGCGCAACGCGGTGCACTCCGCGCTCTGGCTGGTGCTCACCATGCTCTGCCTGGGCGTGTTCTACGTGCTCCAGGCCGGGCCGTTCATCGGCATGGTGCAGATCATCGTCTACACCGGCGCGATCATGATGCTCTTCCTCTTCGTGCTGATGCTTGTCGGCCGGGACTCCACCGACTCGCTGATCGAGACGTTGCGCGGGCAGCGGGTCGCCGCGATCGTGCTGGGGTTGGGCTTCGCCGGTCTGGTCGGCGGCGCGCTCTACCGGGCACTGCAGGGGACCACCGCTGTCGGCCTGGAGCAGGCCAACGCGGAGGGCAACGTGCAGGGCATCGCCCGACTGCTCTTCACCAAGTACGTCTTCGCGTTCGAGCTGACCTCGGCGCTGCTGATCACCGCGGCGGTCGGTGCCATGGTGCTCGCGCACATCGAGCGCCGCAAGCAGGACAAGGTCGACCAGGTGTCGACAATGCGGGCCCGTTTCGCGCCGGGTAACTACCCCGGCCCCAAGCCAGGCCCCGGCGTCTTCGCGACCTCGTCCTCGGTGGCCACCCCGGCCCGACTGCCGGACGGCCGGCTCTCCGAGCGGAGCACGCCGGACATCCTGCCGGTGCGGGAGCTGACCGCGCAGGAGACCACGCTGAAGGGGACGGACCAATGACGCCTGACTACTACCTGGTGCTCGCGGCGGTGCTGTTCACCATCGGCGCCGCCGGGGTGCTCGTCCGGCGCAACGCGATCGTGCTGTTCATGTGCGTGGAGCTGATGCTCAACGCCGCCAACCTGACGCTGGTCACCTTCAGCCGGATCAACGGTGACCTCAACGGCCAGATCATGGCGTTCTTCGTGATGGTGGTGGCGGCGGCCGAGGTCGTGGTCGGGCTCGCGATCATCATGTCCATCTTCCGGACGCGACGCTCGGCGAGTGTCGACGACGCCAACCTGCTCAAGTACTAGAGGGGTCCACCGGTGGAAGAGACTGTGGAATACGCCCAGGCCACGGGGCTGCTTGGGGGCGTCTGGCTGCTGGTGGCGATCCCGCTGGTCAGCGCGGCCATCCTGCTGCTGCTCGGCCGCCGGGCCGACCGCTGGGGGCACTGGTTGGGCGTCGCCGCCATCGGCGCCGCGTTCGTACTCGGCCTGAGCTTCTTCTTCCAGCTGCGTGGCCTGGAGAACAAGTCGGTCGAGCTGAGCCTCTGGGACTTCATCGCGGTAGGTGATCTGCGCGTCGACTTCGGCCTGCTCTTCGACCCGCTGGCCGCGGTCTTCGTACTCCTGATCACCGGGGTGGGTTTCCTGATCCACCTGTACGCGGTGGAGTACATGTCGCACGACGGGGGCCGTCGGCGGTTCTTCGCGTACTTCAACCTGTTCGTCGCGGCGATGCTGCTGCTGGTGCTCGGCAACAACTACGTGATGCTGTACTTCGGCTGGGAGGGCGTCGGTCTGGCGTCGTACCTGCTGATCTCTTTCTGGACCGAGCGGCCGAGTGCGGCCACCGCCGGCAAGAAGGCGTTCCTGATGAACCGGGTCGGCGACGCCGGCCTGGCCATCGGCATCTTCATCATGTTCGCCACAGTGGGCACCACCCAGTACGACGAGGTGTTCAACTCCGTCGGCGCGCTGACCGGCACCACGGTGCTGGTCCTCGGCCTGCTGCTGCTGCTCGGTGCGGCCGGTAAGTCCGGTCAGTTCCCGCTCCAGGCGTGGTTGCCGGACGCGATGGAGGGCCCGACCCCGGTGTCGGCGCTCATCCACGCCGCCACCATGGTCACCGCGGGCGTCTACCTGATCGCCAGGTCCAACCCGATCTTCTCCGCCAACTCGACGCTGCAACTCGTGGTGGTCAGCGTCGGCGCGCTCACCCTGCTGATCGGCTGCATCATCGGTGCGGCCAAGGACGACATCAAGCGGGTGCTCGCCTGGTCGACGGTGAGCCAGATCGGCTACATGTTCCTCGGTGTCGGCCTCGGCGGCGCTGCGTACGCGCTGGCCATCGTGCACCTGCTGGCGCACGGCTTCTTCAAGGCCAACATGTTCCTGGGCGCCGGCTCGGTCATGCACGGAATGAAGGACCAGGTCGACATCCGCCGCTTCGGTGGGCTGTCCAAGCACATGAAGATCACCTGGTTGACCTTCATGATGGGCTGGCTGGCCATCATCGGCATGTTCCCGTTCTCCGGCTTCTTCTCCAAGGAGCCGATCATCGTGGCCGCCTTCGAGCGGGACGACTGGACCGCCTGGCTCTTCGGCGGGGCGGCGCTGCTCGGCGCGGGCCTGACCGCGTTCTACATGACCCGGCTGTTCGTGCTCACCTTCCACGGCCCGCAGCGGTGGACCGAGGACATCGAGCACCCGCACGAGTCGCCGAAGCTGATGACCATCCCGCTGATCCTCCTGGCGGTCGGGTCGGTCGGCGCCGGCTTCCTGCTCTCCACGTCCGTTCCGGACTGGCTGACGGAGACCGCCGGGCTGGGCGGCGAGCACGCCGAGCACGAGGCGGTCCTCTCGCACGCCGTGATCACCACGCTGTCGCTGCTGGTCACCGTGCTCGGCGCCGGGCTCGCCTGGTTCCTGTTCCGGGCCGGCACGGCCACCGCGCCGCAGCCGGCCGGGGTCCTGGTCACCGCCGCCCGGCGCAACCTCTACACCGACACGGTCAACGAGGCGGTCTTCGAGAAGCCGGGCATCTTCCTCACCCGGGCGCTGGTGTACCTCGACAACCGGGGCGTCGACGGGCTCGTCAACGGGCTCGCCGCCGCGGTCGGCGGGGGCTCGGGTCGGCTCCGCCGGATGCAGACCGGCTTTGTCCGCTCGTACGCCACCTCGATCCTGGCCGGTGCGCTGCTGGTGATGGCGGCGTTCCTGGCGGTGCAGGCGGGGTGGTTGGCGTGATCGACCTCTTTCCGGCCGCCCCCGCCGGCGGACCACGCAGTGACGACGGAGGTAAGGCCGCATAATGTCCAACTTCCCGTTCCTCTCGGTGCTCACCGTGGCGCCGCTGGTGGGCGCCCTGGTGGTGGCCTTCCTGCCGCGCCACCGCCCGGAGCTGGCCAAGCAGGTGGCGTTCGCCTGGTCGCTGCTCGTGCTGGTGCTCTCGGTGGTGATGTGGGTCAGCTTCAACGCCGGCGGTGACCGGTTCCAGTTCCGCGAGTCGTACTCGTGGATCCCGAACTGGGGTGTCAGCTTCACCTTCGCCGCCGACGGCATCGCGCTGGTGATGCTGATGCTGATCGCGGTGCTGGTGCCGCTGGTGATCCTGGCGTCCTGGCACGACGCCGAGTCGTCGAAGCGGTCGGTGCCTGTCTACTTCGCGCTGCTGCTGGTCCTCGAATGCACGATGATCGGCGTCTTCGCGGCCGCCGACGTCTTCCTGTTCTACGTGTTCTTCGAGGTCATGCTGGTGCCGATGTACTTCCTCATCGGCAGCTACGGCGGCCACCAGCGGCAGTACGCGGCGGTGAAGTTCTTCCTCTACTCGCTCGTCGGCGGTCTGTTCATGCTGGCCGCGGTGATCGGCCTGTGGGTGGTCGGCGGGAAGACCTTCGACTGGCAGGCGCTCTCGCAGGTCGACATCAGCACCGGCACCGAGCGGTGGCTGTTCCTCGGCTTCTTCCTCGCGTTCGCCATCAAGGCGCCGTTCTTCCCGTTCCACACCTGGCTGCCCGATGCCGGTGGTGCCGCTCCGGCGGGCGCGGCGGCGCTGCTCGTCGGCGTGCTGGACAAGGTCGGCACCTTCGGCATCCTGCGCTACTGTCTGCCGCTGTTCCCCGAGGCGTCGAAGTGGTTCGCACCGTGGGCGCTGGCCCTGGGTGTGATCGGCATCGTCTACGCCGCGCTGCTGGCGGTCGGCCAGAACGACCTCAAGCGGCTGGTGTCGTACACCTCGATCGCGCACTTCGGCTTCATCGGGGTGGGCATCTTCGCCTTCACCACCCAGGCGGGCACCGGCGCGGTGCTCTACATGCTCAACCACGGGTTGGCCACCGGCCTGCTCTTCCTGGTGGTGGGCATGCTGATCTCCCGGCGCGGCTCGTCGCTGATCAGTGACTTCGGTGGTGCCGGCAAGCTGGTCCCGGTGCTCGCCGGGGTGCTCTTCTTCGCCGGTCTCGCCTCGCTCGCGCTGCCCGGTACGGCGCCGTTCATCTCCGAGTTCCTGGTGCTGATCGGCACCTTCACTGTGAACAAGCCGGTCGCGGTCATCGCCACGCTCGGCATCATCCTGGCCGCCGCGTACGTGCTGTGGATGGTGCAGCGCACCACCCAGGGCACCCTCAACCCGGCGCTGACCGAGGTCGACGGCATGCGTCGGGACCTCAACCTGCGTGAGAAGGTAGTGGTCGCCCCCCTGATCGCGCTGATCGTGCTGCTCGGCTTCTTCCCGAAGCCGGTCACTGACGTGATCAACCCCGCCGTCCAGGCGACTATGGACGACATCGGTAGAACCGACCCGGCCCCGTCGGTGGGCACCGTCCAGGAGGCGGCAAAGTGACCGAGCTGAACCTGCCGTCGATCAACTATTCGGCGATCTCCCCGATCCTGATCATGCTGGGCACCGCGCTGCTCGGTGTGCTGGTCGAGGCCCTGGTGCCCCGGCGCTGGCGGCACGTGGTGCAGTTGACGCTGGCGCTGCTCGCGGTGCTCGCGGCACTGACCATGGTGGTCCTCAACTCCGACGAGCGGATCATCACCGCCGGTCAGGCCCTCGCGATCGACGGGCCGACGCTCTTCCTCCAGGGCGCGATCCTGGTGCTGGCCGCGATGGCGCTGCTGCTGATCGGTGACCGCTCGGTCGAGCGGGGCGGGGCGTTCGTCGCCCAGGCCGCGGTGACCGCCGAGTCGGCCGACGACCGGCGGCAGGCCGAGGGGCGCAACGGTCTCACCGAGGTCTACCCGCTGACCACGTTCGCGATCGGCGGCATGCTGATCTTCGTGGCGGCGAACGACCTGCTGACCATGTTCATCGCGCTGGAGGTCTTCTCCCTGCCGCTCTACCTGCTCTGCGCGCTGGCCCGTCGCCGGCGTCTGCTGAGCCAGGAGGCGGCGATGAAGTACTTCCTGCTCGGCGCGTACGCCTCCGCGTTCTTCCTGTTCGGCGTGGCCCTGATCTACGGCTTCACCGCCGGCATCCCGGGCCGCCCGGCCGGCGTCGACTTCGCCACCATCCACGCCGCGGTGAGCGAGTCGCCGGCCAGCCCGGTGCTGCTCTTCGCCGGCATGGCGCTGCTCGCCATCGGTCTGCTCTTCAAGGCCGCGGCGGCGCCGTTCCACGTCTGGACCCCGGACGTCTACCAGGGCGCGCCGACCCCGGTCACCGGGTTCATGGCGGCCTGCACCAAGGTCGCCGCGTTCGGTGCCCTGCTGCGCGTCTTCCAGGTCGCGTTCGCGGACGCCAACTGGGACTTCACCCCGGTCCTCGGCGCGCTGGCCGTGCTGACCATGCTGGTGGGTGCGGTGCTCGCGGTCACCCAGACCGACATCAAGCGGCTGCTCGCGTACTCCTCGATCGCCAACGCCGGCTACCTGCTGGTCGGTGTGTTGGCGCCGAGCCGCGACGGGCTCGCCGGCACGATGTTCTACCTGGTCGCGTACGGCTTCTCGGTGCTGGCCGCGTTCGCCGTGGTGACGCTGGTGCGCGACGACGACGGCGAGGCCACCCACCTGTCCCGTTGGGCCGGGCTGGGCCGGCGGTCGCCGTTCTTCGCCGCGCTGTTCACGTTCATCCTGCTCGCCTTCGCCGGTATCCCGCTGACCAGCGGATTCACCAGCAAGTTCGCCATCTTCGGGCCGGCGCTGGACGGTGGCCAGGCCTGGTTGGTGATCGCCGGTGTGCTGACCAGCATGGTGCTCGCGTTCCCGTACCTGCGGGTCGTGGTGATGATGTGGCTCTCCGAGCCGGGCGAGTCGACCCCGACCGTCACCGTGCCCGGGGGGCTCACCTCCGCCGCGCTGATGATCGGTGTGTTGGCGACCCTGGTGTTGGGCGTCGCGCCGGCGCCGCTGCTCGACCTGGCTGCCGGAGCCGCCGAATTCGTGCGATAACCGAAGGTTCGATCACCGGGGGTCGGCGCGTGTTCACGTGCCGGCCCCCGGTGCGTATCCCCGGGCCGGAGCAGGTCGAACGGGTGTGGCATGGTTGATAGCGTGGTGAATCCGGCGGGCGAGCGTTCAGGTGCCTCCGGCTCCGGCGGTCGGCGGGGTCGGGCGAGCACGAGTCAGTTCGGCGCGCTTGGCCTCAACCTCGCCGATCCCCGTGTCGAGGCGTCCGTGCTGGGTCTGCTGAACACGGTCGAGGTCGAGTTGCGGGCCAGCGTGGCCAGCGCCGACCCGTTCGTCACCGAGGCTGCCCGGCACCTCGTCGAGGCCGGCGGGAAGCGTTTCCGGCCGTTGCTGGTGGCGCTGGGCGCCCAGTTCGGTGACCCGACCGGTGCGCAGGTGGTCCCGGCCGCCGTGGTGATGGAGCTCACGCACCTCGCGACCCTCTACCACGACGACGTGATGGACGAGGCCGCCGTCCGTCGGGGCGCGCCGAGCGCCAACTCCCGGTGGACCAACTCGGTAGCCATCCTGGTCGGCGACTACCTCTTCGCCCGCGCGGCGGACATCGCCGCCGACCTGGGTCCCGAGGCGGTCCGGTTGCAGGCGCGCACCTTCGCCCGGCTGGTGCACGGCCAGATCGCGGAGACCGTGGGGCCGCGCGCCGACGACGACCCGGTGGCCCACTACCTGCACGTGATCGCCGAGAAGACCGGCTCGCTGATCGCCACGTCCGCCCGCTTCGGCGGCATGTTCGGTGGCGCCGCCCCGGAGCACGTGGAGGCCCTCGCCGGGTACGGCGAGACGATCGGCGTCGCCTTCCAGCTCTCCGACGACCTGTTGGACATCGCCTCCGAGTCGGTGCAGTCGGGCAAGACCCCCGGCACGGACCTGCGTGAGGGTGTGCCGACGCTGCCGGTGCTCTACGCCCGCGAGGCGGACGACTCCGACGCCTCGTCGGTGCGGCTGCGGGAGATCCTGGCGACCGGCCCGTTGACCGACGACGCGCTGCACGCCGAGGCGTTGGGGCTGCTCCGGGAGAGCCCGGCGCTCAAGCGGGCCCGGGAGACCGTGCGCAGCTACGCCGAGGAGGCCCGCGCGCAGCTCGCCCCGCTGCCGCACGGCCCGTCCCGCAGCGCGCTCGAGTCGCTCTGCGACTACATCGCCGATCGCACCAGCTGATCCACGCCCCGGCCCGCAGCGGCGGCGGCGCGGGTCAACAGTCGGCTGCCGACGAGCATGAGGGCGGCGGCGAGCAGCATCGCCACCGCCGCGACGGTCCACATCGCCGGGTAGCCGAGGTGGGCGGCGAGTGGGCCCAGGCTCAGCGGGCCGAGACAGCCGCCCGCGTACACCCCGGTCTGGGTGATCGACGTGGCGGCGGCCGGTGACTGTGGGTGCAGCCGGACCACAGCGAAGTTCATCAGGCCGGGCCAGGCCCAGCCCAGGCCGAAGCCGAGCACCACGCCGACCACCAACGGCACCGAGCCGGTCACCGCGAGCAGACCCAACCCGACCGCACCGACGAGCAGCATCGCGGCGATGAGGGCGACGTGGCCGGTCTCGCGGCGGTCGGCCAACCAGCCGGCGCCCACCCGAGCCGCCACACAGACCGCGCTACCCAGGGTGAGGGTGAGGCCGGCGAGGCCGGGCGACAGGCCCCGGGCCGCGGCGGAGTCCACCAGGAAGGTGCCCAACGAGTTGGCCGCGCCCGACGCCAACGTCGCCGCCGCGCCGATCACCACAAGCGCCGCCGTCGCCCGCCCAGCGCGGGTGGCGCCGGCCCGCCGGGCCAGGCCGGGCAACTGCCGGGGTACGGCGGCCAGCGTCGTCAGCGCGGCCACGGCGGCGGCCACGAACGCCCAGCGCCATCCGGCGGTGAGCGCGATGGTGGGCACGGCCACCCCGGCCAGCAGGGTGGAGACCGGGATGGCGGCCTGCTTGACGCCGAACGACAGCCCCTGGCGCCGGGCCGGCACGTGCTGGGCCAGCGCGGCGTTGCTGGCCAACTGGCCGAGGGCGTTCGCGGCGGCGCTGAGCGCCAGCAGGCCGACCAGCACCGGGTACGACCGGGCGAAGGCGGCCACAGCCAGCATCGACCCGGCGGCCAGCAGGATGCCGCAGCGGGCGACCACTGCCGGTCCGTACCGCTCGACCAGGCGGCCGGAGGGCACCGAGGCCAGCGCGCTGACCCCGAAGTAGACGGAGACGGCCAGGCCCAGACCGGCCGGCGAGAAGCCGAGGTCGGTGCCCATCTGCACGGCGAGACCGCCGAGCAGGAAGACGGGGAGTACGCAGGCCACAGTGGTGACGACTGCGCCGGCGCTGGCCCGGACCGGGTGGGGTCGGGCGATCGCCGGGTCGGGGGTGTTGGAGATGTCGGTCATCGTTGGGCAAACCTACGTGAGCCCCGCTCAGAGCACTCCTGGTGACTGTCGGGGCACTAGCTGTGGATGGTGATCTGGCATCCTCGACCCGAACAGGCATTTCGCACCGGGCCTGTTTTTCATATGGTGTAAGTCCCCGGCGGCGGAGGTGGTTGTGCGCGACCCCTTGGCAGAACCTTCGGACCTGATTCGCAGCGTGTCCCGAGCGCTACGGGTGCTGGAGTCGGTCGGTCGCGCCCCGAAGGGCCTGACCGTCAAGCAGATCGCCCGGCGCTGCGAGCTGACCGTGGCCACCACCTACCACCTGGTCCGCACCCTCGCCTACGAGGGCTACGTGATCCGTCGCGAGGACGGCACGTACATCGTGGGGTTGGAGGTGGCCGACCGGTACCGCGAGCTGGTGACGGCGTTCCGGGGCCCACCGGCGGTCGGTGAGACGCTGCGGCGGGCCGCCCTGGACACCGGCTACAGCCACTACCTCGGTCGGTTCGTCGGCGGTCAGGTGGCGCTCACCGCGGTCGCCGAGGGGCACCGCTCGCCCTACCTGGAAGACCTGGTCCCCGGGTTCGACGAAGGGGCGCACGCGACGGCGCTCGGCAAGTCGCTGCTCGCCACCCTCACGACCGACCAGCGCTACCGCTATCTGCGCGAATACGGCATGCGCCCGTTCACCACCGCCACCCTGACCACCACCGAGAGTTTCGAGGCCGACCTGGCCGCCGGCGACCGGCGCGGCATGCAGCTGGAGATGGGGCAGTTCCGGCAGGGGGTGGCCTGCGCGGCGGTGCTCGTCGCGCCGGACAAGGACATGGAACGCCGGGTCGTGCTGGCCTGCGCGTTGCCGGCAAGCGAGATGATGACCTCCGCCCGGGTGGTACGCGCCAAGCTGCTCACAGTGGCCCGCAGCGTGGCCGACGGCATCGCCGCCGACAACTGACCGACGAGAGGCCCTCTCCCGGGCTGGGAGAGGGCCTCTCGGGGCGGTCCAGCGCCGGACCGCCGGAGCAACGTCAGCTGCCCACCGGGCCGCCGTCGAGGCGCCAGGTGACCACCACGCCCGGCTTGGCGTAGTCACCGTCCGGCCAGTTCGAGGCCGGGTTCTCCACCGAGGCCCCGGTGATCTCGCCCGGGTGCTGCACCGCGACGAAGACCGAGCGGTTGTCGCCGGTGATGAACGGACCGCAGGTCTCCGCGCCGAGCGGCACGGTGAGGAACTGCTTGAGGTGACCCCGCTCCGGACCCTCCACGGCGGTGGCGAACAGGCCGTCGTTGCTGCCCAGCGCGTTGCCGTCGGTGGAGATCCAGAGGTTGCCGGTGGCGTCGAAGGCGACGTTGTCCGGGCAGGAGATCGGGGAGACCTTGGTCTTGTCGTACCCGGCGAAGAAGGTCGACGGGTCGGTCGGGTCGCCGCAGACGATCGGCAGCGACCAGGCGAAGGTCTCCGAGGCGTTGTCGTTGCGGTCCTCGACCAGCTCCAGGATCTGCCCGTGCTTGTTGGCGGTGCGCGGGTTGGCCTCGTCCGCCTTCGGGTTGCTGCCGACACCGCGGTTGGTGTTGTTCGTCAGCGCCACGTACACCTTGCCGGTGAGCAGGCTCGGCTCGACGTCCTCGGGGCGGTCCATCTTGGTCGCGCCGACCTTGTCACCGGCGACCCGGGTGAAGGTCAGCACGTCCGCGGCCGTCATTCCGTCGACGAACGACCGGTTGCCGCTGACCAGCTTGATCCAGCGACCCCGGCCGTTGAACGCGCCGTCGGTGGGGAGCTTGCCCGAGCCGTCGATCTCGGCGGCGCTGGTCTGGTCGAGCTTCGCCACGTAGAGCGTGCCGGACTCCAGCAGGGTCAGGTTGTGCTTGCGGGCAGCCCAGGAGTTGCCCTTCATGAACTTCTTGTCCGAGACGAACTTGTAGAGGTAGTCGAACCGCTCGTCGTCGCCCATGTACGCGACCACGTGACCGTCCTTCGCGACGATCACGTTGGCGCCCTCGTGCTTGAACCGGCCCATCGCGGTGTGCTTGCGCGGGCGGCTCTCCGGGTCGAACGGGTCGATCTCGACGACCCAGCCGAACCGGTGTGCCTCGTTGGGGTGCTTCGCCAGGTCGAAGCGCTCGTCCGCGCGCTCCCACTTGCGGCTGCCGCTGGGGTAACGGCTGGCGGTGCTGATGCCGTAGCGGTCCAGCTTCGGCTTCAGCTCGGCCGGGGCGGCGTCGGCGCCGACGAAGTACTGGTTGAAGTTCTCCTCACCGGAGAGCACAGTGCCCCACGGGGTCACGCCACCGGCGCAGTTGTTGAGCGTGCCGACGACAGTGCGGCCCTTGGGGTCGGCGGCGGTCTTCAGCCAGGCCGAGCCGGCGGCCGGGCCGGTCAGGTCGAACTTGGTGCTCAGCGCGGTGACCCGCCGGTTGTACGGCCGCGGACCCTTGTCGACCGGCCGCCACTGCCCGGTGCCGGCGACCCGCTCCAGCTCCACCACGGACATGCCGTGCGCGGCCATGGCGGTGCGCAGCTGCTCCACGGAGAGCCCGTCCAGGCCGGGGAAGCCCGGGAACATCAGGTCCTCGTTTGTGTACTCGTGGTTGACCACGAGCAGCGCCCGCTTGCCCTGCCTGTCCAGCGGCAGCACGCCCACGAAGTCGTTGTTGTAGCCGAACTGCTTGGACTGCGCGGCGGCTGTCTGGTGGTGCAGGTTGAACTCCGGTGCGCCCGGCAGCACCGGGTCACCCCACTTGATCACGACGGCGTGGTCGTAGCCGTTCGGCACGACCAGGGCGTCCAGCTTGTTCGGTGGGATCGGTTTGAAGGTCAGCGCGCCGCTGCCGACGCCGGTGCTGGGGCGGCCGAAGCCGAAGGCCTCCGGAACGTCCGGGGTGGTCGGGGCCGCCATGGCCGGGGCCGCACCGGCGAGCGCACCGGCTGCCGTGCCGCCGAAACCGAGCACCAGCGCGCCGACCGCGCCCGCCCGGACCACGCCACGCCGCGAGACCTCGGCGTTCACCACGTCACCGAAGTACGCGTTGTCGGAGGTGTTCGGCACCGGGTGGTCGCACGCGTTCCCGCACCGGTACAGACAGGTCATGGCGTCACGGGTGCCATGGCGGGTGCCGTTCAACAAGGGGAGCAGCCGGGGACGGTCGCTCATGGGAGTGGCCTCCAGAGAAGTCGGTGGCACGACAGGGGGCATACCAGCCGGACGCTAGGAGGACGTGGTGAGCGCTCGTCGGCCACGATGTGAACCGGGCATGAACACCTCCTTGGGTGGCACCCAGCAGGCAAGCGGTCTGACCTCGGTCTGAACCGATCGGCGTGACCGCACGTATTCCCGAGCGGACGCACCGCCGGACGCGCGCCGGAAGCGAGGAGACCGCCATCAGCGACCACGACGCCCAACTGCTGCGCGCGCTGCACGACGAGCACGCGGAGGCGCTGTACGCCCATGCCCTGCGGCTGGTCAACGGGGACCGGCAGCGGGCCGAGGACCTGGTGCAGGAAACGCTGCTGCGGGCCTGGCGACATCCGGAGTCACTCGACCCGACGCGCGGATCGGTACGGTCCTGGCTGTTCACCACCGCCCGCAACCTGGCCATCGACGCCTGGCGGCGACGATCCACCCGGGTCGGCGAGGTGTTCACCGACGACCTGCCCGAACCGCCCGAGGCGATCGACGAGGCCGAACGTGCGGTGGAGGCGTGGACCGTCGCCGAGGCGCTGAACCGGCTCAGCCCGACCCACCGGGAAGTACTGGTCGAGTGCTTCTACCAGGGGCGGTCGGTGGCCGAGGCGGCGTCCCGCCTGGGCGTACCGCCAGGGACCGTGAAGTCCCGCACCCACTACGCGCTGCGGTCTCTACGGTTGGTCCTGGCCGAGATGGGGGTGACGGGATGACCCGGTGCGAGTTCGCGTACGACGACGGCGCGTACGTGCTGGGTGCCCTGGCCCCCGCCGAGCGGGCGGCCTACGAGCGGCACCTCGGCGGCTGCGCCTCGTGCCGGGAGGCGGTCGCCGAGATCGCCGTCCTGCCCGGGTTGCTCGGGCGCCTCGACCCGGCGGGGTTGGAGCAGATCCTGCCGCCGCCGGCCCCACCCCGGGTGCCCGCGCTGCTCGACGAGGCCCGTCAGCGCCGGCGTCGGGAACGCGTCGCGGACCGCCGACGGTACGCACTGACCACACTGGCCGCCGCCGGGCTGGCGCTGCTGGTCGGTGTGGGCACCGCCGTGGTGCTGCCTCGACCGGGTAACCCCTCCGGGCCGCCCGGCACACCGGCCCCGCAGGTGTCGATGGTCGCCATGCGACCGGTGGCCGCCGCCGGGCCGGTGCACGCCGACCTCGGGCTCACCGGCACCAAGTGGGGCACCGAGGTGAAAATGCGCTGCGGGTACGACGCGCGGACGAGCTACGGCAAGGCGTACCCGTTCCGGCTGGTGGCGCGCGGCCCGAACGGTGCCACCGAGCAGATCGGCTCCTGGCTGGCCGCCCCCGGCGACGACCTCAGCTTCACCGGCGCCACCAGGTTCACCGACGCCGAACTGGTGAGCGTGGAGCTGCAGAAAGCCGACGGCACCCCACTCCTGACCTACGCGGTCCCCTGACCAACCCGCCCCCGGTCCTGCGCGATCTTGCACTTTCTGGCCCCGTCACACGGCATATCGACGACCGGAACTGCAAGATTGCGGGGTCAGGGGGTGGGGAGGGGAGTGGGGAGCTGGGTGGGTTGGCGGGTGCGGCGGGTGCGGCGGGAGGTTCGGACGGCGTCGGCGGTGAAGACGATCAGGGCCAGCCAGACCAGCGCGAAGCCGGCCAGCCGGGCCGGCGGCATCGGCTCGTGGAAGATCAGCACTCCGCAGCCGAGCTGAAGGATCGGCGCCAGGTACTGGATCATGCCGAGGCTGCTCAGCGGCAGTCGGTTGGCCGCCCCGGCGAACATCAGCAGCGGAATCGCGGTGGCCGCGCCGGCCAGCACCAGCAGCGCGGTGTGCCCGGCCGAGACGTGCCCGAAGGTCAGGTCGGCCCTCGCCATCAGCCAGGCGAGATAACCCAGAGCCGGCAATGCCAGCACCGCCGACTCGACGAAGAGTCCCTCCGCCGCCGGCAGCCCGAGCCGCTTCTTGACCAGGCCGTAGCCGGCGAAACTGAACGCGAGGGTCAACGCCAGCCACGGCAGCCGGCCGTAGTCCACGGTGAGCACAACGACCGCTGACGCGCCGATCCCCAGCGCCACCCACTGCGCCGGGCGCAGCCGCTCCCGGAGCACCGTCACCCCCAGCAGCACCACGACCAGCGGGTTGATGAAGTAGCCGAGCGCGGTCTCCACCACCCGGTCGGAGTTGACCCCGTAAATGTAGGTGCCCCAGTTGACAGCGATCAGCGCGGCGGCGGCGACGATCCCCGCCACCGCCCAGGGGCGGCGCAGCAGTGCCCGCAGGAAGCCGACGTTGCGCAGCGCCGCCAGCAGCAGGGCCACGAAGATCACCGACCAGACGATCCGGTGGGCCAGGATCTCCAGCGGGCCGGCGGGTCGCAGCAGCTTCAGGTAGAGCGGAAAGAAACCCCAGAGCAGGTACGCGCCGAGGCCGTAGAGGTATCCCAGACGGAGTGGCGTCACGCCTCCACCGTAAGGGGCGTAGTGCTGTTTTGTTCCTTTCCGGTGATCGGGGTCACCGGGGGCCGCCGGTCCAGCTGCATCCACCGCTGCGGCGCGTCCAGCGGGGTGAAGCCCACCCCCGCGTACACCTGGTGGGCGTCGTTGGTGCAGAGCAGGATCCGGCGTACGCCCAGCTCGTCCAGGTGGTCGCGGACCGCGCCGGCCAGCCACCCGCCCAGCCCGCGACCCCGGGCGGCCCGGTCGACGTACACGTCGCAGAGCCAGGCGAAGGTGGCGCTGTCCGTGACGACCCGGGCCACCGCCACCTGGCGGCCGTCCTCCGGTCGGTAGACGCCGAACGGCAGGGAGCCGGCGAACGCCCGCTCGGTGGTCTCCCGGTCTCGTCCGAGCGCCCAGTACGCGTCGGTGGACAACCAGTGGTGCACCAGGTCCAGGTCGATCCGCGCCGGATCGGTGCTGAGCAGGTGACCGTCGGAACAGGTGAGCGAGAACATGACGCGACGCTAACCGTCGAGATGGGCAGTGAGGCTGGCGAATTCCCGAACTCTGGTCATCGGCCCGCCGGGGCCCCGGCCGAGGTCGGGGCCCCGGACGGACCGGGTCGGTGCTGGCTGGTCGGCGGTCAGTCCCGGTCGAGGACGGCGCCGAGGATCCAGGTCACGATGCTCACGAAGAGGGCGCCGAGCACGGCTGCCGGCCAGAAACCGTCCACCGAGAACGGCAGCCCGGCCTGGTCGGCGATCCAGCTGGTGAGCAGGAAGAGCAGCCCGTTCACCACCAGGGCGATGAGACCCAGGGTCAGCAGGTAGAAGCCACAACCGACGGTCTTGATGATCGGCTGGAGAACCGCGTTGACCACGCCGAAGATCACCGCCACCAGGAGCAGCGTGGTGACGGTCTCGGTGGCGGAGTTCGAATCCAGGGAGATGCCCGGGATCAGGAGTGTGGCCAGCCAGAAAGCCAGAGCTGTGCTGGCCAGCCGAATCAGCAGACCTTTCAGAAAACCCATGGCGGGGATCGTGCCACGGACACCGCACCGACGTAACCCGCCAGCTGACCATCCCGGTCGATCAGCCGCGCGTCGGCGGCCCGATCAGCTGCGCCTCGATCGGAGTGGGGGAGAGCAGCGCCCAGCGCAGCGCCCGCCGGTTGACAACGGCCACCATGTCCTCCCGGATCCGGGTCAGCCACTCGGCCGAGCCGCCCAGCCCCAGCGCGGCCCCGGCCAGGGTCGCCTCGGCGGAGGTCAGCGGCTGCAGCAACGCCAGGTCGGCCCGGCTCAACGCGTCCACATCGGCCGGGGTCAGCTCGTCGCGTACCACAAGGGTGGCCCGCCACGGTGGGCCCGGCGCGGCCTCGGCCGGCGCCGGCCCGGCGTCGACGATCAGCAGCAACGGACGCAGCGCGGTCCCCACCCCGTCGGCGACCGCCCGACCGGGCGGGAGCAACGGGATCGTGCCGCCCGGCGCACCAACCCCCCGGATGAACGGTTCCCAGGCGCGCGGCCGGGCGGTCTGCACCACCACCAGCGCACCGAGCGCCAGCGCGCGAAGGGCCACCAGTTGGGCTGCGCGCACTCCGCCGACCAGCAGCACGCGGGTGCTCTCCGGCCGGAACAGTCGCACGGTGACGGCTCGGCCGTGCCGGTTGGTGCCGACCATCATGCCCGCGTCGCCCAGCGACAGCTCCCAGTCGGTCACCGCTGGGCCGGGTTGCTGTGGACGCTGCTGCCCCGCGGGTGCCGTAAGCGCCAACGGCAGCGTGGCGGCCAGCCCGCTCAGGTGGTCGCCGTCGAGCCGGCGTAGCTTTCCACCCAGGTCGGTCACCAGGCGGGTCAGCGCCTCGGTGGCCGCCGCCAACTCGGTCGCCGTCGCGGCGGCCAGGCGTACCGTCAGCTCGGTCGGCACTCCGGTGGTCAGCGGCGACGTCGACGTCGCCGCTGACGGACCTGAACAGATCGACACAGTCGTGGCCGTCGCCGGCAGCGCGAGCAGGCGGGGCACCAGCCGGCGTCCGGCCGCAGCGCCCGCGTCGGGCCACTGGATCAGTCGGAAGGTGGCCTGGACCAGGGCACCGGACCGGATCGCCGGCCAGGACTCCCGGACCTGTTCACCGTCGTGGTGGGCCAGCTCGCCCAGGACGCGCAGCGCCGCGGGCACCCCGAGTGGCCGCGCCGCCAACGGCCCGAGCCGGCGGACGATCCGACGGACCGTGCCGGCGAGTATCCGGCGCAGGTCCTCCTCGGACCACCCGTTGACCCGCAGCACCCGGACCGCCACCACAGCCCGTTCACGACCGGCGAGCCGCCCGTCGGTGAGCTGCCGGTACGACGTGCCGACCGTCCCACCGGCGCTCGGCACCGGTGCCGGCGCACCGGCGAGCAGCAGTTGGACCAGCAGCGGGGGCTGGTCCGGCCCGGCCGGGGGGAGCAACGCGGCCGGGGCGGGAATCGCCTGGGACGCGTCGCCCAGCAGGTCACCAGGGTCGCCGAGCTCCAGGAGCGCGACCATGCCTGTGGTGTCCTCCAGGACGGCCGCCGGCCCGCCGGTCAGCTCCGTCGAGCGGACGACGGTGCCCGGGGCGACCAGGTCGAGCAGTTCGGCCGCTCCGGCCGGCCCGGTCAGCGCCCGTCGGCGGGTGAGGTGTGCGAGGGCGGTGCCCAGCCACTCGAAGAGCCACCGCCCCCGAACCGGCACCCAGGCGGCCGCCACCAGCAGCACGGCCACCAGTACGGCCACCGCGACGACAGGTGCGGGTCGGCCGAGGGCGACGAGGACGAGCGCCGCCGCGACCTGTGCGGTGACCAGTTGGCCGGCTCGCGCTCCGGTGCCCACGCAACGGCCGAGCGCGACCCAGCGGGCCACCGGCGACCGGCGACGGGGGATGCGCTGCTGATCGGCCGACCCCGGGCCGCGGTCGGTGGGTCGGCCCGCCCCGATCGCCCGTGGGGAGGCACCGGCCTCGGACCCGACCGGGGTCGGCGGGTGCGGCCCTCCGGTGGTGATCGCCGGCACCGTGCCTCCTCGACCAGTGGGGACCGGGTCGGGCGGCCGGCCGCCCTCCGGCGGCCCGTCACGCGCCGCGACGTGGCTGCGGCACATCGTAAGCGACCGATGGCCACGCCGGTTGTCCACAGGGGAAGCCAGTGGGGTAGCAGAACTGCTACGAGGTCGCTACCGTCAGCCACGAAGTCCTTCGCTGACCCGTGTCTCAGTGCTCGACGACCGGGCCAAGCGACGACGCGTCGCCCACCGTGCGGCGCGTCGACGGCCAGGTGCGATCCGAGAGACGAGGTGACGTCCGGGTGTCCCAAACCAAGGCAGAAGCAGCGGTGATGCAGCAGACCGCTGCGAAGTTCGAGCAGGTGGACCAGTCGTTGCAATCCATGCTGACCGGCCTGCTGGCCGAGCTGGAGGTGTTGCAGCAAGCCTGGCGTGGCGCTGGTGGCCGGTCGTTCGAGCAGGTCAAGCAGCAGTGGTCACAGGACCAGGCGGCGCTGCACCGCGCTCTGCGGGAGACTGCCGGGGCGATCCGCACCGCCGGTCGGCAGTACGACGTGTCCGACGACGAGGTGTCCAGCCGGGTGGCCGGCACCAACCGCGGCGGCATCCAGTTGCCGCTCTGATCCCGCTGGGGAGGGAAACCGATGGACCATGGTGTGCTGGTCGTCAACTTCGCCGCGCTGCAGCAGGCCGGCGCTGACATTCAAAAGGCGTTGAACACCCTCGACGCGCAACTCGGCCAACTCGAACGCGACGCCGCCCCGCTGGTGGCGAGCTGGACGGGCGAGGCGCGGCAGGCCTACGAGCAGCGGCAGGCGAAGTGGCGCTCGGCCTCGCAGGACCTGCAGGGCATGCTGCGTGACATCCGGTTGGCGGTGAACGACTCCGCCACCGACTACCTGGACACCGAGAAGAAGAACACCGGGCTGTTCCAGTGAGCGATGTGGGCCGGGAGCGCTGACCGTGTCCGGGTCAGCGCCCCGCCCACAGCCGGCCGAAGGCCAGGGCCGGGCGCGGGCGGGTTCAGGCCATCCGCGGGCGGGTTCAGGCGGTGTGCGGGCGGGCTCAGGCCGTGTGCGGGTGGCTTCAGGCGGTGCGTGGGCGGGTTCAGGCAATGCGTGGGTGGGCTCAGGCTGGGCCGGCCGGGCGCCAGCGTCGACGCGCGCCCCGGGGCAGCACCAGGGCGAGCAGCACCACGGTGACCGCCGTCATGCCGGCCACCGCGCCGACCAGCAGGGCTCGGTCCCTCGCCGCGGCCCGGCGGGCCTGGCGGGCGAGCTGCGCCGGGTCGACCCGATCGTCGGCGAGCGCGGCGACCGGCCGGCCTCCGGCCGCACGGCCGCCGCTGGTCTCGGTGACCGCCCGGTAGGGGTTCAGCACCCCGGCGCCGTACCCGCCGCCGCGGCCCGCGCCCGGAGCCGGATCGGCGGTGGCGGTGATCCGCTCCGCCACCTGGGCGGCGGTCAGCTCCGGCCGGTATTCGCGCAGCAACGCGGCGGTGGCGGCCACGAAGGGTGCCGCGTAACTGGTGCCTTCGACCCGATGATGGCCAGCGCCGGGTGCGGCGGTCAGCACCTCACTGCCCGGCGCCACCAGGTCGACGTACGGGCCGGTCTGCGAGAAGGCCGCCAGCCCGCCGTCCGCCCCGATCGCGCCCACACCGAGCACCCCGTCGTAGCCGGCGGGGAACGGTCGGGGGTCTCCGCTGTCATGCAGGTTGCCGGCGGCGGCCACCAGCACCACGTCCCGGTCGACCGCGTACCGCACTGCCGAACGGACCTCCGGGTCGTCCGCGTAGAGCACCACCGACAGGTTCACCACGTCGGCGTCATTGTCGACGGCCCACCGGATGGCCAGGGCGAACTCGTCGGCGCTGACCGTACGCCCCGCCTCCCGCCCCTGCACCACCTGCTGCTCACTCACCCGCACCGGCAAAATTCGGACACCCGGCGCCAGGCCGCGGAAGGCGACGTCGGGGCGGGGTGCCGCCGCGATGATGCTCGCCACACCGGTGCCGTGCCCGGCGCAGTCCCGGCCACCGTCCCCGCCGGGGTCGAGCAGGTCGGCGCCGGCCAGCACCCGCCCGGTCAGCTGCGGGTGCACCCGGTCCACCCCGGAGTCGACCACCGCGACGGTCACCCCGACGCCGGTGGCCAGCGGCGCGAGCCGCGCCGGGTCGTACCGTTGCTGTGGCCAGGGTGTGGCCGCGACCGGCCGGACAGGGGCGAGTGGGGTGGCGCAGGCCGGTGCCGCCCGGAGCGCGGCGGTGGCGGCGACGGTCGGAAGGGCCGGTACGGTCAACAGGCTGGCGGCCAGACCTGCGAGGACCGGGCGCGTGATCGATCGGGACATCGACACCCTCCGTATCGTGTCGGCTCCGGAACGGGATGTTATCGCCTCCTGCGCACCCGGGCAGGCCGCCGCCGGCCTGCCATTGTGATCTTGGTACCACCTTGTAGGTTGTACGCGATACCTGTGGCCTGTTCTCGGAAGGGGAGGTGGCCGTGACCGAATGGGAGCCGGCCACGGAGGCCGAGGTGGCGATGCGCGACGCGCTGCGCGCCAACGACCAGGAGCTCTACTTCCGGCTCCTGTCCCGCACCGATGTGCTGCTGCCGGTCTCCGCGCCGGCGCAACCCGGCCAGCCACCTGCCGGATGGGGCACCTGGACCACCGGCGGCCGGACCCACGTCCTGGCCTTCACCTCCGCCGCCGCCCTGCGGGCCTGCCTCGGCGATAACGCCGGCAGCAACCGACGCATCCCCTTCGCCGACCTCGCGGCCAGCTGGCCCAACCACGAGTGGTGGCTCGCCGTCAATCCGGGCCTGCCGGTCGAGGGCTACCTGCCGGCATGGTTCGTGTCGCAGCTGTCCCGAGGCGACGTGCGACTGCCCGGCCGCGCCATGGGTGCCCGCGCTCGCCTGGAACGGGCCGAGACGTTGGGCCGCACCCGGCCCGGCATGCCGGCTCGGGACTCCGCGCCAGCCGCTGGACCGCCCCCGGCGACCGGGGCGGCCTCGTCCGGGCTCGACAGTTCTCCGCTCGCATCCCGCAGGCCCAGCCGGAGCGGGGCCCCCAGGGTGGGCGCCCCACCGGCGCCGGGCCCGTCGCCCCGGCCGCCGCTCCCCGCTGAGCCGCCGCGCCGGTCCGGCGACGAGGGCCTGCCTGCCGCCGGTCAGCGGCACCCGACCGAGCCACCCCGGCCCACGCCGGGCACCGGAGCCCTGCCCCGCACCGGTCGGCCGTCCCGGTTCACCCCGTTGGCGACCGCCGGCCCCACCACCGATCAGCCCGGGCCGAGCCTGGGCTGGCCTGCAGCGACCCGGCCGGGCGACGCCGACAGCCCCGCCCCGGCCAACGGCAACGGTGGCCCCCAGGCGGCACCTCGCCGCTCCTTCTTCGACCCCAGCCCGGCCCGCGACCCGGCCTCGAGCGCGGGTCGTCCCGGTGACCGGGCGGCCCCGCCGACCCGGTTCGGACGAGGCAGCCAGCCCTTCCCCCGCCGCCGCCCAGCCGATGCGCCGGCCGACGAGACCGCGACGCGGGCCTTTCCGATGGCGGCGGACCCGGCAGCCACCCAGCCGACGCGACGACCGGAGGGCGGCCTCGGCGCGCCCCGCGGGGTGGGCGCACCGCCAACCGGGGAGGAGATCACCCAGCCGCTGCCTCCGCGCCGGCACAACCCGCTGGCCGAGGAGCCCACCCGCGCGTTCCGGATGACCGGTGAGCCTCCACTGGCCAGCGCACCTGGGCGACCCGGTCCGTCGGCGGAGGAGACGCAGGCGATCCCCCAGGACCGGCCGGGCCGGTTCGGGCCGGCGGAGGATCTGCCAGTGTCCGTCGCGGAGCCGGTCTCCGCGCCACCCGCGCCGCGCCGCGGCTTCACGCCCATCGTCATCGAGGGCACCATCATCGAATCCCGCGACCTCACCGACCCGGTCGAGAGCGGTGCGCCGGTCGAGGCGCCCCGCCGGCCCACCGCCGCCGAGGCCGCCCCGCCACCGTTCGGCTCGGCCCCCTCCGGTCCGGGCCTGTTCGGTCCGTCGTCTCCCGGCCCCGGCCCGTCCGGGCCCGTGTCGTTCAGCACCGCTCAGCCCGCCCCGAGCCCGTCCATTTCGCACCCTGTCGGTCCGACCGAGGCCGGCCATGCGGGTGCGAACGGAATGCGGACCACCGATCCGGTCGACGCCCCGCGCGGTGACGAACGCGCCGACGGTGGTTCGTCGGTCGGTTGGACCGGCACGGACCGGGCCGGCGGCGACGGCAGCGGCGCGAGCATGATCGCCGGCGACGGTCCGCAGCCGCCGGCCGACGAGCCGGCGCCGGTGGAGTTTCAACCTGCCAACACGGTCGAGGAGGACCTGCTCAACGCGGCGGGCTCCGGCAGCACCGACACCTTCCTGTCCACCCTGTTGCTGGCCCGGGTGCTGCTGCCGGCGGTACCGGAGTCGGTGCCGGGCAGCCGTCCGGGAGACCCCGGCTTCGTCTGGCGGACCGGGCAGCTCGACGGCGAGACGTACGTGGTGGTCTACACCTCGGCGGAGCGCCTCGCCGACCATGTCGAGGGGGACGTCGACACGGTCCGGGTGAAGTTCGCCCAACTGATCCGCCGCTGGCCCGACGAGGACTGGTCGTTCGCCGTCAACCCGGGCACCCCGGTCGGTGCCAAGTTGCCCGGTGAGCAGATCGTCGCGTTGGCCAACTGGGCCGCGGAGGTGGGCCTCGGCGACGACCTGGAAGTGGACCAGGTGGAAGCGCCGGCCGTGGCCGAACCAGCCGCCCGTCCCCGGTACGCCCCAGCGGCGGTCGACCCGACCCGGCCGACCGTCATGCAGAAGGCGGTCGCGCCCAGCCAGCTCGCGTACTACCTGGATCGTGGCTACGACCGGGTCTCCGGGTTCGTGCACCGGGCCGGTGAGCTGTCCCACCTGACCACCCCGGCCCAGCTGCACGACGCGCTGGGTCTCAGCTACCCCGGCTCACCGTTCGCCCCGGACGCCGAGGAGATCTACGTGCTGCGCTGGCCGGCGCACCGGCCGAGCCTCTACCGCATCCCGTACGGCGGTCAGAACGAGCCGGCGATGCGGGCCATGGAGGGCTGGGTCATCGAACGCCCGCCGTTCCGGGGCAACGGCTTCGCCCCGGGCGAGAGCAGCGACGTGGTGGCCGAGTTCAAGGTGGACAGCGCCCGGCTGCCGCACGGCGCGCAACTCTGGCGCATCGGCGCGGACGGCACCGAGCGGGTGGTCGCGGAACTGGACACCGACTCGGTCACCTGGCGACGGGTCGGGGAGGTGTGATGCGCGACGGCTACGTGGCCCGTTGGCGGGGCCGGGAATACCAGGCCAGCCCGGACGGCGACAACATCCGCCTCTACCAGCCCGAGCCGGGCGAGGGCTTCGAGGAGGTCCGCGCGGGCCGCTACGTCCGGGTGCTCCCGGCGAACGAGATCGAGGACCTGGCGTACGTGCGGACCACCTGCACCTGGAAGGGGCAGCCGTTCATCGTGCTCGGCGAGCACGACGCCTGGCTGCGGGTGGAATACACAGGTGGTCGCTGGCCGGTGGCCGAGGCGATGCGGCTGGAGGTCTTCGACTTCGGTGTCTACCAGGGCTGGGCGCCCGCTGCCGAGGTCACCGACCTGCGGGAGCAGCGGGTCTGACCGGTCAGGTCTTCGCCCACCGCAGGATCTCGCCGAGCACCAGCTCCGGTGCCTCCAGGTGCGGGAAGTGCCCCACCCCGTCGAGCAGCCGCCACTCGTACGGGGCTACGACGTACCGGCCGGAGCCCAGCGCGGTCCGCGGCAGGGAGGCGGCGTCCAGGGCGCCGTGCAGTTGCAGGGTCGGGGTGGACAGCGGCTTCTGCATCAGGCGGACGAACCGGTAGCCGTGCAGCCGCAGCAGTGACCGGAACGCCCAGCGGTAACCCTCCAGCGCGCAGAACGCGGCCTGCGGGATGCACATCGCCTCCCGGCACCGCTCGGCGTACGCCTCGAAGTCCGACCCGGCCACCCACTGTGGGCCGCCCCAGCGGCGCATGATCTCGCCGACGGCCGCCGCGCCGTCGCGGGTCAGCACGTGCTCGTACCGGGGTAGCTGGAACTTCAACGCCGGGGTGGAGGCGGTGAACTGCCCGCGCGGGTCGGCGAAGATGGCGGCGCGCAGTCGCAGCGGGTGCGGTGCGCCCAGCACCACGAGCCGGCGGACCAGGGACGGGTGGAACGAGGCCACCGTCCAGGCCACCATGCCACCGAGGCCGCTGCCGACGATCGTCGTGGATCGTTCACCGAGCGCGCGGATCAGCCCGGCGATGTCGGCGGCGAGGGTGTAGCCGTCGTACCCCCGGGGTGGTTTGTCGCTGGCGCCGTAGCCGCGCAGGTCGACGGCGACCGCCCGGAAGCCGGCGTCGGCGACCGCCGGCAGCATCTGGTGCCAGGCCCACCAGTGCTCGGGGAAGCCGTGCAGGAAGAGCACCATCGGCCCGGTGCCGGCCTCGACCACGTGGAACCGGCTGCCGTTGGCGCCGACGAAACGGTGCGTCCACGGCCCCTCGGTGAGGACACGGGACTCGTCGACGGCCCCGCCGCGCTGGTCGGTCATGGCAGACAGCCTAGGACCCCGGGTCGCGGTGACGGCTGTCAAGGCCAGGTCGCCCACCGATGGGTGTGCCGATCGGCATCGCACCGGACGTGCGACGATCCCGGGCCGACGGGGTGTCCAACGGCCCGGGATCGCCGGTCCGGCTACCGCGGGTAGGTGCTGATGACCCGGTTGGCCACCTGGTCTCCGACGCTCAGCCCGGTGTCGGCATCCCACTGGTAGTGCACACCCAACCAGACCCGGCTACGGGCGTTCTCGACGGCCGCCGCGCTGAAGCTGGTGAAGGTGCGCGTGACGTTGACCGCGTTGGGATCCTCTGTGGTGGCGGTGAACGTGACCGCGTCGGTGCCGTAATAGCGCTTCATGATGCCGGCCCAGGCGCCGGCGAAGGTCGCGTGGCCGGATACGTACGCCGGGAACGGCGGTGAGAAGTGGGCGCCGTTGCGGTCGGCCGACAGCGGCTCCCACCCGGCGTCGGGCACTGTGGCGGCGTTGTTGTCCGTCTCGGGCTCGGCGATCGCGGTGTCCGGCCGCCACAGGTCGATGCTGGTGTTGTACTTGGCGTCCCAGGCGGCGATGGCGGCGTCGGCCATCGCCATCGCCACGAGGGCAAACAGCTTGGGGGTGTCGATGGGTAGCTGGGCCGCGACGATCTGGGTGTGCCGGAAGAGTTGGCCCGGCGGCTTGTAGGTGCCGTCGAGGTCGTTGGCCCAGAAGTACGCGGCCTGGGTCTGGTCGGCGGTGCGGTCGGTGGCGCTGGCGGTAGCCGAGCCGAACTTCTTGACGTCGTTCACCTGTGCGGCGTAGGCGCTGCTTCTGAGCATCGTGTCGACGTTGGTGAAGCCACCCGGCAGCGGGGGACGGAACTGCGCACCAGAGGTGAGGGCGAACGGCTTGACCGCTCCCCAGTTGGGGCTGGCCGCCGCGCCCGAGCCGGTCGGTCGCCACTGGCCGGCGGTCAAGCTCGCGGTGTACGGGGCGTTGTTGGTCGAGCCGTCGTTGGCGCGGGCGCTGATGATGTTCCGTGCCGCGCCCTCGCCGACACTCGTGCTCCATCCCTCGGGTCCGGGATTGCCGATCGGCGGGTAGGAGCGGGAGCCGGCGAAGTCGTTGGTGAAGTCCCGGTTCGGCCAGATGGAGGCCAGGACATCGACCGCCGCAACGTCCATGTTCCAGTTGCGGTCGTAGCTGTAGTTGGGCACCTTTGCGATTCGGGCGATGTACGGGGTGCCGCTACCGCCGAGCGACAGGCTGGCGTCGTACATCGCGAGGTGCATCATCGCGCCCGCCCGGGCCAGCACCGTCGGCGGACCGCCCACCGCGCGGTAGGTCTTCAGCAGGACGTTGTTCCAGTAGACGACGTGGTCGAAGCCTTCCGGGACGGCTTGAGCCGGCTGGGGCGCCGCGGTGATGGTGCCACCAATGGCGAGTGCGGTTACGAAGAGGGCGACGATCTGCCGCAGTCCGGTCCTTCGCAAGTGTGTCCTTCCCCCTGGACGAGCGCGCTGGAGGCGCGGTCACCGACGGGATCTCCATCGGCGTACGCCAATGGTCGGAGATGGCAGGCGGAAGGGGGATGGCGAAGTGGTCGCAGTCCACAAGTTGCAAGATCAAACCCAGCCGCGTTGGGCGGCAGCGATCCCGAGGGTCAGCCGGTTGGACGCGCCGAGCCGCTCGGAGAGGAGCTCGAAATGCCGGCGTACCCAGCGAGGACTGCGCCCCAGACTGCGTGCGATGGCCTCGTCTTTGGCGCCGTGCGCGGCGAGCCGGAGAATCTGCAGCTGCACCTCCGACGGGGCGTCCCTGCCTGCCGTCGTCTCGGTGGCCAAAGGCTGTGCCTGCCGCCAGAGGCTGTCGAAGTAGTGGCCCGCCAGGTCGACGAGCGCCGGCGCGCGCAGCACCCAGCCGGCCGACCGGTGGGTGTCGGTCGGCGCGACCACTGCCATCTTCGCGGAGATCACCATCGTGGTGGGGATGGCCGCGAAGATCCGGGTCTCACCTCCGGGGTGGGTGGCTCCGGTGGCGCGGTCGAGGCCGCCGGGAAGTTCGAGGAGCCGCCGGTCGAGGATCGTCCGGTGTCGTCCGTCCACAGGCAGGCCGGGTTCCGCGGTCGTCGGGTCCGGCGGCATCCCGAGCAGGACCCGGCAGTCGTCCGGTGCCTCGGCGCTCAGCCGGTCGGCCAGCCGGGTGAACTCCGTCCAGTCCCGTACGACGTCGTCCGGGCCGTGCCCGGACGCACTCCGGTGCTCCTCCAGTCGTTCCAACTGGGCGTACTGGTCGATGAGTCGATGCTGGGCGCGGACCAGTTCCCGCTGGCGGGCGGCGAGCACGAGGCGCAGCTCCACGGCCGACACCATGGCGGCGTCGAGCGGGGTCGAATTCACCGTCCAGAGCGGGTCCGTGCCGCTGCCGTCTGTTTCCGACCAGATTCCACCTGACAACCCTGACCACCCCCGTGGACGATGCCGAGAGGGCGGCCGGCAGGCCGGTCAGCGCAGGATGCCGGTCCACCCATCGACATCGACGATCGTGCTGGTGAGGCGACTTTGTCGTCAAGTGGCCGTACCGCCGTTGACGGCCCGCCGTCGATGTGCTTGACGGTGTTCGCCTCCGCACCGAGAGTCAGGGGCGGCAGGAGGAGCGCGGCGAAACCAACCGCCGACCGGGGTGATGCCAGGGGGCACGATGGTGGGAGGTTCCCGCAGGTCGAACGGTTCCCCGTCCCGGGTCGACAAAGGGCGACGCCCGGGCAGGTGAACTGCCCGGGCGCCGCTGGGTGGTGCGGGATCAGTGGTCAGCTGACCCGGATCTTCATCGAGGTGCCTTCCTGCTCCAGAACCTTGATCTTGACACCGGTCTGCGGGAGCTTGACGCCGTGGTTCGGCAGCTCCTCGTAGAAGTACTTCTTGGTGTCGTCGAACAGCGGCTCCGCAGCCTGGCCACGGATGTACTGCGGCTGGCTGTTGAGGTGCAGGGTGAACGAGTCGGCCTTGTTGAGGCTGAACGGTGCGTCGTAGACCTGGACGCGGGCCCGCCACGGCGCGCCGGTCAGGTTGTAGATCGGGCGCGGGTGCGCGTCGATGTACAGGTTGCGACCTTCGCCCGGATGACCACCCGGGTTGGTGTCCGGGTCGTACGGCGCGGTGTTGTTGTCCGACCAGCGGGTGTTCCAGTACGAGATGAGCAGGCCCTCCTGGTACGCGTAGTGGTCCACCCAGTCCGGGCGGGTGTTCGCGTAGCCGAAGAAGTACGGGCCCGTCTTCAGGTACTTGTCGTACGAGACGTACGACCGGTTGCCGGCGATGTAGTAGTTGTCGAAGAGCCGGGTGTACGTCGCGCCGACCACCTGGAAGTTCTCCAGCGTCCAGCCGGCGTCGGTCTCGGCGCCGTCGCTGAACACAGTCTGGCCGTCGGCGGTGACGGTGATCGCGTCGCCGAAGAAGCCGCCCTCGGAGACGCCGAGGTCGGTGACGTAGTGCAGGCGGACCTGCGCCACCTTGCCGGCGACCGCGGTCAGCGGGATGTTGATGTCCGTCCAGGCGCCCTTGCTGCTGCCGGTGAGGGCCGGGCGATCGCCGCCGTCGACGCCGATCGGCTGGCCGTTGACCGTGCCGTCCAGGTCGATCCAGGTCTGGCCGCCATCCGTCGACGCCTCGAAGTAGAGGTAGTCGTAGTTGGCTTCGATGCTGTACTTGCCCTTGAGAGACAGCGCCGCCGTGGACTTGCCGGTGAGGTCGAACGTCCTCGTCATCCTGCTGTCGAGGTTGTCCTCGTTACCGGAGAAGTACTGCTTGGAGCCCTCGACCGGTGCGCCGTAGTCGAAGGTGTATTCCCGCTGCGGG
Organism: Micromonospora sp. NPDC005171; assembly: GCF_040608575.1. Lineage (NCBI taxonomy): Bacteria > Bacillati > Actinomycetota > Actinomycetes > Micromonosporales > Micromonosporaceae > Micromonospora > Micromonospora sp. NPDC005171. The sequence continues at coordinate 226,057 of NZ_JBEXIM010000001.1, read as the reverse complement.
AGCACGACCACTGCGGCCTGCGCCTTGTCCGAGTTGTACTCCTGCGGGCCGAGCTCCAGCGTGCGCTTCTGCCCCGCCACGATCACCTCGTAGTCGAGCCAGCCGAGCTGGAGCTTGTTCCACGCGCCGAGGTCGCCACCACGGTCACCGATGCCCACGTCGTTCTTGGCGGCGAGCCGGCTCTGGGCCATCAGGGTCCAGTGCTCGTTGCTGTTGTCCGCCGGTCCGTAGTCGTCCGGCAGGCCCAGGTCGTGGCCGTACTCGTGGTAGAAGACGCTGCGACCGCCGTTTTCCGGCTGGATCGTGTAGTCGCGGATCCAGACGCCGGTGTTGCCGATCTGGGTGCCGCCGATCGGAAGGTTCGGCGGGCCGACGGGCGAGCTGTTGTAGGCGGACCAGCGGTGGCTCCAGATGGCGTCCTCGCCCTGCTGCGGGTCACCGTCGGCCTGGTCGCCGCCGGAGTGGACGATCTGGAAGTGGTCGATGTAACCGTCCGACTCGTTGAAGTCGCCGTCACCGTCGTAGTCGAACCGGTCCCACTGGTCGAAGGACCGCATCTCCTCGGCGATCTGCGCGTCCGTCCGGCCCTTGGCCTTCTGGTCGACGACCCACTGGTTGGCGGCGTCGCGGACCAGCGCCCAGGTGTTCGAGCACACGTTGTCGGCGCAGACGGCCGGGTCGTCCCGCGGGTCCGGCTCCTCGTCGGGATCCGGGTCCGGGATCGGGTCGTCGGAGCGACCGTAGCGGGCCTCGTTGTATTTGACCTTGACCCAGTCGGTCACCTCACCGTCGACGGTGTAGCGACCCGAGGACTGCGCCTCGTAGTACTGCTTGAGCGACTCGTCGCCCGGGTTGGTGCCGAAGTAGATCTGGCGGAAGTGCTCCGGGCTGAAGTCCGGCTGCCAGATGGTGGAGTTGTCCACGGTCCGGTTGGGCTCGGGGATCTTGTTGTGCAGCGGCCCCTCGAACGTCGCCGGCCCGGCGATGTCCGGGTTCATGTCCTTGTCCGGGTAGGACGGGTGCCGCTCGTCACCGAACTCGGCCAGGATCACGAAGATCTTGTCGGTCCGCTCGCGCTTGAGCTCGACGTACTGGTCCTTCTTCTTCTTCGCGCCAGCGGCGGAGCGGGCGTTGGTGCCCATGCCGCTCGTCTCGCCGACCTTGACAACCGTGCTTCCGTTGCGCTCGATCGGCTTGCTCCGACCGCTGAGCACGTCGCTGAGCCCCTGCTCACGCAGCGCGCGGCGCTTGTCCTCGAGCTTGTCGGGGAGTTCATCCTGCAGTGCCTGCGGTTCGGCAGCGGCCGGTGCCGCTGCCGGCAGTTTGGGCTGAGGCGCCGCCGAGGCGGACGGGCCGAAAGCCAGGCCTGTCGCCGTCAGTGAGAGCCCGAGCAGACCCACTGCGACTTTGCGCACGTGGTACCTCCGGTGTGAGTGAACCGGCCCAACGGGGATGAGGGTCGGCGTCAGATCGATCCCACGAATGGGACCAATGGTGAACATAGACACTGCCGGGACGGGTGGGAAGACGCACGCGTCGATTTGTTGCAAGATTTTGTTGGGAATGCTTTTCAGCGTCACACCTCAGGTCGCCGTCAGGCAGTGTGAGCTGGGCGCACTGCCCCCGGACTCAGGCGTGGCGTCGAGTGTCGATCAAGAAGCGGAAGCGGCGCGAGGCCCTCTGCCAGCCCTCCAAAATCTGGCCATCTTGCTCCGCGGACTGTCTGTCCATCCACGTGTCGTCGCCCTTGATCGCTCGGCCTCGAGCTCGATAGCCGTCGTCTGTCAACGGCATACCGGAGCGCGGGACGACTGACAATGCGCACCGCACTGCTGGTAGCAGAGGACTGACCGAAAGTGACATCGATGTTGACAGGGAAAACTTTAATCGCCGAGGATCAATGCGTTATCGCAGCGAGTCACGGGGGCTCTGCCGCACGAAACTCCATAACGTCCTGGGCGCATGCCCGGGACGGGCCTCCGTGATCCATCTTCTAGGAGGCCGAGTGGCCGCAGCGCCCGCAGATGTCACACCCCTACTACTGATCCTGGCCATCGCCGCGTTCGTCCTGGTGGGCGTTCGCCGCAGGTCCACCTGGCCGGTCCGACTCGCCCTCACCGTGGGTGCGGGCCTGTGGATCGCCCTCGCAGGCGGGGCCATGTGGATGGTCAGCCAGGCCACCGCCGCCAGCACGCTCCCGCCGAAGGCGGGTACCCCAGTCAACCCTTGTGTCACCGGGGCGCCGGCAAAGGCGTTCAACGTCTCGCTGATCAACCTGCCGATCTTCCTCAACCGGTTCGGGGACGTCGTCCCCGAGGGCAGGATGTACATCCTCGACTCGAACATCGCTACGGTGCGGGCCAACTTCAAGAACGCCGCCGACCCGTCCAAGGCGAACCTCGACGATCTGATCGAGCCGCTTACGCTACGGGTCAACAAGGGCGACTGCGTCACGGTCAATTTCACCAACCGGCTGAACGAGGCCGCGCCCACACTGGACCGTACGGTCCGGGACTCGGCGATCTACACCCTGCCAGGGGAGATCAAAAAGGCCGCCGGTTCGAGCACGTTGGGGGCTCGGGAGTTCGCGCCTGCCCTCTCCGCGCCCAGGATCGACTTCGACCCGACCCAGGCACCGAACGCCTCCATGCACTTCGACGGTCTGGACTACGACGTCAAGACCGGTGACGGAACCGTGGTGGGCGACAACCCGGACTCCACGGCGGCGCCGGGCGGAAAGATCACCTACCTCTTGCACGCGCAGGCCGAGGGTGAGTACCAGTTCAAGGACGGCGGCGACTTCACCTCCCGGCAGACCCGGCCCGAGGACTCCACCGGCAAAGTGAAGTTCATCGGCTCACACGCGTTCGGGGCCTTCGGTGCCATCGTCGTTGAGGCCAGCGACGCCACCTGGGTTGACTCTCGTACGGGTGGGGCGCTGGCGTCGGGCACCCGGGCGATCATCAAGCGCCCGAACAACAAGGACTTTCGCGAGCACGTGCTCTTCATGCACGACGAGGTGGAAGCCGAACCCGGAATCCTCACCCGCTACTGCAGGGGCGCCTCGGAGGACAAGACTGGCTCGGAATGCGTGACCCCGACTGCGGCCCAGACGGCGGTCATGACCAAGAACACCCTTCCGGGCCTCGGCGGCGGCGACGCCGACGCGATCGTGCAGTACCACGAGGAAGTGCCGGTCAAGCTTGAGTGGTTCGCCTTCAACTACCGGGCCGAGCCGACCTACAACCGCGAGGAGATCGGCTGCCCCGCGGCAACGGTGACCGGGCAGGGCTACAAGGCCAACGAGTGCGTCGGCGAGGAGACCTCGTTGTCGTCGTGGATCTACGGCGACCCGGGCGGCGGCGACCTCGTCTTTCCGAACTACCGGGGCGAGCCGACCCAGGTGCGGCTGCTGCACCCGGCCGAGTTCGAGACTCACACCTTCCACTGGCACGTGAACCGGTGGGCGTACGACCCGCAGAACGAGGGTGGGCTGGACGCGATCAGCAGCCCCAACCACGTCACCGCCAAGACCAACATCCTCGACGTTCAATCGGTGTCCCCAGGCACCAGTTACGACCTGGTGGTGCAGGGCGGTGCGGGCTCGTCGCACAAGACGAAGCAGGCAACCTTCGGCGACATCATCTTCCACTGCCACCTCTATCCGCACTTCGCCACCGGCATGTGGGGGCTGAACCGTACCCTCGACAAACTCGAGGACGGCACCCGGAAGAACCCGGACGGCTCGCCTATCCCGCGGCTGCAGCCACTGGCCGACTTCGATTACCAGACCTCGGTCACCGGGGTTAACCCACCTCCGTCGCCGGACGCGGAAAAGACAGGTTTCCCGCACTTCGTACCCGGCGTCTTCGGGTACAAGGCGCCGAAGCCGCCGCTCGGCGTGTCGGAGCGGGCGACATCCGGTGTCTTCCCGCCCACCGTCAAGGAGAAGGCCGCAGCCGACTCCGGGGCACAGGTGCCGGGCGGCTTCTTCCAGAACCCCTGCCCGGCCGGCAGGCCGACGAAGACCTTCAACATCTCCGCCATCCAACTGAACCAGGTTTACAACCCGACAGCCAAGTGGCGAAATCCGCAGTCCCGCGTCTACGTGCTCGACGCGGAGCGTGACGCGGTGCTGGCCGGTCAGAAACCACAGCCCTTCTCACCCCTGCTCAACGTGGGTGACTGCGTGGTCTACAACCTGACCAATCGGCTACCCATGACGTACGGCGGCACCGCCTTCGACCGGCTCCAGACCACCAACGAGGTCGGCCTGCACCAGCACATGGTGCAGTTCGACGTGCTCTCCTCCGACGGCGCCGCCAACGGCTGGAACTACGACCAGGGTGCCGACGGCTCGGCCACCGGGGTCGGCCAGACCATCACCTACCGCGACTTCGTGCACGAGAACACGTCCACGAACTCGTTCCACGACCACTTCTTCGCCAACGTCCACCAGGACGCGGGGCTCTTCGGCGGTGGCACCATCCACGACGCCGGATGCACCTTCCGCAGCCCGGCAACGGACCTGGCGGTCACCGTCGGAACCATGGTTTCGGTGATCTGTGACCGCACGACTGACTACAACGGCAAGGCCACTGACGGATTCGACTACCGCAACGTGTCCCTCTTCATCGAGGATCACGTGCCGATGTTCAAGGATCCTGATCCGAGTACCACCAACGACGACCAGTTCGTCACCTCGTACGGTGTGCCGATTCAACCGGCGCCGTTCCCGTCCAGCCTCGACGACCAGGGCGTGATGGGGATCAACTACACGTTGGAACCGTTCGAGGCGCGCCGGGACAAGGACCCTTCACAGGTTTTCGCGGCGCCCGACGAATTCTCCGGAAATCCGTACACACCCATGCCGAAGGCATTCAAGGGTGACCGGATCAAGTGGCGGCTGTTCCAGCTTTCCCAGGAGGAGTCGCACGGCTTCAACATGGACGGCCGGTGGAAGCAGGAACCCAATGATGTGAACTCCAACGTCGTCTCCGCAACGCACATCGGCATCCTCGAATACTTCGACATGCTTGTGAAACCGCAGACCGAGGGCCGCAAGAGCGGCGGGCCGGTGGACCGGGACGAGCTCTACTTCCTGGGCGGTTCGGACGACATGTTCCTCGGCGCCTGGGGTTATCTACGGGTGATGCGGTGCCAGTACTGGGGAGCGTCGCCGGGCGGCGACCCGGACAACCCGCCTCCGCCGCCGAAATCGCTGCTGTATCCATTGCCGGACAACACCGCCAGCGCGCTGGACTGCATCGGCGAAAAGCCGGACGTCGGCGTGCCGCCTCCCGGCACACCTTGTAGTGCCGCAGCACCGGTGAAGGCGTTCAGTGTGGTCGCGATCAACCGGGACATCACCTACAACAAGGCCGGCGACCACGACCCGCACGGTCTCCAGTACGCGCTGGAATCCGACTGGACGAACGGCACCGTCAAGAACGAGCCGCTGGTCATCCGGGCCAACGCCGGCGACTGCGTCGAGGTCACCCTCAAGAACAGGCTCGATCCGGCCAAGATGGTGCCGAGCTGCTTCGAGGGCGTCGAACCGGGGCAGTTGGGCTACCGAACCAGTGTCCTGAGCTACCCGGGATGCCTCGACCAGCCGCCGAAGGACGAGGTGAACGTGCCCGGCTTCCTGCCGCTGCCGGTCAGCAACCGGGTGTCGATGCGACCCCAGTTGACCGACCACTGGAGCTACTCCGCAGGCGTGAACGTCGGCGCGACCCACGGATACGACCGCACGGCGGGCCCCGGGGAGCAGGTCACCTACCGGTGGTCCGTTCCGGTCGCCGGCATGGCGATGTTGCGCGACATGGCTGACCCGATGCACCACGCCTCGCACGGCCTGTACGGGGCACTGATCATCGAGCCGCCCGGCAGCACGTACCTCAATCCGACCACTGGCGCACCGTTGGCCAGCGGTGTCAGCGCGGTGGTCTCCAACCCGAACGGCGCCGACCACCGGGAAAATATCGTGTTGATGAACAGCGACCTGGCGCTGTTCCGCAAGGACGTCAACGGCAACGTCGCCGACGACCAGCCGGTGCCGGACAACTTCGACCTGAGCCTGACGCCGAGCGACGTGGCCGATGACGCCGAGGACCAGGGCGAGTTTTCCATCAACTACAGCAACGAGCCCTTGGCGCACCGGTACGCCAACGACCAGAACATCACGAACATCTTCAGCTCGTACGTGCACGGGAACCCGTCGACGCCGATGTTCCAGGCGTACGGGGGGGACAAGACGGTGTTCCACGTCGGCCAGGCCGTCGGTGACCCGCGCTCGACGAGCTTCGCCCTGCACGACCACATCTGGCGGCGTGGGCCCATGGACCCCGACTCGCAGCTCGCGGCGAGCCAGGGGCAGTTCAACCCGGGTGTGTCGTATCAGATCGTGCTGGACCCTGCGGCCAACGGCGGCGCCGGCGGTCGACGGGGCGCTGCGGGTGACTACCTGTATCGCTCCGGCACGCTAGCCCGGCACCTGACGGGCGGCCAGTGGGGCATCTTCCGGGTGTACGGGGCGGGCCGGACCGGCCTGATCGCGCTCCCGGACCGGCCGATTGCCGGCAGCGGTCCGGCGGCGTAGGTGAGAGGAGGCACGACCATGCAATGTGACGAGTGGGCACAAGCGGGGCGGCGGACGTGACCGCGCTCAGGGAGAGGTTGCGGCTCTCCGACGAGATGCTCGGCCGGCCGGCCTCCGCCAGCAGGCCGGTCCGAGTCGGAAAATCGGTCCGGCCCGGCCGGCGGCCTCGCAAACGGGGGCCGAACCGGTTCCGACAGGGCATGCTCCTGGGGATCTGCATCGGGATGACGGCCGCGCTGCTGGTCGGGGTGGTCGGCTTCCTGGCCACCCGGCCTCGGGTCGTCGTACCAACCGCTGCGGAGACTGCCCCGGCCGAACGGCATGGCCAGGGCAACGAACAGCAGTCGCAGGCAGCGATTTCGATCGACAGCGAGCACCTGGGCAACCTCCAGGTGCGTATCGAGGCGAAGGTCAGCTCACCGAGCAGCTATGACCCGATCACAAAGGGTCAGGTCGTGGCATACACCGACATGGTGGCAATGCCGGGGGCGCACAAGTCGAGTCCGATCGTGATGGCTGAGATGTCCGGGCAGCCGGGCGTCTACCAGGCTGTCACCAACGTGCCCATGGCGGGCGAATACAACGTCATCGTCGAGGTGAAGCAGCCGATGGCATCCACCGCGAACCAGCGATTGACCGTTGGCACCGTGGAGCAGAAGAAGTAGTAGTGGTGGCAAGGCGCTGGGCGGGCCCGGACGGGCCCGCCCAGCGTTGTCTCGATCAGTCTGACCGGGTTACGACAGTGGGGCCGGCAGCGTCTCCGCCACCGGCCCCACCGTCAGTTGTCGATCTGCGAGACCGCTACTTCTTCGCTGGGGTCACGTAGATCATGGCGGACGAGTTGTCCCCGGCCGCCTTCTTGATGGTCAGCGAGACGCCGTAGTTCACGCCCGCGTCGCCGGGGTTACCGGTGCCCAACACGATCGCGCCGCCGCCCAGCGTCACGCCGTAGAACTCCGGCGCCGGGCTGCCGTCCGGGTTGGTGACCCGGGTGGTGTACGGCGCGTTGTCACGCGACGGCAGGACCACCGACGCGTCGTTGTCCCGGGCGTAGGCAGCGCCGTCGCGCATCTCGATGCCCGGGTAGTAGCCCTTGGCGTCGGTGAACGACTTCACCGGCGGCAGCCCCTTGAACTTCGTGCAGTAGGCGCTGTACGGCTCGTCCGCCGCCTCCAGGCACTCGGTGAAGGGGTACGTCCGCTGCAGGGTGAAGGCCGCGTTCGACGACTGCGGACGGCTGGGCAGGTTGTCCGTCACCGACGGGTCCTTCACGGCCGCCTCGCCGGTGCGGCGCAGCGGGTCGAAGTGCGAGTCGACGATGAGCAACCCGCCCTTCGCGCCGTAGCTGGGCAGCGCGGTCATCTGCCCGGTGACGTGGTTGACGTCGCCGAGCGCGGTGTCCCGGTACCACACCAGCATGCCCGGGGCGTTGTAGGAGATCCGGTCGACCTTCCACGCCTCGTGCGAGTAGATGGTGTCGTAGGCGTACTTCAGGCCGTTGTCGAAGCCGTCGAAGTTGCGCCACTCCGCCAGGTAGTACTGGGCGTGCACCTCGGTGCCGCTGGAGATCGTCCAGCCCGCACCGGTGGTGTCGACGAAGGTGCCGCCGGTGGCCGTCCAGCCGTTGGCGCCGCCCTCGACGTCGTCACTCCAGGTGGTGGCGCCGCCGCCGGTGACCGAGAAGTCGTCGACGAACCAGTTGCGCTCCTCGAACGCCTCGTCGGTGGCCAGGCGCAGCCGCACCTGCACGGTCGTCCCGGCGTACGCCGACAGGTCGACGTAGTCGTGCCGCCAGCCGTCGGTGCTGCCGGTCAGGCCGTACTTCTTGCCGCCGAAGTCGTTCATCCGGCCGTTCGGGTCCGGGTAGCCGTCCGGCGTGGTGACCACCGTGCCGCCCTCGTCGTACACCTTCTGCTCGGTCCAGGTCGTACCGCCGTCGGTGGAGAGCTCGACGAAGCCGTAGTCCCAGTCCTCCTCGATGATGTAGTTGTTCCACATCCAGAACTTGGCGTCCGCGGCGTTGGGCACGTCGACCGAGCGGCTCAGCTTGACGTCCGCCCACTCCTGGTCGTTGTTGCTGTGCCACATCTTGGTGCCGCTGTGCGGGGTGGCCAGCGTCGTCACCTTGTCCGGCAGGTCGACCTTGATGCCGTCCTCGGAGTCGATCGGGGTGCGCGACGTCTGGCCGAGCTTCACCTCGCGGGGGTTCGACCCGGGGCGGATGGTCAGCGGGTCGGCCCAACCGAGCACCCACTTGTCCCAGATGCCCATGTGCGTGGGCAGCGCCTGGAAGATCTCACCCGAGTGGGAGCCCGAGGCCATCAGGTCCCAGAAGTCCACGTCGGAGTCGGCGTTGCCGGACGTGTCGTAGAGGTCCGGCAGGCCCAGGTCGTGGCCGAACTCGTGGGCGAAGACGCCCACACCGGCGTCCTCCGGCTGCACGATGTAGTTCGACGCCTTGAGGTTGGTGCCCGGGATGGTGTAGCCACCGGCGACCGTGGAGGAGTGCGCCCACACGGCGTACACACCCTCGGCACCGCCACCACGGGACTTGCCCTGGCCGGCGTGCACCAGCACGAGGTGGTCGATCACGCCGTCCGGCTCGAAGACGTTGCCGTCACCGTCGCGGTCGGCCTGGTCCTCGATGTCGTAGTCGGCCCACGGGAAGTTCGGGTCCTTCGCGACGAGCGCGTCGATCGCGTCGGTCGCCAGGCGACCCGCGCCGGCCGGGTTGTCCGGGTGGCCGTTCATCGACTGCTCACGGCCGGGAACCCACGCGCCGGTCTCGTCCTGGAAGCAGCGGTTGGCCGCGTACCAGCCCTCCGAGTGCGGCACGGTGATCCACGGGCTGGCCTGCCCGTCCACCGTGTACGCGTTCTTGGACATCTCCAGGTACATGTTGTGCATGGTGCGACCGGACAGGTCGACGCCCTTCTTGCCGTCCGGGCCCTTCAGGTCCGTGCGGACCCGCTCGGTGATGCCCTTCTTGCTGTAGAGCATCTTGTTGTAGTGCTGCGGCGAGAAGTCCGGCACCCACATCGAGTTGTTGTCCTCGTGGGGCAGGCGCGCCGGGTCCGGGATCTTGTTGTGCTTCGGGCCGTTCTGGACCGTGCCGGGGACGCAGGTGCGGTCCTCGAACACCGTCTTGGGGACCATCACGCCGGTGAAGTCGTCGTTGGCCTTGTCGTTGAACTCGACAAGCAGCGTCAGCAGCTTCGCCGTCTGGGTGGCCGGCGCCTTCTTGAACTTGCGCGGGTTCTGGCCCGTCTTCAGCGACTTGGCCTCGTCCTTGGCCAGTTGGCGCGCGGTCACCGGGTTGCCCCGGGCGTGCTTCCGGTCGAACGCACGCGCGGACTCCGCGGCAGGGGTGTAGATGCCACCCTTGCCCTTCACCTCACGGCCGGTGGTGTCCGGCTGCACCTCGGGCTCGGCGTAGTTGATGTAGTGCTCGTCCGCGCCAATCACCGCCTGGGGGGTGCCGGACGGCGGCTGGGCTGCCGCACTGCCACTCACGGTCAGTGACGTGGCCGCGAGGGCGATGGCGGGCAGCGCGACGAGTAGTCGTCGCCGCGCCCTGGACTGCGGTTTGTGGTTCATGCCGCTCCGTTTCTCGGGCATGGGGAGGAGGACGTTGGCGTGGCCGACCATCGAAACGATGTGTGTCGAACTCTTCCAACCTGCGTGAACCTAAAGCACAACCGGCCGAAAGGACAGAGGTGACCGCCGTCTGTGCCCGTTCAGCTTTTCCCGACTCCCCCGACCGACCGATGTGACAGCGGCGAGGCGGCACGAACCGTACCCGTAAGACATGACGGAGGGTGGCGGTCCGTACGGACCGCCACCCTCCAGTTGGTACGCCTACCGTCAGTCCTCGTCGGACTTCGTGCCGCTCATCCCCGAGGAGATCAGGTCCATCACCGATGAGTCCTGCAACGTGGTCACGTCGCCCAGCGACCGGTTCTCCGCCACGTCCCGCAGCAGCCGGCGCATGATCTTGCCGGAGCGGGTCTTCGGCAGCTCCGGCACCAGCATGATCTGCCGCGGCTTGGCGATCGGGCCGAGCGTCTTCGACACGTGGTTGCGCAGGTCGGCGATGAGCTGCTCACCCGCGTCACCGGCGATGTCCGTGCTGCCCCGCGGAATGGCGAACGCGACGATCGCCTGACCGGTGGTCGGGTCGGTCGCACCGACGACCGCCGCCTCGGCCACCGACGGGTGCGACACCAACGCCGACTCCACCTCGGTCGTCGAGATGTTGTGCCCGGACACCAGCATGACGTCGTCCACCCGGCCGAGCAGCCAGATGTGCCCGTCGTCGTCCTTTTTCGCACCGTCGCCGGCGAAGTACATGCCCTGGAAACGAGACCAGTACGTGTCGATGAACCGGTCGTCGTCACCCCAGATGGTGCGCAGCATCGACGGCCACGGCTCACGCAGCACCAGGTAGCCGCCCCCACCGTTCGGCACCGACTGGCCCTGGTCGTCCACCACGTCGGCCACGATGCCGGGCAGCGGCGTCATCGCCGACCCCGGCTTGGCCGCGGTGACCCCCGGCAACGGCGAGATCATGATGGCGCCCGTCTCGGTCTGCCACCAGGTGTCCACCACCGGCAACTCGCCCCGGCCGATGTGCTGCCGGTACCAGATCCACGCCTCCGGGTTGATCGGCTCGCCGACACTACCCAGCAGGCGCAGCGAGGACAGGTCGAAGCCGGCCGGGATGTCGTCGCCCCACTTCATCATCGTCCGGATCAGGGTGGGAGCGGTGTACAGGATGCTCACCCCGTACTTGTCGATGATCTCCCAGAACCGGCCCTTGTGCGGCGTGTCCGGGGTGCCCTCGTACATCACCTGGGTGGCGCCGTTGGAGAGCGGGCCATACACGATGTAGGAGTGCCCGGTGACCCAGCCGATGTCGGCAGTGCACCAGTAGACGTCCGTCTCCGGCTTCAGGTCGAACACCGCGTGCGTCGTGTACGACGCCTGGGTGAGGTAGCCGCCGGTGGTGTGCAGGATGCCCTTCGGGCGGGCCGTGGTGCCGCTGGTGTACAGGATGAACAGCGGGTGCTCGGCGTCGAACGGCTGCGCGGTGTGCTCGGCCGACGCAGTCTCCACCGTCTCGTGCCACCAGTGGTCCTTCTCCGACCAGGCCACGTCCTCGCCGGTGCGGCGGACCACGAGCACGTGCTCCACCGACGGGGAGTTCGCCACCGCCTCGTCCACAGTGGGCTTCAAGGCCGACGGCTTGCCCCGCCGGTAACCACCATCCGCGGTGATCACCACCTTGGCGCTGGCGTCCTGGATCCGGTTGCTCAACGAGTCCGCGGAGAAGCCACCGAAGACCACACTGTGCGCGGCGCCGATCCGGGCGCACGCCAGCATGGCAACCGCCGCCTCCGGGATCATCGGCAGGTAGATCGCCACCCGGTCACCGGCGGTCACCCCCAGGTCGGTGAGCGCGTTCGCCGCCCGGCAGGTCAGCTCGTGCAGGTCCGCATACGTGATGGTGCGGGTGTCGCCCGGCTCGCCCTCCCAGTGGATCGCCACCTTGTCGCCCCGGCCCGCCTCGACGTGCCGGTCCAGGCAGTTGTACGCGACGTTGAGCTGCCCACCCACGAACCACTTCGCGAACGGCGGGTTCGACCAGTCGAGCACCTCATCCCACTTCTTCGACCAGGCCAGCCGATCGGCCTGCTTCGCCCAGAAGGCGAGCCGGTCGGCCTCAGCCTCGGCGTACGCGTCGACTGTGACGTTGGCGTGCGCGGCGAGTTCGGCCGGCGGGGGGAACTGGCGCGTCTCGTTCAGCAGATTGGCCAATGCCTCGCTCATGCCGTGACTCCTCATCCTCGGGGTGACCTGCGTCTCGATGGCACGAGGGTAGTCGCGGGGTCCGCGACCGGCCACGGCTGCCCGCTGCGTCGCGCCGAGTGGCCCCCGCCGCGCGCCCGGCGGCCCGCCCCGCCTGGCCCTTGCCGCCCGTCCCGCCCCGCCCGGCCGCCGCCCGGCCCGCCCGGCCCTGGCCCGGCCCGCCCGGCCGCCGGCCGCCCCGCCCGGCCGCCGCCCGCCCCGGCCCGGCCCTCGCTCGGCCCGCCCGGTCCTGGCCCGGCCCGCCCGGCTCCCGCTGGGCCCGCCCTACCCCTGCCGGGGTCGCCGAGGGCGGCGCCTTGATCGACACGGGTTCATTGAAATCGCGGTGTCCAGGTCAGGCGGACACCCCGACTTCAATGAACCCGTGTTGACCTTGCCCGTGCCGTGCCGTGCCGTGCCGGGTCGGGTGGTCCGGGCCGGGCCGGGCCGGTCGGGTCGGATCGGGCTGTGTGGTGCTGGGTCGGGCCGGGTGGTCCGGGTCGCGTTGCGGGCGGGTGCGGCCCGTTGCGTCGGGTCGGGTCGTTAGCGTGGCGGGGTGACCACCGACCCGCTCGCGCCCCTGCTCGCGCTCGCCGACATCGCCGCCGCCGTCGAGCAGGCCCGCGCGCGGTTCGACCAGGCGCTCGGGCACCGGGCGCTGCGCCGGCACGGTGGACAGGTCGCCGCCGAGGTCAGCCTGCGCTCAGCGCTGTCCAGCGCGGCCCTTGAGGGGGCCGTCCACGAGCGTGAGGCGGTCCGGGCGGGAACCGTCACCGACCCGGTGCTCCAGGGGGCGCTGCGGGTCGCCGGGGCGCTGCCGGGCCTGAGTGAGCTGTGGCCGAAGGCGCCCCGCCAGGCCCTCGCGAAGCTGCACGTCCTCGCCGCCCGGGACCTGGTGTCGGAAGCCGAGCTGGGCCGCCCGGTTGCCGACCCGGTGGTCGCCACCCGACTGGACGGGCTGGCCGGCCTCGCCGCCGGCGGCACGAAGGTCTCCCCGCTGGTCCTCGCCGCTGTCGTACACGGGGAGTTGTTGAACCTGCGCCCGTTCGCCGGGCCGTCCGGCGTGGTGGCCCGTGGGGCCGCCCGGCTGGTGCTGCTGGCCAGTGGCCTCGATCCGCGTGGCCTGCTCGCCGTCGACGTCGGGCACCGCGAGCGGGAGCCGGAGTACGTCGGCGCGGCCGGCGCCTTCGCCACCGGCACCCCGGACGGGCTGCGCTCCTGGCTACGGCACTACATGGCCGCCGTCGAGGTCGGCGCCGACCAACTCACCACCATCGGAGACGAGATCCTCGCCGCCGCCTGAGCGGTTGGCTGGGTGGGGTCAGGCGGTGGTGGCGGCTCGGGTGCGACGGTGCCGGCCGTACCAGGCGATGCCGATGGCCACGCCCACCCCGACCCCCAGGGCCGCCGCGGCCACCGGAACCGCCGGTCGTTCCCGCAGCCGCCGGCCCAGCGGGATCGGGTGCCGGAACTCCAGCACCGGCCACGCGTTCTCCGACGCCAGCTTGCGTAACTGCCGGTCCGGGTTGACCACGCTCGGGTGGCCGACACACTCCAGCAACGGGCGATCGCTGTACGAGTCGGAGTAGGCGTACGAATCAGCCAGGTCGTAGTCCCGGGCGGCGGCCAACTCGGTGACCGCCTCGACCTTGCTCGGGCCCGCCGCGTAGAACTCGACCTCGCCGCTGTACCGGCCGTCCCGCACCGTCATCCGGGTGGCGATCACATCGGTCACGCCGAGCAGCTCGCCGATCGGCCGGACCATCTCCTCGCCGGACGCCGACACCAGCACCACGTCCCGCCCAGCCGCCTGGTGCTCCACGATCAGGGCGGCGGCTTCGGCGTACACATAAGGGTTGATCAGCTCATGCAGCGTCTCCGCGACGATCTGGCGGACCTGCTCCACCTGCCAGCCCTTGCAGAGCGCAGCCAGGTAGTCCCGTGTTCGGGCCATGGTCTGCTCGTCGGTGCCGCCCAGCCGGAACATCAGCTGCGCGTACGCCGACTTGACCACGTCACGCCGGGTGATCAGCCCATCCCGGTAGAACGGCCGACCGAACGCCAGGGCGCTCGACTTGGCGATGACGGTCTTGTCCAGATCGAAGAAAGCGGCACTTCGGCCCACGGCGCGAAAGTCTAGCCGGATGGTCTATCGTCGGCGGGTGCCCGGGGTCATGCCACCCCTCAGACCTGCGGGCTGGCAACACCACCTCCGCTCCGCGTGATCGCGCTCACACTCTGCGAGGAGATTTTCGCAGTGAGTGGAGTCGGCACCACTCGACGTGACGGGCCCGCTCAGGCAGACTTGTCCGTACGACGAGCTTTCACATCCTCGAAACAGGCAGACCCTCAGCGGTTGCACCCCCCGTGACCGCTGAGTGGTTCGGCTCGACCCCCCCGGAGCCGAACCTCCGACGACCCCCGTCTCCCCCCGACGGGGGTCGTCCCTTTCTGCTGGAAACGCTCCATCACAGCTCACAAGTCGTCCTCCGGCCCGTCCAGAGCGTCCAGGGACGGCGTTTCCACAGGCGCACCCCTGTGATGCAGCACGCAACCGCAGGAGTGAGCCAGCGGCCGGACTGCCGGCGATGTCGGGCTCTATTTGATCCGCTACATCGCGGCTTCACTTTGACAA
Source organism: Micromonospora sp. NPDC005171 (assembly GCF_040608575.1). Taxonomy (NCBI): domain Bacteria; kingdom Bacillati; phylum Actinomycetota; class Actinomycetes; order Micromonosporales; family Micromonosporaceae; genus Micromonospora; species Micromonospora sp. NPDC005171. The sequence continues at coordinate 210,974 of NZ_JBEXIM010000001.1, read as the reverse complement.
GTGACGGGTTGCTGGTCGAGGGGCACACATCGTGTTCCTCGGGTCGGCCATCGCTCAGCCGCGGCGCCGGTTCAGGATGTATCGGTGGTTAGATTCAGGCCGTGACGAGGATCGAGGAGTTGTTGGCGGCTGCTGCTGTCGACCCTCACGCGACGGCCTGGGACGAGTTATACGAGGAAGCCTGCCACCAGGGCGTATCCGACGGGGACGAAGCGTTTCTCATCCCGCGCCTAGCCGACGTCGCCGCTCGGTTCGCGCCGGCCGACCGCGACAACGCCCTGCTCCTCGGCGGGCAGATCGCTGCTGACCTCGACGAGACGTCGTGGCTCCGGCACGCCGAGGCGTTGGCGGCCTTGCACAGACTGACAAACGATTGGCTCCCGACGCCAACCGATCCGCAGTCGTTCAGCTTCCGTCTGCAAGCGGTCATGGCGTTGGAGCGCGACGAGCTGTGGGGCGCGGAACTCGATCGGATCGTGCACGACGAGATCGAGGTCGAGTGCCCAAACTGCGAAACGTCGCTGTTCGTGGCATTCGGCGATGACGGCTGCTTCGCCACGCACGAGGACTACGCGACCAAGTCGGAGGTCGAGAAGACGCCGCTACTTCCGGCCACACCCACCGAGTTGGAAGGCGTGGGCCGACGGCTGCACTCGATGAGCGCGCATGCCGGACAGGAATCGGTCGCTGCCGCTCTCACCTACCTGTTCGGTCGTGCCACGTGCACAGAGTGCAGCACCACGTTTCGCGTGTCCGACCAGGTCCAACGGTACTGACCCCCCGTCCGGGCCAGCCGTCCCCCCGAGCAGCCGAGACGCGGCAGGCTGGCTGGCAAGTATCAGGCAGCGACCAGCTGGCGTCAGCGCAGGAACGTGAAGACGGTTCCCGCAGGATCCAGGGGCTGCGGGGCGCTTTCGAACCGGTGAACGCCGACAGAGAATCGAACGTCGCCCGGAGCGTGGAATGCCTGCTCCACGAAGCCGGCATCTCGAAGCCACTCCCGTACTGCTGCCGTTAGGTCCGAGTCCCGCCGCGCCCTGGTCCAGATCACGGTGGCGCCCTCAGCACACAGCCGGGGCAGGGCGGCAACGGTTCGCTCTACGTCGGCGTCCGAGATGTTGCCAAAGACCCCCACCATGAGCACCAGGTCGGCCGGTACTGCCCCCGCATACGAAGAGAGCAGGCCAGCGTCTGCCTGCCTGATCACGATATTGATGAGCCCGGCCTGATCGGCGGCGGCCTGAGCAGCAGTCACATTGCCCGCGTCGTACTCAAGCAGGGTCCCGTGTACACGCTGGGCATCAGCCCTTGAGGCAAGGACGCCGATGAGATCATGACCCTGCCCCGCACACGCGCTCACCACAGTCAGGCGCTCGTCGGAACGCTGATCAAGCCACGAGGCGATGTGCTGCTGGACCAGCCTCAGCCGACGCGACAGGGGGGATTTCTCATCGGCGTAGGGCTCATGCCACGCCTGCCAGTGAGTCTGGGCGGTCATCTGAATTACCTTGCCGGAGCGAAGCTCACACGGATGCCCCACCGGAGGCCCGGCCAGGCCGTCGTCAGGCCGTCAGAGGCCGATCGCGAGCGACCAATGACGACCAGAAACGACGTTGTCTGCCCAGGTAGCAAGGGGTAGTCGACCCGTTAACCAGGCCGGCGGTCACCGCCTTACCTGTAGTTGTTGAACTGCATAGCTGAGCCGCACCTGACCGCAACCTGAGTCGGTCCGTAGGCCCGCCGGATGCAGTCGATGAGGCTCCTCTCTCTCAGCGCTTCCGGCCGGGGCTGTTCCGGTTACCGCGACCTGCCAGGCCGTACGCGGCGGCCCCGATCAGCAGCCCGACGACGGCTCCCATCAGCCGGTGCCCAGCGCCGATTGGCGTGCCCGATCCGTGCCCGACGCAGCGGTCAACTCGGGGCCACACCGATACCCAGTTGGTCCTGCAATCGACGCCCTGTAGCTGTGTCTCGCGTGACGTGACTACCCAACGTACGAATCAGGGCGATTCCCAAGCTGAGGTTAGGCCCCTGAGCTTCCCCCGGTAGCTCGTAGGACGATCTGCATGGCGGCTTGGGCGGGAGTCAGGTGCGTGGTGTCGACGACCTCGGCCTCGGCATGCAGCCACGTGCGGGCCGCCTCGGCGTAGGGCTCGAGGTACCTGAGGCGGAACGGCGACGGAACGGGGTGTTCTCCCTCGATACGCCGACGAAGGGTGTTCTGATCAGCGTGGAGGACGAAGTGACTTACCGGGATGGCGTGTTGGGCGAGGCCCGTACTGATTTCGCACCAGTACTGCTCGACTAGGACAGTCATGGGTATCACCAAAGTGCCGCCGGTGTAGTCGAGCACGCGGCGGGCGGTCTCGACGACGAGCTGCCGCCACGGCGGCCAGTGCTGGAAGTTGTCCGTCTCGGGCAGCCCCGGCGTGATGTCCATGAGCGTCTCGCCGACTTTCTCGGCGTCGAACACCCGGGAATCCGGGATCAGTTGCTGCACGAGCAAGCTGGTCGTCGTCTTGCCCGCGCCGTGGGTGCCGTTGAGCCATACGATCACGGGAAACATTAACGCGCGTGAGCAAGCGGACGATTTGCATGGGACTTGTAGGCGAGCCTCAGTCAGCGAGTCAGCGAGTCAGCGAGTCAGCGAGGCAGCCAAGGCAGCCAAGGCAGCGAGGAGGCAGCGGAGCGCCGGTGCTGGTCGGCCTCGAATGGGAAGCGACGAGGGCCGGCACCTGACCGTTGACGCGCGTCGCCACCAATTGGCAACGGCCGTGCAGCTTGAGTCCGCATCCCCCCGACGGGGGTCGTCCCTTTTCCCGTGGAAACGCTCCATCACGGGAAGCGTCTCGTGCCGAGCGGCACTGCTCAGACGGTGTCCCCTCCCCCTCGTCGCGGACGGTGCGATCGCTGCCTGCCGTGTAATTTCCGAAACGGGACGAGCTGAGGAGGGAACAGGTGGCTGCCGGTGGCTTCTCGTCGAAACGGCTGGGTCGGGTGAGGGGCTTGATCGAGCATCACGTCGAGTCCGGCTTCGTCCCGGGCGTGGTGGCCATCCTCGCCCGGCACGGTGAGGTGCACATCGAGGCGACGGGTCATCTCGCGTTCGAGGGCGCGGGGTCACGGACGCCGATGGCGGCCGACACGATCTGTCGCCTGGGCTCGATGACGAAGCCGATCGTCGCCGTGTGTGCGATGACCCTCATCGAGGACTGCACCCTCCGCCTCGATGACCCGGTCGACGATCTCCTGCCGGAATTGGCGGACATGACAGTGCTCGCCGATCCGCACGGTCCGCTCGACGACACCGTCCCGGCGGAACGCCCGATAACGCTGCGGGACGTACTGGACGGCACCCTGGGCACCGGCATGGTCCCCGCCGAGCCGGGAACGGTCCCGATTGCCGACGCGCTGGACGCACTCGAATATCAGTCGCCGGGCGAGTGGATCCGCCAGCTCGGTGACCTTCCGCTCGTCCACCAGCCGGGTGAGCGCTGGATGTACGACACCGCCGCCAACGTGGCCGGTGTGCTCATCGCCCGGGCCACCGGCGTGTCCTTCGGGGATGCCATCCGTGAGCGGGTCTGCAAGCCGCTTGGGATGACCGACACCGCATTCAGCGTGGGTAGCGAGAGCATCGACCGGTTCGCGACGGCGTACGAGCAGGACAACGCTGCCACGGGTGAGCCGGTTGTGGAGGACGCCCCCGACGGGCGGTTCAGTCGACCGCGGCAATTCGAGTCCGGCGGCGGCGGGCTCGTCTCGACCGCCCAGGATTACCTCGCCTTCGCCTCGGCCCTGCTCGCCGGCGGCACCCACGGCGGCGAGCGGGTGCTGTCACGACCGGCGGTGACGCTGATGACCAGCGACCACCTGACCCCGACGCAGAAAGCCATCTCCGGGTTCTGGCCCGGATATTTCGACGCCATCAGCTGGGGTCTCGGATTGTCGGTCCGGACCCGCCGCACGCACCTCGGTCCCTCGGTCGGCAGCTACGGATGGCCCGGCTTCTATGGCACCGCCTGGTACAACGATCCCGCCGAGGACCTGACGGCGATTGTGTTCATGCAGCGGGCACACGCGGGCGACCAGCGGCTGCCGATGTGGCACGACTTCTGGACGACTGTCTACCAGGCGATCGACCACTGACCGCAGCGTTCGTTTCCCGGTGGGCGGCACCCGCCCTCGGCCGCGTGGTAATCCCGAAGCCCTCAGCGACACAAGCCAGTGTGAGAGTCGCCGAGGCAATGGGGGTTCGGGTGGGTCCACCGAAGACGCGGGACGAGGGCTGGTTCACCAGTCTCTACGCCGCCGAGTACGTGCACATGGTCCGATACGGCCTGCGCCGGCTCGCTGACCGGGATGCAGCGGCCGAGCTTGCCCAGGAGGTCTTCGTCGTCGCCTGGCGTCGCCGCGCCGAGGTGCCGGAGCGCAGCCTGCCCTGGCTGTACGGGGTGGCCCGGCGCCTTCTGGCAAACCAGTGGCGGTCGCGGCGCACCGCACCCGACCTCCTTTCGATCACCGATGTCGACCTCGAGCGACTGGCCGGATCGTCGGGTGCCGACACGAGCGTCGGGGTCGCCGACATCTGGGCTGCTCTGGCCAACCTCAACGACCTCGACCAGGAAATCCTCCGGCTGATCGGCTGGGAGGAGCTGACGGTGTCCGAGGCGGCCAAGGTTCTCGGTTGCACCGCGGCGACCGCCGCAGTGCGCCTCCATCGCGCCCGCCGCCGACTTGCCGAAGCGATGTCGGGCCGGCCCGCGCAGACCCGGCGCGGCCCGGTGTTGGTGACCATTCGAGAGGATCTGTGATGTTCGGAGCAGAGCGAACCCGTACTCTTCTCGGCCCGGCCGACCCGGCCCGGAACGCCGCCGTCGGGCCGCCGCTGGTCTCGGCGCGCGAGCTGATCGATCGCGCCGACGCTACGGGGACGGTGGCCGGGCGTCGTCGCGTACGCCAGACGCGTCGGCTGGTCCTGACCGCCGGGACGCTGGCGGTCGCGGCCGGTGCCGTGGCGGTACTTCAACCGTTCGATGCGGCCACACCGGACACCCCGGGGTCGGCGACGGGCACGGTGCTCGTGCCGGTCGCGTACCAGTTCGACGCGGATCCGCCGGCGGCGGGCACGCAGCTACGCCTGCTGGCCGACAAGATCAAAGATGCGGGGTACGACCACCAGAGCGGGCGCTACATGTACCACCACACGAAGGTGTGGGGCGACCCGGTGATGACCTCGGCCGACGGTCGCCACCACGTCGCCTTTGCCGACGAGACGAAGGTCTGGCAGGCCGCCGACGGGACCGGTAGCCAGGTCAACACCCAACTCGAGCCGCAGTACCCCGATCAGGAGTCACGTACCTACTGGCAGCGCAGACTCGATTCGCAGCCAGCGGCCGGCAGCACCCCCGCTCCCAACAAGTATCCGCTGCCGCCCATGGACCTCAGCCCACCGACGGCTGTCCCGTCCGAGCTGCGGGAGCTGCTGAAGGTCGAGTACGGCGCGGGGGCGGCGAGTAAGGAGGTCAGCACGCTCTACGGGCGGTACGTCGTACCGCGTGCGACCCGAGCGGCGGTCCTGCGGGTCCTCGCCGACGTGCCCGGCTTCCGTTGGCGGGGGCAGGTCACGGACCGTGCCGGCCGGAACGGGGTGGCCGTCACCTTCGACGACCGCGAACACGACGCGCAGTCTCTTTTGATCTTCGATCCGAGGACTGGCGAACTTCTCGCCCATGAGCGGTTGACGCTGTCGCCCGTGCGGATCAGCGCGTACCAGGTGATCCTCGATGTCGCCTGGACCGACCGGGTCGGCTGACCGCCGACTTGCGGGGCCGCTCCTTCGGGAGCGGCCCCGCTGTCTTTCCCTTAGCGGCGGTAGCTGCGGCGTTGCCCGCGCTCGTAGCAGATCAACTGTCTCGGCGGGGGTTTTCCACAGGTCGCCAGGTTGTCCACAGGCGACGACGTCGGGACGGCTCGTGGGGCGGATTCCGAGCAGGGTCAGCGGCATACCAGAGCCCGACCGCTGGAGGCCGCGATGCCACCCCATACCACGGTTCCGCCGATCCGCCGGCTCCCGCTGGTCGTCACCGGCGACGACGATCTGCTCGACGATGTGCTTCGGCTCGCCGCCGTCGGCGGGACCGAGTTGGAGCTCGCCCGCGACCCGGCGGCTGCCCGTACCCGCTGGCTTCCCGCACCCCTGGTGCTGCTCGGCGCCGATCAGGCGCAGGCGTGTCTGCGCGCCCGGTTACCGCAGCGGCCCCGGCTGGTGCTGGTCGGCCGTGCCGGGCAACTCGACCCGGGTTGGCAGATCGCCGAGCTGATCGGGGCCGAGCACGTCGCCATGCTGCCGGCCGCGGAGCCATGGTTGGTGGATCGGTTCGCCGACCATGACCCGGACCGCCCGGCCGGCGTCGGCGCCCGGGTCGTCGCGGTCCTTGGTGGTCGGGGCGGTGCGGGCGCGAGCGTGCTCGCCGGTGGCCTTGCGGTGACAGCCGCCCGGGCCCGGCTGCGCACTCTCCTGGTCGACGCCGACCCGCTCGGTGGTGGCCTCGACCTCGTGCTGGGCTGGGAGCAGTTGGAAGGCCTGCGCTGGCCGGCGCTCACCAGCGCCGACGGGCGGGTGGACGCCCCGGCGCTGGTGCAGGCCCTGCCCAGTCGCGGTGATCTCGTGGTGCTCTCGTGGGACCGCGGCGAGATGCTGGCGTTGCCGGCGACGGCGATGGCGGCGACCGTCGACGCGGCCCGGCGTGGGCGGGACTTCGTGGTGATCGACCTGCCCCGGCAGTTGGACGACGCGGCCGTGGTGGCGTTGCAGGCCGCCGACCAGGCGTTCGTCGTCGTACCGGCCGAGCTGCGTGCCACCGCGGCGGCCACTCGGGTGGTGGCCGCCGCCGCCCCGCACTGCGCTGCGCTCTCGGTGGTGGTGCGCGGGCCCGCCCCGGGGCGGCTGCGGGCCACCGAGGTGGCACGCGCGCTGGGCCTTCCCCTGGCCGGCACGCTGCGCCCCGAGCCGGGGCTCTGCCGTGGGCTGGAACGGGGCGAGGCGCCGGCCGCCGGGGGCAAGGGCCCGCTGGCAGCACTCTGCCAACGGATCGTCACCGACCTCACCGGCATGCCGGCTACGGGTGCGGCATGAGCGCCGGGCCGGAGGACGGCACGCTCGCCGCCCGGGTACGGCAGCGGATCGCCGCCGCCGCCACCCCGGTCACCGCGGCGGCGATCGTCTCCGCGGTACGGGCCGAGCCCACCGCCGCGGTGCTCGGTGACACGGCCATGCTGCGGATCGCCGACCGGGTGCGCGACGACCTCGTCGGCGCCGGGCCGCTGGCGCCGCTGCTCGCCGACCCGGAGGTCACCGACGTCCTCGTCAACGGCGCTCGGGTCTGGGTCGACCGCGGGTCCGGGCTGCACCAGGTCGCTGTGCCAGTCGGCTCGGTGGAGGACGTCCGCCGGTTGGCGCAGCGACTGATCGCCAGTGCCGGGCGGCGGCTCGACGACGGCTCCCCGTACGCGGACGCCCGACTTCCCGACGGCACCCGCCTGCACGCCGTGCTGCCGCCGGTGGCGACCGAAGGCCCCTACCTGTCGCTGCGGACCTTCCGGCACCGGCCCTTCACCCTCGACGAGCTGGTACGCCAGGGGACCGTGCCGCGACCGCTGGCGCCACTGCTCGCCGCCGTCGTCGCGGCCCGCCTGGCGTACCTGGTGACCGGTGGCACGGGGTCGGGCAAGACGACCCTGCTCAACACCCTGCTGGGGATGGTGCCGGCCACCGAACGGATCGTGCTGGTGGAGGACGCCGCCGAGCTGCGTCCGGGGCATCCGCACGTGGTGGGGCTCCAGGCGCGTACCGCCAATGTGGAGGGCACGGGCGTGGTCAGCCTGGCGGACCTGGTTCGACAGGCGTTGCGGATGCGCCCGGACCGACTGGTGGTCGGGGAGTGCAGGGGCGGTGAGGTGGTCGATCTGCTGGCCGCGCTCAATACCGGCCACGACGGGGGCGCCGGCACGCTGCACGCCAACACACCGTCGGACGTGCCGGCCCGGTTGGAGGCCCTCGGAATGTTGGGTGGGCTGCCTCGCGCCGCGTTGCACGCCCAGGTGGCCGCCGCGTTGCAGGTGCTGTTCCAGGTACGACGTGGCGATCAGGGTCGCGTCCTGGAGTCGGTCTGCCTGCTGTTGCCCGAGGGGCCCGAACGGATGGTGACCGTGGTGCCCGCCTGGGTGCGCGGCAGTGGACTCGGGCTCGCCGCCCGCGCCCTCGGGGCGCTCCTGAGGGAGCGTGGGGTGGCGGTGCCACCCATCCTCAGCGAGCCCTGGCCCGGATCGGCGGGGCCGGCATGACCGGCGAGACGGTGCTGGTGGCGGTGCTGCTCATGGTCGCCGCTGCCCTGGTGGCCTGGCCCGTGCAGAGCATTCGAGCCCGTCGACGTCGTGTGCTGACGCCGGGACGGAGGGACGGTGGTGTCGATCCGGATGACGCCCTGGTGCAGTGGATCAGGGAACTCGGTCGCCAGCCGGACGATCCGGTGGGCGGCACCGGCACTGCCCCGGCCTCGGGCCATCGTGCCGGCATAGCTGATGAGCCGGGTGGCACTGCGGCTTCCGGCGGAAGGCGTACGGCACTCGGCTGGCCCGACCGGGACGTCACCCGCAGCCCGAGGTGGCCGGCAGCGACAGGCGGGTTCACCCGTCCGGAGGGCCCGACGCGCCCGCCGGCCCGTCGAGATCCCCGACGCCCGACCGGCACCGACCGGCCCGAGCCGGCCGCCTTGCTCGGTCCAAAACAATGGCCTGCCGCATCGGCGGCCACGGTCACGATCGGTGTCAGCGGTGTGGACGTGGGCGGTCGGCACGACGTCTCCGGCCCGGCAACCGCCGCTCACCGCGGTGATCTGGACGTCGGCTGTCGGGGCGACGCGGGCGGGCTGGCGCTGGTCGACGGGTGCGCCGTCGCCGGTCGCCGCGACCACGGGCGCGTCGGCCCGACCGGCACAACACCGGGTACGCCGCTCTCGGAGCGCATCTCGCGATCGACGACCCGGGTGTTACCTGTGGTCGGCCTGCTCGGCGGCGGTGTGGGTGCCGTGGTCGGCGGTCCGGTGGCCGCGGTCGCGATGGCCGGGTACGGCACGCTGGCCGTACGCGCCGTGCTGCGTTGGCGAGTGAACCGGGGCGCCGAGCGGAGCCGACGACGTGCGCTGGACCAGCTCTGCGGCCTCGCGGCGGACCTGAGGGCTGGCCTGCCCGTCCCACACGCGCTCGAAGTCGCGGCCGTTGAGCGTGACGGGGCGAGCCGCCTACGTCAGCTGACCTCGGCGGCGGTGCGGTTGGCCGACCGGACCGGCGCGCCGCTGGCGGAGCTCGTCGAGCGGATCGAGGCGGACGCTCGGGCCACCGACCGGGGTCTGGCCGCAGCGGCGGCTCAGGCGGCCGGTGCCCGGGCCACGGCCTGGCTACTGGCGGCGCTGCCGATCGGCGGGATCGGGCTCGGGTACGGCATTGGCGTCGACCCCATGGCGGTGCTCCTGCACAGCACGGTCGGCGGCGCTTGCGCGGTCGCTGCGGTCGCCCTGCAGGTCGTGGGCCTCCTCTGGGCGGAACGGCTGGGCGCGACACCGGGGCGGGTCGGATGACCGCCCCGGGCCTGAGTGGCCAGCCCAGCTCAGCGGGCCAACGCAGGGCAACGGGCCAGCCCAGCTCGGCGGGCCAACGTGGCTCAGCCGATCGGCTCAGCTCGACGAGCCAGCCCAGCTCAACCAGGCGTCCCCCGGACGTGGTCCGGCTCGTGGCGGTGCTGGGTGGGCTCGCCGTGGCCGTCGTCGTCGAGGGCTGGATCGGGCTGCTCGGCGCTCTCCCGGCCGCGTTCCTGCTCGATGTCCTGCTGCGCCGGATCGAACCGCCCGCTGTTCGCAAGCGGCGGCAGCAGGAGGCTGCCGACCTGCCGCTCGCCGCTGACCTCCTGGCCGCAGCGATGCGGGCGGGCGCCCCGGTGGATCGCTCGGTGCTGGCCGTCGCCGAGGCGCTGGACGGGCCGCTCGCCGGCCGGTTGGCCCGGGTTGGCCGCACGTTGCTGCTTGGCGGCGGCCCAGCGGAGGCATGGTCCGCGCTGGACGGAGTGCCCGGCGCGGAGCGCCTGACCGCAGCGGCGTTGCGCTCGGCCAACAGTGGTGCCGCCCTGGCCGGCGCACTGACCCGGCTCGCCGACGACCTGCGCGCCGACCGGGCCACCGCTGCGGAGGCATCGGCCCGCCGGGCGGGTGTGCTCATCGTCCTGCCGCTGGGGCTCTGCTTCCTGCCGGCGTTCATTCTCGCCGGACTCGTGCCGGTGATCGTCGCCGTTCTCGGCGATGTGCTCTGACCCATCGAGAAGGGAAACAGTCATGCGCAAACTCATCGCTCGCCTGCACGGCGATGCCGGAATGAACACGGCCGAGTACGCCGTGGGCACCCTCGCCGCGGTCGCCTTCGCCGGGATCCTGTTGAAGGTGCTGACCTCCGGCAACGTCCAGTCGGCGCTGACCGCCGTCATCGACCGGGCGCTGAAGTGATCGGGCGCCGGCGGGCCGGCCACGATTCAGGGTCGAGCGTTCCCGGGCTGGCGGTACGAGGCGGGCGCAGACTTCGCGTCCTCGGGCGGACCGCTGGTGGGGACCGGGGGTCCTTCACCGCCGAACTGGCGGCCGGCCTGCCGGCGCTGCTCCTGCTTCTGCTGGCCGGCCTGACCGCGGTCAACGCCGTCAGCGCGCAGGCGGGCTGTCTGCACGCGGCCCGGGAGGCGGCGCTCGCCGCCGCCCGGGGGGCGGACGGCAGCGCGGAGGGTGGCCGGGCGGCGCCACCGGGGGCGGCGGTGTCGGTGTCCGTCGAAGGCGACCGGGCGCACGCGACGGTAAGGGCACCCGTCCGGACGTTGGGCGGGCGGCTACCGCGCATCACCGTGGTCGCCACCGCCGTCGCGGCCGTCGAACCGGGCGCTCACGAGGGGATTTGGTAGTGCCACGAACTGACGATCCGCCGCGCCACGCCAGCAACCCACCGGCTGCCGGAGGGCTCGTTGCTGGCCGGCCGGACCGGCAACGAGGTGGCGCGACGGTCCTGCTGCTGGCTATGGGGCTCGTCTTCGTGGTGTTCGGGACGTTTGGCGCCGCCATCGTCGCCGCCGGAATGGCGAGTCAGCGGGCGGCCGTAGCAGCCGACCTCGGCGCGCTGGCCGGGGCAGCACGGGCGCTCGACGGCGACGCTGTGGCCTGCGCGTCCGCGTCCGACCTCGCCGGTCGCAACGACGGCAGGCTGGTCGGCTGTCACCTCGACGGGTTGGACGTGCTGGTGACAGTCGAGGTGGCGTTCACGCAACTACCCGGCCTGACCCGGGTGGCTGCGGCACGCGCCCGTGCCGGCCCGGTGCGGGGCTGACCCTCGCGGTGGCGTCTCTAGTCACCGCCGCCGCGCCCGCTGCTGCGGTCAGCGCAGGGCTTCGCCAGGGCAGGGCCCCGCCAGGGCAGGGCGCGGTCAGCGGAGGGCGCGGTCAGCGGAGGGCGCGGTCAGCGGAGGGCTTGGCCGGTGGAGGGAGGGGCTTGGCCCGCGTCGCAGCGTCAAGCGGAGGTACGGGCTGGCGCGTGGTCGAAGGAACCAAGGGGCCCTTGTGGGATTGGTGAGTGCTGTGGAGCTGAATCGGTTACGACATCAAGGCCGATGCGTTTACGACATCAGCTCCAGAGGCACCACCGGACCAGTCAGGGGGCCGAGTCACCAACGGCCTGCCTCCTGGTGGCAGTGCGGTCCAACGGCCTGCCGTCCCGGGAGTGCGGTCCGGCAGCCTGCCGGCCGGGACTGGTCAAGGTCCAGGTCCCGGCCGGCAGCCGAGGAGTGGGTGGCCGCGACGACGACCGCTGAGGGTCACCGCACAGCCCTGGTCCGGGCCGGATGTGTCAGCGGGCCTGGAGCGCGTCGAGGGCGACGGCCATCGCGATGACCAGGCGGCGGTCGATCTGCGGGTTCTGCACCTCGACGATGTACTTGTCGCGCAGGCCCCACTTCTTGACCACGGTGAAGACCGGCTGGCCGCCTGCGGTGAAGTCGAAGTGGTACGGCAGCCAGGACAGCGAGTCGACGAACCGACGCAGCAGTGCCACCGGCATGCTGCGCTCCTGGCCCGTCACCTGCGGCAGGCCGGCCTGCTCGACGTGCCAGGTGGACCGCAGCAGCGACTGGGCGAAGTCCTTGCGGAACAGGCCGATCGGGTTGCCGGCCGCGTCGGTGACGTCGTACGTGGCGCCGAGGTCGATGCGCTGGCGGGCCTTGAAGCCGAGCAGCGGCTGCTGCTTGGAGTCATCGGTGTAGATGGTCACCTGCTCCTTGAAGGCGAGCCGCTTCTGCTGCGCGAACGCCAGCAGCTCACCCTCTGTGCCGTCCGGGGAGACCGCCCGGACCTCGTACTGGTTGACCATCATGCGCAGTCGCTGGCGGATGTGGAACTGGTGCTGTCCCTGCAAGCTGTCGAGCTGCATCTGAACTCCTCTGGGGTTGGTGCGCCGGAGTCTCGCACAGCCCGACAACCGTCGCGCCCCCTGCTGTCCATGATCAGCTGCGGCTGGGTAGCCGTCGAGCCCGTTGGACGACTACCCAGCACGGAGTGATCACTGGTGCCCTTGCAGGATCACTCCCGGCGATCTCAGCGACTGTCGACGGAGGTCGCGGCCCGCAGCGACCAGGTGTTGAGCACCTGGTGGATGCCGCGCAGCCGCTCGTTGATCTGTTCCAGCCGTTCCGCCTGAGCCAGGGCGGCCAGCGCCGTCCCCAGCGCGATCTGCTGGTCGAGGGTGAGATTGTCCTGGTCGATGGTGTAGAGCAGGTCGACGGTCTCGGCGATGGTGTCGGCCACAGCTTCTCCTCGGGCACGGGGGGCGATCAGCAACAAGGGCATCGATGGAAGCGCTCCCAAGCCATTGTGCCCCGTGCCATGCGGATTCATGCAAGCTGCTCAGCCCGGCAGGTTCGTCAGCACCACGTCGAGCACCCGGATCGCGTCCGGCTTGGAGAGCGGGTTGTTGCCGTTGCCGCATTTCGGTGACTGCACGCAGGATGGGCAGCCGGTCTCGCAGCCGCACTCCGCGATCGCGTCCCGGGTGGCCCGCAGCCACGCCGCCGCCGTCCCGTACGCCCGCTCGGCGAACCCGGCGCCGCCCGGATGCCCGTCGTAGACGAAGACGGTCGGCGCCTCGGTGTCCTGGTGCAGCGCGGTGGAGAGCCCACCGATGTCCCACCGGTCGCAGGTGGCCATCAGCGGCAGCAGGCCGATCGCGGCGTGTTCGGCGGCGTGCAGCGCACCCGGCACATCGGCCGGCTGGACCCCGGCGAGGGCCAACGACTGCGGCGACAGGGTGAACCAGACCGCCACCGTGCGCAGCTCCCGGGTGGGCAGGTCGAGCGGTCGGGTGTCGATCACCTCGCCGGTGGCGATACGCCGCCGCTGGTACGACACCACCTGGCTGGTCACATCCACCTCACCGAGGAACATGCCGACCGGCCCGGCGTCCACGTAGGAGCGCACCGACACCACGGACAGGTCGGTGACGTCGCGGGCGTGGGTGGACCAGTCCGGCTCCTCGGCGTGCACCAGCGCGCAACCGTCGGCCAGGTCGAGCTGGTCGACCACGTACGACACGCCCTGGTGCAGATAGACCGCGCCGGAGTGCAGCAGGAAGTGCGACGAGCCGCCGTCGACAGTGCCGAGCAGCCGGCCGGTCGACGACTCCACCACGGCGACCGGGGCGCCGCCTTCGCCGCGCAGGTCCACCTCGGGCCGCTCGCGGTGCCGCCAGTACCAACCGGTGGGCCGTTGCCGCAGCGCCCCCGCCGCGACCAGTTCGTCGACCGCCTCCTTCGCCCCCTCGCCGAAGAGCGCCAGGTCGGCCGGGGTGAGTGGTGCCTCCACCGCGGCGCAGGCCAGCTGTGGTGCCAGCACGTACGGGTTGGCCGGGTCGAGCACAGTCGCCTCCACCGGCGCGCCGAAGATCGCCTCCGGGTGGTGCACCAGGTAGGTGTCCAGGGGGTCGTCCCGGGCCACCAGCACCGCGAGGGCCTCCTGCCCGGAACGCCCGGCGCGGCCCGCCTGCTGCCACAGTGACGCCCGGGTGCCCGGGTAACCGCAGATCAGCACCGCGTCGAGCCCGACCAGGTCCACGCCCAGCTCCAGCGCGTTTGTCGAGGCGAGGCCGAGCAGGTCGCCGTGCAGCAGGGCCCGTTCCAGCTCGCGCCGCTCCTCCCGCAGGTAGCCGCCCCGGTAGGCGGCCACCCGGTCGCCGAGCCCGGGCACCGCGTCGTCCAACGCTCGACGCGCGTTGGCGGCCACCACCTCGGCGCCCTTGCGGGAGCGGACGAACGCGAGGGTGCGTACCCCCTCGGCGACCGTGTCGGCGAGCAGGTCAGCGGTTTCGCGCAGCGCCGACCGGCGGACCTGGCGGAGTTCGTCGTGCCCGCCGGTCGCCTGCGGGGGCGCCGAGCGGGAGGAGCCGTCGCCGGTCGCCCGTCCCGGCTCCGAGGGGGAGGAGCCGTCGCCGGTCGCCTGCGGCGGCACCGGGGAGGAGGAGCCCGAGTCGGGTGGCAGCAGCGGCGGTTCCCAGAGCGCGAAGGTCACCCCGCCGCGGGGGGAGGCGTCCTCGGTCACCGCCGTCACCGGTAGGCCGGTCAGTCGTCCGGCCGCGGTGGCCGGGTCGCCGGAGGTGGCCGAGGCGAGCACGAACACCGGGGTGGCCCCGAACCGGGCGCACTGCCGGCGCAGCCGACGCAGCACGTGCGCTACGTGCGAGCCGAACACGCCCCGGTAGGTGTGGCACTCGTCGATCACCACGTACGCGAGTCGGCGCAGGAGACCTGACCACTGGGCGTGCCCGGGCAGGATGCCGTGGTGCAGCATGTCCGGGTTGGTCAGCACGAACCGGGAGTGCCGTCGGATCCACTCCCGCTCGGTGCGCGGAGTGTCCCCGTCGTAGCAGGCGGGGCGTACCCCCTCCAGTTCCAGCGCGGCGACGGCGCGCAACTGGTCCGCGGCGAGCGCCTTGGTCGGCGCCAGGTAGAGCACTGTGGCCCGGGGGTCGGCGAGCAGTGTGGCCAGGGCCGGCAGCTGGTACGCCAGTGACTTGCCGGACGCGGTGCCGGTGGCGACGACCACGTGTGTGCCCTCGTACGCCAGGTTGGCGGCTTCGGCCTGGTGCTGCCAGGGCGCGACCACGCCGCGCCCGGTGAACGCCGTGCGCAGCTCCGCCGGTGCCCACGACGGCCACGGCGCGGGCACCCCCGCGCGGGCCGGCACCCGTTCGACGTGGGTGACCGGGTCGGCGGCGCCCCGGGCGCGTAGCCGGCGCAGCAGGTCGGCCGGCGCTGGCCCGGGGCCGGGACCAGCGGATACGGTGGCCGCGGGCGACGACTTCAGGTCGTGGCGCGGTGTGCCGCGCGCGGAGCTGAAGTCGTTGGAGGTCACGCCCTGCACTCTCGCACTGGTGTTCGGAGATGAAAAGTCGGACACCGGGGTAAGGGGAAGCCTCCGCTGGCGTCCGCAGGCCGTCCCGGCGGTAGTGGTTAGATGCCCACGAGAGTTTACGGCTCTGGCGAGGAGGACCGATGGAGCTGTCACTGGCGACCCGCACCGTGGGCGAGCACACGGTGCTCGAGGTCGGTGGGGAGGTGGACGTCTACACCGCGCCCCGGCTCCGTGAACGACTCCTCGAGCTGATCGACGGTGGCGCACGTCACGTGGTGGTCGACCTCGGTCGGGTGGATTTCCTCGACTCCACCGGCTTGGGCGTGCTGGTCGGCGCGCTCAAGCGGCTCCGTTCGGCCGGTGGCTCGTTCGCCCTGGTCTGCGACAAGGAGCCACTGCTCAAGATCTTCCGGATCACCGCCCTGGACCAGGTGTTTCCGCTGCACCCGACGGTCGACGCGGCGATCAGCGCCGACTCGGCGGGCGCCGGCGCGTGATGGCGACAGTCAAGCTCTCGTTCTCGCCCGCCCCGGTGCACGTGCGCACCGCCCGCCTGGTCGGCGTCGCCGTGGCCCGGCGTGCCGGGGTCCGGGAGGACCTGCTGGACGAGGTGCGCCTCGCCATCGGTGAGGCGTGCACGCGCGCGGTGGCCCTGCACCGGCAGTACGGCCTGGTTGACCCGGTGCTGGTGGAGATGTCCGACGGTGGTTCGTACGCGGTGCGGGTGGTGGATCGGGCGCCGATCGAGGCGGGCATCGGTCTGAGCGCGTTGCCGCCGGACGAGCTGGCGAACGAGTCGCTCACCGATGAGGCGCTGACCACTGGCGTCGGCTTCGCGCTGCTCGCCGGCTTCGTCGAGGACCTGCAGGTGCGCCCGGTCGACGAGGGCATCGGCACCGAGGTGCGGATGGTGTGGCCGGTCGGCCGCTGACGGTTCCGCTGCGTAGGCCGCGTCCCCTGCTGGGGATGCGGCCTTCTTTGCATGGATCGGGCCCTATATCAGATTTCGTTTCATAACACAGCGACGAAGATCATCGCGACACGGTGCCACCTGGGTGTGACCTCCAACACTGCGGAGGGCTACAGTACCCGGGTTGTCAGCAAGTGACCCATCCCGCAGCCAGCGGGTATGGGTGGTCATCGCTGGTCCGCTGGTGGGTTGGCGCGCGCTTGCGAGTCCGCATCCAGGCGTCGGTCAGTGCGTCTCCACTCACCGGCGCGATTGTTCGGTAACAGGAGGACACAGATGTCCGAGACCTTGGCCGCCGACGGCGGCGGGCTTTCCCTTACCGGAAGCAATGTCACCTACGTCGTCATCGCCGCGGTCGTCGCGCTGGTGGCGCTCGGTTTTGCTGCCGCCTTGACGAAAACGGTGCTGGCCGCTGGTAAGGGCACCGAGAAAATGCAGGAGATCTCGGGGGCGGTCCAGGAGGGCGCCTCGGCCTACCTGCTCCGTCAATTCCGTACCCTGGCGATCTTCGTCGTCATCGCCGTCGTGCTGCTCTTCCTGCTTCCGGTGCACGACACCGATGGCAGTGAACTCGCGGTGAAGATCGGCCGCTCACTCTTCTTCGTGGTGGGCGCCCTGTTCAGCGCGTTCATCGGCGGCGCCGGCATGTGGCTGGCCACCCGCGCCAACCTGCGCGTGGCCGCCGCCGCGAGAGAGCGAGCAGGCGGCCGCGAGGCGGCCATGAAGATCGCGTTCCGAACCGGTGGTGTCGTCGGCTTCTTCACCGTCGGCCTCGGCCTCTTCGGTGCCGCGCTGGTCGTCCTGCTCTACCGGGGTGACGCGCCGACCGTGCTGGAGGGCTTCGGCTTCGGCGCCGCGCTGCTCGCGATGTTCATGCGGGTCGGCGGCGGCATCTTCACCAAGGCCGCCGACGTCGGCGCCGACCTGGTCGGCAAGGTCGAGCAGGGCATCCCCGAGGATGACCCACGCAACGCCGCCACCATCGCCGACAACGTGGGCGACAACGTCGGTGACTGCGCCGGCATGGCCGCCGACCTGTTCGAGTCGTACGCGGTGACGCTTGTTGCCGCGCTGATCCTCGGCCGCGCCGCGTTCGGCGAGGAGGGCCTGGTCTTCCCGCTGATCATCTCCACCATCGGCGTGCTGATCGCGATCGTCGGCGTCTTCATCACCCGGCTGCGCGCGACCGACCGCAACGCCCTGACCGCCATCAACCGGGCCTTCTACCTGTCGGCGGTGCTCTCCGCGGTGCTGGTGGCGATCGCCGCCTACGCGTACCTCCCGGCGACCTTCGGCGAGTTCGACAGCGGGCTCACCGACGCGCCCGGCAACCCCCGGCTGGTCGCCATCGGCGCGGTGGTCATCGGCATCGTGCTGGCCGCCGCGATCCAGGCGCTGACCGGCTACTTCACCGAGACCAACCGGCGCCCGGTGCAGGACATCGGCAAGAGCTCGCAGACCGGTGCGGCGACGGTGATCCTGGCCGGCATCAGCATCGGCCTGGAGTCGGCTGTCTACTCGGCCCTGCTGATCGGCGCCGGCGTCTTCGGGGCGTTCCTCCTCGGCGGCAGCTCCATCACGCTGTCGCTGTTCGCGGTGGCGCTGGCCGGCACCGGCCTGCTCACCACCGTCGGCGTGATCGTCGCGATGGACACCTTCGGGCCGATCTCCGACAACGCCCAGGGCATCGCCGAGATGTCCGGTGACCTCGACGAGCACGGCGCTCGCACGCTCACTGAGCTGGACGCGGTCGGAAACACCACCAAGGCGATCACCAAGGGCATCGCGATCGCCACGGCGGTGCTCGCGGCGACCGCGCTGTTCGGCTCATACACCGACTCGCTCCGCAGCGCGTACGCGACGGCTGGCGTGGGCGACGTCGGGACGGAGATCCTCAACTCGCTGAACGTGGCGAACCCGCGCAACCTGGTCGGCCTGATCATCGGCGCGGCGGTGGTCTTCCTCTTCTCCGGGCTGGCCATCAACGCGGTGTCCCGCTCGGCGGGTGCCGTGGTGATGGAGGTCCGCCGGCAGTTCCGTGAGCTGCCCGGCATCATGGACGGCACCCAGCGCCCGGAGTACGGCAAGGTCGTCGACATCTGCACCCGGGACGCGCAGCGCGAGCTGATGACCCCCGGCCTGCTCGCCATCCTGGCGCCGATCGCGGTCGGCTTCGGCCTCGGGCCCGGCGCGCTCGCGGCGTACCTGGCCGGTGCGATCGGTGCCGGCACCCTGATGGCGGTGTTCCTGTCCAACTCCGGTGGGGCTTGGGACAACGCCAAGAAGCTGGTCGAGGACGGCGCGTACGGCGGCAAGGGCTCCGAGGCGCATGCCGCCACTGTCATCGGCGACACCGTCGGTGACCCGTTCAAGGACACCGCCGGCCCGGCGATCAACCCGCTGATCAAGGTGATGAACCTGGTCTCGCTGCTGATCGCGCCCGCCGTGGTGGCCTGGAGCGTCGGCGACGATCGCAACGTCGGCCTACGGGTCACCATCGCGCTGGTCGCGACGGCGATCATCGTGGCGTCGGTGGTGTTCAGCAAGCGCAAGGGCATCGCGATGTCCGACTCTGACGCCGATGGCAACACCGGCGCGGGCAGCACGGATCACCGCCCGGAGACGGTCAACGCCTGACCAAGGGCCGGTCCGGGGTCCCCGGTCGACGTAGCCCGTCGACCGGGGACCCCGGCCGTCCGGCCCGATGCCACACCTGGCCAAAGGCCGTACGCTGCAACGCATGCGTACGTGCCGGGCGTCTGCCGCCGGAAAGTTCACGGTGGTCCTGGCCACGATCGTCGTCCTGGCCGGCTGCGGCGGGGGCCCCAGCCCTCGGGCCTGGGCGGCCTCGGTCTGCGGCGCGCTCACCCCGTGGCGCTCCGAGATCAACAAGCTGACCAGCAGCACCGACGAGCAGATGACCGCGCAGACCACGCCGGCGCAGGCCAAGGAGAACCTGGTGCGGCTCTTCGAAGGGGCGGAGCAGGCCAGCGAGGCCGCGCGCCGCAAGGTGGAGAAGGCGGGCGTCCCGGAGGCCGAGAACGGCGAGGCCATCTCCGCGGGTTTCCGCAGCTCGCTGGGGAAGATGCGGGACGCGTACGGCCGCGCCCGGGACACCATCGACGGCCTGGGCACCGGCGAGCCGACGGTCTTCTACGACGGCGTGCGGGCCGCCGTGGAGACCCTCAACAAGGAGTACGACGCCAGCGCGCTGGACACCAGCAAACTCAACTCCGAGGAGTTGAAACAGGCATTCGACGAGGTGCCGGAGTGTCGCTGAGCGGGCTCGGTGACACCGGGAAGGCCCAGCCGCCCCCGGCGCTGTTCCCCGCGCCCGAGTCCGACACGCCCACTCCCGGGCGACGCCGCGCCGGCGCGCCGCAGACCGGCCCGGCGCAGCACGGCTCCCCCCGGCACGGCACGTCCCAGGGTGACGACGCGGGCCGGCAACTCGTCTTCTTCGGCGCGGATGCGGCCGAACCAGCAGTCGCGGACCTGGCCGGGTTGCTCGCCGGGCCTGGTGAGGTGGTCCGGATGGGCGGCACCGCCCGTCTCTCGGTGCAGGTGGACGCCGCCTGGCGGGTGCACGTGCTCGTCGCCGAACTGGCGTCGCGCGGGCTGGCGGCGAGCTGGGAGCCGACCGAGGGCGAGCGACACGCCGTTCGGACGTCGTACACCCGGGTCTTGAAGCCGCTCGCGGCCGCCTGGCTGCACGGTACGACGAAACGCCCGCCGGCCGCCTTCCACCTGACCGGCCGGCGGCTGCGGCTGTGGCTCGCCGCGGCCGGGGCGCCGGAGCCTCCGGATGCCTGTCTGCTGCGGCTCGGCGCCGACGACCAGGAGTGCTGGGAGCCGATCGGGGTGGCGCTCGCCGCCGCCGGCCTCGCGGGCACCCTGCTCGGCCCTGAGGACGGCGGCCCGGCCTACCGGATCACCGGCCGCCGCCGGCTCGCCCGGCTGGCTGAGCTGGTCGGCGGGCCCCCGCGAGCGGCACCGCCGGAAGCCTGGCCGTCCTGACTGCCCCGCCCCATTCCACCCCGTCGATCTTGCAGTTGTGGTGGTGGACGTACTTCTCGTCCGGGGTTAAAACGCCCACCACAAGTCCATGATCGACGTGGCGGGGACGCGCGCTTCCGGTGTCCGGTGCCGGACAGCCGGCGGGTCGATCAAGGCGGAAAACGGGCGGGTCGGACCTCGGTCGTGGGTCCGCCATCGTCACAGTGACCCGCTTCGAGCCCTACCCACGGTGTACGGTGGCGCCGTCCGGCAGTGCCGAGCGCGGCGGGGCGGTGTCGACCGCCACGTCGAAGCGGTTTGCGGCCCGCGAACCCGAAACGCGGGCGGCGCGTTACGTTGGACATCCGGACCGCCGGTGCGACGGCGGGGTCGAAAGCGGTCGCTGTCCGGGCGCCGGCAGGCCACGAGCAGGAGTGAGGTCGGGGAGAGACGTGCCAAGCAACGCTGGAACCACCCGTCTGGTCATCGTCGAGTCACCGGCGAAGGCCAAGACGATCTCGGGCTACCTTGGTCCGGGGTACGTCGTGGAGGCCAGCTTCGGTCACGTCCGCGACCTGCCGCGCAACGCCGCCGATGTGCCGGCCAAATACAAGAAGGAGCCCTGGGCCCGGCTCGGGGTGGACGTCGACAACGGCTTCCACGCGCTCTACGTCGTCTCCGCCGACCGTAGGCAGCAGATCAGCAAGCTGGTCAAGCTGGCCAAGGAGGTCGACGAGATCTTCCTGGCGACGGATGAGGACCGCGAGGGCGAGGCGATCGCCTGGCACCTGGTCGAGACGCTCAAGCCCAAGGTGCCGGTAAAGCGGATGGTCTTCCACGAGATCACCAAGCCGGCGATCCAGGCGGCGGTGGCCAACCCGCGGGAGATCGACCGAGACCTGGTCGATGCCCAGGAGGCCCGCCGGATCCTCGACCGCCTGTACGGGTACGAGGTCTCCCCGGTGCTGTGGAAGAAGGTCATGCCGAGGCTCTCGGCCGGCCGGGTGCAGTCCGTGGCGACCCGCATCGTGGTTGAGCGGGAACGGCAGCGGATGGCCTTCCGCACCGCCGAATACTGGGACATCCTGGCCACTCTCGCGGTGGCCAACGCCGGCGAGGGCCCGCGCGCGTTCAACGCCACCCTGATCGCCCTGAACGGCGACCGGATCGCCACCGGTAAGGACTTCGAGCCGACCACCGGCCGGGTCCGGGCCGGCGCCGGCGTCGTGCACCTCGACGAGGGCGGTGCCCGGGGTCTCGCGGCCCGGCTGGAGGGGCGGCCGTTCACCGTCACCCGGGTCGAGGAGAAGCCCTACCGCCGTCGCCCGTACGCGCCGTTCATCACCTCTACCCTCCAGCAGGAGGCGGCCCGCAAGCTGCGCCTGTCCTCGCAGCAGACGATGCGCACCGCGCAGCGCCTGTACGAGAACGGTTACATCACCTATATGCGTACCGACTCGGTGAACCTGTCGGAGACCGCCATCTCGGCGGCCCGCCGACAGATCGTCGAGCTGTACGGCGAGCGCAGCGTTCCGCCGGAGCCGCGCCGCTACACCGGCAAGGTGAAGAACGCGCAGGAGGCGCACGAGGCGATCCGCCCGGCGGGGGACAACTTCCGCACCCCGGGCGAGGTGGCCAAGGAGTTGTCCGCCGAGGAATTCAAGCTCTACGAGCTGATCTGGCGGCGCACCATCGCCTCGCAGATGACCGACGCGGTCGGCTCCAGCGTGTCGGTGCGCATCCGGGCGGTCTCCACCTCCCAGGAGGAAGCCGACTTCGGCGCGACCGGCAAGACCATCACCGACCCGGGCTTCCTGCGGGCGTACGTCGAGTCCAGCGACGACGAGAACGCCGAGGCCGAGGACGCCGAGCGCCGGCTGCCCACACTGGTCAAGGACCAGCCGCTGACCGCCGACGAGTTGGCCGCGCAGGGCCACCACACCCAGCCGCCGTCGCGCTACACGGAAGCGTCGCTGGTCAAGGCCCTGGAAGAGCTGGGCATCGGCCGCCCGTCCACCTACGCGTCGATCATGCAGACGATCCAGGACCGGGGGTACGTCACCAAGCGCGGTCAGGCGATGATCCCGACCTTCCTGGCCTTCGCGGTGATCGGGCTGATGGAGCGGCACTACCCGCGCCTGATCGACTACGACTTCACGGCCACCATGGAGAACGAGCTGGATGAGATCGCCGGCGGCGACCACGCCGCTGTCGACTTCCTCACCGCGTTCTACTTCGGCAGCTCCAACGGCGCCGGGGACCAGGACATCGCCCGTTCCGGCGGGCTCAAGAAGCTGGTCACCGAGAACCTCAGCGACATCGACGCCCGCAGCGTCAACTCCATCCCGCTCTTCACCGACGACGACGGCCGCGAGGTGGTGGTGCGGGTCGGCCGCTACGGGCCGTACCTGCAACGGGAGCTGCCCGGCGGCGAGCAGCCGGCAGCGGCTGCGGGTGAGGGCGAGGAGGGCGGCAGCCAGGGTGACCGGGCGCCGATCCCTGAGGGCCTGGCCCCGGACGAGCTGACCCCGGAGAAGGTGCACGAGCTGTTCCTCGGCGGCAGCGGCGAGCGCAAGCTCGGAGACGACCCCGCCACCGGCGAGCCGATCGTGCTCAAGTCCGGCCGGTTCGGCCCGTACGTTTCCAGTGGTGAGCGGAAGTCGTCGCTGCTGCGTACGCAGACACCGGACTCGCTGACCCTGGAGGAGGCGCTCAAGCTGCTCAGCCTTCCCCGGCTGATCGGTGTCGCGCCGGACGGCGTCGAGGTCTTCGCGAACAACGGTCGGTACGGCCCGTACGTCAAGCGGGGCGAGGAGTTCCGTTCGCTCGAGTCCGAGGACCAGATGTTCACTGTCGGCCTGGACGAGGCGCTGGCTCTGCTGGCCGCCCCGAAGGCCCGTGGACGGCGAGCCGCTGCGCCGCCGCTGCGCGAGATGGGCGTGGACCCGGCGACCGAGAAGCCATTGGTGATCAAGGACGGCCGGTTCGGCCCGTACGTGACCGATGGCGAGTTCAACGCGTCGCTGCGGCGCGGGCAGACGCCGGAGGCGTTGAGCCTCGCGGAGGCGTCCGAGATGTTGGCCGAGAAGCGGGCGAAGGGTCCGGCGCCACGAAAGAAGGCGGCGGCGAAGAAGGCCCCTGCCAAGAAGGCCACGGCCACCAAGAAGACGGCCGCCGCCAGCAAGTCCACGGCCGCGAAGAAGACGACCACGGCGAAGGCGACGGCGGCCAAGAAGGCGCCGGCCAAGAAGGCCGCCCCGCGCAAGGCCGCCACCAGCACCGAGTAACCGCGCTTCGCCCTGATCCGTGTGACACTGTGGTGGGGCGGCCGGCGCTGGTCTGCGGCTCGCGGTGGATTCGGCCTGCATGAGGGTGTTCCGTGTCACGCCCGCCGGGGAAGCGTTCGCCGCTTCGCCGGTACCGTCGTACCGTATGGCCATGCCGACGATGTGCGACCCGCGCCCGCTGGGGTCGAGGTGATTCGGAAGCGGCGTGCCGGCGGGGAGAAGCGGGACGCCGTTCTCGACGCCGTGGCGGGCGTGCTCGCTGCCCGCGGATACGAGAACACGCGGTTCGCCGACGTGTCGATGGCCGGGGGCGTCGCGATCAGCACCTTGCAGACCTACTTCGGTTCGCGCGAGGACATGGTCATCGAGGCGATGCAGGTGTTCACCGACCGGGAGGTGGACGCCCTACGAGCGGTGTCCGCCGCCGAAGCCGATCCGTGGCGCCGACTTGTCGCGCTGGTGGACCGGAGTCTGCACAACTCGGAGAGCACCCGGCAGATCCTCGTCGAGTTCTGGCGGTCCGCGATGCGCGACGACGAACTCCGCCACTACAGCGCGGAGGTGCAGACGCGTTACCGGGCGCCGTTTCTGGCCGCCGTACGGGAGGGCGCTGAGCGGGGCGCGTTCGAGCTGGCTCACGACGCCGGAGCGGTGACGGATCTGCTGCTGTCGGCGCTGGCCGGATTGATCGTGTCTCGCGTGCAGCACCATCCCACGCCGTCGCCCGCGGAGTTCCAGGATGTCCTGCTGGCCCAGCTCCGGCTGATGTTAGGTGTCAAGAGTTCAACGCCCAGTGCCGACCGGATCGAGGAATGATGGCCACCGTCGAGATCACCCGTTTCCGGGTGCCCGCAGAGCGTGCCGAGGCTCTGCTGGCCGCACGGCCGGCGATGCTGCGCGACTTCGCGGCCGACCGCGCCGGGTTCCTCGAAGCGCGGCTGGTCCGGGTGTCGGCGGACGAATGGCTGGACATCGTCTTCTGGGGCTCCTCTGAGGACTTCGCCGAATCGCGGCGCCGAGGCGCGGACCGTCCCGGCATCCAGACCTTCTTCTCCCTGATCGAGTCGGTGGTCAGCGTCGAGGAGGGCACCACCACCGAAGCGACGGGTGCCTGATGCGCGCGGCGTGGTTCGACCGGCAGGGCCCGCCGCGCGAGGTGCTCCAGGTCGGTGAGCTGCCCGACCCGCAGCCGGGCGAGGGCGAGGTCCGGGTGCGGGTGTCGGTGTCCGGGATTCACGTCGGTGACCTTGGTAAACGGCAGGGATGGTGGGGGTCCACAATGTCGTTTCCCCGGGTCGTCCCGCACGGCGACGGTGCCGGGGTGATCGACGCGGTCGGGCCGGGTGTCGAACCGTCCCGCGTCGGCGAACGGGTCTGGGTCTACCTCGCGCAGTCGTACCGCCCGTTCGGCACCGCCGCCGAGTACACGGTCGTGCCGGCCCGGCACGCCGTGACGCTGCCGGCGGAGGTGCCGTACGAGCAGGCCGCCGGGCTCGGCATCCCGGGCATCACCGCCCACCGGGCGATCTTCGCGGACGGTCCGGTAGGCGGGCAACGGGTCGTCGTCACCGGCGCCCTCGGCGCGGTCGGACGGGCCGCGTTGGCGGTGGCCCGGCGGGCGGGCGCCCTGGTGATCGCGACAGTCCGTAGGCCCGACCAGGTCGAACACGCACTGGCCGCGGGCGCGCACCACGCGGTCGACACCGTCGGTGGCGATGTCGCCACCAGGATCCTCGACCACATTGGTGGGGAACCGATCGACCGCGTCGCCGAGCTGGCCTTCGACGCCAACCTGGCGACCAACCTGCAGATCCTTCGCAACGGCGGCGTCATCGCCACGTACGCGACGGTCGCCGCCGAGCCGGCCATCCCGTACTGGCCGCTCGGCTTCCAGAACATCACTGTGCGTTTCCTCAGCAACGACGACTTCCCGGAGTCGGCGAACGAGGCCGCCGCCATCGAACTGACGGCCGCGCTGGTCGCCGGTGACCTGCGCTACCCGATTGCCGCCCGATTGCCCCTGACGGAGATCGCCGAGGCACACGAAATGGTCGAGCACGGGTCGGCCGGCGGCCGGATCGTCCTGGATATCTGAAGGGCACGGAACGACAATGATCTGGACAGCCGGGTTCCGCACCGCCGTGATCAGTCCGTACGACCGACTCCAGTTCAGCGAACCTCGCAGCTTCGCCGATCAGACAGTTCGTCAGGTGCTGCACCTGGCCGGCGGTGGGGACGCCTTCCGCGTACGCCTGACGAACCGCTTCGGGCGTACCCCGTTGACCGTCGGGGCCGCCACTGTCGTCGTCGGTGGCCGGCCGGTCGCACTCACCTTCGACGGTGCTGCGCAGCGCGTCATACCGGCGGGCGAGGAAGTCGTCACGGACCCGGTCGGGACTCCGGTGGCCGCCGGCGCGGACCTGGTCGTGAGCCTCCACCTCCCGGAGCGGACCGACCTCGCCACCTACTCCCACAGGCCGGCGGAACTCACCCGGATAGCCGACGGCAACCAGGTGACGGCTCCCCAGCCACAGTGGACCGAGCAGGTCGAGGCCCGGTTCTACCTCTCGGGCGTCGACGTGCTCGCCCCGCCCGGCACCGCCGTCGGCGTGGCCTTCGGTGACTCCTGGTTCGAGGGCGTCGGCACCACGACGAGCGCCAACCGCCGCTCGGTCGACTTCCTCAACCGGCGACTGAAGCGTGGTTGGGTCGTCAACCAGGGCATCGCCGGTAACCGGCTGCTGCGCGACACGGTCGGCGAACACGGGCTGGCCCGCTTCGACCGGGACGTCCTCTCGGTGCCGGCGGTGACCCATGTCCTGGTCCACTTCGGCATCAACGACCTGGGTCTACCCGGCATGCTGGGCGAACCTCCGGTCACCGCCGGCGACCTGGTCGACGGCTTCCGCACGCTGGCCGACCGCGCCCACCACGCGGGCCTGAAGATCCTCGCTGCCACCATCGGTCCGTTCGCGGGCGCCGGACCCGAGATCAGCACTACGGAGGGCCTCGCCGTCCGACGGGAGGTCAACGACTGGATCCGCACGACAGACACCTTCGATGCCGTCTTCGACGTGGCGCGCGCCGTCGCGAACCCACACGCCCTCGACCACATCCACCCCGCGCTGGACAGCGGCGACGGCATGCACCTGAACGACAAGGGCGCCGAGGCGATGGCCGGTGCCGTCGACCTGGACGATCTCGTGCTCTAGGCCGCCGCCGGCGCCAAGATCCGAGCAACGTCCCGGATGTTGCGGCCTCCGACACTCGGAAGTCCCGATGGTGCGCGGATCTTGGCCCGAACCTCAGGCGCCGAGGACGTGGTTCAGGTGAGGGTTGGTGAAGACGCGGTGGGGGTCGAGCCGGTCGCGGACGGCCTGGAAGTCCGCGAATCGGGGGTACGCCCTGGCCAGCGAGGCGGCGTCGCGGTAGTGCAGCTTGCCCCAGTGTGGGCGGCCGTCCAGCCCGGCGGCCACCTCTTCGAAGGCCCGGAAGTACGGCTCGTACGGCATGCCGACGTACTGGTGCACGGCGATGTAGGCGTTGTCCCGGCCGTAGCCGTGCGACAGCCAGATGTCGTCGGCGGCGGTGAACCGCACCTCCACCGGGAAGAGCACCTTGAACGGCAGACCGTCCACGATCCGCCGGAGCGCGGCCAGCGCCTCGGGCAACGCCTCGCGGGGCAGGCCGTACTCCATCTCCACGAAGCGGACCCGGCGCGGGGTGCAGAAGACCCGGTCGGAGCGGCCGGTGTACTGGCGCTCGGTGAGGGCGCGGGCGGAGACCGCGCTGATGCCCGGAGCCAGCGCGGGCACGGCCCGGCCGAGTCGGCAGGCCCCGGCGAAGACCCGGTTGGACAGGAAGTCGTCGTCCATCCAGCCGCGCCAGCGGGACAGCGGCCGGTCGTTGGCGGGCACCCGGTCGTTGGCCTTGACCTGGACCCGGGACGTGTACGGGAACCAGTAGAACTCGACGTGGTCGTGCCGGCCGATCAGCTCGGGCAGTTCGCCGAGCACGTTGGCCAGTTCGGCCGGGCGTTCGTGGGCGCGTAGGACGAAGGCGTCCACGCAGCGCAGGGTCACCTCGACCAGGACGCCGAGCGCGCCCAGTGACACCCGGGCGGCGGCGAGGACGTCGGGATGCTCGTCGGCGGAGCAGCGCAGCACCTCGCCGGTGCCGGTGACCAGTGTGATCGCCTCGACGAAGGTGGAGAGGCAGCCGTAGCCGGCGCCGGTGCCGTGGGTGCCGGTGGAGATCGCCCCGGCGACGGTCTGCGCGTCGATGTCGCCGAGGTTGGGCAGCGCGAGGCCGTGCCGGGCGAGCAGGCCGTTGAGCGCGTGCAGGGTCATTCCCGCCGGTACGGTGACCAGTCGGTGGGCGACGTCAACGCTGACCATGGTGTCCAGCTCGGACAGGTCCATCCGACGGTCGTCGGCGAGCGCGACGGCGGTGAAGGAGTGGCCGCTGCCCGTCACCCGGATCCGACCACCGTCGGCGGCGGCGGATGAGACGGCTTCTGCGACGTCGGTCGGCGAGCCTGGGCGCAGGATCGCGCTGGCGCTGCCACGCTGGTTCCCGGCCCAGTTGGACCATCCAGCCCCGAGCGGTGCGGTGCGGACCATGGGCGCTCCTCATTCATGAATATGAACTGACTTCATATCAGGAACGTTCTAGCTGGTAAATACCGCAATTGCGATCCGCTCGTTGTACCGGTAGTCACGGACTCGTGACGTGGAGATATGTTCATCCGTCGAAGGGGGGTGGCGCAGAGTGTCCACACCAGCCGCCACGACCGGGCCGCTGCGCCGCGTACCGGTGCAAGGTCGAAGTGTCGCGCGGGTACAGCGCATGTTGGATGCCTGCGCCGAACTCGTCGACGAGGTGGGGTACGAGGGGCTGACCACCACCCTGCTCGCCGAGCGGGCCGAGGTGGCGATCGGGTCGGTCTACCAGTTCTTTCCGGACAAGCGGGCGATCGTGCAGGCGCTGACCCTGCGGACCATGGAGTCCTACCTTCAGCGCCTCGACGAGCGGTTCGCGTCCGACGAGATGACCCACTGGTGGGACGGCGTCGACGCGGGCATCGACGAGTACATCACGATGCACCGCACCGTCCCCGGCTTCCGGACCCTGCACTTCGGCGACGTGGTCGACCTGCACCTGCTCGACGAGCAGCGGGACAACAACGGCGTGATCGCCGACCAGTTGGCCCGGGTGCTCACCGAGCGTTTCGGGCTCACCGACGTGCCCCAGCTGCGCTTCGTGCTGGAGATCGCGGTCGAGGCGGCGGACGCGCTGATCAAGCTCGCGTTCCGCCGGAAGTCCGACGGCGACGAGCGGGTGCTGCTGGAGGCGAAGGCATTGATCCGGGAGTACCTGCACCGCCAGGTCGACGGCCCGGACAACAGCCGGTCCACCGCCGGGAAGCAGGCCGAGGTGGCCCAGCCCGCCTGAGTCGGCGCGGGGTGGGGGCCTCGGCCGGCGGTGGGGGCGGCTGCCCGCCCTCAGAGGAAGGCCTGCCCCTCACCCCGGTAGGTGGGAACGGTCGCCACGACCGCGTCCCCCTCGACCAGGTGCAGCTCGTTGACCCGTTCACACAGCTCACCTGCCTTGGCGTGCCGGAACCACACCCGGTCGCCGACGCGTAGCCCGGCCGCCGCCGCTCCGGACAGCGGAGTCTGCACCTCGCCGGCGCCCTCGGTGCCGACCAGCTTCAGCCCCGCCGGTAGCCACGGCCGGGGCAGTCGACTGTCGGCGGCCGGGCCGGAGGCGATCCAGCCACCGCCGAGCACCGTCGCCAACTCCGGCGTCGGTCGTCGGACCACCGCGCAGGCGAAGAACGCCGCCGGGGTGGGCCGCCAGGCGCGGTAGGCGTCGAACAGCGTCGGACCGTACAGGCCCGATCCCGCGGTGATTTCGGTGACCGCGGGATCGGCGCTGGTCGCTGCCACGCTGCCGGTGCCGCCGCCGTTGACGAATTCCAGGTCGGCGTGCTCGCGTACCGCGGCGACCGCCGCACCACGGCGGGCCAGCAACTCGCGGTACGAGCTGCGCTGGGCCAGCCTGATCGCGCCTGCCAGCAGCGTCTGCCCCGGCGGCGCGTCGCCCAGGCCGGCGATCTGCGCCTCGTACGACATGAGCCCGACCAGCCGGAAGCCGGGCCGCCCGGCGATGGTGGCGGCGAGCGCGCCGGCCGCACGTGCGCTGTGCACCGGTGAGCGGCGGACGCCGACGTGCACCCGACCCCGCAGCGGTCGCCAGGAGGCGTCCAGATCCAGGCAGAGCCGTAGCTCGGCACGCTGGCCCGGGGCTCGGACGGCGTCGATGAAGTCCAGTTGCCCGGTGCCGTCGATCATCAGGGTGATCGCGGCGGCGAGCGTCGGGTCGGCGCCCAACTCGGCGAGGGCGGCCCGGTCCACGCTCGGGTACGCGACCAGCACGTCGTCGCTGACGCCGGCGCGGACCAGCCAGATCGCCTCGGGCACTGTGAACGCCATCACGCCTTGCCAGCCGGGCCGGGCGAGGGCTCGACTGATCAATTCCCGGCCGCGGACCGACTTGCTGGCCAGGCGGACCGGCTTTCCGGCGGCGCGATCGGCCAGGGCGGCCGAATTGGCGTCGAAGGCGGTGAGGTCGACCACCGCGTACGGGGGGTCGAGGTGGGCGGTCGCCCGATCCAGGCGCTCGCGAAGTTTGTCGCTTTCGATGGCCACGTGTGCACGCTAACTGTCTGACGGCGAATGCGAAATACCCTCGCATACGTCCGGGCTGCGGTCGGTACCTTCGGCGGCCTAGGCTCAGCGAGCAGGAGAATGTCGCCCGAGGGGTGGCCCCCACCGGGTCTAGAGTGTTGCACCGGAGGTGCCCAGCGATGGGCCGGCACGTGGAGGTACGGCCATCGAAAGCCAGAACAGCGGCGAGTCGCCCGGCGTGTCGGGCTCGGACGACCAGTCGGCCAACGCCGCCAAGCAGCCCAACGGCGGTCAGGTTGATCCGTCCGGTTATGCCGCGATCCGTGCCGTCCTGCGCATCCGGCCGTTCCGCCGGCTCTGGATCGTGCTCGGCGCGGCCTCCTTCGGTGACTGGCTCGGCCTGCTGGCCACCGCCCTCTTCGCCGCCTCGCAGGTGCAGGGCAGCACCGCCCAGGGCGCCGCGTTCGGCGGGGTGACCGCGATCCGGCTGCTGCCCGCGCTGGTGCTCGGCCCGGTGGCCGGCGTCTTCGCCGACCGGTTCGACAGACGCTGGACGATGGTCATCTGCGACCTGCTGCGCTTCGTGCTCTTCGCCTCCATTCCGCTCTACGCCCTCAGCGGCGCCGCAGGCGGCCTGGTGGTCGGCTGGGCGCTGATCGCCACCTTCCTGATCGAGTCGCTCACCCTGCTCTGGATCCCGGCCAAGGAGGCCGCGGTCCCCAACCTGATCCCGCGGGCCCGGCTGGAAGCGGCCAACCAGCTCACCCTGATCACCACCTACGGCCTCACCCCGGTCGCCGCCGCCATCGGCCTTGCCGTGCTCGACCGTGGGGTCAGAGGCGCGGTGGGCGGCGACCTGCCCTCCTGGGCCGAGCCGGCCCAGCTCGCACTCTGGTTCAACGCGTTCTCCCGGCTCGCCACCGCACTTGTGGTGGCATTCGGGATCAAGGAGATCAGCGAGGCGCAACGCGGCGAGGCCGAACGTTCCGAGCAGAGCATGTTCCGGCAGTTCTCCGAGGGCTGGAAGTTCATCGGCCAGACCCCGCTCGTCCGCGGCCTGGTGCTGGGCATCTTCGGCGCGTTCGCCGGTGGCGGCATCGTGGTCGGTACGGCCAAGTTCTTCGCCAACTCGCTGGGCGCCGGTGATGCCGCGTTCTCACTGCTCTTCGGTGCCATCTTCGTCGGCCTGGCGCTCGGCATCGGGCTCGGCCCGATGATCGTCAAGGAGATGTCCCGACGCCGCTGGTTCGGCATGAGCATCGTGCTGGCCAGCGCCGCCGTGATGACCCTCGCCTTCGCCATCCACCTGTCCATGGCGATCGTCGGCGCGGTGCTGGTCGGTGCCGGTGCCGGGATGGCCTTCCTGGCCGGCACCACGCTGTTGGGCGGCGAGGTGGCCGACGAGGTGCGCGGCCGGGTCTTCGCGGTGGTGCAGATCGGCACCCGGCTGGTGCTGATCCTGGCCATCGGGCTGAGCAGCGTGCTGGTCGGTGTCGGCGGATCCCGCAAACTGACAATCGCCGACCTCGGCATCTCCGTCTCCTCCACCCGACTGCTGCTGCTCGCCGCCGGTGCCGCCGGCATCTTCGCCGGGATCAGCGCGTTCGGCCAGATGGACGACAAGAAGGGCGTACCGGTCCTCGCCGACCTCTGGGGCTCCATCCGGGGTCGTCCGCTGATGCCCTCCGAGCCGTTCGTCTCCGCCGGGCTCTTCGTGGTCTTCGAGGGCGGCGAGGGCGCCGGGAAGTCCACCCAGCTCACCGCGCTCTCCGAGCGGCTGCACGGCCAGGGCCGGGAGGTCGTGGTCACCCGCGAGCCGGGGGCCACCGGCGTCGGTCGGCGGATCCGGTCACTGGTGCTGGACACCTCCGGCGACGACGCGCCGTCGCCGCGGGCCGAGGCGCTGCTCTACGCCGCCGACCGGGCGCACCACGTGGCCACAGTCGTCCGGCCCGCGCTGGTCAGGGGCGGCGTGGTGATCAGTGACCGGTACGTCGACTCGTCCCTGGCGTACCAGGGCGCCGGTCGGACCCTGCCCGTCGACGAGGTCTCCTGGCTCTCCTCCTGGGCCACCGGTGGCCTCAAGCCCGACCTGGTGGTGCTGCTGGACGTCGAGCCGCGCACCGGCCTGTCCCGGGTGACCTCGCGCAACACCGGCACCGACCGGTTGGAGGCCGAGTCGATCGCCTTCCACGAGCGTGTCCGGTACGCGTTCCTCGACCTCGCCGCCTCCGACCCGAAGCGCTACCTGGTGCTCGACGCGTCCCGGCCGGCCCACGAGATCACCGCGCTGGTGGTCCGGCGGGTCGAGGAGATGCTCGGCAAGCCGGGCGGCATCGTGCACCCGCGGCCGGCGCAGGGCCCGGACACCTCGGTGCAACCTGAGTTATCCGACGCGGAGCTGGTGACGATGGAGCACAAGACCTGATGCCGGACGTCTTCGCCGACCTGGTCGGTCAGGACGAGGCGGTGGTCGAGCTGCGGCGTGCCGCAGCCGCGGCGGCCGCCGTGCTGCGTGCTGGCGCACAAGCGTTGGTCCCCGCCGCCCCGGCCAGCGGTGACGCGTTCGCGGCCGACGACGCCGCGACCGGCGGGGTGGACCCCTCCGCCGGGATGACGCACGCGTGGATCTTCACCGGGCCACCCGGCTCCGGCCGCTCGATCGCCGCACGAGCGTTCGCCGCCGCACTCCAGTGCGTCCACGGCACCGGCTGTGGCGAGTGCCCCGGCTGCCACACCACGATGGGCGGCACCCACGCCGACGTGCGGATGGTGGTGCCGGAAGGGCTCTCCATCGGCGTCGGCGAGATGCGCGCTCTGGTGCTCCGCGCGGCCAGCACCCCGTCCGGCGGGCGCTGGCAGGTGGTGATCATCGAGGACGCCGACCGGCTCACCGAGGCCGCTGGCAACGCGCTGCTCAAGGCGATCGAGGAGCCCCCGCCGCGGACTGTCTTCCTGCTCTGCGCCCCATCCACCCACCCGGACGACATCTCGGTGACCATCCGGTCGCGCTGTCGTGTCGTACCCCTGCGGCAGCCGCCGGCCACCGCGGTGGCCGAGGTGCTGGTTCGACGGGACGGCATCGCGCCCGACGTGGCGCAGTGGGCGGCGGCGGCCGCGCAGGGTCACGTGGGTCGGGCCCGCCGGCTGGCCCGCGACCCGGAGGCTCGCAAACGGC
The DNA here is from genome assembly GCF_040608575.1 of Micromonospora sp. NPDC005171. Classification (NCBI taxonomy): domain Bacteria; kingdom Bacillati; phylum Actinomycetota; class Actinomycetes; order Micromonosporales; family Micromonosporaceae; genus Micromonospora; species Micromonospora sp. NPDC005171. The sequence goes on along the minus strand of NZ_JBEXIM010000001.1, from coordinate 177,370 downwards.
GCGAGGCGGTGCTCGCGGTGCCCCGCCGGTTGACAGGTGTCGGCGCGGCGTTCGACGCGGCGTCCGCGCTGATCGAGGCGGCCGAGGCGGAGGCCGAGGCGTCGGTCACCGAGGCCGACACGACCGAGCGGGCGGCGCTGGAGACCGCGCTCGGCGCGGGCGGCACCGGCCGGGGCGCCGCCGGCGCCATACGGGGTGCCGCCGGTCAGCTCAAGGAGCTGGAGAAGCGGCAGAAGTCGCGGGCCACCCGGGCCCAGCGGGACGCACTGGACCGGGCGCTTGTCGACCTGGCGGGCTTCTACCGGGACGCGCTCACCATGGCCCTGCGCGCGCCCGTCGCCCCGGTGCACACCGACACGGCCGCGCTGGCCGGCGCCGGCGCGCAGAAGTGGGACGCCGAGGGGTCGCTGCGCCGGCTGGAGGCCGTGCTCGCCTGCCGTGCCGCGATCGAGGCGAACGTCAAGCCACGGATCGCGGTCGAGGCCATGATGCTCGCCCTCTGGAAGGGCTGACCCGCACTTCCCGGCCGTTGTCCACAGGCATCGACAGGCCCGATTGCGGTGCGGTACGGTCCCTGTGCCGTGGTGACGGTGGCAGCACACTGAGTGATGGATCGCCCGGGAGGAGTCGGCCGATGCCGCGGGGGGAGATCGACGAAGCCTGGATCGAGGAGGCGGTTCGGCGCTACCGCCGGATCGAGTCCCTCCAGGCCGAGTTCGACCAGGCGGTGTCGACCGTCGAGGTGACCGTCCGCTCGCCGGACGGCCTCGTCGAGGTGGTGGTCACCGCCGGTGGACGAATCACCGACGTCCGGTTCCTCGGGCCACTGCACACCCGCAGCCCGCGCGACGTGGCTGGTTCGGTGCAGGCCGCGGTCACCGCGGCCGCCGATGCCGCCGAATGGGCCCGGGAAAAGCTGCACAACGAGACGTTCGCCGCCTACCGACCGCTCGCGGGGGCCTGAGATGGACACACTGCGCGCGCTCTCCGCCCGACTGGACGAGGCGAGCGCCACGCTCACACTCGTCTCACACACCGTCACCGCCAGCGATCCGGCGCAGGCCGCGTTCGGCACCGACGCGCCAGGTCGCCCGGGTGAGATCGGTCGGGCGCTGCACCGGCAGTGGACCACCGCCACCGACGACCGGGCCCGGGAGGCCCGCGCCGCCGCCGGTCGACTGGCCGCCGCCGCGGCTGCCGTGCGGGAGGCCGCCGACCGCTACGCCGAGGTCGACCGGGCGGCCCGCCGCCGGCTCGCCGGAGAACCGTGATGGACGCGCTGGACCGGCTCGCCGAGCCCGGCCTCGACCTGCTCCGCCGGGTGGACACGCTGATCGCGGCCGGCGTCCCCGAGGGGCACCGGGTCTGGCCGCTGCTGCGCCGCATGCAGGTGCTGCCGGGTGACGCGGTCCGCAGCTTCCTCGACCTGCAGCCGGTGCCGCTCGCCAGCGCCGGCCACGCAGTGCGCCGGCTGGTCCGGGGGTACGACGACGTCTCCGCCGCGCTCACCGACTCGGTGCTCTGGTCCGGCCCGGCCGCCACGGCGTACGGGCAACAGCGGGTGGCGCTGCTGCGCCATCTCGACGAGGGGCCGGACAGCCTGGTCGGGCGACTCGAATCCACCGCCGGTTACGCCGACGCCCTCGCCGACTGGGTGGAGGGCAGCCGTCTCGCGCTGGCCCGCACACTGGCCGACGTGCTCCGCTCGGCGGAAGCTGTCGCCGTGGTCGCCGCCACCGGTGCGTCGACGCGCCCCGGGCCGGTCGGGCCCGGTGTGGCCGACGCGGCCGAGATCGGCGCACGGGTGCTCGCGGTGCTCTGCGTCGCGTACGACGGCGCGGAGACGCTGCTGCGGCAGTGGGCGCCGAGCCTGGCCGAGACCGCGTGGCGTCCGCCAACCGACGGGCGACCGCGCTACGACCGGCCCACCCGGGTCGGCTGGTAGCCGAATCGCCGTCCTCCGGACGGGGTCGCATTGCCCCTCCGGCTGTGACGGGTGTTGCCCCGGACAGGCCACGGCGTCGCTCGTGGGTGCCTGGCCTGAGCCGGCGCCCACGGCGACGCCGTGGTCTTCCCCCTGCACCCCCCGCAGGTCTGCCTCCACTCAACGCCGCCGAGGCACGTCTTGTCTCCTGCCCGGCCCCGGATTCAACCGTCCGGGCGAGCAGCAATGGCACGACGGGACGCCCGGCAATAGGTCGAGTCGACGGTCATGAATGGCAGCGGGGCGTAGCCGGCCACTGCGCTTCACGCCGTGACCCGTCGTAGGGTGGGGGGATGGGCATGCTCTGCGCGGTCAGCTTCAACCGGTACGGGCGCCTCTACTACCTCGACCCCGGTGAGTTGCGTCCGCAGGTGGGCGACCGGGTGTTGGTGCCCACCGACGACGGGCCCGAGGTGGCGGAGTGCGTGTGGGCCGCGCAGTGGGTGACCGAGGACACCGACGGTTTCCCCCGCCTCGTCGGGCTGGCCGGCGACGACGACCTCCGCCGGGATGAGGCGTTGCGTCGGCGTAAGGCCGAGGCAAAGGTCGCCGCGAAACGGCTGATCCGCTCCCACGGTCTGCCGATGAAGGTGGTGGCGGTCGACCATGTGCTCGGCTCCGCCGAGAGCGGCGGCGAGCGCAGCACCGTGTACTTCACCGCCCCGCACCGGGTGGACTTCCGATCCCTGGTCCGTGACCTGGGCGCGACCCTGCACTGTCGGGTGGAGCTGCGCCAGCTCTCCGCACGCGACTCGGCGCGGGTGCAGGGCGGCATCGGCTCCTGCGGTCGCGACCTGTGCTGCGCCACGTTCCTCACCGACTTCGAGCCGGTGACCATCCGGATGGCGAAGGACCAGGACCTGCCGCTCAACCCGCTGCGCATCTCCGGAGCGTGTGGTCGGCTGATGTGCTGCCTCAAGTACGAGCACCCGCTGTACCAGCGCTTTCAGGAGACCGCCCCGGCGGTCGGCAGTCGGGTCTCCACCCCGGAGGGTGACGGCAGGGTCGTCGGCCACAGCGTCCCCCGCGACGCGGTGACCGTGCGCCTGGACGCCGACGGCTCGCGCTCCATGTGTTCCCGCGCCGACGTCTGCGGCTCCCGCCAAGCCCACGACCAGCGCTACACCCCCTAACCCCACCCCGGCCCCTCCCGCCCGGCTCCCGGGCGTCCGCCCATCCCATGTTGATTATGAAGTTATTGCCATCTCGTGCGGCGTGTTGAGGCAATAACTTCATGATCAACGAAGGGTGGGCGGGGTGGGGCGGAGTGAGGTGCGTGGGTTAGCGGAGGACTGTGGGGGGTTCGGTCAGGTGGGGGGTTAGCGGGGTTTTCGGGATCAGCCAGCTCCGGGTGGGGGACTGGTCGGGGTTCACCTGCCAGTCGCGGGAGACCCGGTCCACACCCACCGGGTAGATGGTCAACGTGCCGTCCGGGTCGATGCGCAGCCGCAGGAACGACTTGGAGTCCTCGATGCCCTGGCCGGCGAAGAGCTCGTTGACGTTCACTCCGAACGAGCCCGCCACCAGCAGGTACGCCGCCACCAGTTGACTGGCGACCAGACCGATCACCGGGCCGTAGAGCACCGCGGCGGCGGCCGCCGGCAGCGGCCACGGCCAGTCGTAGAACGGCAGCGCCAACCAGACCCAGGTGCCGCCGGCCGCCAGAGCCACCTGCGACACGCCGTGGCCGACGCCGAGGATCCAGTGCCGCGCGTGACGCTTGCCGCTCGCGCTCGGCGGCTTCGCGAACAGGGCCGCCGCCACCACCGTCACCAGCACCATCACCACCAGCGGAACGCTGAACAGCCGCTGGTTGGTGCTGTCGGCCCAGTTCGCCGTCGCACCCGCCATGGCCAGCATCAGCAGGGTGTGCAGGGTGCCGAGCAACGTGGTGAAGCCGGGATTGCGCAACGGCAACCGGGGAAAGATGCCCCAGCCGTAGCGCCGGGACCGCGCCGCGTCCGGGTAGCGGGCCACCAGGTCGTACGGCTGGGCGGAGCTGGCCTTGCGGGCCAGTGTGTCCCGCGGTGGCACCTCGATGCGCTCCGGCAGTTTGTGCGTGGGATAGAGGTACGCGCCGCCGCCACCGCACGTGATCAGCTGCCGGTCCGGCCCGGAGTAGCGGGCGTAGTGGTGCAGGTCGCCGGAGATCAGCAGTCGCACCCGCGCCCCGGTCGGGTCGATGATCGTACGGATGAAGTAGTCGATCGAGTCGTACGCGGTGGGGTTGTCGGCGGCCTTGACCCAGGTCGGCGAAGGCGTCGCGATGATCACCTTCGCCTCCGGACCGAGCCGCCGGGCCACCTCGTCGAAGTAGGCCAGCTGCGGGTCGTCCAGGTACGAGCCGGACTGGTCGTCCACGCCGAGCAACCACCAGCCGGCCGGCAACTCCACAGCGAAGTACGACCGGGACTGCCCGGTGCCCCAGCCCGCGAAGTTGCGGTCCCGGGAGCGGACGAACAACCGCAGGAACGCGGTGAGACCGTCGTACCAGTCGTGGTTGCCCGGCACCGCGAAGAGCGTCGGCTTCTCGGCCGGCGGCACCGGCAGGGCGGCCTGGTAGGGGCCCTTGCACCTGTCCTCGTACGCGGCGTAAGCCGCCGACGGGTACACCTGGTCGCCGCCCATCACCAGGGTCTGCGCCCGGGGCAGGCGGTGCCCGTCGACTGTCAGCTCTGGCTGCGCCAGCAGGTACGCCACCGAGTAGGTGGCGTTGAAGCCGTCGCCCAGGTCGGCCACGTAGTCGAGCCACAGCCCGCCGTCCGGCCCGACCTGGCGGAACACGCCGTCGCCGAACGCGTTCTGCAACTCGCGCTTGTCCAGGTACGCCCCGAAGAGCACCGCCAGCAACGTCCGGATGCCGGTGCTGATCAGCAGGAACGGCGCAAGCCACGGCACCGGCTTGCGCGGCGTGAAGCCCAACTCCAGCGGGTCGGTGCTGCGCGGCCGGTGGGCGGCGCGTTCACCGGCCGGCGGGCGGTCAGGACGCTCCGGGTGGGGGGAATCGTCGCGTTCGTCGCTCACCCGCCGCAGCGTAGTCCCGGCCCCGATCATCCGCTGTCCGGTAAGCGTCCAGATGGCGGCCGATGTCCGGTTGGTGCTGGCCGGCGCGACGGGGGTATCCCGTTCGGTCGGTGCCGCCGGGGTGCCGTACACTTGCTGATCGTTGCCGCCTTAGCTCAGTCGGCTAGAGCGACGCACTCGTAATGCGTAGGTCGACGGTTCGATTCCGTCAGGCGGCTCGGTACGGAAGCCCAGGTCATCGGCCTGGGCTTCTGCCGTTTCCCAAGGTCGACGACAGCGCCGCCGGACGTGCCAGTCCGCAAATAGTCCGCATCCCGCGCCGCGACCGCTTCGTCCAGCCGGTTGGCGACCGCGTCCAGGTCGTCACCGAAGAAACCTGCGTACAAGTCCAGCGTCATCAAGGACCTTGCGGCTCGTCCCGAGGCGGAGCGCGCGGCCGTCGGAGAGGCCGAGACTAACCTCAATATGCAGATCAGCGAGCAGGCGTTCACGTCTCAATACGACCAGGCCGAGGCGGGCGCGGACCTGGCCAACCTGTTCCGAATCGAGCCGACAGATTTGTTGCTACGGCGGCGTTACGACTCCACCGACAGGGTGACCGGCTTCCTTCTCTCGTCAAGCGTGTCCTACATGCCGCTTGCGCTCGTCAGCTCGAATCCTGCGCTGCTCGATGAGGCGAACGAGCCGTGGCCGGGCGGAACTCAACATCAGCTCTCCACGGTCGGCATCGAGATCATGACCATGATTGACGAAGTCACGGCCCGGATGCCGACCACGGCCGAGGCCCAACTGTGGGGGCTGTCCGATGGCGTTCCCCCCATCCTCTGCCGTCGCATCTCCCTGGACGCCGACGAGAAAGTCGTCGAAGTTTCCGACGCCGAGTACCCGGCCGACCGGACCGAACTTCGGTTCGTCACCCCACTCAAGCCCTGGCCCAAGCGCAGGTCCAACGGCGGTAAGCCTTCAGGACGGCAAGGAGCAAGACGATGAGCAAACAACTAGATGCGCAAGATGAGCAGTTCCTCGCGAGAGCCATCGAGATCTCGCGCCACGCGCTGGAGGACGAGGGGAAAACCCCGTTCGGTGCCATCGTCGTCATCTCAGGCCAGATCGTCGGTGAAGGGACCAGCAGCGTTATCGAGCTGCGGGACCCGACCGCACACGCCGAGGTCATGGCCCTGCGCCACGCCGGCAGCACCCTGGGGAGCTCTGACACGACCCGCTGGCACGGCGACATCGCCTGAGCCGGACCTTGAACGACGCGACGTGTAACGGCTTATCGGTGATGATGGACCGTCAGTTATCGAGTGGACCGACCAGATCTCGCACTGTCTGACGCAGAATCTGCAGGTCCTCGTACCCGGTAACTTGAACGATCATCAGATCGTTGTGTTCGGCCATCAACGCCCGTCCGGCTGAGTGGATGGGGTCAGGCGTAATCAACAACAGCGTGGGTGAGTCAAAGTCTGACCGGTGCCTCAGGAACTGCTCGTAAATGCCCTCATACCAACTTCGACTGCGGTTGGCGCGGAGCTTGATCTCGACAAGGGCCTGGCGGCTGCTCGGTCCGGTGATCACCGCGTCGAACCGAGAGCCCGCCCCAGAGCGACTTTCCGTCGTGATCTGGGGCCGTACATCATGGGCGATCTCGCGCAGCATTTCGAGAACCGATTGCTCATATGCAACGGCCTCTAGCGCCGGTCCCGTCGCTTGTGGGGCGTTCTTCGCTAGTTCATGGAGCCGATGCAGCAGGTCACGTCGCTCCGGCAGCGGGGCGTCGTCGACGGTGGCCTCGACGTACTCCTGCACCGCCTCCCAAGCTGCCTCGTTGTCGCCGAATTTCAGCCTGCTGGGAAGTCGACCGTTCATAGCGATCAACAGGAAGATCATCCCGACAAGCAGCAGCGCAACCGGCCCGGCCTCAAGGTCGGTCACAAACACCGCTACTCCGCCAGCACCTAGTGCAGTCAGTCCGAGTGTGGCTGCGCCGAATCGCCCTCGTCTGCCGAGAGCTTCATGCCTTGGCTCTGGCGCTCTCTGAGCGGGAGTGTTGTCGTCGGGCACGACCGTGACGATACGGGTGAAGGTCCAGGATGAGCGAGCACGACCAAGTGCAGGACGAGCGTCAAGCATGGCCCGTGACAGGACACCCGCTGCCACGGCGCACACTGCCGAATTAACCTCTTGAGAATCAAGGCGGCCCGCAAGCGGGCCGCGCCGGCCGCGCTCGGCCTGCTGGCGGCGCAAGCGCCGGCATCGGCCGGCGCGCCGGCCAATTACAGACTGCGCCAAGGACCGGAACGATGCCTCCGGCGGGGTTCTTCGACAGAGATGGGGCCGCCCACCTCCACCGCGAGTCCGGGCGGAGCCGAACAGGCCCGTTCCACGATGTGCGGACTCACGGCGGAGATGGGCTTGAGGCAGAGGAGCGGTACGTGCCAGACGAGGTGTTCCCCAGCGATCTTTCCGGCCACTTCTGGGCAACGCTCGAACACCGGCCTGAACTAGATCGATGGCGCTTCGAGATCCTCGACTATCAGAACAACGCCCTGCTCAGTGGCTTGGCCTGTAGCGAGCGGCAGGCCGCAGCCATCGTCAACGCGTGGGACCAGGTGATCGCAACGTCGCCAGCCGAAGAGGACCCCAGCATGGAGTGGGTCGATGACTCGGAATGACGGGTGGCCTGCGCCGGCTACGGGAGTTGGTCCTCATCACCGAGGTCCAGCATGAAAGGCGATCCGGGGTGATCCGGCTGCCACCCAAGGTCAAGCGCTTGTCTTATAGCGCTGGTGACCGCCGAAGGCAGCACCGGAGACGACGGAGCGTTCATCCAGTTGGCCGGATGAGGCGACGCCAGCTGGACGACGAGGGTGGCGCGGCCAGGCGGATCCGTCCGCTCAACAGCAAATCTCAGCGGCGACCAGGTCAAGCCCTGGCTGTACGTCGGCTTCCGGCGGACGATCCAGCGATAGCCTTTGCCATCGACAACGATCGGCCTACTGCCTCGCTTGTTGAGCGCCACCGATCCTCCCACCATGCCGCAACAGCACTTCGCGGCCGTACAGCCATTCGTACAGCCAACAATGTCGGCCAAGGCCGACGCGATCCGACAGCGGCAGACGCCTTCAGCAGGGGAAGGTTACCGCGACCAGCCATCCCTGATCTCCTTCTAATCCCAAGGCCGCCGTGCCTGGTAAAACGGGCAGCGTGGAGATCAGCCAGTTGGACCAGGCCTTGGACGAAGTCTTCGACCAGGCGGTGGTGTACCACGCCTACACCGATTACATGCGCGACTACGAGGTAGTCGACTACGCGACTGCCGACCCGAGGACGGGCATCCGGCCGGCGCACCTCCGTTACCTCTTCAAGTGCTGCGTCGTGGCCGAGGCAACCACGGCCCTGAGCCCGGATGCCTGGCGCGGTTCCTTGGACGAAGGGCTGACAGACCCGGAGAGCGGGCGGGATCTCGATGGCTACGTGTGGGCGGTGAGGTGGCAGGCCCTCTACCCCGGAGCGCAGCGGATCGCCGACTCGCGGCGCGCCCAGGAGTGGGCCGAGCGGGTCGGGATCGACTTCCACGAGGTTCGCATTGAGATGAACGGACACGACCTCACCTTGATCTTCAGTGACCTGGAAGTGACGCGGCTTCCCATCGGCTACGCACCCTTCCGGGTGACCGAGGGGAAGTAGCCGGATCGGTGGCGGGTTGTCGGTCCGGTGACTCGCGCTCGACCCTCTCAGCCGTGGGGCGATCCGCATCTAGTCCGCAATAGGTCGACGGACGACGGCGGAGTGGTGTGAGATGTCGAGAGGCGTTTTCGCTGCTAGACCCCCATGTGCCCAGGTCGTCGGAACTGGCAATTTGATCTCGTAATGCGTAGGTCGACGGTTCGATTCCGTCAGGCGGCTCCACTGAAAGGCCCAGGTCATCGGCTTGATCGCCAATCATGACCCTGGACCTTTTGCTTGCCGTCGCCAGGGCGAGCAGCCAAGCTACTCATCCCGTGTTCGGCTGCCGGCCACGTCAGGACGTGGGTGACAACTCCTGCTAGACGATCTCCTCACGCGCCTAACCGGCGAGCGGGTGTTGTCGCCACTTCTGACCGGGTGGGTCGAACTGCAGGCCATTCTCGTCCAAGGCGTTGTAGACCGTCAGCTGCCCGCTGGTGAAGGTGAAACCGATAGCGAGACTGCCGTCTGCCATGTCTCCCCGACCCACTCAAGCAGTTCGGCGTGACCGCTGCTGGCCCCGAAGCGCAGCAAGCACCGACAGCGGCTCGGCACGCTAGGCAAGCGAGAAGCCGTCGGAGGTCGGCCAGAAAACGGGCTGAGCAGGGTCGATCCGATTGAAGGTGACGGAGAGGTCGTCAAACCTCTGGTGGTTGATTTCCACCTGGTCGTCGTCGAACGCGAGCAGCACCGGACAGTCGGGAAACCACTCATCATCGTCGAGATCCCAGACCAGCCAGACGTGATGCAGGGTCTGACCGGTTAGGGCCGCCAAGCGGCGCCCGTGGGCGGTGGCTATCGCATTGCGGTCGTGCAGCCAGCGCGGCTGATAGCCCGCAATACCAAAGTCGAACACCGAGTGATTGTGTCTGCAAGCCTGCCTTTAGACCGCCTGGACGCGCGTCCGACGCCTTTTCCTTGCTCCGGGCGTGCGGCCGTTGCTGGACAGGTGCGGACGCGACGCACGGAGCTTGTAGCGAGATGCCGCCGTAGTCTTACGCCCGTGGATCCAGATCGCCCAGATCCTCGGCCGCTGTCACCAGAGGAGGCCGCGGTCCTGCATGCGCTGCTGGCGCAGGACTTTCCCGGCGCGAGTGAACTTCGGATGCAGTCGCGGGTCGTCCTGGCTCAGCCGGGTTGTGGCTGTGGCTGTGGCACGATCTGGCTTTGGCCGCAAGGTCGACACCTGCCGGCCTCCAGTGCGACGAGTCCGGTACCAGCGGAAGGCATCGTGTTCGACGATCGAGGCAAGTCGATTGGCGGAATCTTGCTGTTCGTCCATGAGGGCCAGTTGGCGGACCTTGAGGTGTACTCGTACGACGAGCCACTGCCGATGCCTTCCGCGCATCGGGTTTCGTGGTTTCGCAGAGACCGCTGAATAGTGGCCGGGGCTTTGCCGTTTCTCGAGTCGTCACCCGGTCCGCCGGGAGGCCGTGTCACCGCCGAGGTGGGCATACTGCGAATCACCATGAGCGAACCGTTCGTCCTTCAGAGGTCTGGCGACCAGCGTTGGCTTGTTCATCCCCCGCAAGATCCGTACGGCGACGGCTACGTCTACACGATCGCGACGGAGTTGCACGAGCTGGGCATGACAGCGTCGACGGTCGCCAAGGTCGATGGGCTGCACGCTCCCCTCGACACGACGCTGCCCGGGTTCGTGAAAAGCCTCGCGGCCGATTGGGAAGGTTGGAGTGGTACCCGTACCTGGACATCGATGGAACGCGAGCTGGTCATCGACGCTCGGCACGACGGTCGAGGCCACGTGTCGCTGGGCGTGACTTTTCGGGCTCCCGGCCCCGACCGGGACGACACGGCCTGGTCCGCCAGAGCGGTCTTCGTCCTCGAAGCGGGCGAGGAGCTGAGCCGCTTTGCCGGCGACCTCACACACTTCCTCCGCACGTAGCAGCGATCGCATCGGACGGCTCTTACCGCAGCATGTCGGCGTCGCCCGTTTCCTGATCGACAGCCACCCGTAGCGGCCACCCAAAACTCACGACGTGGCAACGCCGCACACCGGTCACGGTCGCCACCTGCTCGATGGTCACCTCCTGCACGCTCGGCGGATCGCGCAGATCCTGACGCTCGGCGAGGCGGGCGGCCAGGAGTCGCATCGCGATCTGGATCGCCTCATCAGTGTCGACCACGAGCCGACACTATGTAGTGGAGGCCCAGACCGGCCATCGTCCCCGTCGTCTTTGGATCCGCCGGCCGCAGCCCGGGGCGTCAGCTTCGGGTTTCCCGCCCCGGCGCTGGCTCCCCGAGTGCAGCGGCCATCCGCGACGCCTCACGTCGGCCCTGCTCGCGGGCTGCGGCAACGAGCGCAGGTACGACGGACCGGTCCATCACGCTGGTTCCCTGAGCGCGTTTGGAGGCTTGGTCGCGGAGCAGCAGCTCCACCCGGCGACCAGTGCCCAGCGCGGCTCGCTGCTTGTCGATGCGCGCCCACGGCCCGATCGCTGCGGTGCTCGGCGCGAGGGCGATGACCGGGCCGTTTCCGGGGGCGAGATCGAGGTTGAGGGTCGACCGCATGCCGCCGTCCATGTAGCGGCGGCCGTTGATGGCAACCGGGGCGGCGGAGATCGGCATGGCGCAGCTCGCGGCGACGGCGTCCACCAGGGGTACGCCGTCGTGCCGGGTGATGGTGCGGCTGGCGCCCGTCTCGGTGTCGACGACCACGATGCGAAGGTCGGCGTCGTCCCGCCAGGCGTGGTCGGGCAGTCGAGCCTCGGCTATCCGGCGCTGCCGGGCCGGGTCGTCGATGCGTGCGGCGAGGGCGAGTCGACCGAGGCGGCGAGCGGCCTGCTCGGGGCTGCGCGCGAACAGTTGTGCCCGGGCGAGCCGAAGCAGGTCGAGCAGGCGCAGGGCGGGGGAGGTCTCGTGGGCGACGCCGCCGCGCTGGCGCTCGAAGAGTTCCGCCAGGGGGGTGCCGCTGGCGAGCTGGGCACCCACGACGGCACCGGAGCTGGTGCCGATGAGGACGGCTTCCGGGGTCACGGTCACCCCCTCGTCGGCAAGCCCGGCGAGGATGCCGACCTCCCAGGCGATGCCAGCTACTCCACCGCCACCGAGCACCCAGACGGGCCGCGCGTCGTCCGTCATCAGTCGCCTCATTCGGTCGAATACTGCTAACGCTGTACGCAGTTTAGGTTAACAGTGGTGACGGTGGATCGACAACGGGCGCGGTGTTGCTCAAGGTTCCCGTCGGCCGACGATGATTCCGCCGAGTCGGCTCTCCGCCGAGGTGACTGTCGTCTGCGAGTCGATGGTGAAACCGTGCTCGCGCAGCCAGCCCGCCATCTGGGCCGGCTGTCGACGATGGACCTGCACGTTCATCGGATGGCCGCCGTAGCCCTCCGTCTTGAGCGTCGTCTCGTCGCCCACGTGGAAGCCGAGCAGCAGGGGACCGCCGGGACGGACCACCCGCCGGAAGTGCGCGAACACGACGTCGATGTCGTCGTCGGGGATGTGGATGAGGGAGTACCAGGCGACCAGGCCGGCCACCGAGCCATCAGCCAGATCGAGGTCGGTCATCGAGCCGATCTCGAACCTCAGCTCAGGGTGATCACGGCGAGCCACTTCGATCATCCCGGGTGAGAGATCGATCCCGAAGGCGTCGACGCCGAGTGTGTGCAGGTGGGCGGTGATGCGACCCGTCCCGCAGCCGACGTCGGCGACCGGTCCGCCACCGACGGCGGCCACCAGTTCGGCGAACGACGCGAGGGCCGCCCGTTCGTGCGGCGCTTCCGCCAGCAGGTCGCGGACCAGATGCGCGTAACTGACCGCGACCGTGTCGTAGGAGGTACGGGTGTCTGCCAGCCAACCGTCGATGCTCATGGCGGCAACGCTAGATCAGCGGCAGACTTACCTGTCTGCCTCATCCGTCCGTGGGAGGAATCGTCCATGACCTTCGCTCCGATGACCATCAGCTTGCCGATCGCGGACCGCGCGACCTCGTACCGCTTCTACCGCGATGGTCTCGGCCTGGACGCCGAGGGTGAGTTGGCCGACGACGGCCTCCCCGAGCCGTTGCAGTTCGTGGTGAACGAGGGTCTGCGGCTGATGCTGATTCCGACCGGGGGCTTCGGTTGGGTGATCGGCCGGCACGAGGTCGCCGCGCGGGGAGTCAGCGAGTGCGTGCTCAGCGTCAGCGTCGCCGCGCCCGCCGACGCGGACGCGATCACCGAACGGGCGCGCGCCGCCGGCGGCGAGGTGGTCACCGAGCCGGCAGCGCAACCCTGGGGGTACGCGGCCCTCGTCGCCGATCCGGACGGTCACCTGTGGATGGTGTCGGCCACCCCCGAGTGATCGTGCGGGGATGGTCGCGAGCGAGACAGAAGTGTCGGTGCCGGTCGATACGGTCCGGCGGTGACCGTGACCACCGATGCCCCCGGGACGTTGCCCACCCCTGCCGACGAGGCCCGGCTGTGGGCCCTGATCGAAGCGGCCTGGGCCGAGTTGGGCGCCGAGCCCCTGGCGCTGCGGCAGGCCCTCATCGAGCGCGACCCCGCGGATGACGACGACGACGGCGACGGCCCGGCCTACGCCATCGACGCCTGGCTTGATGCCTTCCTGGACCGTCTCGGGCACCTGACCGCGGAGCTGACCGGGCAGGAGCTGACCGACCTCGACCGGGTGGTGGAGCGCAAGCTGCACGACATCGATCGGGAGGACATCCACGAGGTGACCGACGGGTCCGACGACGGCTTCCTCTATGCGCGAGGGTTCATCGTCGCCCTGGGGCGGGCGTACTACGAGGCGGTCCGCGCCAACCCCGCGATGGCGCTGCTGGACGCCGACTGCGAAGGGATTTGTTACCTCTTCGCGCACCTGCACAACGATCGGTTCGGTTCGTGGCCGGAGACCGCCTCTGGGATTTCCCGGGAGTCGTTCGGCAATCGGGCCGGCTGGTCCGTCTGAGCGTGATCGTCGGAATCAACCCGGGCCGGCCACACCGGTGGGAGATCCGCCTTCACCGGGGACAGCAGGTGGACCTGACGCGCGGTTAGCATCCGCTCATGACCACGGGGGTTCCAGGAACGCCGGTCCGACCAGGGCGGCGCGTCGTCGTCGCGTCCAGTGTGCTGCTGGGGCTGAGTGGCCTCGCCCGGCTCGCGCAGGTGGCGGCCGAGGCCGTTCACGAGAACACCTACCTGAGGGCGCACGAGCAGGTGGGCACGTCGAGTGGCTTCGCTGCCCTGCCGATGGTGTTCCTCATGGCCGTCGGTCTGGTCGTGGCGTTGACCGCCCTCGTCGTGCTGGCGCTGGCGCTGGCCAATCTCACCGGTCGGAACTGGACCCGGATCGTCACCTGGGTGGTCGGCGGCGTGACGGTGGCGGTGTCGGCCGGTTGGCTGTTCCTGACCCTCATCTTCTTCGCGGCCGGCGGCGACGACACCCCGGCGAGCCCCGATGGGAGCCGGGTCGAGGCGGTCGCCGCTCAACTGATGCCCGGGTGGGCCGAGCCGGTCAGCACCGTGTCGGGGTTCGTGGCGTCGCCCGCGCTGCTGGTCGCCCTCGTCCTGCTCGCACTCCCACCCGCCAACGCCTACTTCCGGTGGCGGCGCGGGGAGCAGGATCCGTCGTATCCGGCCGAGGCCGTCCGGCCCGACGGCGGGCATGTTCCCCCAGCAGGTCTAGGTAAGCAGCCGGATCAGACGTAGATCTTCGTGGCGTACTCCGGGCCGTAGTGCCGTTCCAGGTCTTCGAGGCTCTCCGTCGGCGCCTCGACCTCCTTGATCAGGCGGGCCCGGGACGGCAGTGCCTCGGGCTGCCAGGTCTCCGGCCGCCACAGCGAGGACCGCAGGAACGCCTTCGCGCAGTGGTAGAAGATCTGCTCGATCTCCACCATCACGGCGAGCACCGGCCGGTGCCCCTTGACTACCATGTCGTCGAACCAGGGCGCGTCGCTGACCAGACGTGCCCGCCCGTTGATCCGTAGCGTGTCGGTCCGCCCGGGGATCAGGAAGAGCAACCCGACGTGCGGGTTGTCGAGGATGTTGCGGTAGCCGTCGGCCCGCCTGTTGCCGGGCCGCTCGGGCAGGGCGATGGTCGTGTCGTCCAGCACCAGTGTGAACCCGGCCGGGTCGCCCTTGGGGGAGACGTCGCAGCTGCCGTCCGCGCCGGCCGTGGCCAGCAGGCAGAACGGCGAGGCCCCCAGCCACTCGCGGTCCCGCTCGTGCAGGCGGGTGCGGTCCTTGTTGGCGGCCCGCGCGTTCGGTTCGCCGAGCAGCTCGCGCAACTCCTCGGGCGAGGTGATCTCCACCGTCACGTTGGTCCTCTCTCAGCCGTTGACCCGGTGGCGGGCACCACCGTCGTCAGCCTAGGCCGCCGTGACCAGCGCGAGGTTTGTGCCTGGTTGCCGGGGGTACGGCCTCACCCGACGCGCTCGCCGCAGGAGACCGTTCCGCAGGACGCCTACCAGTGGAGGCCGGGAGATGGAGAGCCGACTCAAGGTGCTGGGTCACCCAGTCCATCCGATGCTTGTCATGTTCCCGGTCGCGCTGCTGGCCACGGCGGTGCTGTTCGACGTGGTGGACACCGTGGGTGGTCCCGACTTCCTCGGCGAGGTCGCGTACTGGAACATCACCGTCGGCCTGATCGGTGGCCTGCTCGCCGCGGCGGCCGGTTCGTTCGACCTGCTGGCGATCCCGACCGGCACCCGCGCCAAGCGGGTGGGTCTGCTGCACGCCAGCGCCAACGTCGCGGTGATCCTGCTCTTCGCCGCCGTGTGGGCGGTGCGGCTCAACGCGGACTCGCGGGCCGCGGGCGGCGCGTTGGTCGCCATCGAGGTGGTCGCGGTGGCGATCCTCGGCATCAGCGCCTGGCTCGGCGGTGAGCTGGTCGACCGGCTCGGTGTGGGCGTCGACAGCGACGCCGGCCTGGACGCGCCCAGTTCACTACGGCCACCGGCGGCCACCCAGCGGATCGGAGAGGTGTGATGAGCGAGCAGCAGTTCGGCGGCTTCGGCCGGGGGTGGCGTGGCAGCCGGCAGCAGGGCTGGGACCCGATGGGCGAGTTGCAGTCGCTGCGCGCCGAGTTGAGCCGCCTGGTCGGTGGTCGCGGCGGGACGTCCGACGTCGAGTTGACCGAGACCTCGGACGGCTGGGAGGTCGTCGTCCGGCTGCCCGGGGTGGCGCCGGAGGAGGTGGCGGTCGAGTTGGACGACCGCGAGCTGTGCGTGCGGGCCCGCTCGGAGGCGGAGGTCAACGCCGACCAGGGCATCCCCGGCGGCTTCGAGACGCGCGGCTTCGAGTACCGGGTCAACCTGCCGGCGCGGGTCGAGCCGGACGCCATCGACGCGGTGATGGACCACGGCCTGCTCCGGGTCCGTCTGCCTCGGGCGACCCGGCCCGCGCCGCGCACCATCACCGTGGGTCGCACCGGGCCGCGCTCCGGCGACCTCTCCACGGGTACGCCGATGCCAGCCGATCCCGCCGCGGACCGGGAGCTGCACCGCCCGGACACCGCTGGCGAGATCGACCGGCCGTAGCGGGCCGGGTGGTCACCTCGTCCGTGCTCGGCCCGACCGCCGAGCGTCTTCCCGACGTACGGCGGATCGCCGTGCTGCGCGCCAACGCGCTCGGCGACTTCATCTTCACCCTGCCGGCGCTTGACGCGTTGCGCAGCGCGTACCCCTCGGCGGAGATCGTGTTGCTCGGTGCGCCGTGGCACGCGAAGCTCTGGCGCGACCGGCCCGGCCCGGTGGACCGGGTGCTGGTGGTGCCGCCGGCGCCCGGCATCCGTACGGCGGAGCCGGGTGAGCCGGAGTCGTCGATGGACGACTTCGTGGCCGCCGCCGCCGCGGTGGGCTTCGACGTGGCGGTGCAGATCCACGGTGGCGGCGCCAACTCCAACCCCCTGGTCAGTCGGCTCGGTGCCCGGGTGACTGTCGGTCTGCGCGCCGAAGACGCGCCGCCGCTGGACCGGTGGCTCCGCTACGTCTACTACCAGCACGAGGTGATCCGCTACCTGGAGGTGGTGGCGCTGGTGGGGGCGCCGGCCACCACCATCACGCCGACGCTGGCGGTGACCGACGCCGACCGGGCCGAGGCCGCCCGGGTGCTCGGCCCGGCGGGGCGTCCCCGGGTGGCGCTGCATCCGGGCGCCACCGACAGCCGCCGACGCTGGCCCGCCGAGCGCTTCGCCGAGGTGGCCGGGGCGCTGCACGAGGACGGCTACGAGGTGCTGGTCACCGGCACGCCCTCCGAGCAGGAGGTGGTGGACCGGGTCGTCGCCGCGGCGCAGGTGCCGGTGCGCCCTCAGGTGGGCACGCTCAGCCTGGGCGGGCTGGTGGGCTGCTACGCCGACTGCGCGTTGGTCGTCTCGAACGACACCGGCCCGCTGCACCTGGCGGCTGCGGTGGGCGCGCCCACGGTGGGGATCTTCTGGGTCGGCAACCTGATCAACGGCGCCAGCCCGCTGCGGGGCCGGCACCGGCCGATCAGCTCGTGGACGGTGCACTGCCCGGTCTGCGGGGTCGACTGCACACCGGGCATCTATCCGCACCGGCCCGGCGACGGTGAGTGCCCGCACCGGGATTCCTTCGTCATCGACGTTCCGGTGAGCGAGGTGGTGGAAGCCGCCCGGGAGTTGCTCACCCCGTAGGTCAAGCCGGCTGCGGGGTGTCCTCGTCGGCGAGGACGACCTCCCACGCCTCCACGTCCCGGTCGGTGACAGTGGTGGGCGACTCCAGGTGGTACGCGCCGCTGGGCAGGATGCCCGCGCCGCCGTAGCGGGACAACACGGCGAGTTGGGCCGCCACGTCCTCGCCCTGGTGCTTCTCCTGGACCCGACGCCAGAAGTCGAAGCCACCGGCGTCGACGAGCTTGGCCCGGTCGTAGAGCACGCACCCGCCGATCCAGGAGACCTTGTACGCCCGCCACGCGCCCGGCGGCAGCGCCAACCGCTCGGTGATGTGCAGCAGGTTCGCGGCCGAATGGATCCGGGCCCGGTTCCACTGCGGGGTGTCGGGTCGGATCCGCTCCGGTGTGGGTGGGCCGGCCCACTCCTCGTAGTGGCAGTGCGATTCCGGCCGGACGTCGTCGGTGTACGAGAGGCCGTGTACGCCGTTCCCGACGAACCCGCAGCCCAGCTCCCCGATCGCGGTGACCAGTCGGTGCAGCGCACCCGGTTCCAGCCAGATGTCGTCGTCGAGGCTGAGGACGTACCGGGCGGCGGACGTGGCGAGCAGGTACGCCCGGTGTTCGGCCAGCCCTCGCCGGGGCAGCCGGCGGGTGAGCAGCACCGGGTGACCCCGGTGCCGCAACGCCCGAACCATCGTGGCCGCGGCGGGATGCGCGTACGCCGGATCACCGTCGGACTGGTCGCTGACGACCACCCCGAAGCCGGGTACCCCGTCCTGGGCGGCGAGCCCGCCCAGTGTGACGGCCAGCTCGGCGGGCCGGTTCCGGGTCGGAATCAGCACGTCGACCAGCCGGTCGGCGCGGAACTCCTCCGGGGTGCCGAGGTCGAGAGGGCGGTTCACGACGCCTGGGTGCGGGTGCGCAGCGACGGGTCAGGCTCCCGGTCGTCGACGTGTGGCGACGGGTCCTGGCTGTGTGAACGGATCCGCTCGATGATCGCGGAGGTGGACCGGTCCGGCACGTACCCCAGGGTGCGTACCTGACCGCCCAGCCGGCGTACCAGCGGCGCCTCCGGCACCAGCTCCGGTGGATAGTCGCCGCCCTTGACGTACACGTCGGGCCGGACGGCTTCGATGAGCGCGGCGGGTGAGTCCTCCTCGAAGACCACCACGTGGTCCACGCAGGCGAGCGCGGCGAGCAGGGCGCCCCGGTCCTCGACCGGGTTGACCGGCCGGTCCGGGCCCTTGAGTCGTCGTACGCTGCCGTCCGAGTTGACCGCCACGATGAGCAGGTCACCCAACGCGCGGGCCTGCTCCAGGTAGCGCACGTGCCCGCGGTGCAGCACGTCGAAGCAGCCGTTGGTGAAGACCACCGACCGTCCCGCCTCGCGGTATTCGGCGACGATCGCGTCCAACTCGTCGCCGCCGACCAGCGCCGGGTGGCTCGTGGTGTCGGTCGGCTGGTCCAGCGCGGCCAGCAGGTCGTCCCGTCGGCACACGCAGGTGCCGGTGTCCGAGACGGTGATGGTGGCCGCCAGTTGGGCGAGTTGGGCGGCGGTGGGCAGGGGCGCGTCGGCGGCCAGGGCCAACGTCATCGCCGCCAGGTACGCGTCGCCGGCCCCCACGGCGTGGCTCGCCGGCACCGGGGTGCTGTGGCTGCGTCGGGGCTCCCCGTCGGCGCCCCCGACCACCGCGCCCTCGGTGTCCAGGGTCACCGCGACCACGTCGGCGCCGGTGTGCGCCCGCAGTTCGGCCAGCCGCGACTCGGCCAGGACGGCCCTGTCGACGCCCTCTCCGGCCCGGGTGTTCACTGTGACGCCGGTGCCGGTGACGCTGAGCCCGTCACCGGTGAGGGCCACCCGCCCCTCGCCCGGGGTGGGCTCACCGACCGGTCCCGGGCGGTCGGCCCGGGCCAACTCGGCGGTCACGTCGTCGGCGCGTACCGCGCCCGGGGCCGCGCCCGCTGTCATCTCGGAGGGGCCGTCGGCCGGGTCGCCGTCCGGGTGTTCCAGGTGCAGTTCGGTCCCGCCGGTCGGTCGGGTCGTACCGCCCGCGCGAGCCAACAGCCGGGTCGCCTCGGCGAAGCTGGGGGTGACCACTGTCGGCGCGAGGCCCCGCCAGTCGGCCAGGTCGTGGGCGTCCAGCGCGACTGTGGCGTACCGCTGGCGGTTCTCGACCAGCCACGCGCGGACCGGCGCGGGCAGCGCGCCCAGGCCGTAGTCGCAGACCACAAGGGTCGGCGCCTGCCCACCGGTGGCGGCGCGCAACTCCTCGGTGGCGCAGCTCAGGGCGGTGAGCAGCCGGGCCACCCCATCGTGGTCCAGGGAGTCCTCCGGGCCGCCGGAGTCTTCCCGCAGCAGGATCTGGTTGCCGGCCAGCATCCGCCGCTTGACCGGGGTGGGCCGCCCGGGTTGGTTGACAGTGCGGTCCCAGACGCTCGCGCGGTCCAGGCAGTCGTGGAGTTCGTCGCCGGCGACGTCGGCGCCGACAGGTGCCACCAGTACCGCCCGGCCGCCGAGAGCGGCCACGTTGACGGCGGTGTTCGCGGCCCCACCGGCGGCGGAGATCCGGCGGCGCAGGGTGAGGACGGGGGCGGGCGCCTCCCGGCAGAGCCGGTCGGAGTCGGCGAACCGCCATTCGTCCAGCATGGCGTCACCGACGATCAGGACTGGGCGTCCGAGCCAGCTCTCCACGACGGTGGCGAGCCGGCGCTGTTCCGCTGCTGCTCCTGCCATGCCTCCCCGGGTCCCCAGCGGCCTGCCCGACAAACCTGCGGGGCGGCCGACCCCGCCGCTGGTCAGGCCCCGTTCGACGGGTCGTGACCGGTCCGAACCGGTCCGAGCCTGTCCGACCTGTTTCGGGCGTTTGAGGGCGGGAAGGGGATTGAGGAACCCCGGAAAGGAGATGTACCGAGATGACAGCGACATTGCAGGGCAAGCGGATCGCGTTCCTGGCCGCCGACGGCGTCGAGGAGGTCGAGTACGTCCAGCCACGCGAGGCGGTCGAGGACGCCGGCGCAACGGCCGATCTGGTCTCGCTGAAGCCCGGTTCCATCCAGTCCTTCAACCACCTGGACCACTCCAAGACGTACGACGTGGACGTGACGGTCGACAAGGCGGACGCCTCCGGCTACGACGCGCTGGTGCTGCCCGGTGGGGTGGCGAACCCGGACTTCCTGCGGGGCGATCCGGACGCGGTGCGGTTCGTGAAGGCGTTCTTCGACGCCGGCAAGCCGGTGGGGGTGATCTGTCACGGTCCGTGGACGCTCATCGAGGCGGACGTGGTGCGCGGTCGACGGATCACGTCCTGGCCCACCCTTCGTACCGACCTGACGAACGCTGGAGCCACCTGGGTGGACGAGGAGTGCGTCACCGACGGCAACCTGACCAGCAGCCGCAGACCCGACGACCTCCCCGCCTTCTGCGCAGCAATCACCAAAACCTTCGCCACCCCCTAACCCCACCCCCGCCCTCTCCGTTGATCATGAAGTTGTTGCCACCTGGCGCGGCGTGTCGTGGCAATAACTTCATGATCAACGCCGCCGGGAGAGGTGCCGGTGGGGTTGGTTTTTTGGCGGTTCGGCGCATGTTCTGCCGCTCGCGGGATAGAAGGCCACATGACCACCGAAGCCTCCGGCGCGCCGGTGCTGAACCGTCAGCAGATCCGGCTGCTCATGTTCGGCCTGATGACCGGCATGCTGCTTGCCGCACTCGACCAGACCATCGTTGGTACGGCGCTGCCGACAATCGTGGGCGAGCTGGGCGGGATCAACCACTACTCCTGGGTGGTCACCGCGTACCTGCTCGCCTCGACCGCGTCGACGCCGCTCTACGGCAAGATGGCGGACCTGTACGGGCGTCGGCCGGTCTTCCTCTTCTCGATCGGCACGTTCCTGCTCGGGTCGTTGCTGGCCGGGCTGTCGCAGAACATGACCCAGCTGATCGTCACCCGGGGTATCCAGGGTCTCGGCGCCGGTGGTCTGCTGACGCTCGCGTTCACCATCATCTCGGACGTGGTGTCACCGCGGGAGCGTGGTCGCTACCAGGGTCTGTTCGGCGCGGTCTTCGGGATCTCGTCGATCGCCGGGCCGCTGGTGGGCGGTTACTTCGCGGAGACCGACTGGCGGTGGATCTTCTACATCAACGTGCCGCTGGCGATCCTGGCGATCGTGGTCTGCTACCACGTGATGCGGTTGATCCCGTTCGAACGTCGGGACCACTCGATCGACTGGCTCGGCGCCGGCCTGCTGGTGGCCGGGGTGAGTTCCCTGCTGCTCGCGCTGAGCTGGGGCGGCAACGAGTACGCCTGGGGCTCCGGCGTGATCATCACGCTCTTCGTGGTCGGTGCGGTGCTGGGGGTGCTCTTCGTCCTCCAGGAGGCCCGGGTGGCCGAGCCGATCCTGCCGCTGCGGTTGTTCCGGAGCGCCACCTTCGCGCTGGCCAACTCGGCCCTGCTCATCATCGGTCTGGTGATGTTCGGTTCGATCATCTTCATCCCGCTGTACCTGCAGATCGTGAAGGGCGCCTCGCCGACCCGAAGCGGTCTGCTGATGCTGCCGATGATGGCCGGCATCATCATCACCTCGATCCTGACCGGCCGCGCGATGACCCGGATCGGTCGCTACAAGTGGTTCCCGGTGGCCGGTTCGGCGACCCTGCTGGTCGGCATGTTCCTCTTCACCCAGCTGGAGGTGGCCACCTCGCTCTGGGTCGCGTTCGGGTTCATGGTGGTGATCGGCGTCGGGCTGGGCCTGTGCATGCAGTCGCTGATCCTGGCGGTGCAGAACGCGGTCTCCGTACGGGACCTGGGTGCCGGCACCTCCTCGGCGACCTTCTTCCGGTCGTTGGGCGGTTCGTTCGGGGTGGCGATCCTCGGCACTGTGCTCTCGTCCCGGCTGACCGGGGGGCTGGCCGACCGGCTGCCCGGCGCGATCGCGCAGCTTCCGCCGCAGGAGCAGGCCGCCGTGGCGGCGAGTGGCGGCACCAACATCTCGATCAACGATCCGGCCACCATCCTGGCCCTGCCGGCGCCGGTACGCGCGGCCATCCAGGGCGCCTTCGTCGACGCGCTGGACATGGTCTTCCTGACTGCCGGCCTGATCGCGATCGTGGCGGTGGTGGTCACACTGACGCTGCCCAACATGCAGCTGCGGGGTGCTGGCCCGCAGGGCGCCACAGGTGGTGCCGACCCGCTCGGCGGCGAGGCCCCGGCTCCGGGCGGCAAGCCGCTGACCCGCGAGTCCAAGGAGGAGGCCGCTGCCGACATGGAGGCCAAGTCGCAGACGATGATCTGAGCGGATCGCCGGGGGGAACGACGCGCCAGACGGCGTGATCGACTCGGGGTCAGTGAAGTCGGGGTGTCCGGGCGTCGGGGATGCCCCGACTTCCACGAATCAGAGTTGATCAAGGCCGGCGGCGGTCAGGCGGGGCGGCGGTCAGGCGGGGCGGCGGTAGGCGCCGTACCACCAGGTCGCGGCCAACTCCCGGGCGGCCGCCGCGTCGGTGTCGGGGTCGGCCGAGGTGGTGCTGACGTGGTCGGCCAGGAAGCGGTCGCCGCCGATCACGATCAACCGGCTGGCCGTCGGCACGTCCAGGTCGGCTGGGGTACGCCCGGCCTGCTGCTCGATCCGGAGCGCGTCCATGGTTCGGGTCACGAACTGCTCCAGCCCTGCCGCCCAGTACTCCCGGACCACCTCGTCGTACGCGGCGACCTCGCTGACCGCGGCCAGCACCGGGGCGTATGTCCGGTATATCCGGATCACGTCGGCGAAGACCTCGGTCAGCCGCTCGAGCGGGTCTCCCGGCCCGGCGGGGTTCCATTCGCCGGTACGACCGAAGGAGCTCTCGCGCATGGTGCCGGCGAGGCGCATGAGCAGCTCGCTCTTGTCGCGGAAGTGGGTGTAGAAGGTCGACCGGGCCACACCGGCCTCGGCGGCGATCCGCTGCACGCCGAGGTCGGTGAAGCGGGTTCCCTCCTTCAGGAGCCGCTCGGTGGCTGCCAGCACCCGCGCTTCGACGGCCGCACGTCCGTCGGGGTTGTGCGGACGACGGCGGGTGATCGAGGGCATAGCCGGAATCCTAGGTGGCCGGGGGTCGGGTGGGCGACGTACGCTCGTTGCCGGACACAGTGTCCGACATAGTGACCACGGAGGCCCTGACCTCGGCCTCCGACCCACCACGAGGAGCAAACACACGTGAAGTACCGACTGCTGGGCAGCACCGGGGTGTACGTCTCGGAGATCTCGCTCGGCGCGATGACCTTCGGCGGCAGCGGCCACCCGCTCTGGGGCACCCTCGGTGCGCTGGCGCTGCCCGAGGTGCAGCGGCTGGTGGACACCGCGTTGGACGCGGGCGTCAACTTCGTCGACACCGCCGACGGCTACAGCGACGGCGAGAGCGAGGAGCTGCTCGGCAAGGCGCTCGGCAAGCGGCGTCGCGACGTCGTGCTGGCGACGAAGGTGCACTCCCGGACCGGGCCCGGCCCGAACGACGTCGGCACCTCCCGACTGCACATCATGCAGAACCTGGAGGACAGCCTGCGCCGGCTGGGCACCGATCACATCGACCTGTACCAGATCCACAACTTCGATCAGGTCACTCCGATGGAGGAGATGCTGCGCGCGCTCGACGACGCGGTCCGGCAGGGCAAGGTCCGCTACATCGGCGCCGCCAACTTCGCGGCCTGGCAGATCTCCAAGGCGCTGGGCATCTCCGCCCGGGAGAAGCTGGCCGGATTCGTCTCGGTGCAGGAGTACTACTCGCTGCTGGGCCGGGACGTGGAGCGCGACGTGGTACCGATGGCGCTCAACGAGGGTGTCGGGTTGACCGTCTGGAGCCCGCTCGCCGGAGGTTTCCTCTCCGGCAAGGTCAGCCGGGACGGCGCCGTCGCCGACAGCGGCGCGCGCAGCGCCCAGCCCGGGTACGCCAGCTTCACCCCGTTCGAGCCGGAGCACGCCTTCGGGGTGGTCGAGGTGCTCAAGGGCGTCGCCGAGCGGCACGGGGTCAGCCCGGCCCGGGTGGCGGTCGCCTGGCTGCTGTCCCGGCCGGCGGTGACCAGCGTGATCGTCGGTGCCCGCAAGCACGACCAGTTGGTCGACAACATCGCCGCCTCGGACCTCACCCTCACCGCTGAGGATCTCACCGAGCTGGACGAGGCCACCAAGCTGCCGGTCGCGTACCCGAACTGGATCCAGGAGGGTTACTTCGCCGGGCAGCGCTACCCGCAGTGAGACGTTGCCCCGGGGTCGGTGACTCCGGGGCGGCCCTACTTGAGGATGAGCCGGTTCGTCTGCTCGAAGACGTCCAGGTCGGCCAGGGTCTCGATGACCGAGGTGGAGAGTGGGGCGGGGAACCGGTCGCGGGCGAAGAAGCCGGCGTCGGTGGTCTCGTCGGTGACCCGGGCCAACTGCCCGTCCCACTCCTCCACCTTGAACGCGGTAGTGAACACCTGGTACGTGTGGCCGTACATGTTGGTGCTCGTCCGGTCCGGCCCGGTGTAGAGGGCGAACGCGCAGACCCGCAGCGCGCGCAGCCCGGTCTCCTCACGGACCTCGCGTACGGCGCAGTCGGCGATCGACTCGCCCAGCTCCATCGCGCCGGCCGGCATGGCCCACTGCCCGTTGTCCGAGCGTTTGATCAGCAGGATGCGTCCGGCGTCGTCGTTGACCACGGCACGGGCGCCGACGAACATCAGCGTCCGGTCCCCGGCGAGCGCGCGCAACTGCCCCACGTACGAGTCGGCCCAGGAGATGCTCACCTGCGACAACTTACGGGGGTTCCCAACGTGTGACCGCCGACACTAGCTTGTTACCCATGCGTAGCACGATGATGGACGCCCCTCTGCAGATCTCCCGGATCCTCGACCACGGTGCAGGGGTGCACGGCGCGGCCGAGGTGGTCACCTGGACGGGCGCCGAACCCCGCCGGATGACGTACGCCGAGGTGGGCCGCGCCGCCGCCCGGCTGGCACACGGGCTGCGCGACGAGTGTGGGGTGACCGGCGACGAACGGGTCGCCACCTTCATGTGGAACAACAACGAGCACCTGGTCGCCTACTTCGCGGTGCCGAGCATGGGTGCGGTGCTGCACACGCTCAACATCCGGCTCTTCCCCGACCAGGTCGTCTACATCGCCAACCACGCCGAGGACCGGGTGGTGCTCGTCGACAGCACGCTGCTCCCGCTGCTGGCCCGGGTGATCGGTGAGCTGACCACTGTGCGGCATGTCGTGGTGGTCGGCGGTGGCGACCCGGCGCCACTGGTCGCGGCGGCCGGCGACCGGATCACTGTGCACCACTGGGACGCGTTGCTCGCCGATCGGCCGGACACGTACGACTGGCCCGAGGTGGACGAGCGCGACGCGGCCGCCCTCTGCTACACCTCGGGCACCACCGGCAACCCGAAGGGCGTGGCCTACTCGCACCGGTCGATCTACCTGCACTCGTTGCAGGTCTGCATGCCGGAGGGTTTCGGTCTCGGACCGACCGACCGCGAGTTGGCCATCGTGCCGATGTTCCATGCCATGTCCTGGGGGCTGCCGTACGCGGCCTTCCTCTCCGGCGCGTCGCTGATCATGCCGGACCGGTTCCTCCAGGCCGCGCCGATCGCCGAGATGATCGCCGCCGAGCGGCCCACCCTGGCCGGCGCGGTGCCGACCATCTGGACCGACCTGTTGGCCTACCTGGACACCCACGACGTGGACACCTCCTCGCTCGGTGAGGTGATCGTCGGCGGCTCGGCGTGCCCGCCGGCGCTGATGCACGCGTTCGACGAGCGGCACGGGATCGACGTCATCCACGCCTGGGGGATGACCGAGATGTCCCCGCTGGGGTCGGTCTCGCGTCCGCCCGCCGGTGCGACAGGTGAGCAGGCGTGGCGCTACCGCTACACCCAGGGGCGGGTGCCGGCGGGCGTGCAGGCGCGGATCGTCGGCCCGTCGGGCGATCCGATGCCCGCCGACGGCACGGCGGTGGGCGAGCTGGAGGTCCGTGGGCCGTGGGTGACCGCCAGGTACGTCGGTGACGACGCCCCGGACTCCGAGAAGTTCCGCGACGGCTGGCTGCGTACCGGCGACGTGGGCACGCTCTCGCCGGACGGGTACATCACGCTGACCGACCGCGCCAAGGACGTGATCAAGTCCGGGGGTGAGTGGATCTCGTCGGTGGAGTTGGAGAACGCGCTGATGGCCCATCCGGCGGTGCTGGAGGCGTGCGTGGTGGGTGTCCCGGACGAGCGGTGGGACGAACGTCCGCTGGCCACAGTGGTGGTCCGGGAGGGCGCCTCGGTGTCCGCCGAGGAGTTGCGGGACTTCCTGACCGGGTCGGTGGCGCGCTGGCAGGTGCCCGAGCGCTGGGCCTTCATCGACACGGTGCCGAAGACCAGCGTGGGCAAGTTCGACAAGAAGGTCGTCCGTTCGCGGTACGCCGGGGGTGAGCTGAGTGTCCGGGAGCTGACAGCCCCGTAACGTTTTTCCCGGCACTGTCGCCTGTTGGGGCGGGAGTACTCCTGAACCCTCCCCAGGGGCGGCCCCGGCGTTCGCACCGCGCCGGGGCCGCCCGCTCCACGCGGGGTGACCCGCACCGTCATTGTTGCGAAATTTATTCGCCTCTGTCCTGCTGACGGGGAAATCGGGTGGGCGGCGACCCGATCAGGCGTCGCTGGTGGTGACGAGCACCTTTCCCACCGTCGAATCCTCCACCGCCTGGTGCGCCGCGGCCGCCTCGGCCAGCGGGTAGTAGTGCAGCGGCAGGCCGGCGTCCGCGCCGACCCGGATGCCACCCTGGCTGGCCGCCGCCGCCACGTCCTTCACGCCCTGCGCCTTGGCCCCCTTCGGCTCCGTGTAGACCAGCACGAACTGCCAGCGGGCGTTCGGCGCCATCATCGGCCGGATCGGGATGCTCACCTCGTCCCCACCGTTGTCGGCGTACATGCAGACCGCGCCGCCGTGCCGCAGCACCTGCACGTCGATCGAGGCGTTGCGGGCGGGGGAAACCTCCACGATCGTGTGCACCCCGTCGGGGGCGATCTTGTGGACCTCCTCGACCACGTCCTGCTCCCGATAGTTGATCACGAAGGAGGCGCCGGCCGACGCCGCGAGCTGCGCCTTCTCCGCGCTGCTCACAGTGGCGATCACAGTGGCGTCGGCCCACCGGGCGAGCTGGATCGCGGCGTTGCCGACAGCGCCCGCGCCGCCCTGCACCAGCACCGTGTGATCCGCCAGCGCGCCGGCCCGCAGCGTCTCCGGCATGAACTCGCCAGCGGTCAGACAGCGGTGCGCGGTGAGGAACGGGATGCCCAGGGCCGCACCCAACTCGAACGGGGCGGCACCGAGGCGTACCGCCTGCCGGACCGGCACCAGCGTGTATTCCGCAGTCGTGCCCCACTGTCGCTGCCAGGCGGCCTCCCAGACCCACACCCGCTCACCGATCAGGTCGGGGTCGACCCCCTCGCCGACCGCCTCGACCACCCCCGCGCCGTCCTGCCCGGGGATCTGCCACCCGTTCGGCGGGGAGCTGCGGCGCGACTTCCAGTCGGTCGGGTTCACTCCCGCGACCGCCATCCGCACCAGGACCTCGCCCGCACCCGGCTCGGGCACCGGGCGGTCGACCAGACCAAGCACCGAAGGGTCGCCGGTGCGCTCGTACACGATGGCCTTCATCCGTGGTCACTACCCCTCCCGGCCCCTGTCAACCCCGCTCGTCCACCAGCTCCGGGGTCAGCTCACCGATCGCGTTGAGCGACACCACGGCCAGCCCGGCAGCGTCCGGGTCGAGCGGGTACGAGCCGTGCGGCACCGCCACCACCCGCATCCCCGCCGCCGCGGCGGAACGCACCCCGTTGGACGAGTCCTCCACCGCCACACACCGGGTCGGGTCGACACCGAGGTGTTGCGCCACGCTCAGATACACGTCCGGCGCTGGCTTGCCCCGCTCGGTCTGCTCGGTGGAGAGGGTCGCGCCGAACGCGTCGGTCAGGCCGGTCGCCGCCAGCGCCGCCTCGATCAGCCGGGTCGGCGACGAGCTGGCCAACCCGAGCGGCCACCGCGCGGCCAGCCGGCGGACGACCTGGTCGGCGCCGTCGATGAGGGGTACGTGCGCCCGGTAGCGTCGGGTCATCTCCTCGACCACCTCGACGGCGACCTGGTCGGCGGTGCGGTCGACGCCCAGCTCACCGCTGAGATAGTGGGCCCACTCGCCGGTGCTCATCCCCATCAGCCGTCGTTGCGTGTCCGGCTGCCAGGTCCCGCCGTGCGCCGCCACGTACGCCCGCCGGACCTCCTCCCACACCGGCTCGGAATCCACGATCACGCCGTCCAGGTCGAAGACCACCGCATCCGTCACGGGCCCATCCTGCCCGACGCGGGGGCGTCCGGTCAGCCGGGCAGCGCGGGCAGGCCGAGCGGGCTGCCCTCGGGGAGCAGTGTGTGGCCGGACCGGGCGATCGGCTCCAGCAGCTCCCGGAGCCGGTCCGTGTCGGCGGGGCCGAGCGCCTCCCACGGGTGCGCGGCGGCCCGGTCGGTGGCGTCCTCGATGGCCTGGAACCCGGCCCGGGCGTGTTCGGTGGCCGCGCCGTCCCCGGTCAGCCAGCCCCGCTCGGTGAGCCGCTCGCGGGCGGCGCGCCACTGCTCCTCGGACCAGCCCCGGCCCAGCAGGTACTGCGGTGGCGAACCGTCCAGCGCGACCCGCCCGGTCAGCGTCTCCACCGGGTCCAGACCGGCGGCCACCAGCGCCGCCACGTGCCCGTCCCCCCGGTGCTCACGCAGCGTGGTGGCGGCCTGCCAGAGCCGCGCCAGCGGGTACTCGCCGGACGGGAGGGCCGCGTTGGCCGCGCCGAGCACCCGGCCGGCGGTCTGCGCCGCCGAGGCGGCCCGCTCCAGCAGGTCGGCGGCCTCCACCAGGTGCGACTCCGGTAGCTCGTAGGTCAGCTCGGCGAGCGCCTGCACGGCACCGGTCAGGCGGGCGCGCAGCGCCTCCTGCGGGGTCGCCAACCGCCACACCGCCGGCAGCGCGCGGGCCACCATCGGTGGCGCGAAGTTGAAGAAGGCGGCGATCACCGGGGCCGCCTCGGTGGCGCCCAGCGGCGCGGCCCGGCCGGCGAAGTAACCGCGCCAGTAGCCGCGCAGACCGACCGCCTCGTACGCGGCCCGAGCCCGGGGGTGGAGGTAGGTGACAGCGTGCACCGGCTCGAAGTACGCCCACATCGACCGGGCGGTCCGCCCAGGCTCGTCCAGCGCCGTCACATGCACCTCCGCGTCCCGGTTCCGGATGTTCACCCCGGGCGGCGAACCGCCCGGGGTGACGCCGAACCTACTGCCGCTGGGTGACGGGCCGGAAGCCCCATGTGAACAACTCCATCGCGGCCCGGCGACAACCGGGACGACCCGGACAGGTCACTGGGCGGCGAGCACGTCCACAACGAAGCGCAGCGGACCGGTCGGACGGCCACCGGCCGCGGCCTCGTCGTTGCCGTACGCCAGCTCGCCCGGGATGTCGAGCTGCACCCGGCTGCCCACGGTCACCCCGACCAGGCCCTGGTCCCAGCCCGGGATGACCTGACCGACGCCGATCGGGAAGGTGGCCGGCTGCCCGGCCTTCCAGGAGGAGTCGAACTCCTTGCCGTCCTTGTAGAACACCCCCACGTAGTTGGTGGTGATGTTCTGGCCCTTCTGCACGGCCGGACCCTTGCCCTTGATCAGCGGGGTGACGGTGAGCTTCTTGAGGTCGCCCGTGCCTGGCGTCACCGCCGGCTTGCTGCCCAGCGCGGGATC
Organism: Micromonospora sp. NPDC005171; assembly: GCF_040608575.1. Classification (NCBI taxonomy): domain Bacteria; kingdom Bacillati; phylum Actinomycetota; class Actinomycetes; order Micromonosporales; family Micromonosporaceae; genus Micromonospora; species Micromonospora sp. NPDC005171. The sequence goes on along the minus strand of NZ_JBEXIM010000001.1, from coordinate 147,288 downwards.
GGCGCCCTCGGGCAGCTGCGGAGCGGGGGGCGCGCCGGCCTCGTCGGGGGCCGGGGCGGTGGCGGACGGGGTCGCGTCGGCCTGGGTCTTGGGCTTGTCGTCGCCCCCGCCGATCGTCACGAAGACGGCGATCAGCACGCCGACCACGGCGACAGCGGCGAGGCCGCTGGCCCACGCGTTGCGCTTCCGCCTCGCGTCGGCGGCCTTCTTCTCCGCCAACTGGGCGGCCAGGCGGCGCCCCGACTTGGTTGCCGGGCTCTGGTCCGGGCCCTTCTGCTGCGTCCGCTCGCTCACGTCGTCGACTCCCTGCTGCGAAGTGTGGCCGGCACCCGGTGCCGGGGGGAAAGCCGACGCACACGGTACCCGCACAGCGGCCCACCGTGCCCGCCGCGGACGCCCCGGATCGCCCAGTGCGACAGTTCCGGGGCTTTCCCGGGCGGTTATTCAGGGACGACCATGAAGTCGGTCACGAACGAGGTGACCCGACCGTCGGCGGCACGGCCGATCCAGGTGCCGTAGCAGCCGTCGCCCCAACCGGTGGTCACCGTGACGACGTTGGCACCGCTGGCCTCGTCCAGGACAGCGGTGATCAGCCCCGGGACCGGGGACGAGGGCAGCTTGTCGGGGATGAAGACCTGCTCGACCCGGTCGTAGTCCCAGCCTTCCAGGACACTGAGCGCTGTCGGGTCGGCGAGGGTGCCGGCGCCGGCGTCCACCCCGTACCCGAAGTAGTCGTCCGCACCGAGCGTGGCGACGTCCTGGTCGCCCGCGACCGCCGGCTCCCACCGAATGGTCGGCTCGTCGGAGACCACCAGCTGAAACGCGGCCACCCGCCGGTCCACCTCGGCGTCCTCCCGGAGCACCACGGCCACCCAGGCGCGGGCGGCGTACCGCCCCGGCGGCACCGTGACCGTGAACGGCTCGGCCTCCGGGCAGACCAGCGGGTCGCACCCGACCACCTGGCCGGTGGGCAGCACGACGTCGCCCGCCGGGTGGGCCTCGATCAGGTACGCGCCGTGCTGGTCGGTGAAGCGGGCGCCGGGCGTCAACAACCGGTCCAGATCAGGGGTGTACGGCATGGGGGCTCCTCCGGTCGCCAGCGGCCGGCGGAGCGTACCCGGCCCGGCGGACACCGCCGCCGCTGCCGTACGGTCAGGCGCTCTTGCGGGGTGCGGTCTTGCGCGCGGCGGTCTTCTTCGCCGGCTCCGCCTTCTTGGCGGCGGTCTTCTTGGCCGCGGTCTTCTTCGCCGGCTCGGCCGCCTTCTTCTCGGCCGTCTTCTTCGCCGCGGTCTTCTTCGCGGGCGCCTTGGCGGCCTTCTTCTCGGCTGCCTTCTGCGCGGACCGGGCCGACGAGATGGGCGTCGGCTCGCCGCCACCGCCACCACCGCCACGGGTGGGCTGCTCGCCGCGTGCCGCCTTCGCGCGCTCCACCGAGGCCTTCAACGCGGCCATCAGGTCCACCGCCGCGGCCGGGGCCTCCTCGACCTCCTCCGGCTGGACGACCTCCCGGCCCTCCACCTTGGCGTCGATGACCTCCTGCAGCGCGGCCCGGTAGTCGTCGGTGAAGACGTCCGGCTCGAATTCGCCGGTCATCGAGTCGATCAGGGAACTGGCCATGGCCAGCTCCGGTGGGCGCACCTTGAGGTCCTCGTCGAGGAAACCGAAGTCCGGGGTACGGATCTCGTCCGGCCAGAGCATGGTGTTGAGCAGCAGCACACCCTCGCGGACCCGCAGCGTGGCGAGCTGCTCGCGCTGGCGCAGCGCCACCTTGACGATGGCCACCCGCTCCGAGTCGATCAGCGCGTCGCGCAGCAGCACGTACGGCTTGGTCGCCGCGCCCTCCGGCTCAAGAAAGTAGGCCTTGTTGTAGAGGATCGGGTCGACCTGCTCGGCTGGTACGAACTCCAGCACGTCGATGGCACGGGAGCTGGTCAGCGGCAGGTCGGCGAAGTCCTCGTCGGTGAGGATCACCATCTCGCCGCCGCCGATGTCGTAGCCCTTGGCGATGTCGTCGTAGGTGACCTCCTCGCCGCAGACCGAGCAGGTGCGCTTGTAGCGGATTCGGCCGCCGTCCTCGCGGTGCACCTGGTGGAACCGAATGTCCTTCTCCTCGGTGGCGGAGTAGAGCTTCACCCCGATCGAGACGAGCCCGAACGACACGGCTCCCTTCCAGATGGCACGCATCCTGCGCTCCCTTCCCCGGTATCGACCATGCTCGCATCCGAAAGAACCGGACGCGAGGTGTTCGGCCTGCTACTACAGTCGGGTCGTGCCCGGCGCGCCGCTCAAGCCGATGCTCGCGATGACCGGGTCGCTCCCGGCGGGTGACGGCTGGGCGTACGAATTCAAGTGGGACGGCGTCCGCGCACTGGCCGACATCTCAGGTGGCGGCCAGCATCTGTATGCCCGCTCCGGCGTGGAGATCACCGCCGCGTACCCGGAGTTGGCCACTCTGCCCGAGCAGGTCGACGACGCGCTGCTCGACGGTGAGGTGGTGCTGCTCGGCCAGGGCGGGCAGCCGTCGTTCACCGCGTTGGCCGAGCGGATGCACGTCCGGGACGCGGCCAAGGCGGCCCGGTTGGCAGCAGTCATGCCGGTGACGTACATGATCTTCGACCTGCTCCGGCTCAACGGTGACGACCTGACCGGCTGGCCGTACGAGCGCCGCCGGGAGGCTCTGGAGGCGCTCGCGCTCGGTGGTCCCCGGTGGGCGGTGCCGCCAATGTTCGCCGACGGGCCGGCCACCTACGAGGCGGCCGGGGAGCACGGCCTGGAAGGTGTGATGGCCAAGCGGGTCGGGGCCGTCTACCGCCCGGGGGTGCGCTCGCCGGACTGGGTGAAGGTCAAGCTGGAGGTGACCGGCGACTTCGTCATCGGCGGGTGGCGGCCGGGCGCGCGCCGGATCGGCGGACTGCTGGTCGGGGTGCCCGGCCCGGACGGCCGGCTGATCTACCGGGGTCGGGTCGGCGGTGGGATCGGCGCGGCCATCGAGCGGCAGCTCCTCGCCGAGCTGGAGCCGCTGCGCTCCGGCGTGTCACCGTTCGCGCCGGGTGTGCCGCGCGAGGATGCCCGGGGTGCCATCTGGGTAGAACCCCGGGTGGTGGTGGAGGTGAAGTACGGCCAGCGCACCCCCGACGGTCGGCTGCGCTTCCCCCGGGTGCTGCGGTTGCGCCCGGACAAGCCTCCGGAGGAGGTCGACGATGCCGGCTGAGCGGCTACGGGTGGACGTCGAGGGTCGCGCGCTTGAGCTGTCCAACCTGGACAAGGTGCTCTACCCGGCGGCCGGGTTCACCAAGGGCGAGGTGATCGACTACTACACCCGGATCTCCCCGGTGCTGCTGCCGCACCTGCAGGACCGACCGGTCACCCGGATCCGCTTCCCCAACGGGGTGGACGACAAGTCGTTCTTCGAGAAGAACACGCCTGCCGCGACCCCGGACTGGGTGCGGGTGGAGAACCTGCCGGCGCCCGGGTCGACGAAGGGCCGGGAGACCATCGACTACGTGGTCGCCGACGACCTGCCCACCCTGGTCTGGCTGGCCAACCTGGCCGCGTTGGAGCTGCACACACCGCAGTGGAAGGTGGGCGAGCACCCGGACATGATGGTCGTCGACCTGGACCCGGGGCCGCCGGCCGGGCTGGCCGAGTGTTGCCCGGTGGCGGTGCTGATGCGTGATCGCCTCGCCGACGACGGCATCGAGTCGTACCCGAAGACCTCCGGCAAGAAGGGCATGCAGCTCTGCTGCCCGATCGCCGGCACCCAGTCGTCCGACGTCGTCTCCGACTACGCCCGCCGGATCGCCCAGGAGTTGGAGAAGGCCCACCCGAAGCTGATCGTGTCGAAGATGGCGAAGAACCTCCGGCCGGGCAAGGTCTTCATCGACTGGAGCCAGAACAACGCGGCGAAGACCACTGTTGCGCCGTACTCCCTGCGGGCCCAGTCGGTGCCGGCGGTGTCGACGCCGCTGACCTGGGACGAGGTGGAGGCCGGCGCGCGCGGCCGGAAGCCGGCCGTCCGCCAGTTCACCGCCGCCGAGGTCCTGGCCCGGGTCGAGGAGTACGACGACCTGCTCGGCCCCCTGCTGGACGGCGGCCCGGAACTGCCCTCGGCCTGACAACCTTCGGTGACCCCGCGGCGTGTAAGGCGCGTGACCGACCAACAGAAAGCCCTGTCCGCGGCGGACCGGTCCTACGTCGCGTTCGTCGAGGTGGCGTGGCAGCGACATATCCGGCTGGCGGTAAGCAGGTGATAGTCATGAACAGCATCGATGACCGTCTCGCCCATCGGCTGCACGACATCGTCGACGGTGAAACGGACTCCGTACCCCCGGTGGGTGCGCTGATCGAGCGCGGCCGACGGGCCCGGCGACGCCGGACCACCGCGCTGGTCGGCAGCACGTGCGCCCTGCTGGCGCTGGGCGTCGGCACGGCGCTGACCGTGCCGGCGTACTCCCCGGCGGGCCGCTCCGACGTCGCCACCCAGGCCGCGCCGCCCGCCCCGGCCTCGCCGGCGATGCGGCTGGTCTCGGCCGCCGCCGCCAGCGAGAACATCAGCTACCGGATGCGGCTGACCAACTCGGGCCGGGACGGGCTGACCTACGAGGGCGCGTTCGACCCGAGGACCGCGACCGGCTACGTCCGCGCCCCGCAGGACGACTCGGTCACCACCGAGTTGCTGATCAACGGCACGAGGTACCAGGGTGGCGAGCCTCCGCTGGGCCGGCTACCGGCCGACAAGGGCCCGGGCGAGACGTACGGCCGGTACGGGCAGTACCCGGGGACGTACGACCGGCTCTCCCTCTACGGCGACGGGAACGACGTGCTGGGTTCCGCCGAGCCCGACCCGGCTGCCCTCTTCGCGGCGCTGAAGCGACAGAACGCGACGGTCACCGAGAAGCCGGACGGCTCCCTGCACTTCACCTACGCCGAGACCGGCAAAGACGGGTCGAGCAGCACGGCCGGCGACGTCACGCTGGATCGCGACGGTCGGATCGCGACGGTGGCGCTCACCGTCACCTGGCAGTCGACGGCGAAGGGCCGCCTCGACACGGGGACTGTCAACTCGACCCTCGAACTGTTCGACTACGACACGCCGGTGACTGTCGAACGCCCGACCGACGTCGTGATGATCAAAGAGTAGGAAGCCGCGCGGCCCCGCGTCCACTGTGGTGGCCGCCGGGCCGAGTCGGCTGTCGGATCCACCCGGTCGAAGGCGAGCGACGGGCCGCGCGGAGGCTGACACCAGTCGGGGAGCATCAGCGGGCGGCGACGTGCGCAGCGGGCGAAGCGCGCAGCCGCCACCAGGCACCGCCGACCAGGACGACAGTGACGACGGTGACCGCGACGTCGCCGGCCAGGGCCGCGGCCGGGCTCGCCGGGGAGTACGGCGGCACCAGGTACGCGAACGCGGCGGCGGTGACCAGGCCCGCGGTGCCCGCCGCGAGCACGTGCCGCTGCCCCCAGCCTTCGCGCGACGACCAGTACGCGACCAGGGTTCCGGCGGCAGCGGCCAGCGTCAGTGCGATTGTCACTCCCACCCAGCCGGGCGTCAGGTCGGCGCCCATTCGGACGACGACCACAAGCAGACCCACCCCGAGCGGATTCGGCACCCGACGGGCCCGGCGCGGTTGGGGGTGACGCCAGCGGGGCAGCAGGGCGGTCGCGACGAGGGCGAGGGTCACCACGGCGGCGAAGGCCAGCTGAATCGGGCTGGCCAGGAAGTCCTTCCGGCCGCTGCTGTCGGAGAAGACCAGCAGGCTGCCGAGCAGGTAGACCACGCCGATCACGGCGAGACCGGGCCGGCCCAGCCACGGCCGCAGCCGCCGCTGCGGCCAGAGGAACGACTCGATGAGCACGATCGGGGCGCAGATGGTCAACACGATGTGGTTGCCCACGAAGTCGAACGCCTGCCGGAGGCTGAATGCCAGCCCCGGCACCAGCGACGCCTCGGCGGCGGCACGGGTGTCGGCGTACTGGGTGTCGTCGAGGTAGTGCGGGTTGAACAGCGACTGGTCGACCAGGCCGGCCTGGAGTACGCCGAACGCGGCGGCGAGCAGCACGATCGTCGGCCAGCCCGCGCCGAGGTGCCGGGCCGCCTCCCGGATGAGGATCGCCGCGCCGCCGTACATCGGACCCAGGAAGATCAGCACCGGCAGGAAGTCGTCGATGGCGAAGCCACCCCACGAGCACTCGGCCGCCCACGGCGCGAGCAGCAGCAACGCGATCACCGGCAGGAGCCGCCGACGCAGGGGCAGACGATCAGCGGCGACAGGGCGGCCGGCGGCGGGATGGTCGACGGTGCCGGGGTCGGGTCCGGTCGGCATGAGCGCTCCTCGGCGGCGTGGCGGGGTCTTCCCCCGCACCGTGCGCGGACCACCCGGCCATCCGATACGGCCATCGGCCGACGACAGGTGCGACCAAAGTCGTTGAGTACTGTGGTGCCGACATCGACCCGGGGAGCGTGGAGATGCAGCCAATCGTCACTGCCGACCTGGCGGCCCGGCCCGTCGAGGCCGAGCGTCCGCTGCTCAGCTACCGCGACGAGGCGACCGGCGAGCGCGTCGACCTGACCGCCCAGCAGGTCGGCCAGTGGGCGGCACGCAGCGCGAGCCTGCTGCGGGACGGCTGTGGGCTCGGCCCCGGCAGCCGCGTAGCGGTCCTACTGCCGCCGCACTGGCGTACCGCCGCGGTGTTGTTGGGCGCCTGGGCCTGCGGCCTGGCGGTGTCGTTCCGACCGCGCGCCACGGCGGGCCTGCCGGTGCTGGAGCCCGGCGGTGATCGGCCGTTCGACGCGATCTTCGTGACCCCGGAACGGCAGGACGACTGGTTGGAGGACGTGCCGGACGCGCCGCACCGCTACCTCGTCGGCACCGGGCCGGGTCGGTTGGCCGACGTGCCGCTGGGCTGGTTGGACTGGTCCACAGAGGTGCTTCGCCATTCGGACGTCACGCCCGACCACACCGCCATCCACCCGTCGGACCCGGCCAGCGCGGACGGCACGACCTACGGTCAGTGGGGAGCGCTCGCCCGGGAGATCGCCGGGATGCTGGACCTGCGCGCCGGTGACCGGCTGCTGGTCGACGCCGCCGAGCACGAGCAGCCGTTGAAGTGGTTGCTCGCGCCGCTGTCGGCGGGCGCATCCGTGGTCATCAGCGCCAATCTCGACCCGGCGCGACGGGATGCGATCGTCGCCGCCGAGCGGGCGACCCGGGTCCTGTAGACCGCTGCCGGGCCGGCCTAACAGCGCTGGCCGACCCTGTTCCGTTACATCGGCATCTGCCCTGCTCAGAGGGTCTTTTGTCGATGCCGTCGGCATGTTCTCATACCCAAACAACCACGTCATCGAGCCCGCACCGCTCCCTCACTGAAAGGTGCACCGATGCACAGGAGATCGACCTTCCGACTGGCGGTTCTCACCGCCACCGCCGCCGCGTTCCTGGCGTCCGGCGGGGCCTCCGGAGCGCTGGCCACGGCCGCCCCCGCGACCGCCTCCCCGGGTGTCGCGGCGTGTGACCCGGGCGCCGACGCGCACGGCGCCGCCCGGATCGCCGCCGGCGCCACGGCGCAGGAGCCGGAGCTGTACTCGAAGAACGAGGCCAACGCCTACGGCGTGATCAAGGACGCACCGCGCCTGCCCAACGGCAGCGTCACCATCCCGACGGTCTTCCACATGGTCTCCGACCACCCGCTCACCGCCGCCGAGACGACCAGGTGGAACACCCTGATCGCGGCACAGATGAGGGTGCTCAACGACTCGTACGCGGGCCGTACGGCGGCGGACGCCTCCGACACCCCGTTCCGGTTCTCGCTCGTCGACACCACGTGGACGGTGAACAGCGCCTGGTACACCGTCGAGCCGGGCAAGAACGAGCGCGACATGAAGAAGGCGCTCTACACCGGTGACTCCCGCACGCTGAACGTGTACGCGGCCAACATCGGCGGCGGCCTGCTCGGCTGGGCGTACTTCCCGAAGGGCTACAACAACGGCCGCGACTACATCGACGGCGTGGTGATGCTCGACGAGTCGATGCCGGGCGGTACGGCCGGCAAGTACGCCCTGGGCGACACGCTGACGCACGAGGTCGGGCACTGGCTGATGCTGGAGCACACCTTCGCGCACGGCTGCTCCGCGTCCGGCGACTTCGTCGCGGACACCCCGCGCGAGGCGGCGCCGCAGTTCGACTGCCCGGTGGGCGCGGACTCCTGCACCGCGCCGGGGCTGGACCCGATCCACAACTTCATGGACTACACGCAGGATTCCTGCATGAACATGTTCACCGCCGGGCAGGCCGACCGGATGAGCGACGCCTGGGTGGCGTTCCGCGCCGGCTAGCTCGCGCGTCGGGATTTCGGCACAAGCGACTGAGCTACCACAGAGGGTTGCGTTCCCGGTAGGGGACGCAACCCTCTTCGGTGCCGCACCACGGGGGCGCTCCCTGCCGGTCCCGGCCGCCGTCACCGGGGTGGCGAAGGTGCTGGGACAGCGGCCGTGACGCGTTCACTCGGAGCGGTCGAGGAAGAACCGGGTGACGGCGGCGGCGATGGCGGCCGGGTCCTTCTCCGGGCCGAAGTCGTCGAGTCTGGGGAAGAGGGCCAGCTCGGAGTGGGGCAGCACGTCTTTGAGCCGCCCTGGCGCCCGGCCAGCGTCCCGTCGTGTCGGCTTCCTTGCCGGCCATCAGCAGCACCGGCGCGGTGATCCGCGCGTACTTGGGGAAGTCGTTGTCCCGCCGCGCCTCCTCGGCGTGCTCGGCGATGGCGCCGGGCAGCCCAGCCCATGCGCGATCGCCTAGAGCGATCGCGCAAGTCGATCGCCCAAGGCCGCTGGGCCGGAGGCCGGTCGCACGCCCGGGCGCGCCGAAGAGCGTGATTGATCAACTAACTGTTCACCCGCGCTGCGCCCGTTTCTCATCGGGCCTGCCTGGCGAGTTCGCCGACGACCGGCAGGGTCACTGAACGGCTGCGCCCACCGGCGTGCCACAGCACCTGTAGACCGGAGCGCTGGCATGCCCTCAACCGCACTGTGGCCCCGCCGCGTCGTGATCTCGGTGGCGTTCACCCTCACCCTGCTCGCCACGGCGGTCCCCGCCGGAGCCCATCCGTACGGCTACCCGCAGACCGTGACCATCGCGACGGACGCGGATCGCCACGAGGTGGTGCACCTGACGTGGAAGCCGGGCGGCGTCGACGAACTGACCCTGCTCGGCGTCCACCTCGGCCTGCTGCCGCAGGACCGCGTCCTGCTCGACGGCGCCATCTCCTTTCAGGCTTCGGACGCGACGGTGCTCGCCTCGTCCGCGCCGTTCGCGACCTACCTGCTCAAGCAGATGACCGTCAGCAGTGACGGCCACGCGTGCGCCGGCACCGTCGAGCCGCCGCGCGACCTCGCGGGCTCCGGTGTGGACGTCGACTACACCTGCCCGGGGCCGGTCGGCAAGGCCGGCATCGAGGTGCGGATGTTGAGCGATCTCGACCCCGCGTACCAGACGGTGGCGACCGGCCCGCAGGGTCAGCGTCAGGTGTACGGCCCCGGCCGGTACGCCCACGACTGGGTGCTCGGCGACGTGCCCGCGGCGGGCGAGGCGAGCGCGGCCGACCACGGCCCCGCCACCGCCTGGAAGGTCGCCAGGAGCGTCGGCCCCCTGCTGCTCCTCGCGGCCGTCGTCGCGCTGCTGCGACGCCAGATACGTCGCCGGCGGGTCGCCCACGCCCGACCGTCCTGAAACCGGCCACCCGCTCTGGCCCCCGTGCCCGCCGTGGTCGGCATTCCGGTGCTCGGCGTCGGCGGTTCCTCGCACCGCACCCAACAAAGGAGAAACCTCGCCATGACGCACGCACCCCGTGCGCGTAGGAAGCGAACACGCGGACTCCTGTCCGCGGTGGCGCTCATCCTCATCGCCGGACCGGCGACGACCCTCAGCCCAACGCTGGCAGGAGCGCGAACGGTCCCGACCAGCGTCAACGCACCGCTGATCAGCCTGAACGACGGGCAGAACATCGAGGGCAAGGTCCCCGTCGTCGTCGAGCCGGTCACCGAGAACGACTCGGTCACCACCCTCGCCGTCGACGGCGACCGGATCGGCGCCGACCGGACCGCCGGCACCGCCCACTTCGCCTTCGAGATGGGCGGCAACGGCACCGAGGCCCGCTACCGCAACTACATCACCGTCAACGGCCACACGGCCGAGGCGGACCGGGTGTACCTCCCGGACATCCCGGGCGGCCAGGTCGGCACTCTCGACTTCCCCGGCGACTGGCTGCAGCCCGGCACGAACACCGTCACCGTCCAGGCCGGAGCGAACTGGGTCGACACGACCACCAAGACCGCCGTCGGCTACGAGGAGTTGCCGAACGGTGAGGGTGGCCGCTGCCCCAACTACGACGACTACGCGTTGAGCAGCATCAGCCTCAGCCTGCTCGGCGTGGTCGCCGACGGCGAGCAGAACCTGTTCAGCTACAGCTTTGGCGACGGCACCTGCGGCAGCTCGGCGAAGCTGCTCAAGCAGGCCCTGACCTTCGTCATCTCCGGCGAGCCGGGCAGCACGTCCGGCCTGCGTACCGACCTGGACACCACCGGGCTCACCAACGGCACGCACACCGTCAGCGCGACGACCCAGTCCGGCGCGAAGACGTCCGTGACGGTCGACGTCAACAACGCTCCGGCCGGCGCGGCGGTGGTCACTCCCGGTGACGGTGCCCGCGTACGGGGCACCCGGCCCGTCATCGCCGCGCTGCCCAGCGGCGGCAAGGACCACGTCGAGTCGCTGGCCATCGACGACAAGCCCGCCGAGAACGCGGAGGCGCTGGTCACCGGCACCGCCACCCTCGGCCTCGCGGTCGTAACCGGTAACTCGATCGAGGCCCGCTACCAGAACTACGCGCTGGTCAACGGCCACCGGGTCGATCTCGGCGGTGACTACGGCGCGACCGGCGCGGAGGACGTCAGGCTGGCGTTCCCGACCCGGTTCCTGCACCTCGGCGACAACGTCGTCGAGGTCCGCACCGGCGACTACAACGGCACCCTGAACGGCGCGACCTGCGCAAACCACGACGACTTCACGCTCACCCGGGCGGCGACGAGCCTCACCCTGAGCACGGCGGGCACGGTGACGGCCGGCACCACGTACCTCGTCACCACCAGCGGCACGACCGTGACGAAGGCGGAGACGACCGCCGCCACGCTGGCGCTGGGCGACGGCACCTGCGCGGCCAACAGGGACGCCGAGTTCCACTTCATCATCGACGGCGCCCCGACGACCCGTACCGTCGACACCCTCGGCAGCGGGGGCGACGCGCACCTGAAGGTGTTCGTCGGTGGCAACGGCAGCGACAACGGGTACGACAACAACGTCCTGATCAACGGCATCCCGCTGGAGATCGGCATGTGGGAGAAGGAGGTCGCCGACCTCGCCTTCCCGAACGAGTGGCTGGTGCCGGGCGTCAACGCCGTGGAGTTCGTCGCGGGCAACGACCACGGCAGCGCCAAGCCCGGCGGCTGCGACAACTACGACGACTTCACGCTGCGGGACTTCCAGCTGCTGCCGACCGACGCGAAGGCGACCCAGCTGACCCGCTCGATCGCGCAGACCACTGTCACCATCGGTTCGGCGAGCTACCCCGCTGGCTCCCAGGTGACCACGTACCTCGGCGACGGCACCTGCGGCAGCAGCTACAACGCGGTGCTGACCAGGACGGTCCTGTTCGACGTCACCGCGCAGGACGGCACGGCGCTGCCGGCGCTGGGCAAGCGCGCCGACGTGGACACGACCACGATCGCGGACGGCGCCCACACCATCAAGGCGGTCGTCGGGGACAAGACCTCGACGCGGCGCTTCATCACCGACAACACCGCCCCGGAGATCGAGAGCAGCGTCCCGGCGGCCGGGCAGCGGCTGACGTCGACCGTCGCGCTCAACGTCAAGATCAAGGACGCCTCCGGCGTGGTCGGAACGCCGGCCATCACCCTCGACGGCGCGGCCGTCAAGCAGGGCGACCAGATCGGCCACGGCCTGCCGGCCGGTGAGCACGTCATCGCGCTGACGGCGACCGATGCGCTCGGCAACACCGCCACCCGCGAGGTGCGCTTCAGCAGCGCGAGCATCCCGGACGTCCCGACCGAGCTCAACTCGACAATCAAGGGCACCGACCCGCTCTCGGCGGAGCTGTCGGCCCGGATCCCCGGTGCCGAGGGCGTCGGGCTGACCGCCACGTTCACCAAGGCGGACGTGGTCCTGCCGACCGGCGGCTACCAGGGTGAGGCGGCCGACGTGCCGACCACGCTCGACGTGCAGCACGACCGGAGCGTGGACGTCGCCTCGCTGCGTCCGCTCGACGGCGCGACGATCGACACCCCGTCCGGCCGTGGGGTGGTCTTCCAGCGGTACGACCTACCGCTGGGGACGACCGGGCAGGAGCCCACTCTGCGCTGGTCGGGCACCATCGACCCGGCACGGATCGTGGCGCTGCGGGCCTGGAACCCGGCCACCGGCAAGTGGATCGTCCTGACCTCGGCACGGGGCCAGGCCGGGCACGAGACGGTCCTGACCGCGCCGGTGGAGGCCGGCTACCGCGTCGGCGGCGTCGTCCACGTGCTGGTCACCGGCGAGGACCCGTTCGCCGATGACCTGTCGCCGCACGACGCGTCGGCGCAGAACGACAAGGACCGCTTCGAGGATCCGAACTCGTACGACTTCTCGTTGGCGCACTTCACCGACACCCAGTACATCACCGAGGGCGCGGCCGGCGGCACGTACGACGACTTCGACGGCAACGCCGAGCCCTCCGACGTCGAGACGGCCGAGGAACAGGCGATCTGGTCGGCCGCGTACCGCGACCAGATGCAGTGGATTGCCGACAACGCCGACAGCCGCAAGATCGCGTACGCCGCGCACACCGGCGACGTCATCGAGAACGACTACTACGACCCGCTGGCCAAGAACCCGGACGGCTCCCTGAAGCGGCCCGGTCTGCACGAGCAGGTCGAGAAGGAGTTGGCCACGGCCTCGGGCTTCCAGAAGATCCTCGACGACAACGGCGTCGTCAACCAGGTCATCGCGGGCAACCACGACGACCAGCTGGGCGCCGAGACGGGCCCCACGTCCCGCTTCAGCCGGACCTTCAGCGCCGACCGGTACTACGGGACGGCGAAGGGCTGGCCGAAGGGCACCGAATACCACGCGTGGGACGAGGTGACCAAGGCCGACGGGACCGTCGTACCGGGCACTGACAACCAGAACAACTACCTGCTGTTCTCGGCCGGTGGCCTGGACTTCGTGGCGGTCGGCCTGTCGTACGGCGTCACGCCGGCCGAGGCCAAGTGGGCTGACTCGATCTTCAAGCGGTACAAGGACCGTAACGGGATCCTGCTTTCCCACGACTACCTGAAGCCCTCGGCCAATCCGGACGGGCGGGGTGCGGACTTCTCCGCTCCGGACGGCTCGCCGCTGTTCAAGCAGGTCGTCGAGGTCAACCCGAACGTCTTCCTGGTCCTCGCCGGCCACGAGCACGGTGTGGGCACCAACCTGAAGTCGAAGATCGGCGTCACGGTCAGCCACGACGTCGTCGAGCTGCTGGCGGACTACCAGTTCTACACGGTCACCGCCGCCGAGCTGTGGCCGACGAGGGTCGCCCCCGACGGCACCATCGACGTCAACGGCGACGGCACCCCGGACCACAAGGCCACCGACCGGCTGCAGTTCGGCGCGAGCTTCCTGCGCCTGCTCCAGTTCGACGTGGACCGTGCCGAGATGCACATCGACACGTACTCGCCGTTCCTGAAGAACTTCGGGGCCACCGAGTACGACATCCGCCAGGACGGCAGCCAGCCCAAGCCGCGCTACAACGGCTCGGAGGACAACCTGACCCTGCCGGTGGATCTCAGCACCCGCAAGACGTCGTTCAGCACCGACTCGCTCGCCGCGTACGTGCCGTCCGGCACGATCGGCACCGACGAGGTGAACTCGAACGGTGTCGCCACGGCGACCTGGGACAGGCTCCTGCCGGGCACCTCGTACGGCTGGATCGTCTCGGCGAAGAGCGCCGACGGCGGCGAGGCGGTGGCCCAGCCGGCCGTCTTCGCGACCGCCAAGCAGGTCCCGACGATGACCGTCACCGCCGCCCCGACCAGCTGGGGCACCGCGGCGACGGTGACCGTGAAGGTCGCGGCCGGCAGCACGCCGGTCACCGGCACGGTGGAGTTGCGCGAGGGTACGACCGTGCGGGGGTCGGCCACGCTGACCAACGGCGCCGCCACCTTCACCCTTCCGGTGGGTCTCGCGGGCGGCGAGCACACGCTGACCGCGTCGTACGCGGGCGACGACCACCTCACTCCGGTGCGGGCCACCGCCGTCCTGACGGTGAACCTGCCGGCCCAGTGGAGTTCGACGACCGTCTACAACGACGGCGACCGGGTCACATACCAGGGCCGGGTCTTCCGGGCCTCCTGGTACACGAAGGACCAGAAGCCGGGCGCCGACGCCAACGGCGCCTGGCAGGAAATCGCCATGACCGAGGACGGCACGGCGATCTGGACCGCGTCGCGGATCTTCAACGCGGGTGACCTCGCGATGTACGACGGTAAGAAGTGGCGGGCCCAGTGGTACACCCGCAACCAGAGGCCGGGTGACCGCAACGGGTCCTGGGAGGAGATCGCCCCGACCCCACCGGACAACAGCCCGGCGGCCTGGACGCTCACGAAGGTCTACAACGCCGGTGACCGGGTGACGTTCAAGGGGCACGTCTACGAGGCGAAGTGGTGGACGCGCGGCCAGGAGCCGGGCGACACGAACGGCCCCTGGAAGCTGATCAAGTAGTCAGATTGGCGTGACGCCGGCCCGGGACCGTTTCTGGTCCCGGGCCGGTGCGCGTCTCGTCACCCGACCGGTGGAGCCGCAGGCTTCCACCAGTTCTCACATTTTGCCTGCTCATACGCTTCGCCGAAGGCGGGACCGCTGTCGAAGCGCCCGCCCTTGTGCACACCGGCGGAGGGGCAGATGGCTTCGAGGCGTACCCATCGGATGGTGGTGTCGGCCGTTGCCGGCGGCCTGTTCGCCCTCGGCGTGGTCGCGCCGGGTCCGGCGGCGGCGCCGCTGCCTCGCGCGGCCCAGGCCTACGTCGACCAGCGGGATTCGACCCGGTGGTGGCAGGTGTTGCAGTTCGGCCTGCAGAACCTCTTCGACCCGGAACTCGACGAGTGGTTCACGATGGACACCTTCGACCACCGCCCCGGCGAGGTCACCCTCCCCGACCGCTGCCCACCCCCCACGTCGTAGCGCGTCCCGCCGCGCGCCTTCCGCCTCGATCGACTTGGGCTCAACGACACGGCCATGGCCCTCAGGCGAGGTCCAGGAATTCGTCAGCGACCTCCGTCAGTGCAGCTGGCTGGACTTGAACCAGAGCCCTCAGCGGAGTCGTCCAGCTGCCTAGACGGAACGCCCACGCAATGAGCATCGGTCCGCGGGCAGCGTCCATCTCTGCCAACGTAGTCAGCGCCGCTGCCTGTCGCTCCACATTTCCGATCGAGCGGGCCAGTTTCTCGGCACCCGCGGTGTCGCCGCTGGCCATTGCTGTTCTGGCGAATCTGGTCAGCACCGACGCCTGCCGCTCCTGATTCCGTATCGACTGGGCCAACTCCTTGGTCGACTCGACGTTCCCGGCTTCCATCGCCGTCCTTGCCAGCGCGGCCAACATGGACGCCTGCTGATCCGGGCGGCCAATCGAACGGACCAGCTTCTGGGCCCACTCGATCTTGCCGCCCGCCACAGCAATCTCCGCAAGCGTGAGAGAAACCTGTGCACGCTGATTCCGGTTGCTGATTGAACGAACCAATTCCTCAGCTTGGTCAACCAGCGCACTGGCCCGCTCAGCATCGCCGACCACCGCCATTGCCACTGCCAGCCGTGCCAACGCCCGCGCCCGGCTGTCCAGACGTTCAATTAGGTGGACCAGGTCCTCGGCCTGGTGAGCAAGCGCCCAGACGGGCTCAGTGCACCCTGCCCCGGCCGTCGAGATCACGACTGCGGTCAAGGCTCTCGCCCGACTCTCCGGGTTGTCGATCAATTGGGCAAGCCTGGTGGCCCGATCGATGTCACCGGTCCCAGCAACCGCCGCAACCAGCACGCCCATCACCCGGGCACGCCGGTCCAGATGGTTGATCGACCGAGCCAACTCTTCCGCCCGGTCGGCCAGGGCGCCCGCCTTCTCTCCATCACCAGCGTTGGCGACCGTCGTTACCAGAGCCGCCAACGCCGGCACCTGCCAGTCGCGGCGGTCGATCGAGGAGACCAATGCTTCCGCTCGCTCCGCGTCGCCCCCTGCAGCCACCGCCTCCGCCAGCGCGCTGAGTGCCTCTGCCTGCTGCTTCGGACGCTGAACGGACCGCACCAACGCTTTTGCCTGTTCGATCTGGCCAGCCGCAGCGATCCGTCGGACAAGAGCGGTCACCATTGACGCCTGCCGGTCGGGGCTCCTGATCGAGCGGACGATCGCCCCCGCCCGCTTCGTGTTGCCGTCGGCGACCGCGGTCTCCGCCATGCCTGCCGCCGTTTCCGCTATCGCGGTCATCGCTTTGGCCCGCCCCTGACGGCGACCAATTGAGTGGGCCAACAACTCTGCCCGCTCAATCTCGCCCGCTGCGGCCATCGCCGGCACAAGCGCACCCAAGGTCGACTCCCGGCGACTTTGGTTGATGATCGAACGGGCCAGGTTCTCTGCCCGCTCAATTTCGCCCGCTGCGGCCATCGCCGGCACCAGCCCAGATAACGCCTGCTCCTGTCGGTCGCGGTTCGTGATCGAACGGACCAACATCTCTGCCCGCTCCACCTCGCCCGCTGCGGCCACCGCCGGCGCGAGCGCACATAGCGCCCGCTCCTGACGGTCACGGCCGCTGATCGAACGCACCAGCCCTTCGGCCCGCTCGATTTCGCCTGCCGCAGCCATCACTCGCACCAGGGATGCCCAGGCTTCTACCTCCAGCCTTCCACCGCTGATCGAACGCACCAGTGTCTCTGCCCGATCGAAGTCGCCGGCCGCAGCCAGCGCCGGGGCCAGAGCCGCCAGCGTCCGCCCCCGCCGGTCCGGGTCGCTGACCGAACGAGCCAGTTCCTCGGCGTGGTTGGCCAGCGCACCGGCCCGCTCCGCTTCGCCGGCCTCCGCGACAGCCCTCGCCAACTCACTGAGCGCCCACGCTTTTCTGTCCGGGCGAACCATCGAGTTGACTGCCTTCTCGGCCCGGTCGGCCAGCACAATCGCCCGCTCGGAGTCGTCAACTCCGCCAGCTGCCACGACCATGCCAATCAACGCCTGCGCTCGGTCAGTCGGGTCCATCGAATGAATCAGGTTTTCAGCACCCTCGACCAGCGCCCCAGCCCGCTTGGCGTTGCCTGCCTGGGCGACTGCCCCGGCGAGGACGACCCATACCTGCGCCCGCTGGTGTGGGTCAGGAAGCGAGCGAATCAGATCCTCGGCCTGATCAGCCAACGCACCAGCCCGCTCGTCGTCGCCCGTTGCGGCCACTGCTCTCACCACGGCGATCAATGCGCGCGCCCTCGGCTCAGGCTGACCGATCGAGCAGGCCAGGGTGTAGGAGCGATGAATGTCGCCTGCCGCGGCCACCGCCGCCGCCAGTCCGGCCAACGCCCGCGCACGCCTCTCCGCACCGTCAATCGAGCGAATTAACTCCTCGGCGCGGTCAGCCAGCCCGCCAGCCCGCATGGTGTCGCCTGCTGCGGCCACCGCCACGACTAGGCCAGCCAGCGCCCACGCCTGCCAGTCAGGGCGGTCGGCCGTGCGAACCAGCTCCTCGACGCGGTCAGCCAGCCCGCCAACCCGCTCAGCGTCGCCTGCCTGGGCAACTGCCCCGGCCACGGCGATCCATACCTGCACCCGCCGGTGTGGATCAGCGACCGAGTGAATCAGCGCCTCAGCGCGGTCGGCCAGCACGCCAGCCCGCTCGACGTCGCCACCGTTGGCGACCGTCGTCGCGAGATCAGCCAACGCCAACGCCCGCCGACCGGGTTGATCGATGGAGCGTGCCAATGCCTCGGCCCGAACAGGCTGGCCGAGGGATGCCCAGACCGCGGGTAGCCCGGTCGGAATGGTGGCGTTGCGTCCCGCGAGGTTGTCTCGATGAATGGCAAGGCGAGCCATGCCCAGCAGGTCAGGATCGGGCTGGGCGAGAATGACGTCCTGAGTGGTGGTGATTTCAGCGAGGGCAGCAGTGTCGCCCCCGGTGATGTCGAGCATCCGGTCGTGTCGGTGAGGGTCCACGGCGCAGGCGATCATCCTGGACACATCGCCGGTGGCAAGCAGCATCCGGTAGTAGCCACGCAGCAGATATTCGGGGGTACCGGCCGGCCATCGTTGCTCCCGAAAGGTGTCGGCCCAGACGTGTAGACGCTGCCGGTAGCCCTGCAGTCGCGCCTGGCCAAGGCGCTCAACGGCGGCGTTCTGCAGTTCTTCGTGACCGAGCACGTACAAGTCGGGTCCCATGTTGGGCTGCCAGCGGCTCGGGCGTTGAGTGAACGAGCGACCGGCGACCGTACCGAGGTGGTCCGCAACCTGCCAGTCCGGCCAGCCGGTCAAGTCAGCGAGGTCGTTGGCGCTGAGGCCGCCCCCGGCGGCCGTGAGGAGACCTAGCAGGTCCTGCTCGGCTGGAGCGCCCGACAGCAGCCTGGTCAACTCCCGCAGCATGTCTGCCCTGTTCACCTCCGCCTGCGGCGATCTGTTCAGTAGTCGAACGATCCGGGGATCGCGTAACGGATGGCCATCTGGCACGTCGGTGGGGATCGGGGGGTTCGGCCGGCCAGAAACGACGATGCGCATTCCGGCCGGCGGCGTTGCGGGCAGCAGTGCGGCGATGCTGTGTGTGTCCGATCCGCGATCCTCATCCAAGCCGTCGATGAGCAGGATCAGCCGCTCACCTCGTGTCTGGCAGGCCTCGGCAGCACGGTCGAGTAGATCGAGAAAGCTCTGGTCGCGAGTCGCGTCCGTGTAATGGGCCGGCATGGGCTCACCAAGCAGTTCGGCCAGTTGCTCGATGACCACGTCCGTGAAGGCGACCCTGTCACTTTGTCCGGCCCACCGGGCCGTGATGAAGAACGAGACGAGTCGTATCCCGTCCGGCGGGTGCAGGACGAACCAGGACATCAACGCCGACTTGCCAGCCCACGCGTCCGCACGCCACCACCGGTAGCCGGGGGCATCAGGCAGCGTGCAAAACGCCGTGAGCTCGGCCAGTTCCTGTTCCCGGTCCAGCAGATTCGACGGGGCGATGCGCTGCACCTGCTGGCGGTAGGCCGACCGGGCGACAGGCCGCGAAGCGATGGTGACTGACCCCTTGATCACGCCGGTGTTGGCGAATCCGCCGCTGTGAGCTGTCGCGTTGCCGGTCTCGCGGGCCAGTGCGTCGGGCCATCGTCTCAAGCTCACCGCGAGCCCTTCCGCCGCGCAGGGCCTCGATGTCAGGGGCGAAGGTTCAGGCCGCTGTTGGCGCTGCCGCCATTGCTGGCCTGAGCGTCACCGGTGCGATCCGCTACTGCTGGCCCTGCGATCGTGGACGAGCCCGTCACCCCAGTGTTCGCTCGGCTGCCCAGCCCACGTGCGGTGGCACTGCCGGTGTTGCCGGCGCGGTGGCCTGGGCTGTTGCCCGGCAACGCCGCCCACACCGCCACACCGAGCGCCGCTACCGCGGCTAGGGCCGACGCCACGGTAGCGATTCGATCTGCTTGGTCCCACCGGCTGAACGCGAAGGTCGCTCCGAGCGCCCCTACCACCAGACATGTCACCAGGATTGCTACCCGCCGCGCAGCCACCCCCACATCATGCGCTCCGCGACATCAAATGGACAGGCTCCGACGGGCCCTCCCATGCGGTGTTTCACGATGCCCTGGGCGGCGACCCTTCAGGAAGACCGCCCGCTAGGTGGGGCCGGAAATCCTGCAAGGTGACGAGGATCAAGAGGTTTGCGCCATCGTCAGGTCGATCGAGGACGGAAGCCTCTTGATCAACATGGGTAAATTCAGGTCCGGAGCGAGTCCGGTTACAGGGCGAACAGCAGGGCGGCGTCCAGGAGGACGACGACGGCGGTGGCGAAGTGGATGCCGAATGCCACAGCCCTCGTCCCGCCGTTTCGCAGCACGACGACGGTGTCGCCCAGTGGGTTGAGCGCGACGATCAGCATGAACCAGGCGACCGCATCGGCGCTGGTGAAGGCGATCAGGGCGAGACCGATCAGTCCGTAGCTGAAGTCGCGCAGGCCCTTGACCGTCAGGTAGGCGGGGTTACCGTCCGGTCTGGCCGGCACGCCGTACCCGGCGGCGGCAGCCTGCGGGACCAGCAGGAACCGTGCGCCGATGAAGGCGACGAAGAGGCTGAGTACGACGGCGAGCCCGTAGGCGAGGGGTGCCAGCATGAGTCTGCTCCAATTCCTAGCGCTGCTAGATATAAGAGCGACGCTAGCAGAGCGTCGACAGGAAGGCTAGCGATGCTAGGGTGCCGTCATGTCGACACAGGCGCGCCGGGAGCGTGAGCGGGCTGAACGGGAGCAGGCGATCATCACCGCGGCACGGGACCTGGCGTTGACCGAAGGCTGGGACGCAGTGACCACCCGACGGCTCGCCGCCGAGATCGAATACAGCCAGCCCGTCCTCTACAGCCACTTCAAGGGCAAGGACGCCATCATGGCGGCGGTCGCCGTCGAGGGCTTCGCCGAGCTGGCAACCGCACTGGTCTCGGCCCGGGCCTCCGCCGCCGACCCCCGGCAGGCGGTCGCCGACGTGGCAGCCGCGTATGTCGCGTTCGCCCAGCAGCGGCCCGCGATCTA
This sequence comes from Micromonospora sp. NPDC005171, assembly GCF_040608575.1. Taxonomy (NCBI): domain Bacteria; kingdom Bacillati; phylum Actinomycetota; class Actinomycetes; order Micromonosporales; family Micromonosporaceae; genus Micromonospora; species Micromonospora sp. NPDC005171. Next base: position 126,473 of record NZ_JBEXIM010000001.1, on the reverse strand, counting down.
CGACGTGATGTTCACCCTCGCTGTGGACCTGCCGTTCGCCAGCCAGGACGTCCCGACCGATCTGGCCCGGGGCTTCGCCGAACTGGCCGACGCGGTGCGTCCGGTCGCCGGTGACGACGACCTGGAGGCAGTTGCCGAGACGTTCTGGGCCGGCCTGCACGGGCTGGTCACGCTGATGCGCAGCGGCCGACTCCGCCACGCCGACCACGACCGGCGACTCGCGGTGCTGGTGGACCGCTTCTCCCCGCGCTGATCGACTCGGGTTTCAGGAAACCGGGGCATTAAAGCAGTGCGGACACCGCGACTTCCGGAAAACCGAGTCGATCAAGGTCGGGCGGGGGTCAGTCGACGGTCGGGAGCTTCGGGCCGAGGACGTCGTCGGCGTCGACGATCGTGTACGCGTACCCCTGCTCGGCGAGGAAGCGCTGCCGGTGCGCCGCGTACTCCGTGTCGATAGTGTCCCGGGACACCACGGTGTAGAAGTGCGCCTGCCGACCGTCGGCCTTCGGCCGCAGCACCCGACCGAGCCGCTGCGCCTCCTCCTGGCGCGAGCCGAACGTCCCGGACACCTGGATCGCCACCGCCGCCTCGGGCAGGTCGATGGAGAAATTGCCGACCTTCGAGATCACCAGGGTGCGGATCTCCCCGGTGCGGAACGCGTCGAAGAGCCGCTCCCGCTCCTTGTTGGTGGTCGAGCCCTGGATGATCGGTGCGTCGAGATACTCGCCGAGCTGGTGCAGCTGATCGATGTACGCGCCGATCACCAGCACCTGGTCGTCCGGGTGCCGGTCGACGAGCGCCTTGACCACCGGCAGCTTGGTACGGGCGGTCGCCGCCATCCGGTACCGCTCCTCGGCCTCCGCCGTCGCGTACGACATCCGCTCCGCGTCGGTGAGTGTCACCCGAACCTCGGTGCACTCGGCCGGGGCGATCCAGCCCTGCGACTCAATGTCCTTCCACGGCGCGTCGTACCGCTTCGGCCCGATGAGGCTGAACACGTCACCCTCGCGGCCGTCCTCGCGTACCAGAGTCGCAGTGAGGCCCAGCCGGCGGCGGGCCTGGAGGTCCGCGGTGAACCGGAAGATCGGCGCGGGCAGCAGGTGCACCTCGTCGTAGACGACCAGGCCCCAGTCGCGCGCCCCGAAGAGGTCCAGGTGGGTGAACGCGCCGCCGCGCCGCGAGGTGAGCACCTGGTACGTGGCGATGGTGACCGGGCGGATCTCCTTGCGCTCGCCGGAGTATTCCCCGATCTCCTCCTCGGTCAGCGACGTACGGGCGATCAGCTCCCGCTTCCACTGCCGGCCGGCCACCGTGTTGGTGACCAGGATCAGCGTGGTCGCCTTCGCCTCGGCCATCGCCGCCGCGCCGACCAGGGTCTTGCCGGCGCCGCAGGGCAGCACCACCACACCCGACCCGCCGGCCCAGAACGCCTCGACGGCCTCCCGCTGGTACGACCGCAGCGTCCACGGCTTGCGCCCGTCCTTGCCGGCCTCGGCCAGCTCGATCGGGTGCGCCTCACCGTCGACGTAACCGGCCAGGTCCTCCGCCGGCCAGCCGAGCTTGAGCAGCGCCTGCTTGAGCCGGCCCCGCTCGGACGGGTGCACCCGGACGGTGTCGTCGTCGATCTTGTCGCCGAGCATCCCGGCGAGCTTCTTGCTCTTGGCCACCTCGATCAGCACCAGCCGGTCCAGTGCGCGCAGCACCAACCCGTACGCCGGGTCGTTGGCGAGCTGAAGCCGGCCGTAACGGTCCATCGTCTCGGCCACGTCCACCAGCAGCGCGTGTGGCACCGGGTAGCGGGAGTACTTGATCAGCGAGTCCACCACACCCTCGGCGTCGTGACCCGCCGCGCGGGCGTTCCACAGACCCAGCGGGGTCAGTCGATAGGTGTGCACGTGCTCCGGCGAGCGTTCCAGCTCCGCGAACGGCGCGATCGCCATCCGGCAGGCTTGCGCGTCGGGGTGGTCGATCTCCAGCAGCAGGGTCTTGTCCGACTGCACGATCAGTGGTCCACCGCTCACGCCAGCGTCCTCTCCTCGGTTGGTCGACCTGCCGGAACGGGTCGCATACCCGCCGCTGGCCGACCATCCAGTGTTGCACGATGCGGGACGGCGGAAGAAAGATGCTCACCGGGCGCAACCGTGACGGCACTCACGAACGTCTAGTAAAGGGACGACTGTCTGGGGAGGGCCCATGGAGCATGTCCGGATCACTTCCCGGCTGGTCGCCCTGGTGGTGGTCGTGCTGGTCGGCGTGGGTGCGTGCGCGTTCGAACCGCAGTCCGGCGGGAGTGGTGGCGGGGGAGCCGCCCCAGCCGGTGCGGCGGAACGGGAAACGGGGGCGAGCGACACGCCCGGGTCCGACCAGCGCGGCCGGCCCACGCCGGCCGCGCCCACAGCGAAACCCTCCCGGAAACCCACGCCGAAGCCGACCCGCACGACCGCGACCAAGCCGACCCCCAGCACCGGTACGCCTACCGTCGCCGGCTGCCCGCAGGGCCAGCACCAGCGCGCGGTGGAGACCTACCTGGCCCGGTTGGGCGGGTTCGGCGCGGTGACAGTTGACGGCCGGCAGTCCGCCGCCGACTGCGCCGCGATCAAGAAGTTCCAGAAGAGGTACGGCATTCGCCCCGTCGAGGGTCGCGCCGGACCGACCACCCTCGACGTGGCCCAGCGCCTCGCCACCACCGACACCGCCCGGTGCAAGGCCGGCACGGGCACCACGTTCTGCGTCGACCTGACCCGGCAGACCGTCTGGGCGATCCGCGGCGGCAAGGTGATCATGGCGCCGACGGTGACCCGCACCGGAATGTCCGGCTACCGCACCCCGGCCGGCACGTACACGGTCAACTACCGCAACCCCAAGGAGTGGTCCGACCCGTACGAGGTGTGGCTGCCGTACTGGCAGCACTTCACCCAGGGGATGGGCTTCCACGAGACCACCACCTACCTGCACGAAAAGTCGATCGGCTCGCACGGGTGCGTCAACCTGCTGCACGCCGACGCCGTCCGGATGTGGGAGCTCGGCAAGGTCGGCACCCGGGTGACGTTGATCGGCCGGCGCCCCGGCACCTGAGCGCCACGCGCCGAATCGCGGCGGTAACCCCCTGTCCGACCGGACTTTCGAGTGTCACCCTTGGAGTCCAGGGCCGGACCGGGCGGGGAGGCTGGGTATGACGGTCGACCGTGACGTGATCGCGGAACACGAGCAAGCATCACCCGACGAGGTGTCCCGAGCGACCGTCATCGCGTACGCCGTCGCGGCGACGCTCCTCCTCGGCTGGTTCCTCTTCGGCTGGCTGGTGCTCCAGCAGGGCTTCGTCGACTCGGTCGGAGAGTCCGCCGGTGCCGGCTTCGCACTGCTGCTGGTCATCTCGGTGGTCGGCACCGTACGCCGCAGCCGCCGCTGACCGACAGCGCCCGCGCGGCGGCGCCGCCGGTCAGTCCGCCACCACCGCCGCAGTGATCCGGTGCAGCGCGAACGTGTGCAGCATCTCCGTCCGTTCGTCCTCGGCCCGCAGATAGCCGGCACCGATCGAAACAGGCTTGAGCAGGCGTGACGCGGTCGCCCCGTGCGCGTCGACGTAACCCACCCAGACCAGCGCCTTGTCCCGGACCGCCTGCTGGAGCACCGCCAAAGCCTCGGTGTGGGTGTGTGCCGGCACCGGGCCGCCGCCCAGCCCCGGCGCGCCGCCGCGCACCACCGCCGGTGCCCGCCGGGCGGCCCGCGCCGCCGCGTCACCCCGCCGGATGTGCTCCACCACGCCGAGCAGCCGGGGCATGGGCAGCTTCGGGGCGGCCAGCGGATCGAGCGTCCGGGTGGTCACCGACACCCGGGCCGGGGCCCGCCGGATTCGCGGCCGGGCCAGCACCGTGCTGCCGGTGCCGTCCTCCTGCACCGGGGCGTACCCCGCGTCGCGGAGCGCACCCAGCAACCGGCCAACCTGGTACTGCGTGCACAGCACCGTCGGCGCGAGCCGGCGCAACGCCAACGACTCCAGCCGCCGGTCGGCCAGCACCTCGCTGATCAGCGTCTCGTCGTCGCTGCGCAGGTACGCCCCGGCCAGGCCGACCCGTAGCCCGCCGTGCTTACGGGCCACGTCGTCGATCAGGTATGTGAGCCCCTGCGGCACCGGGGTACGCGACCGGCGCCGGAACACGTCGTGCAGGTCGTCGGCCGTGTAGCCGGAATCCAGGGCCCGTCGCACGCTCGCCGTGGTGACCCGGTGCACGCTGGCGCCACCGGCCGACTCGAGCTCGGTCATCGCCTCCAGCTCGACGGTGAGCGCCGGCTCGGGTGGGCCGGGCACCACAACGGTCAGGTCGGCCTGCACCAGAAAATGGTCGACCGGGGCGGGCAGCAGCGCGTCCAGCGCACGGGCGGCACCGGACGGGTCGCCGCTCTCGACGTCCGCGTGCACGCCCAGCGGGTCGTCACCCCGCTCGTCGGTCGACGTCAGGTCACCCAGCAGCAGCCGACCGTACGAGGTGAGCGCCCCCAACCCCGTCACGCCCAGCTGCGCGGCCTCGGCCAGCACCTCCCGGTGGGCGGCGTCCCGCCCCCGGCTGCGGCGCGGGGCCCGCCAGTCCAGCAGGTTCTGCACCTCCTCCGGGGTGGGCGCCGTGGCCGGCTCCAGATCGGCGAGGACGCCGAGCACCGCCCGGCGGGTGGCCGGCACGCTGGCCCGCTCGGCCTCGGCGGAGAGCGCGGTGATCGGCCGGTCCCGGTCGTCACGGCGGCCCACCAGCCCCACCTGCCGGGTCATGGTCAGCCACGCTCGGGCGAGCTGCTCCCACCGTTGGGCCAGCGAGGCGGCCCGCCACACCTCGTACCCGCCGGTGGGCAGCACCTGCTGATCCGCCCCGTACCGGCCGGTGGTCGCGCCGGGCATCTCCAGCTCACCGAGGAGCCCCGCCGCGTATGCGACCTCCAGCAGCAGCGCGGTGGTCGATTCGTCCAGCCCGGCGGTACGCGCCAACCGGCGCAGATCCCGCACCCCGATGCCACCCGAACGCAGCACCGGCGCGGGTTCGTCGGCGAGCTGCTCCAGCAGCCCCTCGGTGTTCCGGACCACCTCCATGGTCTGCCCGGCCCCGGCCGAGTCGACCGCCTTCGGCTCGCGCGGCGCGGCGGCCACCGGCGGTGGGCTGGTGCGCAGGGGCCCGAGCGGGCCGCTGTCGCGGCGCAGCAGCAGGCCGACCTCGCGGGGCAACTCCACAGTTCCGCTGGCCGTGGACGAGCCGGTCGTCACCGGGACCAACAGCCGGTTGTCGACGAGCCACCGCACCGGGGAGCCGGTCGGGGCGCCCCCGTTGGTCGGGTCGGAGAGGATCGGGTCCTCCGCGCCGAGCGGTGGTGCCTGCAACGCCCCGGGCGGCACGCTGCCCACCGGCGGGCCGGCCGCCAACCGGTCCAGGATCGCCCGGGCCGAGGGCGGGGCGGCGAGCACCGTCCGCCGGAGCTTCGCCGGGTCCGCGCAGAGCGCGGCCGTGCGCGGGTCCAGCTCCGCGGCCGGCCGGCCGAGCCCAGCGGGGTACGGGGCGACTTCGTCGACGGCGGGCACCACCTGGAGGGCGTGCTCGGGGCCGTACAGCAGGAAAAGCGCACGCAGCCGGCCCACGGCGGCCCGGACGGCCGTCGGAGCTGGCGGTTGCGGCCCGGACGTCGCCATCGCGAGCACGGTGTCGGTGGTCGTGGTGGCGTCGTCCGGATTCCGGGTGAGACGGGCGGCGTCGAGGATCTGGAGGGTGAACTGGTCCAGACCGTCAAGCGCGCGGGCCACGGAGACCCGGGACTGGGCCCGGATGGCAAGGGCGGAGACGTCGGCCGGCACGGGCACGACGAGGTCGGGCCGCAGCTGGAGGAGCGCGGCCAGTGACTCGTCGGGCAGCGACCGCAGGTGGTCGGCGAGTGAGGTGGTCATCGTCTTTCCACGCTAGCCCGGCACCGGGCTTCCGCGCCCCTCGGACGTCCGGCCGACCGGGAGTAGCCGGTACGTTTCTCGACATGCCCGCACTGACCGTCGGATTCGACCTCGACATGACCCTGGTGGATTCCCGCCCCGGCATCGCCGCGGCGTACCGGGCGCTGACCGCGAGGACCGGCGTGCCGGTCGACGCCGAGCTGGCGGTGTCCCGGCTCGGGCCGCCGCTGCGTACCGAGATCGCGCACTGGTTCCCGCCGGAGCAGGTCGAGTCGGCCGTGCTGGTGTATCGCGAGTTGTACCCGGCGTACGCGATCACCCCGACGCTCCTGCTGCCCGGCGCGCGGGAGTCCATCGACGCGATCCGTGCGCGAGGTGGCCGGGTGCTGGTCGTCACGTCCAAGATCGGTCGGCTGGCCCGGTTGCACCTGGACCATCTCGGTCTCGCGGTCGACGAATTGGCCGGCGACCTGTTCGCCGAGCAGAAGGCGACAGCCCTGCGGGAGCACGGGGCGACCCACTACGTCGGTGACCACGTCGCGGACATGGTGGCGGCAGCAGCGGCCGGGGTGCCCGGCATCGGTGTCGCGACCGGCCCGTGCTCCTCCGATGAGCTGCGCGCGGCCGGAGCGGAAGTGGTGCTGGACGACCTCACCGAATTCCCAGCGGCGCTCGACGGGATGATCCAGCTAGCCTTGGAGCAGTAGCGGCTCAAGTGAAGCAGGGGTTTTCAGGTGCCTACGGGTCGAGTGAAGTGGTACGACACGGCCAAGGGATACGGCTTCGTCACGAGTGACGAGGGCGGCGACGTGTTCCTGCCCAAGGGGGCGCTGCCGGCGGGTGTCACCGACCTCAAGGGTGGCCAGCGGGTCGACTTCAGCGTGGTGGACAGCCGCCGGGGCGCGCAGGCCATGGGGGTCAAGCTGCTGGACGCGCCGCCGTCGATGGCGGAGCTGCGCCGTCGGCCGGCCGAGGAGCTGCACGGCCTGGTCGAAGACATGATCAAGGTGCTGGAGGCGAAGGTCCAGCCGGACCTGCGCCGGGGTCGGTACCCGGACAAGAAGACCGCGCAGAAGATCGCTCAGCTGGTCCACGCGGTGGCCCGCGAGCTGGAGGTCTGAGGCACCAGGCCGGCGGTGGCGGCCCGGTCGAGCAGTGCCGCCACCGCGGCGAAACCAGCCTCCCCCAGGTCAGCTGTGAACTCGTTGACATAGAGGCCGATGTGCCGGTCCACCACGTCGAGCTCCATCTCCTGGGCGTGCGCCAGCACGTACTCCCGGCTGGCCGCCGGGTCCGCCCAGGCCTGCCGGACCGACTCGCGGACCCAGCCGGCCGCGGCCTCCGGGTCGACCGCCCCGCGTCGGGCCAGGATCGCGCCGAGGGGGATGGGCAGGCCGGTGTCGGCCTCCCACCATTCGCCGAGGTCAACGAGAGCGCTCAGGCCGTGCCGGTGGTAGGTGAACCGCGCCTCGTGGATGACCAGCCCGGCGTCGTAGCGCCCAGCCGCCACGCCCGGCATGATCTCGTGGAACGGAACCACCTCGATCCGGGCCGGCGGCCGCCCGGCGGACCAGAGCCGGAACAGCAGGTACGCGGTGGTCCGGTCGCCCGGCACCGCCACCGTGGCACCGGTCAAATCGGTGCGGTCCGGCCCGCCGTCACGGTCGCCCCGGGTGAGCACCAGCGGGCCGCAACCGCGACCGAGCGCGCCGCCGCAGGGCAGCAGGTGGTAGTCGTCGAGCAGCCAGGGCAGCGCCGCGAAGCTCACCTTCACCAGGTCGAACGCGCCCCGCTCGGCGGCCGTGTTGGTGACGTCGACGTCGGCGTACGTCACCTCGACCGGCGGCGCGCCGGGCACCCGCCCGTGCACCAGCGCGTGGAAGACGAACGTGTCGTTGGGGCAGGGCGAGATCGCCAGGGAGAGCGCCACACCGTCACGGTAGCCCCGCCCTCCGCCCAGGGTTCGTGCCCACCCCGCGACTGTGATCCGCGACCGGGACGCGCAGCTGTGATCTGCGCCGGAGCGAGGCCGGCGGGCACGAGCCGCGCGTGCGCCTGCCGGGGTGGAACAAACTCGTGCGCCTGCCGGGTGGACAGGGCGTGGAAACGAGTGGCGCAACAAGGTCGGGAACCCACCCCAGTCTCCCTTTGGAGCTGATGTCGTAAACGATTCAGCTCCAAAGGGTTCGCGGGAGTAGGTCATCCACCGACCGGAGAGGTTGTCCACAGCGTTATCCACAGCTCGACGCGGGGTGCGAGGCGGGCATCGACGGCGCGGCCGCTGTTGCCGAGGGTTTCGGCACCGAACTGCTGCTGGCGTGCGGCTTCGAGATCGAGGCACGCCGCCCGACCGCGCTGCGCCTGGGCCGCCCCGGTAAACGCTGCTTCTCCTGAACGCCGGCCAGGTCACGGGCGTCTGCCAGGTCAGCGCAGTGCCGGGGCCGCTGCGGTCAGGGCGGCGAGGGCTTCGCGCAGCCGCCAGGCGTCCCGGTCGCGGGGGCCGATCGGGTTGGAGATGGTGCGCAGCTCGGCGAAGGGCAGCCCGGCCTGCGCCGCGGCGACCGCCACGCCGTACCCCTCCATTGCTTCGGCGACCGCTTCCGGATGCCTCCGGCGCAGCTCGTCGGTGCTGGCGGTGGTGCCGGTGACGGTGCTGACCGTGAGCACCGGGCCGACCGTGGCCGTCGGGAGGGCGGTCCGCAGCGCCGCCAGCAGGCCCGGGTCCGTCGGCACCCTGCCGCCGGCACCGAGCAGCGCGGGCGGCATGCCCAGCTCGTCGACGGGGATGAAGCCGTCGGGTGACTCGGCGCCCAGGTCGGCGGCGATGCTGGCGGTGCCGAGCACCGTGTCGCCGACCTCGGCACGGCCAGTGAAGCCGCCGGCCACGCCGGCGCTGACCACCGCACGGTACGGGCGACCGGCGGCCTCGGCCAGCGCCAACAGCCGGGCGGTGGCGGCACCGGCGACGGCCGGGCCCACACCGATCGGGGTGACGGTCACTGTGCGGTCGGTCAGCCCGGCGCGGACCGCGTCCGCCTCGGCGGGAACCGCCGTCACCACCAGCAGGCCCGTCAAGACAGTGAGCCGGGAGACTCGCGGCGGGTCTCGTCGTCGGCCCCGCCACCCGGGCCGCCAACCGCCGACGACGGACGGTAGATGTGGTAGCCCGGCGGGGCGAGGCTCGGGTCGTCGTACTGCGGTGAGCTGGTCTGGGCCGGTGCCGGTGAGGTGGGCGCGGGGTCCCCGGGCTCGTCGGTCGGCTCGTCCTCGGTCAGCTCGTCGTCGCCGAGCGGCCGGCCGGCCAGCTTCTCGCCGCGCAGCCGGGCGGCGGCCAGCACACCCCGGATCGCGGCCAGTACGCCCACCCCGGCGGCGACGGCGATGCCCATCCGACCGTCGAACGGCACCAGCCCGAGCCCGCCGCCGGCGACGAAGGCGAGCATCAGCACCGTCTCGGAGTGGGCGAAGGAACTGGCCCGCAACCGTTCCGGGATGCGCTCCTGGATCGAGGCGTCCACGGCCAGCTTCGCGATCCCGCTGACCAGCGCGGCGACCAGGCAGAGCAGGGCGACCATCACCAGCGAGAACTGGATGACGGCGAGCACCGCCACCCCGGCCACGATGATCATGCTGCTGGACTGGATGGCGGTCGGCCGGTGGATGCGCAGTCGGGTGCCGATGGCGGTGGCCAGGAAGGTGCCGACCGCGAGCGCGCCGCCGACCACGCCCAACGCCCACTCGGCGCCCAGGTCCCGGCCGAACACGACGGTGGTCAGGTCGCCCTTCTTGATCGCGAAGGCGAGGAAGAGCAGCAGGAAGCCGTAGAGCGCGCGTAGCGTCGCGGCGCCGATCAGGGTGGCGATCACCAACCGGCCGGACGGTCGGCCCCGGCCCAGGGGGCGATCGCCACCGCGGCGGCCCAGCGCGCGCAGTGGTCGAGGGACCCGCTCCGGTGGCTCCGAGTCGGCCTTCGGTGGCAACCGCAGGGAGATCACCATGCCGACCAGGAAGATCACCGACGCGACCCGGAGCGGCCACTGCGGCCCGAACCAGAACGCGGCCAACCCGATCGGCGCCACCAGCGCACCCGCGACAGTGCCGTAGACGCTGGCCCGGGCACCCACCTGGGACAGGCCGATGCCCTCCGGCAACAACCGGGGCACCGCCGCGGAGCGGGCCACGCCGTACGCCCGGGAGAGCGCGAGCACCCCGAACGCGGCGGGATAGAGCCCGAAGCCGTGGATGTAGTCGGAGATCAACCAGGCCAGGAAGGCGCGGCCGAGCATCGTCGCGGCCAGGGCGTACCGCCGGCCGTGCCGGAAGTGATCCAGCAGCGGGCCCACCACCGGGGCGAGCATCGCGAACGGCACCATGGTCACCAGCAGGTAGAGCGCGACCTTGCTGCGGGCCTCTCCGAGCGGCACGTTGAAGAAGATCGTGCCGGCCAGGCCGATGGCGATCAGAGTGTCACCGGCGCAGGAGAGCGCGTGCAGGTCGAACAGGCGAACCATGCCGACCTCGCCGCCGGCGCCCCGGGCCCGGGCCCGACCGGCCCGGCGGGTCACCCAGCGACCGCTGCCCAGCGAACCGCGCAGCAGCAGACGGATGGCGCGAATGCCGGTGCCGACGGTCCGTCCGAGGACGGATCGCCCGGAGCGGGAGTACGACGGCATGTGCACCATCCTCGCCCATCTGATCCGGGTACGCCGCACCACCGCTGGGAAAGGTTCCCCGGGAGTCCCTGTCACCCCTGTGAGGCGCATGGGGAACAATGGTGAGGTGACCAGGCCCGTCTCCACCCGTGCCGCCCGTCTCGACCAGGTCTGCGCCGCCGCCGTCGAGGTGGCCCGCGCCGGCATCACCGAGGTGGACGCCGACGATGTCGGCGACCACCTGCAGGTCGTGGCCGAGGGTGATCGGTTGGTCACCCACTACTTCGAATGTCGCCTCGCCGGCTACAACGGCTGGCGCTGGGCGGTCACCGTCACCCGGGTGCCGCGCAGCAAGACGGTGACCATCTGCGAGACGGTGTTGCTGCCCGGCCCGGACGCGCTGCTCGCGCCCGGCTGGCTGCCCTGGCAGGAGCGGCTCAAGCCGGGCGACCTGGGGCCGGGTGACCTGCTCCCGACCTCGCCCGACGACGATCGGCTGGTCCCCGGTTACCTGCTCTCCGACGACCCGGCGGTGGAGGAGACGGCGTGGGAGCTGGGCCTCGGGCGCGCCCGCGTGCTCTCCCGGGAGGGCCGCATCGACACCGCGCAGCGCTGGTACGAGGGTGACCACGGCCCCGCCGCGGCCATCTCGACCGCCGCTCCGGCCGCCGCCCGCTGCGGCACCTGTGGCTTCTACCTGCCGCTGGCCGGCGCGATGCGGCAGGCCTTCGGGGCGTGCGGCAACTTCTACGCCCCCGACGACGGCCGGGTGGTGAGCGCCGATCACGGTTGCGGCGCGCATTCCGAGACGTTGATCGAGGCGGCCGAGACCGCTGTCGACGAGCTGCCCACGGTGTACGACGACAGCGCGGTGGAGGCCATGTCGGTCAGTCGGGCCGCGGGCTCGGTCGAGGCGGCTGAGCCGGCGGAGCCGTACGGGCACTCCTGATCGTCCGCGCCGGAGTGCTTCGGCGCGGTGCCCGGCTCACCTCGCGCGGCGGCGGCGTCGGTTGGCGTCGTGCCGCATCATCACGGCGAGGCCCGGAAACCCCCACAGGAAACCGGCGAGGCAGGTCCAGAGCCAGTTCTGGTGACCGTTGTCGGTCAGCCAACCCCGGAAGAAGATCAGCAGGACCAGTCCGGCGACCGCCCACGCGATCAACCCGGCGAGGGCGAACGGCACCATCGGCGGATCCAGTGGTGCGGGCCGCGGTGGCTGCTCGTTCGGCATTCGGCAAGCGTACGGGATCTACTTCCCCTGCCCGCCGACGATCTGGGACGATGCGCGCGACATCCGGAAGATCACCTGCGAGGACCTGATGGCAGTAGCGCCGCCCGAGAACGGCACACCTCCCGACCCCGCTCATCCGCGTAATGGTTTCGACAGGTTCTTCGAGATCTCCGCCCGTGGCTCGACGTTGAGCCGTGAGGTACGCGGTGGCCTGGCGACCTTCTTCACGATGGCGTACATCGTGGTGCTCAACCCGCTGATCCTGGGCGGTGCCGTCGACGGTGACGGCAAGACCCTCCCGATCCCGGCGCTGGCTGCCGCGACCGCCCTGGTCGCCGGCCTGATGACCATCCTGATGGGCGTGGTCGGCCGCTTCCCGCTTGCGCTCGCCGCCGGTCTGGGCGTCAACGCACTGGTGGCGTACGAGATCGCTCCGGAGATGACCTGGGCGGACGCGATGGGCCTGGTGGTGATCGAGGGTCTGATCATCGCGGTGCTGGTGCTGACCGGTCTGCGGACCGCGGTGTTCCGCTCGGTGCCGACCCAGATGAAGACCGCGATCGGCGTCGGCATCGGCCTGTTCCTGACCATCATCGGCCTGGTGGACGCCGGCTTTGTCCGGCGCACCCCGGACGCCGCCAACACCACGGTTCCGGTCGGCCTGGGCATCGGCGGCAAGCTGGTGAGCTGGCCCATGCTGGTCTTCGTGGTGGGCCTGCTGATCACGTTGGTGCTGGTGGTCCGTCGGGTGAAGGGCGCGATCCTGATCGGCATCCTCGCCTCGACGGTGCTCGCGGTGATCGTCGAGGCGATCGGCAACATCGGTCCGTCGTTCGTGAACGGTCAGCCCAACCCGAAGGGCTGGTCGCTGAACGTTCCGGAGCTGCCGAAGACGGTGGTCGACCTGCCGGACCTGTCGCTGCTCGGCAAGTTCAACGTGCTCGACTCGTGGGGTCGGGCCGGCTGGGTCGTCGTGCTGATGTTCGTCTTCACCCTGTTGATCACGGACTTCTTCGACACCATGGGCACGATGGTCGCGGTCGGCCAGGAGGGTGGCCTGCTCGACGAGCAGGGCACCCCGCCGAAGGCCAAGGAGATCCTGCTTGTCGACTCGATCGCGGCGGCGGCCGGCGGTGCGGCCAGCACGTCCAGCAACACGTCGTACATCGAGAGTGCCGCCGGTGTCGGGGAGGGTGCCCGGACCGGCGTGGCCAGCCTGGTCACCGGCGTCCTCTTCCTGCTGGCGATGTTCCTGGCGCCGCTGGTGGTGATCGTGCCGTTCGAGGCGGCGTCGACGGCCCTGGTGGTGGTCGGTTTCCTGATGATGACCGCGGTACGGACGATCGACTGGTCCGACTACGAGATCGCCATTCCGGCGTTCCTCACCATCGTGCTGATGCCGTTCACCTACTCGATCTCGAACGGGATCGGTGCCGGTCTGATCACCTTCGTGGTGGTCAAGTTGGCGCGCGGCAAGGCCCGGGAAGTCCACCCGTTGCTGTACGGGGTGGCAGCGCTCTTCGTGCTGTACTTCCTGCGTGGGCCGATCGAGTCCCTGGTGCTCTGAGCCACGTTCGGGCGGGGAGTCGATCAGGATTCCCCGCCCGTACCATCTGAATCCCCCCGTGAGCCTGGTCATAACGGATGTCGTTAGCCATGCTCATTAGTTAAGCTAACTACTGTGACGGAGCGGACGGTGACGGCGGAACGCGTGCCACCGGCGCAGCTGGCTCCCCAGCTGCGTGATGCGATCACCCGACTCAACCGGCGGGTCCGACAGGCCCGACCGGTCGGCGACCTCACGGTCACCCAGGTCTCCGCGCTCACCAGCCTGCGGCTGGCGGGCGCGATGACCCCCCGGGAACTGGCCGACGTGGAGCGGGTGCAGCCGCCGACGATGACCAAGATCGTCGGGAAGTTGGAGGACCGCGGCCTCGTGCAGCGGACACCCCATCCGACCGACGGGCGGCAGGTCATCCTCGCGGCGACCGAAGGAGGGCAGGCCGTGCTCGACCAGTTCGAGCGGGCCCGCGACGAGTGGCTGGCCCACCGGCTGGCCGCACTCGACGAGGACGAACGGGAGACCCTGCGGAGGGCCGCCGAGATTCTTCAGCAGCTCGCTCGCGCCTGAGCCGCACCCGCGCCACCGGGTCCGTGCCGTCACCTGTCGATGACGCGTACGTCCGGAGGAGGCGCACCAAGAGTGCAGGCGAAGCTGAGCACGATGTTCCAGTCCCTACAGGTCCGCAACTACCGCCTCTTCGCATCCGGGCAGCTGATCAAGTTGATCGGCGTCTGGATGATGTTCATCGCCCAGGACTGGCTCGTCCTCGAGCTCTCCAACAACTCGGCCACCGCGCTCGGCGTGGTCACCGCCTGCCAATTCACCCCGGTGCTCCTGCTCACCCTGCTCTCCGGCCGGCTCGCCGACCGGTACGACAAGCGGGTGCTGCTCTTCGTCGCCAACGCCTTCTGGAGCCTTCTGGCCCTCGGGATGTCCCTGTTGGTCATCACCGACCTGGTGCAGCTCTGGCACGTCTTCGCCTTCGCCGCGCTGCTCGGCACAGCCAACGCGGTGGAGACCCCGGTCCGCCAGGCGTTCGTCTCCGAACTCGTCGGCACGCCCCTGCTGCCCAACGCGCTGTCGCTGAACGCCGCCGTGTTCAACTCCGCCCGGATCGTCGGCCCGGCAGTGGCCGGTCTGGCCATCGCCGCGTTCAACGTGGGCCCGGTCTTCCTCTTCACCGCTGTCAGCTCCATCGCGCCCCTGGTCAACGTGGTCCGGATGCGCACGGCCGAGCTGCACCGCGACGCCCTGCTGCCGCGCGACGAGCGGGCGTCCGCCCGGGTCGTCGACGGCCTGCGGTACGTGTGGCGCCGCCCCGACCTGCTGCTGCCGATGGCGATCATGTCGGTGATCGGCATGTCGTTGTTCAACTTCCAGCTCACCCTGGCCGCGTTGGCGAAGACGGTCTTCCACACCGGCGCCGCCTCCTTCGGCCTGTTCAGCACGGCGCTGGCCGTCGGCGCGCTCGGCGGTGCGCTCAGTGGCACCGGTCGGCGCAGCCGCCCGTCCGTGTGGCTGGTGCTCGGCGCGGCTATCGCCTGCGCCAGCTTCGGCACCCTGGTCGGCCTCTCCTCGGCGTACTGGCTGGTCGTGGCGTTGCTGGTGCCGACCGGCTTCTGCATGGTCTTCTTCGCCCAGGCCGCCAACCAGCGGATCCAGATGGGCGTGGACGCGGCCTTCCGGGGGCGGGTGATGGCCCTGTGGGTGCTGGTGTTCCTGGGCACCAACCCGGTCGGCGCGCCGCTGATCGGCTGGGTCGCCGAGCACTACGGTGCCGGTGCCAGCATCTGGATGGGCGGGCTCATCTCGCTGGCCGCCGCGGTGATCGCCCTCACCTGGCAGCTGCGCCACTCCGGTGCCCGGCTGCGCTTCCGGGTGCTGCCGATGCCCCGTTTCTACGTCACCTCCACCGACTGCTGAGGTTTAGGGCCACCCGGCCGCGTCCGGTTGCGCGGATCGCGCGGATGCGGCCAAACCGCTGGCGGGGTGGCGCGGTGGGGCTTAGCGTCGATACGTGGGAGTCGGACGCGCGCTGATGCTGGCCCTGGCGTTCCTCGCCGTGGCCACTCTGCCGGCGGCGTTCGCCCTGCTCTTCTGCTATGACGAGATCCTCGACCGGGTGGTCTGCGGCTGGTCCGAGTGGCGTGACAGTCGACGGGAGAAACGCACGATCGCCCGTCTCGACCGGGCCGTCGAGGCCGACGCGCTGACCCGGGACATCGACCTCAGCGAGTTCGACAGCGCTGACCGCCGGCCGCTGGAGCAGCTCGCCGCCGACCTGCGCCGTCTCGGCGGTCAGCGGGTCGGCGGCAGCGGTCGCTCGATGGTCTGGCACAGCGCACTGCTCCAGGCGTACGACGACCGGCTCCGCCTTGCCTGCCGCGCCCTCGGCATCGCCGAGCACCTCGCCGAGTTGGAAGGCGTCGATCAGGAGATCGAGCGGGTCCGGGTGGAGGGCGTGCTGCACGCCGCCGGGCTGGCCCTTCCGGCGGCCCGGGCTGGGCTTCGGCAGCGGCACCGCTGAGCGGGCGCACCCTGTGCGACTCTTCGTCGCGGTCCGCCCGTCCGTCCAGGCGGTCAACCACCTCGGCGCACAGGTCGCGCGTCTGCGCGTCGCGGCTGCGACCGCCGCTGGCGTCAACGTCCGGCTCGCCGACCCGGCCGACCTGCACCTCACAGTGGCGTTCCTCGGCACCGTCGAGCCTGACCGGCTGGTCGAGGTGGAGAGTGCGCTCGGCTTGGCCGCCGAGCGGTTCCGGGACGGCAGGGACGCCGCACCCCGGTTGAGTCTCGGCGGCGGTGGCCGGTTCGGCTGGGACCGAACCACAGTGCTGTGGGTGGACCTGCGGGGGGAAACCGAGGCGTTGCACGTGCTGGCCGGGCTGATTCGGTCCCGGCTGAGCCACTCTCGGCTGCCGTGCGACGAGAAGCCGTTTCGGCCGCACCTGACCGTCGCCCGGCCCGGCAACCGGATGGACCCGGCCGACGTCGAGGCCGACCGGGCCAGCCTGGACGGGTACGAAGGGCCATCGTGGCCGGCGTCGGAGCTGCTGCTGGTGCGCAGCCACCTCGGCGGCCGACCGCGCTACGAACGGATTGCCGCCTGGTCGCTGTGATCCGACGGCACGTGGCTGGTCGCTGTGGAAGGCCTGCTGCGGAGAACATCGCGGGCCTGCTCGGCGGCGCGGGTGATGCTCTCGCTGATGAAGTCGAGGAAGCGGGCGATGTTCTCCAGCCGGGCGGCGGCGGGGGTGTGCGCGCCGAGGAGGGCGACGCCCTGGCGTGCGGTCGCGACGAGATGGTCATTGGCCCGAGCACTGGCGATCGTCGCCTGGTAGAAAAGCTCGTCGTCGATGACGTAGCGGTCGCGGCGGCGTTCGTCGCGCTCGCGGCGGACGAGGCTCTGGCTCTCCAGGAAGGTGATCGCCTTCGAGATCGACGCCGGGCTCACCTGGAGGCGCTGGGCGAGTTCGGACGCGGTGAGACTGCCCGAGTCGGTGAGGAACAGGTTGGTCAACACCCGGGCCGCCATCTTGTTCAGACCGGAGGCCATGAGGACGGTGGTGAACACCTCCTCGAACTCGGCCACGGCCCGGGCGTCGCGTCCGTCTGGTTGGCGGGCCGCCTCGGCCCCACGGGAGGGGGCCGGCCTGCGCCGGTGGGCTCGGCGCTCGGTCGCGTGGTGGGCCAGATCGGCGCGGTAGCCGGTGGGGCCGCCGTTGCGCATCACCTCGCGCGTGACCGTCGAGGTGGGACGGTCGAGGCGTCGGGCGATCTCGGCGTACGGGAGGCTGTCGGCCAGCCCCAGCGCGATCTGCTGGCGTTCCTGCTGGGTGAGCCTGCCTCCCGGCATCGCGATCTCCCTCGTGGTCCCGTAGGGCTACCGCCCCAGACTCCGCCACCATAGCGTTAACCCGCATACCAATGCAACGACCACGGGCGTGACGTTGCATTAGATTCAGGGTCGTTGCAACAATTTCGTGACGTTTACCAGTAACAACGCAGTTTCACTGCAACAAGGTTGTTGCAGAAACTGGAAAGCAACGTAGCGTTTCCCACATCAGAAACAAGCACGGATCTGGGAGAACACGATGCAGACGTTCGACACACCCGCCCCCATCTCCGCCGTCCTGGACATCCCCGCCGGACGCATCCAGCTCATCGCCGCGGACCGCGCCGACACCACCGTCGAGGTCCTCCCGGCCGACCCCGCCAAGAGCAGCGACACCAGGGCCGCCGAGCAGACCACCGTCACCTACGCCGACGGCGTCCTGCGAGTCACCACCGCGCGTCCCATCAACAAGATCTTCGGCTCCTCCGGCTCTCTGCAGGTCACCGTCCGGGTGCCCGCCGACTCCCATGTCGAGGCCAGGACCGCCAGCGCCGAGCTTCGGGGCGTCGGCCGCCTCGGCGACGTCACCGTCGACGGGGCGTACCGGGAAATCAAGATTGACGAGGCCGCGAGCGTGCGCCTCACCGCGATCGACGGCGACGTCGAGGTCGGCCGGCTCAATGGCCCCGCCGAGATCAGCACCGCCCGGGGTGACATCACTGTCGCCGAGGCCATGCGCGGCACTGTCGTCCTCCGTACCCAGTCGGGTGACATCTCGGTCGCGGCGGCAGCCGGCGTCTCGGCCACCCTGGACGCCGGCACCGGCCACGGACGCGTCAGCAACGCCCTCAAGAACGATGGCACCGCCGAGCTCGACATCCACGCCAGCACCCTGCAGGGCGACATCAACGCCCGCAGCCTCTAAAAGGGACGGACCGAGATGACCAACCACAGCATGTCCTCGACCAACTCGACGTGGACCGGCATGGTGTCCGTCGACGACACGGCCCTGGCCGTCACCGACACCGGCGGCCCCGGCATCCCCGTCATCTACCTCAACGGCCAGTTCGCCACCCAGGGCTACTGGCGGCGGGTCATCGCCGACCTCGGCACCGGATTCCGACACATCACCTACGACGAGCGGGCTCGCGGGCGGAAGTCGAAGCGCTCAGCCGACTACTCGTTCGAGGCAGCCGTTCGGGACGTCGACGCCGTCCTCGCCGCCCGAGGGGTGGACCAGGCGGTGCTGGTGGGCTGGTCCTACGGAGCGGTGGTCGGGGCACACTGGGCCAACCGGAACCCGGAGCGTGCCCTGGGCGCCGTCCTGGTCGACGGAGCGTTCCCGCACGACTGGCTCGACGAGGCCATGGCGCAGCGGATCCGCAAGATGTTCCGACGGATGAACCTGTTCATGCCGCTGCTGCGCCCGACCGGACTGACCCCACGCATGAACGCCGACCAGATGGCGGACAGCAACATCGAACTCGGCGAACTCTCCCGCGAGCGGGAACTCGGCCCGGTGCTGGACGCCATCACCGTCCCGGTGCGGTACGTGGTCGCCTCCGGAACGTCCCTCGGCAGCCGCGGGGACGAGCAGGAACAGATCCGGGCCAGCCTCGACGCGGTGACCGCCCGCAACCCGCACATCACGATTGGTGCGAAGGTCGCCAGCAACCACGGTGCGATCCTCAAGAAGGACTTCCGCACCGTCGCCGACGCCGTACGCGGGGTCGCCGCCCCTCATCGCAACGGCGCTGGCACCATTCGCTGAGGTCCGAACGCTCGCGTTGACGGGTGGCGCACTGTCACCCGTCAACGCGAAGCGTCAGGAAGACTCGCGGGCGGCCGGGCCGCTGCCGAAGAGCACGTCGTCCCAGCTCGGCAGCCGCTTGCGGGGCTTGCCGTTGGCGTCGGTGGACTCGCCGCCGGCAGCCGCCGCGGTGCCCGTCCGGCGGGGCCGCAGCACCGCCAGCGACGGCACGGCCGGCACCTCCTTGGGAGCGTCCGAATCGTCGTCGAAGGCCGAGCCCTGGCCACCGCCGAGCAGCGCGGCGGCACCCCCACCGACCGGCCGCTGCCGGGGCGCGTCCGACCCGGCAAGGGCAGCCGGGGTACGCGGCTCCAGCCCGCGACCCGACGAGGCGCCGAGCGGGCGGTCCAGGGAGGCGAGCAGAGCGTCACGGCCGGCCCGGATCGGATCGCGGCCAGGGCGCGGGTGCTCGGACGCCGCCGGCAACCCGTGCCCGCCACGACTCGGCTCGCCACGCGACGGACCAGGCAGGGCGTGCCCGCCCCGCTCCGGCGCCGGCTCCTGGCCGAGGATCGGTGTGGGCCGCTCGGCGCACAGGTACTGCGCCATGTCGTCGTGCGGCGTGACCATCTGCCGGGCCTTGTCCATGTCCCAGATGGCCTGCGCGGTGGCCTTGCCGGACGGCCAGGTGGCGATGATCCGCCAGGTGCCGTCGTCGCGCCGGTACGCGTCCCAGGAGATCTTCTCGGTGTCGATGCCGTGCTGGCTCAGTCGGCCGTTGACCACCTCGGCGAGCGGGGTGGGCTTCTCCGCGCCCTTGAGCCGGGTGCGCCGGGCGTGCTGGGCGAGCATCGCCCGCTCCTGCAACACCGGGCCGGCGTAGCGCAGCACGCGGTCGACCGGCACCCCGGCGATCCGGGCGACGTCCTCGGCGGACTCACCGGAGCGGATGCGGGCCTGGATGTCCCGGGGGGACAGTGAGGGAGTCGGGTCGACGGTGCTCGGTGCCACCGCGAGCGGCGGGGCACCCGGCTCGGGGTGCATCACGCCGGCGATGCGTTCGTCGATCGGCAGGGCGAGGAGTCGCCCGACCTCGTCGGCGAGCACCAGCGCCTGGCCGTCCTCGGAGAGGGCGACGAAGCGTACTGGGCGCATAGCGTTGCCTCCGTCCCGCTTCGCTGGCCGTACGCCACGAGTCGGCCACCCAGGCGTCTCGGACCACCGTACGCGCATCTGCCTCAGGGTGGGGGAAGCGACACCCCGCATGTCGTGACTGAGCTGCGGCGATGATCACGGTCGGTGTCCGTGGAGGCCCCAACGGACACCGACCGTGACGAACGTCAGAGTCGCTCGACGACGTAGTCGATGGACGCGGTCAGCGCCTCGACGTCGGCCGGCTCGACGGCCGGGAACAGCGCCACCCGCAGCTGGTTGCGACCGAGCTTGCGGTAGGGCTCGGTGTCCACGATGCCGTTGGCGCGCAGCGCCTTGGCGATCGCCGTGGCGTCCACCCCGTCGGCGAAGTCGATGGTGGCAACCACGTTGGAGCGCAGCGCCGGGTCGGTGACGAACGGGGTGGCCACGCTGGATTGCTCGGCCCAGCCGTAGACCGTGGCGGCGCTCTCGGCGGTGCGCTTCGCCGCCCAGGCCAGACCGCCCTGCGAGTTCATCCAGTCGGTCTGCTCGGCGGCCAGGAAGATGGTGGCCAGCGCCGGTGTGTTGTAGGTCTGCTCCAGCCGCGAGTTGTCGATCGCGGTGACCAGGTCGAGGAAGGCGGGGATGTAACGCCCGGACGCCTTGATCTCGGCGGCCCGGTCCAGTGCGGCAGGGGACATCAGGGCCAGCCAGAGACCGCCGTCGGAGCCGAAGCACTTCTGCGGAGCGAAGTAGTAGACGTCGGTCTCGCCGACGTTGACCTCCAGGCCACCCGCGCCGGAGGTCGCGTCGACAAGCAGCAGCGCGCCCTCGTCGGCCCCGGCCACCCGGCTGATCGGGACGGCCACACCTGTCGAGGTCTCGTTCTGCGGCGTCGCGTACGCGTCCACGCCGGACTCGGCGACCAGGGCCGGAGCGCTGCCCGCGTCGGCCTTGCGGACGGTCGGCTCACCCAGGAACGGGGCGTCCTTGACCGACTTGGCGAACTTGGCGCCGAACTCGCCGAAGCTTGCGAACTGGGCCCGGTCGCGAATCAGGCCGAAGGTGGCGACCTCCCAGAACGCGGTGGTGCCACCGTTGCCGATCACCACCTCGTAGCCCTCGGGCAGCGAGAAGAACTCGGCGATGCCGGAACGCAGCCGGGCCACCTGGTCACGGACCGTCTTCTGCCGGTGCGAGGTGCCGAGGTAGGTGGTCGCGACCTCGGCGAGAGCGGACACCGCCGCCGGGCGGACCTTGGACGGGCCGCAGCCGAAACGTCCGTCGGCGGGCTTGATCTCATCGGGAATCCGGATGATCGGTGCGTCAGCCACGGTCTTGAAGATCCTTCCGCAAGGGCGAGGGCGGGCCCGGCGACACTGCCGACCCTCATCCTTGCACCCGGGCCGGACGGCGATGGGCGGGGTCCCGGCGGTCGGTCTGAGTCCTTCGCCACAGTCGGCCCGGGCAGTCGTCGAGAAGGGCCCCTCCTCGACGCCCGGCGTCGAGAAGGGGCCCTTGTCTATCGCTCAGACGCCGTGCGGGATGGCCGCCCAGCCCTCGACGTCGGACGGCTTGCGGGTCTCCGGGCCCATGTAGCGGGCGGACGGGCGGACCAGCCGCTGGAGGCGCTTCTGCTCCAGGATGTGCGCGCTCCAGCCGCCCATCCGGGCGCAGGTGAACATCGAGGTGAACATGTGTGCCGGCACCTCGGCGAAGTCCAGCACCACGGCCGACCAGAACTCGACGTTCGTGGCCAGCACCCGGTCCGGGCGACGGGCCTGAAGCTCGGCGAGGGCGGCCTTCTCCAGCGCCTCGGCGATCTCGAAGCGCGGCGCGCCCAGCTCCTTGGCCGTGCGCCGGAGCACTCGGGCGCGCGGGTCCTCGGCACGGTAGACGCGGTGGCCGAAGCCCATCAACCGCTCGCCACGGTCGAGGACGCCCTTGACGTAGCCCTCCGCGTCGCCGCTGCGCTCCACCGCCTCCAGCATGCTGAGCACCCGGGACGGGGCGCCGCCGTGCAGCGGGCCGGAGAGGGCGCCGATGCCCGACGAGATGCAGGCGGCGGCGTCCGCCCCGGTGGAGGCGACGATGCGAGCGGTGAAGGTGGACGCGTTCAGGCCGTGCTCGGCGGCCGAGATGAAGTACGCGTCGACGGCCTTGACGTGTCGCGGGTCGGGCTCGCCGCGCCAGCGCTTCATGAACCGCTCGACGATGGTCTGCGCCTTGTCGATCTCCTTCTGCGGCACCGCCGGCAGGCCGAGGCCGCGAGCGGACTGGGCGACGAAGGAGAGCGCGGTCACCGAGACCCGTGCGAGATCCTCACGGGCCTGCTCGTCGGAGATGTCCAGCAGTTGGTTCAGACCCCAGTACGGGGCCAGCATGGCGACCGCGGACTGCACGTCGACGCGGATGTCACCGGAGTGCACCGGCACCGGGAACGGCTCCGCCGGCGGCAGGCCCGGCCCGAACCGGCCGTCGACCAGCAGTGCCCACACGTTGCCGAACGACACCTGGCCGATCAGATCCTCGATGTCGACTCCGCGATAGCGCAGCGCACCGCCCTCACGGTCAGGTTCGGCGATCTCGGTCTCGAAGGCGACGACGCCCTCCAGCCCGGGTTTGAAATCGGCCATGTCGCTCTCCTGGATCTGGTCGGTGCGCCCGATCGCTCATCCGGCCCGATCGGCCGAGCGCCTTAGGCGACCCTCAGGGATGTGTTCGGAACATACTGCCTGCTGAGTAAGGGATACGCGACCCGCTGCGACTGTGCTGCACGCGACATCCCCGGACGCGCATTCTCCGCCCGGCTCGGTGAGACTGGGCAGGGCGGGCTGGTCAGCGCGGGAGGGCGCTGGCGGGGCCCCCGAGAAGGAGTGGGGACGTGACGGGCGACACACCCGCCCCGGCCGCGATGCGTAACGAGTACGCCGCGGACCTGGGCCTGACCGAGGCTGACCTGGCCGTCGACTGGCACACCCAGTTCGACAGTTGGTTCGCCGACGCGGTGGCCTTCGGGCTACCCGAACCGAACGCCATGGTGGTCGGCACCGCCGACTCGGCCGGCCGGCCGAGCGGGCGGACGGTGCTGCTGAAGGGGTACGACCCGGAGGGCTTCGTCTTCTTCACCAACCACCTGTCGCGCAAGGGCGTCGAGGTGACCGCCAACCCGTACGCCAGCCTGGTCTTTCCGTGGTTTCCCATGCAGCGTCAGGTGGTGGTCGCCGGGCGGGTCGCGCCGGTCGACCGCGCGACCAGCGAGGCGTACTTCGCCAGCCGGCCGCGCGGCTCCCAACTGGGTGCCTGGGCCAGCCCGCAGTCCCAGGTCGTGTCGGGTAGGGCGGCGCTGGAGGAGCGGTACCAGGAGGTGGCCGAACGGTTCGCCGACCAGGCCGAGATCCCGACCCCGTCGCACTGGGGCGGGCTGCGGGTCCAACCCGAGTCGGTGGAGTTCTGGCAGGGCCGGGCCGGCCGGTTGCACGACCGGCTCCGCTTCCGTCGCCTCGACGCGGGTGGCTGGATCGTCGAGCGGTTGGCGCCGTGACGGGTGTGCAGGAGACCCGGCCGCGCGCCGCGCGCCGCTGGGCGATCGACGTGCGCCCGCTGCGGGTTCCGGCGTACCGACGGCTGTGGCTCGGCAACACCGTGGCGATGTTCGGCTTCCAGTTCACCGCCGTCGCGGTGCCGGTGGAGATGTACGCCCTGACCCAGGACTCGTTCTGGGTCGGCCTGCTGGGAGTGGCCGCCTTCGTACCGTTGCTGGTCTTCGGGCTCTGGGGTGGCGCGGTCGCCGACGCCCGCGACCGGCGTGCGGTGCTGCTCGGCGGCTCATTGTTGCTCTGGGCATCCACTCTCGGGCTGCTGCTCCAGGCACTGCTGGACGTGGGCAGCCCGGTGCTGCTGCTGGCGTTGATGGCGGTGCAGTCGGTGGCCTTCGCGATTAGCTCGCCGGCCCGCAGCGCCATGCTGCCCCGGCTGGTGCCGGAAGACCTGGTGGCGTCCGCCACCACACTGAACTACACGACCTTCACCGCCGCCTCGGTCGCCGGACCGCTCGCCGCCGGCCTGATCCTCTCCGCCTCGCCGGACACCACTGTGGTCCTGCCGATCGCGTACGGGCTGGACGCGGTGCTGTTCACCGCGATGCTCTGGGCCGCGCTACGGCTGCCCTCGCTCCCGCCCGAGCCCACCGCCGACGGCCAGGTCCGGCGTGCCGGCCTGGCCAGCGTCATCGACGGGTTCCGCTACCTGGCCACCACCCCGGTCCTGCTGCTGTCCTTCGGGGTGGACCTGATCGCGATGATCCTCGCCATGCCACGGGCCCTCTTCCCGGAGATCGCGCACGAGCGGTTCGGCGGCGGCGGCGCTGTCGGGCTGCTCTACAGCGCCATCGCCATCGGCTCGATGATCGGTGGGCTGACCTCCGGCTGGATCGGCCGGCTCCGCCGGCAGGGGCTCGGCCTGGTGCTCGCGGTGGTCGGCTGGGGCCTGGCGATCGCCGCGGCCGGGTTGGCCCACCAGCTCTGGCTGATGGTCGTGCTGCTCGCCGTGGCGGGCGCCGCCGACCTGATCAGCGCGGTGCTGCGTCAGTCGATGCTGCTGGTCTACGCGCCGGACCGGATGCGCGGCCGGCTCCAGGGCGTGAACACGGTGGTGGTGGCGGGTGGCCCGCGGCTGGGCGACCTGCGCGCCGGCACCATGGCCGCCGGGCTCGGTGGCGGGGTGGCCTGGGTGGCCGGTGGGCTCGCCTCCGCGGTGCTCGTGGTGGTGCTCGCTGTCGCGTTCCCGGCGCTGCTGCGCTACCGGGCGGCGGCGTCGAGCGACAACCGGGCCTGACCGGCTAGGGTCGCCGGCATGGAAAGCCCCGATCAGCGCCCGTTCTCCGGCGCCCAGTGGACCATCTCGGCCGCCGGCCACGAGGCCGTCATCGTGGAGGTCGGCGGTGGGCTCCGGACGTACCGGCATGACGGTGTCGACCTGGTCGACGGGTACCAGACCGACGAGGTCTGCCCCGGTTGCACAGGGCAGGTGCTGGCACCCTGGCCGAACCGGATCCGCGATGGTCGCTACCCGTTCGGCGGGCGGACGCACCAGCTCGCCCTGACCGAGCCGGAGCGGCACGTGGCCATCCACGGGCTGGTCAACTGGGTGCCGTGGCAGTTGCTGGAGCAGTCGACGGACGCGGTGACGGTCGGCTACGACCTGCCGCCGCAGCCCGGCTACCCGTGGCCGCTGCGGCTGCGCAGCCGGTGGAGCGTCGACGCGGACGGGCTGCGCGCCGAGCACGAGGTGACAAACATCGGCGGGGAGCTGGCCCCGTTCGGCTTCTCCGTGCACCCGTACCTGCAACTGCCGGGCGTCGCGGTGGACGACCTGGTGCTGCGGATGCCCACCCGGAGCCGGGTGCTGGTGGACGGTCGGCTGCTGCCCGTGGGGGTGACCCCGGTGGCCGGCACCGAGTACGACTGGACCAGCCCGCGCCGGATCGGCGCGGCCGTGCTGGACTCCTGCTTCGGCGACGTGATCCGGGACGCCGACGGCGGTTCGTCGGTGAGCCTCTCCGCGCCGGACGGTGCGACAGGTGTGAGCATCTGGGCGGACGCCGAGTTCGGCTGGTGGCAGGTCTTCACCGGGGACGCCCTCACCGGCGAGCGGCACCGCCGCTCGGTGGCGGTCGAGCCGATGACCTGCCCGCCGGACGCGTTCCGGTCGGGCAAGGACCTGCTCACGCTCAAGCCCGGCACCACCTGGCGAGGTGCCTGGGGCATCCGCCCCGGCGTCTGATGGAGTTCGCCGAGGTCGTCCGCCGTCGGCGGATGGTGCGCAACTACGACCCGGACCGTCCGGTCCCGCCCGACGTGGTGGACCGGCTGCTCGACCACGCGGTCCGCGCGCCGTCGGCCGGGTTCGCCCAGGGCTGGGGTTTCCTGGTCCTGGAGGAGCCGGCCGACCGGGAGCGGTTCTGGGCCGCCACCACACCGGACGGCGGTGGGCGGGAGCGCTGGCTCGCCGGCATGCGCCGAGCACCCCTGATCGTGGTGCCGCACGCCAACGAGTCGGCCTACCTGCGGCGGTACGCCGAGCCGGACAAGGGCTGGACGGATCAGTCCACGGACCGGTGGCCGGTGCCGTACTGGCACGTGGACACCGGGTTCGCGGCGTTGCTGATGTTGCTCACCGCCGTGGACGAGGGGTTGGGGGCGTGTTTCTTCGGCATTCCGCCGCAGCGGCTCACCGCCTACCGGGACGCGTTCGGCGTGCCGGCGGAGTATCAACCCATCGGTGCCGTCACAATCGGTTACCGGGCAGCCGACCATCGGTCACCGTCGTTGCGCCGGGGACGTCGCCCGATGGACGAGGTCGTGCGGCGCGGCCGGTGGAACTGAGGTGGACGTCCTGTTCGTCCGGTTGGGGATCGGACGAGCGGTAGCGAAACTGACATCAGGGAGCAGAACGCAGCGTGCGCTGGGCGGCTAGGCTGGCACGGTCATCGAGGTGCCGCGCCGCGCGGTGCCCGCCGCGGCCCGGCTCGGCGCCGTCGGTCGGCCCGGCCACGGGGAGGGGAGCGTGCCGTCGTGATCTTCAGAGCGGTCCGGGACGGGCGTCCCTATCCGGAGCACAATCTGACGCTCAAGCAGTGGGCGGAGATCCCGCCGCGACCACTGCGCCTGGATCAGATGATCACCACCAAGCGCGAGTTGGCGCTGGACAAGCTCCTCGCCGAGGACTCCACCTTCTACGGTGACCTCTTCCCGCACGTGGTGCAGTGGAACGGTGGGCTCTACCTGGAGGACGGGCTGCACCGGGCGCTGCGCGCCGCCCTCCAGCAGCGCAACCAGATCCACGCCCGGGTGCTGGTGCTCTCCGAGCCCATCGAGTGACGAGCCCTTCTTTCCCGCGCTGAACCTTCGTTAGGGTGGCGTCCATGACCGCTCCGCTGGACCTGCTCGACCTGGACCCGTCGCTCAGCGAGGAGGAGCGGCAGATCCGTGACGTCGTCCGCCAGCTCGTCGACGACCGGGTGCGGCCACACGTCGCCGACTGGTACGAGGACGGCAAGGTGCCCGCCCGGGAGCTGGCCCGCGAGTTCGGCAAGCTCGGCCTGCTCGGCATGCACCTGACCGGCTACGGCTGCGCCGGCGCCTCCGCGGTCGCCTACGGACTGGCCTGCCAGGAGCTGGAAGCCGGCGACTCCGGCCTGCGCTCCCTGGTCTCCGTGCAGGGATCGCTCGCCATGTACGCCATCTGGCGCTATGGCAGCGAGGAACAGAAGCAACGCTGGCTGCCGTCGATGGCCACCGGTGAGGCGGTCGGCTGCTTCGGCCTGACCGAGCCGGACCACGGCTCCGACCCCGCCTCGATGGCCACCCGGGCCCGCCGCGACGGCGACGACTGGGTGCTCACCGGCGCAAAAATGTGGATCACCAACGCCCCGATCGCGGACGTCGCGGTGATCTGGGCGCGCACCGACGAGGGCGTACGGGGTTTCGCCGTACCCATGGACACGCCCGGCGTCACGGCCCGGGAGATCCGCCGCAAGATGTCGCTGCGCGCATCGGTGACCGGCGAGATCGTGCTCGACGACGCTCGGCTCCCGGCCGACGCCCAACTGCCCGAGGCGGTCGGGCTCAAGGCGCCGCTGAGCTGCCTCACCGAGGCCCGCTACGGCATCGTCTGGGGCGCGGTCGGCGCGGCCCGCGACTGCCTGGAAACCACATTGGCGTACGCGAGCACCCGCACCCAGTTCGGTCGCCCACTGGCCGGCTTCCAGCTCACCCAGGCGAAGCTCGCCGACATGGCCGTCGAGCTGGTGAAGGGGCAGCTGCTCGCGCTGCACCTGGGCCGGCTCGCGGACGCCGGGCGGTTGCGGCCCGAGCAGGTCAGCGTGGGCAAACTGAACAACGTGCGGGAGGCCCTGGCCATCGCCCGGCAGTGCCGCACCATCCTCGGCGCCAACGGCGTCTCCGGTGAGTACCCGGTGATGCGGCACGCCAACAACCTGGAGAGCGTGCTGACCTACGAGGGCACCTCCGAAATCCACCAACTGGTCATCGGGCAGCGGCTGACCGGGCTCTCCGCGTTCGCCTGACCTGCCCTTTTGTCGCTTCCTGGCGCTCGCCGAGCGACTGTCGTATCGGGGCCGTACCGTCATTGACAGACGACGTGTCTGACGAGGACGGTGAGGGTGATGGCCCGCGACGCTGGCAGCAACGAGCCCACGAGAGAGTTCCCCGGTTACCCGACCGGTGACGATCTCAAGGCGCGGTCGAGCGCGACACCCGAGTGGACCACGGACACGCCTGGCGGCCCCGCTGGTCCTGGTGGTCCCGCCGGTCCTGGTGGCCCCGGCGGGTCCGATGGCCCGACGAGCGGTGGCGACGGCCCCGGCGGTGGTGGTGGCGGTGGGGCGGCCCGAGGGCTGCTCCTGCTGCTCGGCGCCGCCGCGCTGGCCGTGGTCGTGCTGCTCGGCATTCAGGCGACCGGCATCCTGCCGGAGTTCCGCAACCCGTTCGCCAAGGAGCAGACCGACCGCAGTCAGCCACCGCTGCTGAAGTCGATCCAGGACCTCAGCCGCTACGTGGCCGCCGAAGGCAACTTCCAGGTCGTGGTCGACACCCAGAACGACCGGCGCAACGTTCCGGACTTCCTGCTCAACGAACGCACCCTGTTCGTCGGGGCCGGCAGCGTCGAGGCGTACGTCGACTTCACCAAGATCGGTGAGGGTGCCATCGTGCAGTCCGCCGACGGCAAGTCCGTCGAGATCAAGCTGCCCGCGCCGCAGCTGGGCGAGACCAACCTCGACATGGAGAAGAGCTACGTCTTCGCCGAGCAGCGCGGTCTACTCAACCGACTCGGTGACCTGGTCGGCAACGACCCCAACCGGCAGCAGCAGGTCTACCAGCTCGCCGAGGACCGGATCACCGCCGCTGCCCGGGACAGCGGGCTCTCCGCCCGAGCCGAGGAGAACACCCGCAAGATGCTGGAGGGGCTGCTCCGCTCCCTCGGCTACCAGCAGATCACCGTCACCTACGTGGCCCCCTGACCTGCCCCCCGTACGCCGAAGCGCCCGCCCCGACTTCCGTCGGAGCGGGCGCTTCCGCGTGGTGGCTCGCGGGTGGGCCGGCCCTAGAGTTCTCGTCCCCCCGGGCGGCCGGGGTGGCACGGGCGGCCTCGGCGGTCCCGCGCGGCCTCTCCGGACCGGCGCTGGGCGCCTCCGGGCCGGCGCTTGGGCGGCCCCGGGCGGCCAGCGCTGGGCCGGCGCTGGCGCCTTTGGGCCGGCGCTTGGGCGCCTCGGTGCCGGCGTTGGGCGCCTTTGGCCAGCGCTTGGGCGGTCCCGGCCGGCGTTGGGCGCCTTTGGGCGGGCGCTTGGGCGGCCCGAGTTGCCGCCCTGGTCGCCCCCGGGCGGCCCCGGCTGCGCCGGTCGTCGCCCTGGCCGAAGTCGATCACCGATTTGCCGTCTTTGAAGTGCCGGTGTGGCCGCGATGCAAGCAATCTTGGACAGTTTCCGTTAGGTCGGCGGGCCCTCCTAACGGAAACTGTCCAAGATCTGCGATTCCGGGGGTGTGCGGGGCGGGATCAGTGTCCGGTGGAGGCGAGGTAGCGGTCCTCGTTCGGCATCAGCACCCACAGGATCAGGTAGACGATCACCTGCGTGCCGGGCAGCAGCAGCGACAGCAGGAACAGCAGCCGGACCATTCCGGCCGACATGCCGAACCGCCGCCCGAGGCCGGCGCAGACACCGGCGATCATGCGCCCCTCGCGGGGCCGGACCAGTTTGCGACTCATCGTCGTACTCCCACTCTGCGGCGGTGCGCCGCGTCTGCAATCCACGGTAGAAAGGGATGACCACCTCGCCCTCGGTCCCGAGGAGGAGCGGCGACCCGTGGACCCGTAGGTGCTTTACCCGGGCAACCCCCCGCTGACGCCTCCCCAAGCGCCCCACCGGCCGGTCAGCCGCGCCTACCGCCGCCTCAAGATCGTGCTCGATCCTGGTTTTAGTGGCATCGAGGCGCACGGACACCACTACATCCTGGATCGAGCACGATCTTGCAGCGGGCAGCGGGCAGCGGGCAGCGGGCAGCGGGCAGCGGGCAGCGGGCAGCGGACGGCCCACGCGGGCGACGGGCGGCGCGGTCGGGGTGCGCGATGGGCGGGCGGAGGGGCAGGGTCGGGGTGGGCGACGGGCGCTGGCGAGTGAGGTGGGGGAGACAGGCGGCGTGCGTGGCCGGGCGACGGTGGTCGGGTGTTCACGTCCCGGACCGGATGGGCGGTGAGCTGGACGGGTAGGCTGGCTGATCGGCCTTCCACACCCCGGAGGGCCGGCACCCCATACCCCGGACGGTCACCAGCGGGGCCGCCAGATCGGTGGTCACGCCCCGGCCGGGTCCCGTACGCCGGGACGACGGCGAGGAAGCGCAGCCATGATCAGTGTTTTCGACCTCTTCAGCGTCGGCATCGGGCCGTCCAGCTCGCACACGGTGGGGCCGATGCGGGCCGCGCGTACGTTCGTTGGCGGGTTGAAGGCCGACGGGCTGCTCACGGACACGGCGCGGGTGCAGGCCGAGTTGTTCGGTTCGCTGGGTGCCACCGGGCATGGCCACGGCAGTGACCGGGCGGTGCTGCTCGGGTTGGCCGGTGAGTCGCCGGAGACGGTTGACACGGACACCGTCGGGCCTCGGGTCGAGCGGATCCGGGCCGAGCGGCGGATCAACATCCTCGACGCGCACGAGATCGACTTCGACCCGGATCGGGACCTGACGCTGCACCGCCGCCGGTCGTTGCCGTACCACCCGAACGGGATGACCTTCGTTGCGTACGACCGGGCCGGTGCCGTGCTGCGCAGCCGCACCTACTACTCCGTCGGTGGCGGGTTCGTGGTGGACGAGGCGGCGGCGGGGGCGGACCGGATCAAGCCGGACAGCACTGTGGTGCGGTACCCGTTCCTGACCGGGGCGCAGCTGCTCGACGTCACCACCCGCACCGGGTTGTCGATCAGCGAGGTGATGCTGGCCAACGAGCGTTCCTGGCGCAGCGAGGCGGACATCCGGGCCGGTCTGCTGGAGATCTGGCGGGTGATGCGGGAGTGCGTGCAGCGCGGGTGCGAGCGGGACGGCGTACTCCCTGGGGGGTTGAAGGTTCGGCGGCGCGCGGCGGAGCTGCGGCGCGGCCTGGAGGCGGAGGCCGGGTCGGCCGACCCGCTGCACGTGATGGACTGGGTGACGCTGTTCGCGCTCGCGGTCAACGAGGAGAACGCGGCGGGTGGCCGGGTGGTCACCGCGCCGACGAACGGCGCGGCCGGGATCATTCCGGCGGTGCTGCACTACTACACCCGGTTCGTGCCGGGCGCCGACGACGAGGGTGTGGTGCGGTTCCTGCTGACGGCGGGCGCGATCGGCGTGCTGTTCAAGGAGAACGCGTCGATCTCGGGCGCCGAGGTGGGCTGTCAGGGTGAGGTCGGTTCGGCGTGTTCGATGGCGGCGGCGGGGTTGGCCGAGGCGCTCGGTGGCACCCCGGAGCAGGTGGAGAACGCGGCCGAGATCGGGATGGAGCACAACCTCGGGTTGACCTGTGACCCGGTGGGTGGCCTGGTGCAGATCCCCTGCATCGAGCGGAACGCGGTGGCTAGCATCAAGGCGATCACGGCCGCCCGGCTGGCGCTGCGCGGCGACGGGGTGCACAAGGTGTCGCTGGACAAGGTCATCAAGACCATGCGGGAGACGGGCGCCGACATGAAGGTCAAGTACAAGGAGACGGCGCGTGGCGGTCTGGCCGTCAACGTGATCGAGTGCTGAGTCCGGTCGATTCGGGGCAATCGTTCACCGACTGCTAACCTGTCGTCCGTTTCAGGAGGCGGGAGGCTGCGGTGACCTCTGGCGTCGCGGCGTTGTGGTCGCACCGCAACTCGCTGCGCATCCTGGTCAGGCGGGATCTGGCGGTCAAGTACCAGCAGTCGGTGCTGGGCTACTTCTGGTCGTTGATCGAGCCGCTCGGAATGGGCGCCATCTACTGGTTCGTCTTCGGGGTGCTCTACTCCCGGGACACCGGTCGGCATCTCGGTGAGGCGGCCGGGTCGTACCCGTTGTTCCTGATCACCGGCATCTTCGCCTGGATGTGGACCAGTTCGGCGCTCAGTGAGGCGACGAACGCGTTGACCGGCCAGTCCCGGCTGATCACCACGATGAACGTGCCGCGTCAGGTCTTTCCGATCGGCCGGGTCACCGGCCGGTTCGCCGAGTACGCGGCGGGCCTGCCGATCCTGATCGCCATCGCGGTGATCTACGCGGCGCACGGTCGGATCCATCCCGGCTGGTCGCTGCTCTCCCTGCCGCTGGCGGTGGCCGTGCAGGCCGTCCTGTTGACCGGGCTCGCCCTGCTGCTGTCGGCGTGGAACGTGCTGATGCGCGACGTGGAACGGTTGATGCGACTGATCATCCGGGTGCTCTTCTACGCCACGCCGATCATCTATCCGCTCAGCCTGGTCCGGGAGTCGGGGCTGCCCGGCTGGTTGAAGGTGGTGTACGAGCTGAACCCGCTGGTCGGGATCTTCCAGCTGCACCACGCGATCTGGTACCCGGACGAGTTCCCGGACGCCCGGCTGCTGGCCACCACGATCGTCGGGAGTCTGCTGGTGCTGGCACTTGGTTGGTGGTCGTTCCGCCGGTTGGAGCCCGCCGTGCTCAAGGAGCTCTGACATGGCCGCGCCGATCATCGAGGCGGACGGCCTGGGCATCCGGTTCGTCCGCAACCGTCGCCGCCAACTGCGGCTGCGTGAGTTGTTCATCCACCGGGGCGCCCGTGGTGCGCTGCCCGGCCAGTTCTGGCCGCTGCGGGACGTGTCGTTCACCGTGCAGCCCGGCGAGACGGTCGGGGTGATCGGCCGCAACGGCACCGGGAAGAGCACTCTGCTGCGGCTGATCGCCGGGGTGCTGATTCCGGATGAGGGCAGCATCCGGGTGCACGGCGCTGTGGCGCCGTTGCTGGAGTTGTCCGCCGGTTTCTCCAACGACCTGACCGGGCGGGAGAACCTGCACCTGGTCGGTGGGCTGCACGGACTGTCGACGAGCTACCTGAAGCGGCACTTCGACGAGATCGTCGAGTTCGCCGGTGAGCAGGTGGAGCGGGCCATCGACACGTCGGTGCGGCACTACTCGTCGGGGATGAAGGTGCGGCTGGGCTTCGCGATCATCTCGCACCTGCCGCACCCGATCCTGCTGATGGACGAGGTGACCGCGGTCGGAGACGCGGAGTTCCGCAAGAAGTGTTACGCGACTATTGATCGTCTGCTCGGGGAGGGGCGCACGCTGGTGCTGGTGTCACACAACGAAAAGGACCTGACCCGGTTCTGCCGTCGGGGGTTGTACCTCGACGCGGGCCGGTTGACGCTCGACGGCACCATCGCCGAGGCGCTCGACGCGTACCACGCCGCGGTCCCGCGGTGACGCTCGCGATAGTGCTCGCCGCCGGGACTCCCGCGGCGGGGCTGACCACGGCGACAGGTGAGCCGCTGGCTGACCGCCTGGCCGCCCAGTTGCGCCTGGCCGGGGCGGACGAGGTGCGCTTCGCCGCCAACCTCGACGAGCTGACCGACCTGGTCGCCACCGCGACCACCCCCGTGCTGATCACCGGCACCGACCTGGTCGCGCACACCGCCGTACTGCGGCACCTGGCCACCAGCCCGGTGGGCCCCACCGTGGCGTTGGTGCTCGGCGACCCCCCGGTGCCCGGTCGGACCGCGGTGCGGGAGGAGCGCGGCCAGGTGGTCGACGCCGGCGCGTTGAACACCCTCGACGGGGCCGCCACCGGTGTGTTTGGCGGCGCGCTGCGGGTCGGCGTGGACGACCTGCCGACCCTCGCGGCCGCCGCCCGGGCCGCCGCGTCCGGGATGCTCCCCGTCGCCGCCCCGATCGGCCCGGCCGGCGACGTGGCGCCGCTGCCGGCGACCGGCGGGGTCGGGTCCGGTGACTCGGTCGCGGCCGGTGGCCCCGGGTCCGCCGTGGACCGGCTCTTCGCGGGTCTCGCGGGGCTCGGCACCCTGATCTTCGCCCAGCGGGTACGCCTGCTCGTCGCCCACCGGGTCGAGGACGCCGCCGGGCTGACCGCTGCCGAGGCGGCGGTGACCGCTGTCGACGAGGACCGGGCCGAGCTGCGGCTGTCGGTGAAGGAGAAGGACGACTTCTTCTCCACCTACTTCGTCAGCACCTGGTCGCCGTATGTGGTCCGGCTCTCGGCGCGGCTCCGGCTCACCCCGACCGGGGTGACGGTGATCTCGGTGCTCTTCGCGTTGGGCGCGGCGGTGCTGTTCGGAGTCGGTGGGCGACCCGCGCTGGTCGGTGGCGCGGTGCTGCTCTACCTGGGCTTCGTGCTGGACTGCGTGGACGGCCAACTGGCCCGCTACACCCGGCACTTCAGCGCCTGGGGTGGCTGGCTGGACACGATGGCGGACCGGGCCAAGGAGTACCTGGTCTACGCCGGGCTGGGCTTCGGGGTGAGCCACGCCGGGCTGGGCAACGGGTGGGCGCTCGCGATCGCCGCGATGACGTTGCAGACCGTCCGGCACATGACCGACACCTGGTACGGGGTGCTGCACGACGAGGCGGCCCGCCGACCGCGGACGGCGACGAACGCCGGCGGCGGGATCGGTGACCGGCTCAACGCGGCGTCGACCCGGGTGCAGGCGGACACCGGTTCGGTGTCGTACTGGCTGAAGCGGACAGTGGTCTTCCCGATCGGTGAGCGGTGGGCGCTGATCGCGCTGACCGTGGCGCTGTTCAACCCACTGGTCAGCCTGATCGCCGTGCTGGTCTGGGGGGTGCTGGCGTTCGCGTACACCGGGGCGCTGCGGACGCTGCGGGCCCGCTGGATGTGGGTGCCGGTGCTGGACACGGTCGACGCCACCCTGCACCGCGACGACGGGCCGCTGGCCCGCTGGTTGCCTGTGGTCCGCCCGATGGGGCCGCTGACCCTGGCGGTGATCGCCGCGCTCGGCCCGGCGGTGCTGCTGGTCGCGGCGCTGCTGAGTGACGCGCCGGACGGGTTGCGCTGGGCGGTGCCGGTGGCGTTGCTGGTGCTGCTGGTCGGCGGCCTGGGCGCGGGGGCCGCGCACAACGGTCCGCTGGACTGGCTGGTGCCCGCGGCGTTGCGGGCCGCCGAGTATCTGTTCGCCATCGCGGTCGGGGTGGTCGGCGAAGCTCCGGGTTGGTTGATCTTCGGGTACGTCTTCGTGCTCACCGTGCACCACTACGACCTGACCGCCCGGCTGGAGAAGCGGCAGGCGGCACCGCCCCTGCACGGGGCGACGCTGGGCTGGGAGGGGCGCTCGGTGCTGTTGGCCCTCGCGGCGATCGCCGGAATTGCGGGTATCGGACTGGCTACACTCGGTGCGTACCTTCTCGTGGTTTTCGTGGTGAGCGTCGTCCTGGCCTGGTTAGTGCGACCGGCCCGTAGCGCGCGGGCGTCGGTGGCGCCGGCGGGCGCTGGAGGTGCCGCGCCGCGCTGACGGAGGGCGGCCGGATGACTCTGATCAGCTTCGTGGTGCCGGCCTTCCGGGTGCAGGGTTACCTGCGGGAATGCCTGGACTCCATCCTCGGTCAGCCGGAGACCGACATCGAGGTGATCGCCGTCGACGACTGCTCGCCGGACGCCAGCGGCGAGATCATCGACGAGTACGCGGCCCGCGACCAGCGGGTCCGCCCGGTCCGCCTGTCGGAGAACGTCGGCCTCGGTCCCGCCCGGAACATCGGGCTGGACCGGGCCGTCGGCGAGTACGTGTGGTTCCTCGACGGCGACGACTGGCTGGCTCCGGAGTGCCTGACCGAGGTCGCCGAGCGGTTGCGGGTCACCCGCCCGGACGTCCTGCTGGTCGACCACGTCCGCACCCACTGGAACGACACCGCCACCCGCAGTGCGATGGCCGAGGTGTTTCCGGAGTCGCCGGGCCCGGACACCTTCCGGTTGCGGGACCGGCCGCAGGCGATGCACCTGCTGCACACCGCGTGGAACCGGCTGGTCCGTCGGGAGTTCCTCGCCGACCTTGGGTTGCGCTTCGCGCCCGGCTGGTACGAGGACGTCTCGTTCAGCTACCCGGTGCTGATGGCCGCGCGTCGGATCGGCGTACTGGATCGGGTCTGCGTCAACTACCGCCAACGCCGCGCCGGCGCGATCACCCGGACCCGGGGTGACCGGCACTTCGAGGTCTTCCCGCAGTGGCACCGGGTGTTCCACCTGATGGATTCGTGGGGGTCGGCGACGGAGGCCCTGCGGCCGGCGGTCTTCGAACGGATGATCTGGCATTACCTGACCGTCCTCGGCAACGGTCAGCGGATCGCGCCGGAACTGCGGGAGGCGTTCTTCGCGCAGATCACCGCCGACTACGAGCGCTGGCTGCCGCCCGGAGGCTATCCGGTGCCGGACGGGGTCGAGGGGATCAAACACAAGCTTGTCGCCACCGGCCGGTGGCGCACCTTCAGCGCGTTGCGGGCCGCCGGCCGGGCCCGCGACGCCGCCCGCCGGCAGGCCCGCACCGCCCGGCGCAAGGTCGGGCCGGTCGCCCGGCGCGGTGCCCGGCTGACCCGCGACGGGCTGCTGCGCGAGTACTACCGCGCCGAGCTGCGGCGGCCGGTCGACCCGACACTCGCTGTGTACGCCGCGTACTGGTACCGGGGTTACTCCTGCAACCCGGCGGCCATCTACGAGGTCGCCCGCCGGTTGGCGCCGGGGGTGCGCGGGGTGTGGGTGGTGCGCCGGGACCGGGTGGACTCCGTGCCGGCCGGGGTGGAGTACGTGGTTGCCGGCACGCCGGCGTACTACCGGGTGCTCGCCCGCGCCCGGTGGCTGGTCAACAACGTCAACTTTCCGGACTTCGTCCGCAAGCGCCCGGAACAGGTGCACGTGCAGACCCACCACGGCACGCCGGTCAAGGTGATGGGGCTGGACCAGCAGCGCTATCCGATCGGCGCGGGCCGGATGGACTTCGCCGGGCTGCTGCGCCGGGTGGACCGCTGGGACTACAGCGTCAGCGCCAACAGCTTCTCGACCCAGATGTGGGACCGGGCCTATCCGGCCACGTACACCACCCTGGAAGTGGGGTACCCGCGCAACGACCGCCTGGTCACGGCCGGTCCGGAGGAGGTGCGCCGGCTTCGCGCGGAGTTCGGCCTCGACCCCGACGAGCAGGTCGTCCTGTACGCCCCGACGCACCGCGAGCACCTGCCCGGCTACCGGCCGCCGTTCGACCCGGACCGGTTCGTCCAGGCGCTGGGCGGTGCCGGCCGGTTGCTGATGCGCAGTCACTACT
Source organism: Micromonospora sp. NPDC005171 (assembly GCF_040608575.1). NCBI lineage: Bacteria > Bacillati > Actinomycetota > Actinomycetes > Micromonosporales > Micromonosporaceae > Micromonospora > Micromonospora sp. NPDC005171. The sequence continues at coordinate 89,091 of NZ_JBEXIM010000001.1, read as the reverse complement.
TCCACGACCGGGACCGCCGTCCGGGGCGGCCGAAGGACTGGGAGCGGGTCCGCGATGTCAGCGGCCATCAGCGGGTGGAGGATCTCTACCTGGTGGCGGACGTGCTGGTCACCGACTACTCATCCGCCATGTTCGACTACGCGGTGCTGGACCGGCCGATCGTGCTCTACACCCCCGACTGGGAGGCGTACCGGCTGGCCCGGGGGGTCTACTTCGATGTCACCGCCGAACCGCCGGGCGCGGTAGCGTCCACTTTCGCCGATCTGCTCGACCTGTTCCGTGCCGATGAGGTGCGCTCGGACGCGGCGACGAAGGCCCGTGAGCATTTCCGGGCCCGATTCTGCACTTTGGACGACGGGCGGGCCGCGGAGCGGGTGGTGCGTCGGGTGTTCCTCGGGGAGCCGGGCGAGCCGTCCACGCGCTGCTGACGAGGCTTCTGTCGTGTAATAGCAGTGTCATCGACCGAACATAAGACGTTTACCCGATGTGCTAATCCAATGATCCTGGTCACAGTCTTGTGGAGTTCGGCCGACGCGCTGGGGGGGAAGACGGTGAGCACCGTCACGCTCAAGGATGTGACCAAGGTTTTTCGAGATGGCACGCTTGCCGTCGACAGCATCAACCTTGATGTGAACGACGGCGAGTTCATGGTGCTGCTTGGGCCGTCCGGGTGCGGCAAGTCGACGGTGCTGCGCATGATCGCCGGGTTGGAGGAGCCGACCACGGGTGCGGTCATGCTCGACGGGGAGGTGGCCAACGACCTCCCCCCACGCGATCGCAAGATCGCCATGGTCTTCCAGGACTTCGCGCTCTACCCGCACATGACAGTTGGCGACAACATCGCGTTTCCGCTGCGGCTGGCCGGGATCGAGCCCGAGCCGCGGGGCGAGCGGGTCAGTGACGTGGCGAGCGCGCTGGGCATCGGTGACGTGCTGGCCCGCAAGCCGGGTCAGCTCTCCGGCGGGCAACGGCAGCGGGTGGCGATGGGCCGGGCGATCGTCCGCCGGCCCGGCCTGTTCCTGATGGACGAGCCGCTGTCCAACCTGGACAGCGGCCTGCGGGCCGAGCTGCGCGCGGAGATTTCGGGGCTGACCCGGGAGCTGGGCGTCACCACCGTCTACGTCACGCACGACCAGGCCGAGGCGCTCACCATGGCCGACCGGGTGGCCATCATGCGCCGCGGCGTGCTCCAGGACGTGGGCACCCCAACCCAGGTGTACGGCCGGCCGGCGACGCTGTACGTGGCGGCGTTCCTGGGCAGCCCACGGATGAACCTGCTGGAGGCGTCGGTCTACGTCCACCTCGACAGGTACGTCACGCTCAACCTCGGTGACCAGTCGCTCTACCTGCCCTGGAACGACATCCGCAGTCGGGCGGTGGCGCACTACCACGGTGAGCGGATCGTGGTCGGCATGCGGGCCGAGGCGCTCACCCCGGTCGCCCCGGACAGCCCCGGCGACGTGCTGCGCGGGCGGATCCGCTACCTGGAGCATCACGGGCACGAGTCGTTGGCGTTCCTCGACATCGGCGCGACCGCGATCGTGGTGGACGAGATGGGCGCACCGCTCGAACCGCCACCGGTCGGCCAGCGCGGCCTGCGCCGGTTCGGCTCGGTGATGCAGCGGCTCACCGGCAAGCCGGTGGAGGCGCAGGAAGCCCAGGCCAGTGGCGTCCAGACCAGCGTGCTCCCGGATCCGGGTCGGCACCACCGACGCCCGGCGGAGCTGGCGGTGCGGCTGGCGCCGTACCCGGCGGTCAGCGCCGGTCACCCGCTCGCCGTCTCGGTGCGGATGGACTCGCTGCACTTCTTCGACGAGCGTGGCGACCGGATCGACGTGGGTTGGCGCTGACGACCTGCCGGAGCGGGGTGGCGGGTCCACCACCCGGTGCCCTACCGTCTGCCCACCCAGTCCATTGTGAGTGACCACCGAGAGGGGTGCACCCGTGTCGGGTGACCGTCCCAGCCCGCTCGTCATCGAGCGCATCCTGCGGGATCGCGAGAGCATCTGGCAGCAGATCGTGGCCGAGCGTGACCTCAACGCCCTGACCGGGCGGATGCTGACCAGCTCCGCCATCGCGTTGGCCTGCTACGGGGCGGTGCTCGGCTTCTTCCACAGCCCGCTGATGGCGCTGACCTCGGCGGCGAAGCTGCCACTGCTGTTCCTGGTCACGCTGGCCATCTGCCTGCCCACGCTCTACCTGTTCAACCTGGTCTTCGGCGCCCGGCTGTCGGTGCGGCAGTCGTTGGCGCTCGTGATGGTGGCCATCACTGTCACCTCGATGCTCGCGGTGGCGTTCGCGCCGATCAGCCTCTTCTTCCTGATCACCGCCAACGACTACGGGTTCTTCAAGCTGCTCAACGTGGCGATCCTGACCCTGTCGGCGCTTGTCGGGTTGCGCTTCCTGACCAGCGGGATGCAGGTGCTCAACGACCACGGCCTGCTCGCGCCGGAGGCCGCCAACGCCACTGTCGACCAGCAGGCGAACGCCCAGACGCCGGTCCAGGCCGGGCCGGTCGCGGTGCCCGTCGGAGCGGCGCCGGTCGCCGAACCGGTCGCCGTGCCGGCCGGAGCCCCGGGGGCCGAGCCGACTGCGAACGGTGCCGTGACGACCGCGCCAGCCCCGGCCCAGGTGCCGACGCAGTGGCCCGGACAGCCGACCGGGGCCTCGTTCCCGCCTGGCATGCTGCCGCCCGGCTACGTCGCGCAACGCCCGCAAAGCGGCAGGCCCGTCCGACGCGACGAGCCGACGCAGCGGCCGGCCAGCATGACCCTGCTCTACATCTGGATCCTGCTCTTCGGTTTCGTCGGCACCCAGCTCGCCTGGACGCTGCGGCCGTTCTTCGGCGACCCCGGCCAGGACTTCGCCTTCTTCCGCAGCATCGACGGCAACTTCTACGCGGAGATCCTGCGCACCATCGCCAACCTCTGAGCCTGCCCCGTCGGCGAAAGTCGCTGGTTGCCGGCCTGGTTACCGATTAGTAACGTCAGGCCATGACTATCGACTCCCGCCAGGTGGCGGCCGGCATGCTGGAAGCGGTGCCGTTCGCTCGTACGCTCGGTATCGAGTTCGTCGAGGTGGCGCCCGAGGCGGAGGGCGGCGTGCGGGCGGTGGTCCGACTGCCCGACACGACGGCCACCCACAACCACATCGGCGGGCCGCACGCCGGCGCCATGTTCGCCCTCGGCGAGACGGCCTCCGGCGCGGTCGTGCTGGCCGCCTTCGGGCAGCTGCTCGACCGGGCCGTGCCGTTGGCCGTCCGAGCCGAGATCGCGTACCGGAAACTCGCCATGGGGCCGGTGCTGGCCACCGCGCGACTCGGCCGGCCGGCGGCAGAGGTGACCGAGGAGTTGGCGGCCGGGCGACGCCCGGAATTCCCGGTCACGGTTCAGATCACCACCGAGGACGGTAAGCCGACCTCGGAAATGACGGTGATCTGGACACTGCGGCCGAACTGAACAGCCTCAGGGCGGCGGAAATGGGTTTGCGGGCCCAGCAGGGTGGTTAGATTCGTACCGTGCTGGGCCTACCTGCTCACGTGACCGCCTGTCTCTTCGATCTGGACGGTGTGCTGACGCAGACCGCCCGCGTACACAACGCCGCCTGGACGCAGACCTTCGACGAGTTCCTCCGCCAGCGGGCCACGGTCTCCGGCGAACCGTTCCAACCGTTCGATCCGGGCCCGGACTACAACCGCTACGTCGACGGCCGGCCCCGGGCCGACGGCGTCCGGTCGTTCCTCGCCTCCCGGGGGATCGTGCTGCCCGAAGGCAGCCCGGACGACCCGCCGGAGGCCGAGACGGTCAACGGCCTGGGCAACCGCAAGAACGTCCTGCTGCTGCACCGTCTGCGCACCGCCGGCGTGGAGGTCTACCCGGGCTCGGTGCGCTATCTGAAGGCGGCGACCGCCGCCGGGCTCCGTCGAGCCGTGGTCACCGCCAGCGCGAACGGGGGCGAAGTGGTCGCCGCCGCCGGGTTCGAGCCGTTGCTGGAGACTCGGGTCGACGGGCTGGTCGCCCGTGCGCAGGGGCTGCGTGGCAAACCACACCCCGACACCTTCCTCGCCGGAGCCAGGCTGCTGGGCGTCGACCCGACGCAGGCCGCCGTCTTCGAGGACGCGCTCTCCGGGGTGGCCGCCGGCCGCGCCGGTGGCTTCGGCTACGTGGTCGGCGTCGACCGGGTCGGGCAGGCCGACGAGTTGCTCGCCCACGGCGCCGATGTCGTGGTGAAGGACCTCGCCGACCTCCTCGACGCCGCCGACCCGCCAGCGCCGACCCGCGCCGCGACCGACCCGCTCGCCGCCGAACGAGGCTCCGGATGATTCGGGAGCGCGCCTACCCGGTCGAGCCGTGGCACGTCCGGGAGACCCGGCTGGACATGGACGTGCTGGCCCAGTCGGAGTCGGTCTTCGCGCTCTCCAACGGGCACGTCGGCCTGCGGGGCAACCTCGACGAGGGCGAGCCGCACGGCCTGCCCGGCACCTACCTCAACTCGTTCTACGAACTCCGCCCGTTGCCGTACGCGGAGGCGGGCTACGGTTTCCCCGAGTCCGGGCAGACAATCGTCAACGTCACCAACGGCAAGCTGATCCGGCTGCTGGTCGACGACGAACCGCTCGACGTGCGTTACGGGGAGTTGATCGCCCACGAACGGATCCTCGACCTGCGGGCCGGCACGCTGCACCGGGAGCTGCACTGGCGCTCACCCGCCGGCCGCGAGGTCAAGGTCCGCAGCACCCGCCTCGTCTCGTTCACCCAGCGGTCGGTGGCCGCCATCAGCTACGAGGTGGAGGCCGTCGACGGCCCGCTGCGGCTGATCGTGCAGTCCGAGTTGGTGGCCAACGAGTCGCTGCCCGCGCAGAGCAAGGATCCCCGGGTCGCGGCGGTGCTGGAGTCGCCGCTGCAGGCCGAGGAGGAGCTGACCACCCCCGACGGCGGGCAGCTGATCCACCGCACCAAGGTCTCCGGGCTGCGGGTCGCCGCCGCCATGGAGCACGAGGTGCACGGCCCGGACCACACCACGATCGAGTCCGAGGGATACCAGGACTGGGTGCGGACCACCATCGCCTGCGTACTCAAGCCCGGCGAGAAGCTGCGGGTGATCAAGTATCTGACCTACAGCTGGTCGAGCCGCCGGTCCCTGCCGGCGCTGCGCGACCAGGTCGGCGCGGCACTGGCCGGCGCCCGGCTCGACGGCTGGGACGGGCTCCACCGGGAGCAGCGCAACTACCTCGACGCGTTCTGGGACGCCTCAGACGTGCTGGTCGAGGGCGACCCGGAGGTGCAGCAGGCGGTCCGGTTCGGGCTCTTCCACGTCCTGCAGGCCGGCGCGCGGGCCGAGCAGCGACCGATCTCGGCGAAGGGGCTGACCGGCCCCGGTTACGACGGTCACGCCTTCTGGGACACCGAGATGTTCGTCCTGCCGGTGCTCACGTACACCCAGCCGAGCGCGGTGCGCAGCGCGTTGCAGTGGCGACACAGCACGCTGGAGTCGGCGCGGGAACGTGCCGAGACGCTCAACCTCCGGGGCGCCGCCTTCCCCTGGCGGACCATCGAGGGCCCCGAATCATCCGGATACTGGCCGGCCGGTACGGCAGCGTTCCACATCGCCGCCGACATCGCCGACGCCGTGCGCCGCTACGTGATGGTCACCGGGGACACCCAGTTGGAACGTGAGATCGGCCTGGAGCTGCTGGTGGAGACCGCCCGGCTGTGGCGCTCGATCGGCCACCACGACCGGCACGGGCAGTTCCACATCGATGGTGTCACCGGTCCGGACGAGTACACCGCCGTGAAGAACGACAACATCTACACCAACCTGATGGCGCAGCGGAACCTGCTCGCCGCCGCCGAAGTGGTCATGCGCTACCGGGACGAGGCGTTCCACCTCGGGGTCACCGACGAGGAGGCCGCGAGCTGGCGGGACGCCGCCACCTCGATGCACGTCCCGTACGACGAGGAACTCGACGTCCACGAGCAGGTGGAGGGCTTCACCCGCCTTCAGGAATGGGACTTCACGCACACCCCCGCGGAGAAGTACCCGTTGCTGCTGCACTACCCGTACTTCGAGCTGTACCGCAAGCAGGTGGTGAAGCAGGCCGACCTGGTCCTCGCCATGCACTGGCGGGGGGACGCCTTCACCCCCGAGGAGAAGGTCCGCAACTTCCTCTACTACGAGCGCCGCACCGTGCGCGACTCGTCGTTGTCGGCCTGCACCCAGTCCGTGCTCGCCGCCGAGGTGGGCCACCCGGAACTCGCGCACACCTACCTGCGTGAGGCCGCGTTGATGGACCTGCACGACCTCAACGAGAACACCCGCGACGGCGTACACATGGCGTCGTTGGCCGGCGCGTGGCTCGCCCTGGTCAGCGGGTTCGGCGGTCTGCGGGACCACGAAGGTGAGCTGTCGTTCGCCCCCCGGCTCTCCAGCCGACTGAGCCGGTTGGAGTTCTCGCTCCAGTGGCGGGGGCTGTCGCTGCGAGTGGACGTCCGGCCGCACCAGACGACGTACTCGCTGCGGCACGGCGGCCCGGACGACGTGGTGGAACTGCGCCACCACGACCAGGTGCTACGGGTGACCTGCGACGAGCCGGTGACGGTGCCGGTGCCGCCGGCCGAGCCGATCGGCCCGCCTCCCGAGCAACCACCGGGGCGGTCTCCGCTGATGCGGTTGCCCGAACGCGAACAGTGACGGGCGGGGCGGGAGTGTTCCCGCCCCGCCCGCCCACGCCGGTGGTCATTCCGGCTCGCCGGTCCCGTGGGTCAGACCGGCTCGCCGGTCGATGGACGTCCGATCGCGTCCCGGGGCGCAGCCGCCTTCGGATCGTCGGGCAGCCGGGCCGAGGCGGCCTGGTCCCCGAAATCCTGATCCCCGACGTCCTGGTTGCGCTCGGCGTCCTGTTCCCGCTGGGCCCGCTCGGTCAGCTGCTGCTGCCGGGAAATCTGCTGCTTGGCCATGGCGATCCTCGCGATCCGTCGGGGCGCGTTGCGCCGACACGGTCTGCGGTCGCTCGTCGCGTACCCGACGCCCCATCGGGCAAACGCGGCCCGGCGGCGCGCTCACGGCCCGAGGTGACGCGGCCGACGGCGGGCGTGCCGCGCGGCCGGCGGGGTACCCGGAGGACCGGCGAGCACCCGGAGGTGGGGCATGGACGAGCAGCACGGCACTGTGACGATTCCGATCGGGGACGCCCAACTCCCCGCCGACCTGACGCTGCCCGCCCAACCGGTCGGCGTGGTGCTGTTCGCGCACGGCAGCGGCAGTTCCCGGCACAGCCCGCGCAACGTGGCGGTGGCCCGGACGCTGAACGACAGTGGGCTCGGCACGGTGCTGGCGGACCTGCTCACCCCGGCCGAGGACGAGGTGGACGCCCGAACCGCCGAACTGCGCTTCGACATCGGGCTGCTGGCCAGCCGGTTGGTCGGGATCGTCGACTGGCTGGCCGTCGAGCGCCCTGCCGGCGACGTGCCGATCGGCCTGTTCGGGGCCAGCACCGGTGCTGCCGCTGCCCTGGTCGCGGCGGCGTCCCGCGCCAATCGGGTGGCTGCCGTGGTCAGCCGGGGTGGTCGGCCGGACCTGGCCGAGGACGCGCTGGCCCAGGTGCGTACCCCGACGTTGCTGTTGGTGGGTGGGCTGGACGAAGAGGTGATCACGCTCAACGAGCGGGCGCTGGCCGAGTTGGGGGAGGTCGGTGAGCTGCGGGTGATCCCCGGCGCCACCCATCTCTTCGAGGAGCCCGGCACCCTTGAGCAGGTCGCCGACCAGGCCGGCACCTGGTTCACCACGCACCTCAGTCGATGATCATTCCGCGGGCAGGAGGGCCGAGGCCGCACGGCGCTGTTGGACGGTGTCGATGACGCGCCAGAGCACGGCGGTGATCGGGACGCTGACGAAGGCGCCGGCGATTCCCGCGATCAGCGTGCCCGCGGTGACCGCCACCAGGATCACCGCCGGATGCAGTCGTACCTGCCGCTTCATCACCAGCGGTTCCAGCAGGTTGCCCTCGATCTGCTGGACGGCGATCACCGCCGCGAGGGTGAGCAGCGCGGTGGTGGGGCCGGCCAGCGCCACGAGCACCGCCACCGCCCCGGCCACAGTCGCCCCGATGATCGGCACGAACCCGCCGAGGAACGTGATCAACGCCAGCGGCAGGGCGAGCGGCACCCGCAGCACCACCAGAGCCAGCCCGATGCCCAGCGCGTCGATCGCGGCGATGAACATGGTGCCCCGGCTGTACGCGCCCAACGTCTGCCAACCGGCCCGGCCGGCCTCGGCCAGCACGGGCTGGTTCGGGCCGGTCACCCGGGACAGCACCCAGTGCCACATCGACCGGCCATCCTTCAGCAGGAAGAACAGCAGCACCAGGGCCAGCAGCGCGGAGCCGAACACCTCAGTGGCGGTCCGGGCGCCGGCCACCGGGTCCGGAGAGCCGCCACCGAGCCCCTCTCGGGCCTGGTCGACCAGCCGGTCCAGTTGTGCGTCGGTGACCGGCAGCGTGGACGTCACGAAGTCCCGGCTGCGTTCGACCCCCTGCGTCAGTTCCTGGCTGAGCTGATCGAACTGGCTGGCGGTCAGGTTCCAGACCAGGGCGCCGACGCCGACCAGGATGCCCAGCAGCAGCAGTACGGTGCAGAGCGCGGCCAGCGCCGCCGGCAGGCGCAACCGACGCAGCAGCAGCAGGACCGGATCGAGAAGCGCGGTGAGGAAGATGGTGGCGGCCAGCGCGATGGCCAGTGGCGCCAACAGGACGGCGATCTGGCCGAGCAGGTAGAGCCCTGCGGCGATCACCACCAGGCAGGCGCTCCACAACACTGCGGTTCGGACCAGCCAGGGCAGCCCCGCCCAGGTCTGGCGCGGCCCGGGTCCGCCTGTCGGTCCGGGTTCCTCTGCGGCCATGTCGGTCCTCCTCGATGTCGACGAGGTCGGTACCCGGTCGGTCGTGCCCCGACACCCGAATCGCTGGCCATCGCCCGCGCGGATCGTACGCTGGCTCACGTGACGCGGGTCGGTGTTCGCGAATTGGATCCGCAACGCCGGCGTTTGCGCGCCCGGGCCGAGGGAACGCGAAGGGGACGGACCGGACTGAGGAGGAACACCGTGGGTGACTTCATGGACAAGGCCAAGGACTTCGCGGACAAGCATGACAAGCAGGTCGACCAGGGTGCGGAGAAGGCAGGCGAGATGGCCGACAAGCGCAGCGGCGGCAAGTACGGCGATCAGATCGACAAGGGCGTGGACCAGGCCCAGGCGCGCACCGGTGAGGGCGACCAGGTCCGCTGACCCGTCATGCTCCTCCCGGGCCGCCGTGCCGTCGGCGACCCGGGAGCGCCCGGTCCGGCTGGTGCGCGGGTCAGCGCTGCTGCTTGTCGGACAGCTCGTCCATCGAGGTGGGTCGGCCGCTCAACGCATCGCGTAGCCGGTCGACCAGACCGATGCCGGGGGCGAGCAGCTTGTTCGCCAGAGGGTGTTCCGGGCTCCCCGGATGTGGCCGGGTCGGCCCGATCTCCTTGATCGCCGTCACCCGGGCTGCGACCTCGACCAGCTCCTCCCGGGCCGTCGCCGCGCGCAGCCGGGGAAAGAGTTCCTTCTCCTCTTCCACCACGTGGTGTCGGACGGTGCTGGTCAGCTGAGCGAGAAGCTCGTCGAAGCGAGGGTCGGACACGTCGACGGACTCCAACTCCTTCATGGTCCGCTCGGCGTCGGCGTGCTCCGCGATCTCCCGGTCGGCGATCTGGTCACCGTCGGGCAGCGCCTTGCGGGCGATCGGATACACGTACGCCTCTTCGGCGACCGAGTGGCGAACGAGTTCGGCGATCACCACGTCGGCGAGGCGTCGGCGGTGCTCGGGGGTGCCCTGCCGGGTCGCCAACTCGACGAGAACTGCCTCGATCCGACGATGATCGGAGATCAGGATGTCGACGGCGTCGTGGTCGTCGGCGGTCTGTGGACTGGTCATGTCACGGCCCCTTACCGGTTGCGGATCGGTGGGAGGTGTGTGGCTCTGGTACCCCCACGGGGCTGCACAAACCTACGGTTGACGATGTGTTCGACGGGGTCGGCGGTGCCTACGGTGGCGGTGCTGCCGAACCGCCACGATTGCCCTGCCGTCGCCGGGGTAACCGCCGACATGGCCGACGATCGCCCACTCGCCGACCGCGGTCAGTCGCGGCTCGACGAGACCGCACAGCGGACGGTTCGTCGGGTGCGGCACCGTGGTGGGCAGGCCGGCCGGATCCGGGCCCGGCAGTGGGAGGTCACCCTGGTGATCTCCATTCAGGCCGGGTTGGCCGCGGCGATCGCCGCCCTGCTCGCCAAGAACCTGCTCGGCCAGGGATCGCACGTCTTCGCGCCCGCCGCCGCCGTCGGTACGATCGCCACCGCCATCGGGCAGCGGGCCCGCCGGACCTTCGAGCTGTTGGGCGGCGTGGCCCTGGGCATCATCATCGGCGACACGCTGCGATTCCTGCTCGGCTCAGGCCCGTGGCAGACAGGTGTGGTGGTCGCGCTGGCCATCGCCGCCGCGTTGCTGGTGGCCGGCAGGGGTGGTCCGCTGGTCGGTCAGGCCGGCGGTACCGCCGTGCTGATCGCCACACTGGCCCCGATGGAACGTGGCCTGGAGTTGCCCCGGATCTTCGACGCGCTCGTCGGCGGCGTGGTGGGCCTGGTGGTGGTCGCGCTGCTGGTGCCGATCAACCCGATGCGAGTGCTGGACCGGGCCGCAACGCCGATCTTCGCGATCCTCCGCGAGCAACTCGCTGAGCTGGCGCAGGCGTTGCGCGAGCGCGACGGAACCCGGACCCTGGGTGTCCTGGAGCGGCTCCGCAGCACCGAGGACGACCTGGGCCGCCTGCACGACGCGCTGAGCGGCGCTGAGGAAGTGGTGACGATCGCTCCGGTGCGTTGGCACCGCCGACAGCAGTACCACCGGTACGCCCGCGGCGCGGGGCACCTGGAACGGTTGTTACTGGACGCTCGTGGCATGGCCCGCTGGTCGAGCACCGCGTTGCAGTACGACGAGCCCATCCCGCCGGAGCTGCCGGACGCGATGGGCCGGTTGGGTCAGGCCGTGACAGAGATGCGCAGGGAGTGCAGGGTCGGTGACGACCCCCAGCGCACCCGTCGGTTGGTCGAGCAGTGCGCCGAGTTGGCCGGGCGGGCGGCCGCGACCGGAGTCAAACCGTTCGGCGAATCCCTGGTGACCAGCCTGCGCACCGCGGCCAGCGACCTGCTCCGGGCAGCCGGCTGCGAACCCGGCGACGCCAACCGGATCGTGCGCCGGGCGGCCGGTGCCGGCGCGGCGGAAATCCACCCGCCGGTCCGGCGACAACTGCACCGGACCATACCGAAACGGGCCACCCGAGCCCGCCGACGCGCGCACCTCGCCGCCCGGATCCGTAACGACGGCCTGGCCGGCCTCCCCGCACGGGAGAGGCCGGCCCGGTGAACCGTCACGATCAGGAGGAGTAGCCGCGCTCGGCGATCCAGTTGGCGACCTTCGGCAGGCTCATCCAGTACTCGCCCAACGCCGGGTCGGCCGGGTCGGCGACCCGGATCGTGTCACCACCGTCGCGGTAGCCGACGAGGGTCAGGTAGTGCCCGCCCTCGTACGAGTGCGGGTTGCCGTCGGTGTCCACTGTCGTGCCCTTGATGTTGGCCACCACCGGTCGACCGGCGTCCACAGCGGCCAGCACGTCACGGCGCAGCTGCTCGACCTGGTCGGGGCGCGCCACCGAATCGCGGATCTCGGTGGTCCGGTACTTGCCGCCGGTCAGTTCGTTGAGCACCCGGGTGGTGTCCAGGGCCGAGGGGGTGCCAGCCTCGGTGGTGCCGAGCAGTCGGGCCACCTCGTCCTGGGAGAGCGCCTTGCCCTGGGCGGACAACGCGATCCGGGTCGCGGCCGGGCCGCAGTAGTAGAAGTTCGGCTGGGCCTGGTAGTCGACGCCGAGAATCCGTTCGGCGTGCCTGTCGTTCTGACTCGACGAGGCCGGGGCGGCCGGCACCGGGGCGGCCTGTGCGGCCACCGCAGGGCCGAGGGCGCAACCGCCGGCGACGAGCAGGCCGACGACCGACATACCGCTCTTCTGGACGATCGGGTTCATGGTCGAGTCTCCGTTCGGGGGTTGGCGCCTCCGGCCAGCGGAGGGCGGCAGCACCGGGAATGGCGCTCGGCGCAACACAGGGGCCGACCATCGGTGGTCTCGGCCCTGGGCGTACCGAGGGCGTAACGACTCTGCTCCATCGCGAATTCCGCCGGCTGCGGGCACCGGGGCCGTGCGGCATCCCGGCCCGGCCCGAACCGGTCACCGGGGACGCGCGGTCAGCTCAGAGGCTTCCCAGCAGCCTGGTCACGGTGATCTCGATGACCACCCGCTCCGGATTCGGACGCGGCGTCCGATACCGCTCGGCGTAGCGCCGCTCCGCCTCGGCCACGGCGGCCGGATCCGACCGCAGCACCGCGCGACCCTCGATTGTCAACCAGCGGCGGCCGTCAACGTGGCACACGGCCACCGCCGCACCCGCCGCGCCGGCCGCCGCCACCTGACGGGCCTTGCGGGAGGCGCCCGAGGTGATGACCCGGGCCAGTCCGGCCGCCGGGTCGAGAGTCACCCCTACCGGTACGACGTGCGGGGTGCCGTCCGCCCGCACTGTGGTAAGCGTCGCGAGGTGCCGTTCCGCGCAGAAGGCGACAACACGCTCATCGTGCACGTCCAACCGATGGTCGCCCGCCATGCCCGTCCCCTGTCCGCCGAACCGGCCTCGATCATGGCACGCGGCGGCGCACCTGGTCCCGATCCGGCGGGGAGCCCGGCTGACCGGGCAGCTGGCGACCCGCCGCCCGACGTTGATGCACCAGCCGGGTCAGGTAGATCAGCGCGGCGGCCAGGACCCCCATGTCATCCAGGTAGATCGGGTCCGGCAGCACGTCGACCGGGAAGATCGTGTAGATCAGCGCCCCGTAGAAGGCGACCTTGCCGCCCGCGCCGAGCCCGGTCAGCAGCCGCCGCGTACGCACCACCCGCACCGCGAGCACCACGGCACCCACCAGAGTGGCGAGCGCCAGGATGCCGGCGATCACCACGAGGACCCACGCCTGTCGGGACATGCCGTCACGCTAACCCACCCGACCCCGTGGGGCTCAGAACGCGGGCACCGTCGCCCGGCCGCGAGCGGCAACCTTGTTTTCCCGGGTCTGCTCGACGTTCTCCCGGGTCTGTGCGCCCAGCGGTCGGGCAACCTCGCTCAGCGGCAACACCGACGCCGACTCGGCGACTCGTCGTCCGGTCGCGGCGTGCGCCTCCTCGCGCAGACTGCGAGCCGCAGCCACCGCCAACTCCGCCGCCCGCCACGCGGCCTGCTCCCGCTCGCGGGCCGCGGTGTGCCTGGCCGCCAGGTTGTCCCGGATCGCCCGCTGCAGCACCAGCTCCTGCTCGACCGGGTGCAGGCGCGGGTCCCAGCCGTCGCGGTGCGCGAAGACGTCGCTGAGCTGCTCCACCGACAGCTCCCGCCGCCAGTACGCGTCCAGCGCCGCCCGGTGCAGGTAACGCTCGCGGTCGGCGTACTCGGCGGGGGTCCGTGCGGTGTGCGGCAGTGGCATCGCAGCCGCCCCGTCGAGCCGCCGTACGCCATCCTCGGCCGCCTCGTACGCCAGCCAGGCCGCTTCGACCGCCTCCTGCGCGGCCACCCACTCCGCCCGGCGGCGCCGCACGGTGGTGGTCGCCCGTTCCGCGGCCACCGCGACCTCCTGCGCGTAGCGGCTCTGCTCCCGTTCCTCCTGCGCCTGCTCAAGTTGGCTCGGCATCGCCGCGCGGCGGATCCGGGCGCCGGGGTCGAGGCGGAGCCGGCCGGGCCGCAGCAGGAGAGCGGCGACGGCGACGGCGACCACCCCGAGCAGGCTCAGCCAGATGACGGCGGCCCGGGAGAGGTCTGGCAGGACGGCGGAGAGGAGGGTTTGCATGATCAGCACCTCGCGGTCGAAGGCGGGTATCGACGGGCGGCAGGAGGGCCCGGTAGCGCCGGTCGGCCCGGGTGCCGGGGTCGTCCCGTCGACGGCGAACTCAGGTGCCGTGCGGGAGGATCAGCCGGTCTCGGACCCCGGGGGTCACCGGGCCTGGCTCAGCGGACGGGCGGGCCGCGTCGCGCGGGAGTGCCACGGCCGGGCTCGATGGCCGGGGCGTGCACCGGGCCCGCCGCGACCGGACCGGTCGCCGTGACGGTGTCGCGCGTGTCAGCCGGCGGGGCGACAGCGGGCTGGCCCGCCCGCTCGATGGCCGGGCCGGCGTCGGGGTGGACACCTTCCACCCGGCTGCTCACGGCACTGGGCCGCAGCTGCGTGGGGGCGGGCGGTGGGGTCGCGGCGAGGGCGGCACCGAGGCCGAGCGCGAGCACCAGCGCGGTGATCGCCAGGCGAGTCAGTTCGCGCAGTGACCGCAGCACAGCCCACCGGGCTGGGCGGACAGACGCTGCGGACGACACCTCACCAACCTAACGCCAGTCCCCGCCTACCGCAGCACGGCGACGAGTTGCGCTGGCGTGACCGCCACCACCATGCGCACTGTGGACGCCGTCGACCGGGGCCTGAAAACGGCGGTGCCCCCGACCGGATCGGACCGATCGGAGGCACCAAATCGTCTAAGTGGCCTCGCCGGTGATGCGGGCTCGCCAGCGGCCGACCGTGGTCAATCGTCGGTGCCGAGCACCGGCGGCGCGGCCTTCTCGTCGCCTTGCCACACCATCTCGTCCTCAGTCAACCAGGTCAGTCGCTCGTCGGAGTCGTCGTCCTGCGCCCGACCCTGCCCGCCGAGCACACCGGGACGGCCGCCGGACCCCGGCCGCGCGTTGCCGCCGGCCCCGCCGCGCTGGCCGTCGATGCTGCGCCCGACCCCGTTGGCGGCGCGGCTCTCCGCCGGGGCCGTACCACCGCCGGACGGTCGAGCCGAAGTGGGGGCCGCGTTGCCCGAGCCCGCGAGCGCGCCGCTGCGCAACACCCCGCCGGCCGGTGCTCCGCCCTGTGCCCCGTAGAGCAGGCCGGGGCCGGTGCTCGCCCCGGCCGGCACGGCGGCCGGCCCGGACAGGCCGACCAACCCGGCGGCACCCCCGCCGAGCAGCGCGCCGCCGACCAGTGGGTCCGCTCCGGCGAGGGAGGTGCCGCGGTCAGCGGGATCGCTGCCAGCGCCGATCGGGCCGGTGACGACAGCCGGGCCGCCACCGGTGCCCGAGCCGACCTCGCCCGAAGGCGAACCGTCGCCCGGAAGTTGGGCAACGCGGTCGGGCGTCGAGATGGTCGCGTCACCTGTGCGCCCGGTGTCAGTGCCGGTGGTGGGGCCGCCGCTCACCCTGGCGATGGCCGAGACACTCTGTGGCGTCGTCGAATCCTTGCTGGCGGTGCTCGGAGTGTCAGGGTCCGGCGGTGGCGGCTCGACCACCCGGTCATAGGCGGAGATCTCGTAACTGCTGGCCAGATCGGCCACCAGGTTCACCATCCGCTGGTGGGCCTTCTCCTGCTCGGCCTTGTCCTGCTGGTGACCCGCGATGCCCCCGACGATCGCACCGGTCAGCCCGAAGGTGGCGGCCCCCTTGATCGCACCGCCGATCAACTGGTCGTTGTCGTCGGTCTCCTCCGGGCTCTCGGCCTGCTTGTGAGCGGCGCGCAGATGGTCGGCCATCATGGTCAACCCCTGCTTGATGCCGGCCATCCCTTCGCCCAACGCGTCGGTGTGGGCGACGATCAGGCTGAGTCGCCGATGGAACTCCCGACCTGCCGACCCCGTCCAGGTGTTGCCGAGCTTGTCGAGGTCGCCGCCCAGCTCCCGGCCGAGACCGTCGAGGATCCCCTTGAGCTCGGCCCACTGGGTGGCCACGCCCTCGATCTGCTCCGGCTTGCCCGCCATCAGGCCGTCGTACAGCTGCTGGTGGCTGCTGCCCTGGTAGCGCTGGGTGTATTCAGACACGCCCGTCCCCCTTCGGCTGCAACGCCCGGTCGACCGGGGTCAGCGCAGCGGTGACGTCGTCGGCGTTTGCCGCGTTACGCGCCTCGGCGGTGCGGTAGTTGCTCAGGATCGTGCTGGTGGCCTGCTGTGCCGCCAGCACCGCCTGCCGGATCCGTTCGGCCTGGTCGACATAGGACTGGTGCACCTCGCTGTAGCGACGCGCCTTGTCGGTGGCGTCGAAGAACGAGCCCAGCGCCGGCGGACGGCACTGCATCTCGGTGTTGAGCTTGCGCAGCACCGACTCGGCCTGGCTCAGCCGAGACGCCAGGTGCTCGTGGAAGTCCTCAAGGGACAACAGGTCGACTTCCGTACGCCCGGCCATGGCAACATCCCCGTCGTTCTGGTTGGCAACCGTCAGCGACATCCAGGTTAGTCCACCAGTGCGACTCCGGGCGACCCGTCGAAGCTGCTCAGCCGTCGGCGTCGGTCGATTCGGTGGACCTTCCGCCGCCGGTCCCGCCGCTCGACGGGGCGCCGCTGGCCGGAGTCGACGGTGTCGAGCCCGACGGCGGCGCGGCGGACGACGACCCCGACGGTGCCCCGGCGGACGGCGTGCCGGACGGCGGTGCCGCGGATGGCGAGGCCGACTTCGGCGCGGCCGGCGGTGGGGCGGCCGGTGCCGGTCCGTCGGGAGCGAAGACGGCGAACGCGTCCTCGCGGTCCAACGTCGGCCCGGTCGGGATCAGCGCGAGCAGCGAGCCGGGCACCGCCAGTGGGGTGACCCCGCCGTAGCCGAGCGCCTCCAACGTCGCCGCCGAGCCGAGCGGATACCGGATGCCCTGCGGGCTGATCAGGTAGATCGTCGACCCGGCGGCGCCGGACCCGCTGGTCCCGGCACCGGGCGAAGCCTGCGCGATGACACCCTTGCCGCCGGGCAGCAGCACCGCCTCGGCGGTGCGTACGGCGTCGCGTCTGGTCTGCCGCACCGGCACCAGGCCCGGATCGCCGTCGGTCAGCTCGTCGGGCACCCGGTCGAAGACCTCCATTGTGGTGGTCGGGGGGCCGCCCGCGCTGCCCTTCCGGTACGTCGCGCACAGCGTGGTCTGACCGGGCTGGGCCACGTACAGGGCGGGCATCGTCGGGGGCAGCCCCTCCTCCTCGATCCGCCGCTCCTCGAACGCCTCGCTGGCCTCATTCGGGGTGATGTCGGTGATCCGACCGCCGTTGCTGACGAGCAGCAACGCGGTGATCTCACTGATCGACACGAGAGCGTCCCGGGTCAGCACGTAGTGCCGCCCGGCGGCCTTGAACACCGAGCCGACGTCGTACGACTGCCCGGCCACCCTGCGGCTGCTGGGCTCGCCCTCACCGGTCAGCGACGGCCGGCGCAGGGGCGGCCCGGCGGGAACCGAGTTGAGCAGCTGCTGCCCGACCTGGAGTCGCTCGGTGCCGGCCATCCGCAGCGCCGTGATCGTGCGGGACGGGTCGAGCAACTGGAGCCGGGCGTTGTTGGTGATCAGATAGCGCTGGTCGTCCACCGAGACCAGCACCGCCCGGTCACCCAGCGGCGTGCCACCGGGCAACGCACGGTCGATCACCACCCGGGTGCTGGACCGCTGCCGGTCGACCGGGTCGGGCACGTCGCAGACCGACCAGGGCAGTCCGGTCAGCGACTTGCGGTCCGGCAGGGCGTCCGGCGCTCCGACGATGCCGAGGGTGACGCCGCGGGGCCGGTCCCGCAGGGACGCCTGGGACATCGTCCGCACCTCGGCACTGGCGTCGTTCACGATGAGGCGCGCCGACGCGTAGTTGAGCGTCGGGTGCAGTTTCCCCTCGATGAACACGTACGTCGCGCCGGTCTCCCGTTCGATGACCAGGGTCTGGTCGTCCAGCGGCGCCGCGCCGCCGGTCAACTGGCCGTAGGCACCCACCCCACCGAGCACGATGGCGGCGGCGAGGACACTGCCGAAGACGGCCATGCCGAGCCGTCGCATCGGCAGGTTCGTGGTCTCCGGATCGCCCGACAGCAAGGCGGAGACGATGCGGCGGGTGACGAAGCGGTACGCCTGCACCTGATCGCGGCGGGTCCGCATGACTTACCTCCGGCGGGGTGGATCCGCGACGATCAGGGTCGGGGTGCCGTCGCGGGCTTCCCTACGATAAGGGGCCGACGGTGGTTCCTTGGGACCACCGCTCGTGGCCGGCACCGGAGCAGACCCGGCGCAGAGTCGTACCGTGCAGGAGGGACAGTCAGC
Source organism: Micromonospora sp. NPDC005171 (assembly GCF_040608575.1). Classification (NCBI taxonomy): domain Bacteria; kingdom Bacillati; phylum Actinomycetota; class Actinomycetes; order Micromonosporales; family Micromonosporaceae; genus Micromonospora; species Micromonospora sp. NPDC005171. The sequence continues at coordinate 70,910 of NZ_JBEXIM010000001.1, read as the reverse complement.
GATGACGCAGCTTCAGGCGCCACCCGCCCCAGCGGTCACGGACCCTGTCGGCATTCCGACCCGGCCGGCGCCCCCGGCCGAGCGGCCCGGCCGTGGGCGCGTCGGTCCCGTGCTGGTCGGGCAGCTCGTCGTGCTGGAGTTGTGCGTGGTCGGCGTCTGGGCCGCCACCGCCGGACCCAGCTGGGTGCTCGCCGCGGTGGGCGCGGCGGCGCTGCTGATCGTCCTGGCGGCCTTCGCCCGTCGAGGTGGTCGCTGGTGGTTCGAGGATCTGCTGCTGCGTCGACGGCTGCGGCGACGCGGCGAACGCGCGTCGGCCGCGCTTGCCAGCGGCACCGCTACCGACCCACGGTTGGCTGCGCTCGCTCCCGAGCTGAGCGTCATCGAGCTGACCGACCGCGGCACCCGGCTCGGCATCGGGCGGGACGACCAGGGCTGGTTCGCCGCCGTCGCCCTGCAGTCGGCCACCGGCGCGGCGGTCGGCTCCGTCGACGCCGCAGCGGTGGACCGCGCACTGCGGGTGCTGGCGGATTTCAGCGCCCCGGTCTCTCGGGCCCAGGTCGTCGCGCACACGCTGGTCTGGTACCCGGCGCCCGGGGCGCCACCGGCGGCGCACCGGACCGTCTGGGTGGCCGTGCGGCTCACCGTTCGGGACGCCCGGGTCGAGGCGGTGAGTCGGGGTGGTGGGCTGACCGGCGTACACCGGACGGTGGCCGCCGGAATCGGCCGGCTCGGCAAGGCGCTGACCTCCGCGGGGCTGGCCCATCGCCCGTTGGGTCGTGAGGAACTACGCGCGGCGATCGTCTCGGCCGCCGGTCTGGACCTGGTGCCGGAGGCGCCGACGGAGAGCTGGCGTGGGCTGCGTGGCGGCGGCTGGACACACCGCTGCATGGCCCTGCGGGGCCGTTCCGACGCGCCGCTCGGCCCGCTGGTGGACGCGATCACCGCGACGTCGGCGCCGTCGCACACGGTGGCCGTGACCGTCTCGGCGGACGGTCGGGTGGCGGCACCGCTACTGCGGGTCGCGGCGATGGACAACCACGTCGAGGCCCTGGTCAAGGTGGTTCGCGAGGTCGCGGATCGGACCGGCGCGGCCACCCGGCCGATGGACGGTCAGCATGCTCCGGGCGTCTACGCCACCGCTCCGGTCGCGTCGGCGCTGGGTGCCTCCACCGGTCTGCGGTCGCGCTGACCGGCGCGGCGGGGAGGCGCGGTCAGGGTCGCAGGTTGACGATCCAGCCGTAGAGGCCGCAGACCCAGAAGGCGAGCGGCACCAGCGAGATGATGAGCAGGATCTCGACGATGTCGAGCAGGCGGCCCCAGACCGGCGAGATGCGCTTGCCGGCGACGGTCAGACCGTAGATCAGACTGATCACGGCGGCCAGCACCAGCCCGCCCAGGATCAGGCCGAGCCGGACCGGCAGCGACCCACCGGCGAAGGTGGTCGCGGCGGTCAGGCCCAGTCCCACGGTGCCGGCCAGCAGCACCGGGGTGCGCTGGGACCGGCCCAGGAGGGGCCGCGCCCGCAGCAGCGCCAGCAGGGCCAGCACCAGGCACAGCAGAGCCGCGGGCAGGCGCCCGTCCAGGGCCAGCACGATCTGCGCGCCGAGCACCAGCAGCGACACCGTCCACAGCAGACCGGTGAGGAACTGGTCGGCGCGCTCACTCTGCTGGAGCACCTGCCGGCCGTCCACCGACTCGCTGTCGGTCTTCAGGTCCTCCGGACCGGTCGGGATCGACGGCACCGGCAGCCGTGCCAGCCGGTAGGCCATCATCGGCAGCGCCGGCACCACGCCGAACGCGACTGCCGCGACCACCGCCGCGGAGGCCGCCGCGTCGAGGCCGAGGACCAGGCAGAGCATCGCGCCCAGGCCGGTCGCGGCCGCGACCCCGATCGCGGCGAAGAAGAGAGGGTAGCGGTCGCCGACCGCCAGCACCGCCACCGCGCCGGCCACCACCGCGGCGGTTGCCGCGAGCAGGACATGGGGACTGGCCAGCTCGGTCAGCGATCGATCGCCGGCGAGCAGCAGCAGGCCGCCGGTGGCCGCGTGCACCAGGCCGACCAGGGCCAGCACCGCGCCGATGTCGCTGTCACCGGCGGCCCTGGACAGCACCGCGGCGCCCACCAACAGCGCCACCGCGACCAGCAGCGCGGCCAGCGCGCCGGGCAGGTGCGGCGGGCCGGCGAAGAGGGCGGCCAGCGCGCCGGCGCCGAGCGCCGCCGCCGCGAAGACCACGGCGAAGGAGCGGGTCGCGCCGACCTGCCAGGCGCCGGGGCGCTGGTTCGTCGCGGTGGCGACCGCGTCCACCACGTCGTCGAAGACGACCTCCGGCGCGGCGTCCGACCGCGGGTTGAAGTAGAGCACCTCACCGTCGCGGACGCTGAGCTGCGCCGCGGTACGACCACCGTCGAGGGGCGCACCGCCCAACCGGGACAGTGCCCAGCCGCCGTGCCGCGCGCCCTCGTCGGCCATGTCCTCGCCGGCGTAGCGCAGCAGGGTGGGGAGCAGGTCGGCCAGCGGCACGTCGGACGGCAGCGCCAGATCCATCCGGGTACGCGGAGCCACGATGGTGATCCGGCTCAGACCACCGGTCGCCGTCTTCGTCGCCACAGTGGCCTCCAGGTGTGCGTCTGTGATCGGCTGGCTGTGATGCTGCGGTCCGGGTCCACCGCGCACACGGCAGATTACCTACGATGGCGGCACGTACGATGCCCACCCGCGGGCGCTGTTCCGCGGACCGCACGTCATCAGGGCCGCTTCTGGGGAGGAGACAGCCGTGAGCACGGTGGTGTTCCGCCGGCTCCCGCGTCAGCCGGGGCCGGCCTTACCGCGCGGCGAGGTGCTGCTGGAGTCGCCTCCCGAGCTGCCCGAGCCAACACCCCGCGGGATGGGGCAGTTGCTCATGATCCTGCCGATGTTCTGCGGGGTCGGCGCCATGGCGTTCCTCTACGCCGGCAAGGGCGGCGGCATGATGACCTACGTCGCCGGTGGTCTGTTCGGTGTCTCGATGCTCGGCATGGCGATCGGTTCGCTGGCCAACAGTGGTGGCAAGGACAAGGCCGAGCTGAACGCCGATCGCCGCGACTACATGCGCTACCTGGCGCAGATGCGCAAGCGCACCCGGCGTGCCGCCGAGCAGCAGCGGGCGGCGATGGCGTGGCGGCACCCGGAGCCCGACGCGCTCTGGTCGATCGCCGCGTCCCGGCGACTCTGGGAGCGGCGGATCACCGAGGACGACTTCGGCGAGACCCGGATCGCCCTCGGCCCGCAGCGGCTCGCCGTGGAGATCGTCCCACCGGAGACGAAGCCGGTGGAGGACCTGGAGCCGATGAGCGCCATCGCGCTTCGCCGGTTCGTCCGGGCGCACTCCACGGTGCCGGACCTGCCGACGGCGCTGTCGGTGCGCGCGTTCAGTCGGGTGGTGCTGCGCGGCGACCGCGAGTCGGTGCTCGACCTGACCCGGGCGGCGTTGGGGCAGCTGGCCACCTTCCACGCGCCTGACGACCTGGTGATCGCTGTAGTCGCCGCACCCGACCGGCAGTCGTCCTGGGGCTGGGTGAAGTGGCTGCCACACGCCCACCACAGCGGTCGTACGGACGCGGCCGGCGCTCGCCGGCTGGTCTTCGCCAGCCTGGCCGAGGCCGAGGCGTCGCTCACCGCCGAGTTGGCCGGGCGGCCTCGGTTCGCGCCGGAGGCCAAGCCGCTGACCACCGCCCCGCACCTGATCGTGGTGATCGACGGCGGGGAGATCTCACCGACCTGCCAGCTGGTGGGCCCGGGGCTGCTCGGCGCTACCGTGATCGACCTCTCCGGGACGGTGCCGCGTGACGCCGGCCGCTGGCTGCTCTGTCTCGACGTGGGTGACGGAAGCTCACTCGATCTGGTCCGGGGCAGCTCGTCGTCGACGCTGGGTCGGCCCGACCGGCTCAGTGCCGAGGCCGCCGAGGGGTTGGCCCGGCAGATCGCCCCGTTCCGGCTCTCCCAGCAGCAGACCGGCGGCGACGAGCCGCTGGCCCGCAGCACGGAGCTGCCGGACCTGCTCGGGGTCGGTGACGCCGCAGCGGTCGACGTGCAGAACACCTGGCGTCCGCGAGGTCACCGCGATCGGCTGCGTATCCCACTCGGTGTCGGCCCGGACGGCAACGTGGTCGAGCTCGACTTCAAGGAGTCGGCACACGAGGGCATGGGTCCGCACGGTCTGGTGATCGGCGCGACCGGGTCCGGCAAGAGCGAGCTGCTGCGTACGGTGGTGGCCGCGTTGGCGGTGACCCACTCGTCGGAGGAGTTGAACTTCGTCCTGGTGGACTTCAAGGGCGGCGCGACCTTCGCCTCGCTGGAGGCGCTGCCGCACACCAGCGCGGTGATCACCAACCTGGCCGACGAGCTCCCGCTCGTCGACCGGATGCGCGACGCGCTCGCCGGTGAGATGGTGCGCCGGCAGGAGCTGCTGCGGGCGGCCGGCAACTACGTCTCCCGCTTCGAGTACGAGAAGGCGCGTTCGGCGGGTGAGCCACTGGCGCCGATGCCCAGCTTGTTGATCATCTGTGACGAGTTCAGCGAACTCCTCGCCGCCAAACCGGACTTTATCGACCTGTTCGTGATGATCGGCCGGTTGGGTCGGTCCCTCGGCGTGCACCTGCTGCTGGCCAGCCAGCGCCTGGAAGAGGGCAAGCTGCGCGGCCTCGACACCCACCTGTCGTACCGGATCGGTCTGCGGACGTTCTCCGCTGTGGAGAGCCGGATCGTGCTCGGCGTACCTGACGCGTACGAGCTGCCGAACGCGCCGGGCCACGGCTACCTGAAGACGGACACCAGCACCATGCTGCGGTTCCGGGCCGCGTACGTGTCGGGGGCGTACCGGGCGCCGGGACAGCAGGCCTCCGCCTCGCAGGCGCTGGTGCAGCGGCGGATCGTGCCGTACGGCCTCGACTTCGTGCCGGTGCAGGTCCCGCAGGTGCCGGTCGACACCGCCCCGGAGCCGGAGCAGCCGGCCGACGGCAAGGCCGTGGCGATGCTCGACGTGCTGATCGACCAGCTCAAGGGTCGGGGTCGCCCGGCCCACCAGGTGTGGCTGCCGCCGTTGGCCGACCCGCCGGGCCTGGGTGAGCTGCTCGGCCCGCTGGCGGTCGACCCGACCTACGGGCTGTGCACCGCGTCCTGGCCCGGGCGCGGGCGGCTGACCGTGCCGGTGGGCGTGGTGGACCGCCCCTACGAGCAGCGCCGGGACCCGATGATGGTCGAGTTGGCCGGGGCCGGTGGCAACGTGGTCATCGTCGGTCGGTCGCTGAGTGGCAAGAGCACGATGCTCCGTACCCTGCTCGCGTCGCTGGCGCTCACGCACACGCCACGGGAGGTGCAGTTCTTCTGCCTGGACTTCGGCGGGGGCGCGCTGCGCAGCATGGAGCGGTTGCCGCACATGGCCGGGGTGGCCGGTCGGCGCGACGTCGAGGCGGTCCGCCGGACGGTGGCCGAGGTGGTCGCCGTGCTGGATGAGCGGGAGGCTCGTTTCGCCCAGCACGGCATCGACTCGGTGGCGAGCTACCGCCGTCGCCGCGCCGCGGGTGAGTTCGCGGACGACCCGTTCGGCGACGTGTTCCTGGTGGTCGACGGGTGGAACACGTTGCGCCAGGAGTACGAGGAGCTGGAGCAGACCATCACCACGTTGGCCAACCGCGGCCTCGGCTTCGGCGTGCACGTGGTGCTCACCGCCGTGCGGTGGGCGGAGATCCGGATCAACATGCGGGATCTGCTCGGCACCAAGTTGGAGCTGCGCCTGGGTGACGCGTCGGAGTCCGAGATCGACCGCCGCGCGGCGAACAACGTGCCGGAGAAGTCGCCCGGTCGGGGTCTGACCCGGGACAAGCTGCACTTCCTCACCGCCATCTCCCGCATCGACGGTCGCCGCGACATCGATGATCTGAGCGAGGCCTCGCTCGCCCTGGCCGGGCATGTGGCGGCGAACTGGCCGGGTCGGCCGGCGCCGAAGGTGCGCTTGTTGCCGCGTCGGCTGCCGGTGGCGGAGCTGGCCCGGATCATCGACAGGTCGGCACCGGGGCTTCCGATCGGTGTCAACGAGTCGGCACTCGCGCCGGTCTACCTGGACCTGGCCAACGAGCCGCACCTGACGGTCTTCGGCGACGCGGAGTGCGGCAAGACCAACCTGCTGCGCCTGATCGCCCGGGGGATCACCGAGCGGTACACCCCGGCGCAGGCCCGGCTGGTGATCGCCGACTACCGGCGGGGCCTGCTGGGGGCGGTGGAGGGTGACCATCTGCTCGACTACGCACCGTCGAACCAGGCGTTCGCCCAGGGGCTCGGCTCGATCCGTAGCGCGCTCTCCAACCGGCTGCCCGGCCCGGACGTGACCACGGCCCAGCTGCGCGACCGGAGCTGGTGGAAGGGCCCGGATCTGTACATCCTGGTGGACGACTACGACCTGGTGGCCTCCGGCGGCAGCAACCCGCTCAGCGCCCTGCAGGAGCTGTTGCCGCAGGCTCGGGACATCGGTCTGCACCTGATCGTCACGCGCCGGGTCGGTGGTGTGTCCAGGGCGCTCTACGAGCCGGTGCTGCAACGGCTGCGCGAGTTGGACTCACCGGGCCTGCTGATGTCCGGTAACCGGGAGGAGGGCGCGGTGTTCGGCACGTTGCGACCGAGCCCGCAACCGCCCGGCCGGGGCACCCTGGTTCGCCGTCGCGATGGCCAGCAGCTGATTCAGACCGCTTGGTCTGAGCCGGCCTGAGCGCGGTCGGCCGTTCGGTAGGGGTGGTGGGCCGTCTCGGCCCGATTCACCACCATCCATCGAACGTCGGCGGTCAGGGCTGCGAGGGCTGGACAGGTTCCGCTACGGTCTTCACAGGAGTGTCCGTCGGTGGGGTGTTGCTGCCTTGCCGCGGGGGAGGGTGCGGCGAAGCCGCCACCACAACAGACGGAAGGGTGTGAAGCATGGCGTTCGAGGTCGAAGCTGCGACTCTGCATACCGCCGCGAGTGACGTGCGGTCCACGCGCAGCGAGGTCGACGGCGAGCTGAAGAAGCTGTGGAACGTGGTCGATGACCTGGCCATCGCGTGGAAGGGGCAGGCGTCCACTGGCTTCCAGTCGCTGATGACGCGCTGGAACGAGGACACCGTCAAACTGCTGACGGCGATGGACAGCATCGCTGACCTGCTCGACAAGTCGGGTACGACGCACCAGGTCAACGACGAAGAGCAGCAGCAGATGCTGGACAAGTTCCACTCTGCTCTCAACCCGTGATCCGCAGCCGGCAGAGGAGGAAATCGTGACGATCAAAGTTGACTATGCGGTCCTCGAGAGCAGCAACCAGCAGATGCAGGCCATCTCGAAGACCCTCGAGGAAAAGCTTGACACGCTGCGGTCGATGCTGACCAAGCTGCACTGGGACGGCGAGGACCGGGTTGCCTACGAGCAGCACCAGGCGAAGTGGGACGCGGCGGTCCGGGACATCAACCGGATCCTGAACGAGATCGGCGGTGCCGTGGGCATCGCCCGCGAAAACTACCTCACCACGGAGATGAGCAACTCCAAGGTGTGGAGCTGAGGCATTCGCACGAGCGGCTCCGGTCCGGTTCACCCGGCCCGGAGCCGCTCTGTGTCGGCGTAGGCGTCGGCCCCGCGTCGCGGTGTGCGGCTCAGCCGGCAGTCGGTGCGTCGGTGCGTCGGCCGGGGCGCCAGTCGCGTCGGCGGCCCCGGGTCATTATCGGTCGCGCTACCAGCAGCAGCCCGGCGACCAGAGCGCCGAGGACCGCCGCCCAGATCGCGGCGGGGCGCTGCCAGCTCAGCGGGTCTTCCCGGACGGCGGGTGCCGGGAGCGCGCCGGCCGGCGGGTTCGCCCGGGTGCCGAGCAGGCTCGACACCGCCCGGTACGGGTTGACCATCCCGTGGCCGATGTCGGCGTTCTGACCCTCCGGTGGGTTGTCCGCGGTGCGTTTGAGCCGATCCGCTACCTGCTGCGGGTTGAGACTCGGGTAGGCGGCCCGGACCAGCGCGGCCACCCCCGAGACGTACGCGGCGGCGTAACTGGTGCCGCCCTCCGGCACGGTGCGGTAGCCGGTGTTTCCGGGCGCCGGCCCGACGATGTTCATCCCGGGCGCGGCGATGTCGACGTAGTCGCCGCTGATCGAGGTGCCGACGTGGCTGCCCTGCTCGTCCACCCCGCCGACCGCGATCACCCCTGGGTACGCGGCCGGGTAACCCGGCAGGTTCTGGGAATTTTCCGATCGGTTGCCTGCGGCGGCGACGAGCACCACCCCGTTGGCCAGCGCGCGCTCCACGGCCGCCGTCAGTTCGGGGCGGGGAATCGTCGTCAGGGACAGGTTGATCACGTCGGCGCCCTGGGCGACCGCCCAGTCGATGGCCGCCGCGATCTCCGCGGGGAGCTGCGGATTGCTGACCTCCCCGAGCTGCGGCAGGACTCGGATCGGCAGGATGCGGGCGGCCGGCGCGATGCCGCTGAAGGGGACGACGGTGCCCTCCCGACCGGCGATGATCCCGGCGATCAGGGTGCCGTGCCCGGCCTCGTCGCACTGGCCCTTGCGGGCCGGCAGGCCGTTGAAGTCGCGACCCTCGAGCACTTGCCCCTTGAGCAGCGGGTGGGCGGCGGAGACTCCGGAGTCGATCACGGCCACCGTGACCCCGGCGCCCCGGGACAGCGGCCACGCCGAGGACGGCTCCAGCCGGCGTAGCGCCCACGGCGTCTGGGTCAGGCCCTCGGCACCGCTGGGGCCGCAGAGGGGCGGCGCGGCGGTCGCGGGGGAGGGTGCCACCAGGCCGGCGCCGAGCAGGGCCGCCAGCGCTCCACTGAGGACGCCGCGAAGGGCACGTCGGGACGGGGTCGCGCTCAACGGCGGGCATTCGCGCACCCGCAAAGGTTACCGCCGTGGCCGCCGGGCAGCGGCCCCGGCGACGAGGGTCAGGCGCGGGGGGACGCCTTCGCTGTGGAAGCGTCAGCGAACAGCGCGAGCAGGTCGCCAACCTGCCGGTCGGCCTCGGCGGGGTGCCGGAACCGGCCGGCCGGGTTGAGGGTGTACTCGTTGCGCCGCCCGACCCGGGTGCGGTGCAGGTAACCGCCCGCCTCCAGGTCGGCGACGATCGCCTGCGCGGCCCGTTCGGTCACGCCGACCTCGGCCGCGACGTCGCGCAGCCGGGCGGTCGGATCGCGGGCGATGGCCAGCAGGACGTGCCCGTGATTGGTGAGGAACGTCCAGTTCCGCCCGCTGCCGGTGTCGCCCGTCACCGTGCCCGCCATCGTGGGACCGCCTTTCCGGATGTCCGCCTGCCTTCGCGAGAGTCTTCTCCGCCCTGCCTCGGAAAGGTTGCCCAGGGGGCGGCCGGAATCAACGTATGAAATCTAAATCACGCATCCCTTGACGCACCTTACCGTGCGTGTGACGGTGGAGCCCGAGCCAGCGCCCGCCGCCCGGCCGGCGGAATGCCGGTTTGACCAGGTCAAATGCGTCGAGACGAGGTGCGGGATGAGTCATACCGGGAGCGTCGGCGGGCAGCCGGGTCCGCAGCGGACCACCGACCGGGCGTCCGCGCTCAGCGAGCCGACCCTGGCGTACGCCGAACTGGTCGCTGGCAACCGGCGCTTTGTCGGTGGCACTCCACGCCACCCCAACCAGGATGCCGGGCACCGGGCCGCCGTGGCCGACGGGCAACACCCGTTCGCGGTGATCGTCGGCTGCTCCGACTCCCGGCTCGCTGCCGAGATCATCTTCGACCGGGGGCTGGGCGACCTGTTCGTGGTTCGCACGGCCGGGCACACCGCCGGCCCCGAGGTGCTCGGCAGCGTCGAGTACGCGGTGACCGTGCTCGGCACTCCGCTGGTGGTGGTGCTCGGCCACGACTCGTGCGGAGCGGTGCAGGCGGCCCGGGAGTCCGCCGCGACCGGCACCGCACCCAGTGGCCATCTGCGCGCGGTGGTCGACGCCGTGCTGCCCAGCCTGCGCCGGGCCCAGGCCGAGGGCGTGGAGGACATCGACGGCATCGTCGACATCCACATCGCACAGACCGTCGAGACGTTGCTCGGGCAGTCTCCGGTGCTGGCCGACGAGGTGGCGCAGGGGCGGTGCGCGGTGGTGGGGGTGTCCTACCGCCTGGCCGCCGGAGCGGTGCGCCCGGTGGCCGTAGTGCCGGCCGACTTCGCGACGCTGGACACCCCGGCCGGATCACCCGAGTCGACCGGCCCGGCCGCGCCGGCCACCGTCTGACGCGTCGAGGGCCGCTCCGCGTCACGCGGAACGGCCCTCGACGGGGATCGTGCGGGTCAGAGCAGCGACATGTGGACGTGGTCGGTGTGGTTCGACGGCCCGCTGTACGAACTCCAGCCGGTGGCCGGGAACCAGATCTGCCGGTTCCAGATCACGTAGTAGATGCCGAGCCGGTCGGCGTTACGGATGAGGAACGCGGCGACGTTGTTGCCGTACGTCCGGGTGTCCTCGTTGTGCCATGGGGAGAAGCCGCTCTTCTGCAGCGACCAGTCGCAGGCGCGGCCCTTCGGGTGCTCCCACGGCCCGCCGGGGCGGTAGCAGCCGACGAACCGGTTGAAGCCGGCCCGCTTGACCTCCTTGTACGCGTGCAGCGTGCGAGGGGTGATGCAGCCGGACGTGGTGGGGTCGTTCTCGCTGCACGACTGTGGCTTCCAGTCACCGTCGGCCGTGCGACCCGGGCCGATCCTCGCGACCGGGGAGGTGGCATCCACCAGGCCGCCGGTGAAACCCTTCCCGCCGACGAGGGAGAGCGCCTTGTCGGCCTCGCTCTTCCGCTTCGCCATCAGGGCGGTCTGCTTCTGCTGCTCGCGGACCTCCGTGTCGAGGGCCAGCTTGGCCTGCTCGGCGCGGGCCTTCACCTCGTTGACCTCGGAGAGCTTCTTCTCGTTGACCATGTTTATCTCGTCGAGCATCCCGGCGCGCCGGACGAACGAGTCGGGAGCTTCGCTCTCCAGCAGCATCGCGACCGCGCCGATCCGACCGGTCCGGTACGCCTGGGCGGCGATCTCCCCGACCTGCGGGGCCAACGCGTCCAGGTCGGCCTTGGCCCGGTTGACCTGGGCAGCCAACTCGCTCTGCCGCTTCTTGGATTTGTCCAGCTTGGACTTGGCGGCGGAGTAGTCGCGGTTGGCCTGCTCGATGACGTCGTTGAGCAGCTTGGGCTCGCCGTCCTCCTCGTGCCCTGACGGTGTGGGGTTCGTCGGGGCGGCGTGCGCCGGGAGTGGCCCGGCGAACACGGTCAGTGCGGCGATCACGGCCACCACGGGTGTCAACCAGCGGCGTAGGGGTGCCGTCACAATGTTCCCTTCCGTCGACCGCCGACCGGGTTAGCTGACGGGTTCGGGGCGGAAGCGGCCCCTACCGCTGACGCGGATTCACCCCGGATACCTGGGTCCCCGGCTCGCCGGCTGGCGATTGGGCGGTGGCACCGCAGGCGCCGCTTCGCGCCTTCATCGGTAACCGGCAGCGAGGTTACCCGAGAGTCGACCGGGTGAGCTACGCCTGGATGCCGACCAAAAGCGTCATTTCGCCATAGCGTTGAGTGACCAGTGACGTGGTTCTCAGGGTGGATGCCCGATCTGGTCACGCTGAGGAGTGTCACCATGCCGTATCCGTGCTCCTGTTCGACTCCGGCCACCTGTCGGTGGCCTCGGATGGGGGTGCGGTCCGCGTCCGGTCCGGTTCGTCGGAGCCGGTCGTTCGCGGTGAGCTGAGTGCCGCAAGTGCCTCCGTGCGGTCCGGTTGGGGCCGGGGCGCGGGAGCATCGGTGGGTTGTGCGGCATCGATGCGCCCGGCGGCGGTCACCACCGCGGCCAGCCCGGTGGTCAGCGGTACGGCGGCGATCAGACCGAGGGTGGCGACCGCGCTGCGGACGATCTCCTGCGCGAGGAACTCACTGGTGAGGATCTGCCCGATCGGCCGCGAGTCGGCGGTGAGCAGGAGTAGCAGTGGTAGCGACGCGCCCGCGTACGCCAGCACGATGGTGTTGACAGTGGAGGCGATGTGCGCGCGGCCGACCCGGGTGGCTGCCCGGTACAGCTGCAACCGGGTCAGCCCGGGGTTCGCGTTCGCCAGCTCGGTGACGGTGGCCGCCTGGGTGACCGTCACGTCGTCGAGCACCCCGAGCGATCCGATGATGATCCCGGCGAGCAGTAGGCCGTGCAGGTCCACGTCGCCCTGGAACATCGACAGGGTGGTGGCGTCTTCGCTGCCGAAGCCGGTGAGGTGGGTCGCGGCTGTGGCGATGGTGGCGAGCACGCCGGTCAGCACCAGGCTGCCCAGGGTGCCGAGCACCGCGACCGAGGTCTGTGCGGTGACCCCGTGCGTCAGATAGAGCACCACGAACATGATCAGGGCCGCTCCGACCACCGCCACCAGCAGCGGTGACCGGCCGGCGCCGATGCCCGGCAGCACGAAGGTGAGCAGGATGGCGAAGCTGGCGGCCAGCCCGGCGAGCGCGGCCAGACCCCGCCATCGACCGAACGCGACGATCGCGGCCGCGAAGACCACTGCCAGCCACACCATCGGGGTGCCGCGTTGGTGCTCGGCGATGTTCCAGTTGCTGGTGGTCGGATCGGTGGGGTCGGACAGCTCGACCAGGATGACCTCGTCGCCGACCTCGACCCGGGGTGCGCCGGGTCCGTCGGGCACCGGTGTCCGCACCTGCTGGCCGGCGTTCGGTCCGTCGTCCACCCGGACGTCGACGGTGCCGCACCGTCCGTCGCCGACCCTCGGGGTGCCCTCGGGGACCGACGGCGCCGGCGGGCACGGCTCGCTCACCACCCGGGTGACAGTGCCGGGGTGGCGCGGCACGTCCGCACCACCATCGGTCTGCGGTGACCCGCCGCGCGGCCACAGCAGCGCCGCGGCGAGCACGGTGGCGACGAAGAGGGGGACCACGGTCACGACGAGGATCCGTCGCACCCGTGGTGGGGCGGACGGCGCAGGGCGGGTGTGGTCGGCGGCCAAGGCGAAACTCCCAACGATCCGGTGCGGGGTACGGGTCAGCGGGCCGGGCGGTTCACCGTTTCGGTGGAAACGCGGCGGACGGCGGGGTGGATCGCTGCCTGACGACCGCTTGATCACGGACGGTCAGTGCTCGGCCCGGTCGGCCGGGGGCGACGCCACGTCGTGGCGGCGCCGGTGCCCGACTGTGCAGCGGCATGCGGAGGGCCATCGTGGGAGATGCTAGCCAGCCCGTCCGGGGGCTGCAGGTCGTGGCGGAGTGTCGCGGCCGAACCGCCCGCGTGGCGGCCCCGGCCGTCAGCCGCGCTTCATGAGCCGGCCGACCGCCGCCATCATCTCGGTGGCCATCTCGTCGGCCCGACCCTCGGCGGCGCCCTCGTGCATGCAGTGCCGGGCGTGCCCGTCGAGCAGCCCCAGGGCCACCTTGTCGAGGGCGGCCTGGATCGCGGAGATCTGGGTGAGCACGTCGATGCAGTAGCGGTCGTCGTCGACCATCTTCTCGATGCCCCGGACCTGCCCCTCGACGCGGCGGAGCCGCGCGAGCAGCTGGTCCTTGCTGGCGGTGTATCCGCGGATCGGGGTGGGTGCGGTCATGTCGACCAGGATAGCGTACCCCCAGGGGGTATGGTACGGTCGTGGCCGGACGAGTTACCCCCACCGGGTACCGGTACCGTAAAGGAGACGATCCAATGGTCAACACGACGTACCAGGTGCAGGGCATGACCTGTGGGCACTGCGTCAGCGCGGTCAGCGCCGAGGTCGGCGCCATCGCGGGCGTGCGTGACGTCCAGGTCGACCTCGCGGCCGGCCGGGTCACCGTCAGCAGCGATCAGCCGCTGGACACCGCTGTTGTCCGGGCTGCCGTCGACGAGGCCGGCTACGACCTCGTCGACGCGTGATCGGAGGGCCGGCGTGCGTACCGTGACGAAACTGGCCGGGTTCGCCGTCGGCCTGGTGGCGGTCTTCGGCGCGACCTACGGGGTCGGCCGGGCCGTCGACCCCGCCCCGGCCGCCGAGAGCCGGCACGACGATGCCGCCACCCCGACGGCGGACGAGTCCGGCGGGACGGCCGACCGGCTCCCCGGCGGGCTGCTCGTCTCCGAGCGCGGCTACACCCTCGAACCGCTCGACGCCCCGGCCGGCGAGTTCGCCTTCCGGATCGCCGGCCCGGACGGCCGCCCGGTCACCCGGTACGACGTGGCGCACGACAAGCAGATGCACCTCATCGTCGCCCGACGTGACCTGTCCGGCTTCCGCCACGTCCACCCCGAGCTGTCCCCGGACGGCACCTGGCGGGTCGGCACCCCGCTGACCGGCCCCGGCCAGTGGCGGGCATTCGCCGACTTCACCCCGACCGGGGGCGAGCCGCTGACCCTCGGCGTGGACGTGGCAGTCCCCGGCGAGCTGACCGAACGGCCGTTGCCCGCCCCGGCGACCAGCACCACCGTCGACGGCTACACGGTCACCCTGGCCGGTGCGCCGCAGCCCGGCCGCACGTCACCGCTGACCCTGACCGTCAGCCGGGACGGGCAGCCGGTCACCGACCTGGAGCCCTACCTGGGCGCGTATGGGCATCTGGTGGCGTTGCGCCGGGGGGACCTGGCGTACCTGCACGTGCACCCGGACGGGACACCCGGCGACGGGCGCACCCAGCCCGGTCCGGCCGTCACCTTCCTCGCCGATGTGCCCTCGGCCGGCAGTTACCGGCTCTACCTCGACTTCCGGCACGGCGGGCGGGTGCACACCGCCGAGTTCACAGTGGTCGCCGGCGCCGCCCCGACCGGAGACGCCCCCACCCCGAGCGAACCCGCACCGAGCGGTGGGGCAGACCACGGCACCCCTGGGCACGGACACAACTGACGGGACCAGACGATGACCACCACCAGCAGACCGTTGCCCGAGGCGCCGAACCGGATCGAACTGGCGATCGGCGGGATGACCTGCGCCGCGTGCGCCGCCCGGATCGAGAAGAAGCTCAACCGGATGGACGGGGTGAGCGCCACCGTCAACTACGCCACCGAGAAGGCGACCGTCCGGTACGCCGACGGCGTCACGCCGGACGATCTGATCGGCACCGTGCAGAAGACCGGTTACACGGCGGCGCTGCCGGCCCCGCCCAGCGCGGAAGCCCCGGTGGACCCGTTGCGGGGGCCGCGCACCCGGCTCTGGGTCTCGGTGGCCCTGAGCGTGCCGGTGGTTCTGCTGGCCATGGTTCCGGCCTGGCAGTTCGACTACTGGCAGTGGCTGTCGCTGACCCTGGCGGCCCCGGTGGTGGTCTGGGGTGGGCTGCCCTTCCACCGGGCCGCCTGGACCAACCTGCGGCACGGCGCGGCCACCATGGACACGCTGGTGTCGCTCGGCACCCTGGCCGCGTTCGGCTGGTCGCTCTGGGCGCTCTTCCTCGGTGACGCGGGGATGCCCGGGATGACGCACCCGTTCCGCTTCGACATCACCCGGACCGACGGCGCCGGCAACATCTACCTGGAGGCGGCCGCCGGGGTCACAGTGTTCATCCTGGCCGGTCGCTATTTCGAGGCCCGGTCCAAGCGGACCGCCGGTGCCGCCCTGCGCGCCCTGCTCGACCTCGGCGCCAAGGACGTGGCGGTGCTGCATGACGGCGTGGAGACCCTGATCCCGGTGGACCGGCTCGTGGTCGGTGACCGGTTCGTGGTCCGCCCCGGCGAGAAGATCGCCACCGACGGGGTGGTCGACGAGGGCACCTCAGCGGTCGACGCCAGCATGCTCACCGGTGAGTCGGTGCCGGTCGAGGTCGCCCCCGGCGACGGCGTGGTCGGCGCCACGATCAACGCGGGCGGACGGCTGATCGTCACCGCCACCCGCGTCGGCGCGGACACCCAGCTCGCCCGGATGGCCGACCTGGTCGAGCAGGCGCAGAGCGGCAAGGCGGCAGTGCAGCGGCTGGCGGACCGGATCTCCGGGGTCTTCGTGCCGATCGTCATCACTCTCGCCGTCGGCACGCTCGGCTGGTGGCTCGGCACCGGGGCCGGCCCGACCGCCGCGTTCACCGCCGCCGTGGCCGTGCTGATCATCGCCTGCCCGTGCGCGCTCGGCCTGGCCACCCCGACCGCGCTGCTGGTCGGCACCGGCCGGGGCGCCCAGCTCGGCGTGCTGATCAAGGGCCCGGAGGTGCTGGAGTCGACCCGCCGGGTGGACACCGTGGTGCTCGACAAGACCGGCACCGTGACGACCGGCCGGATGACACTGGTGGACGTGGTGCCGGCCAGCGGTGTGGACCGGGCCGAGCTGCTCCGGCTCGCCGGGGCGGTGGAGGCCGCCTCCGAGCACCCGATCGCCCGTGCGGTCGCCGCCGCTGCCACCGACGCGGGCGCGCTGCCCCCGGTGACCGACTTCGGCAACCTCGACGGGCTGGGGGTGACCGGCACGGTGAACGGGCAGGCCGTGCTGGTCGGCCGGGTCCGGCTGCTGCGCGAGCGCGAGTTCGACGTACCGCCGGAGGTTGAGTGGGCAGTGCGCGACGCGGAGGCCGCCGGCCGTACGGCGATCGTCGCCGGTTGGGACGGGCGGGCCCGTGGCGTGCTCGCGGTCGCCGACGTGGTCCGGCCGACCAGCCGGGCGGCGGTGGCCCGGCTGCGCGGGCTGGGGCTTA
Organism: Micromonospora sp. NPDC005171; assembly: GCF_040608575.1. NCBI lineage: Bacteria > Bacillati > Actinomycetota > Actinomycetes > Micromonosporales > Micromonosporaceae > Micromonospora > Micromonospora sp. NPDC005171. The sequence goes on along the minus strand of NZ_JBEXIM010000001.1, from coordinate 54,309 downwards.
CCCCGGTCCTGCTGACCGGTGACAACCCCACGGTTGCTCGCGCGGTCGCCGCCGAGGTGGGCGTGGACGAGGTGATCGCCGAGGTGCTGCCGGCCGGGAAGGTCGACGTGGTCAAGCGGCTCCAGGCCGAGGGGCGGTCGGTGGCGATGGTCGGTGACGGGGTCAACGACGCGCCGGCGCTGGCCCAGGCCGACCTGGGGCTGGCGATGGGCACCGGCACCGACGTGGCGATCGAGGCGGCCGACCTCACCCTCGTCCGGGGTGACCTGGACGCGGCCGTGGACGCCATCCGGTTGTCGCGACGCACGCTCGGCATCATCCGGGGCAACCTGTTCTGGGCGTTCGGCTACAACGTGGCGGCCCTGCCGTTGGCCGCCGCCGGGCTGCTCAACCCGATGATCGCCGGCGCCACGATGGCGCTGTCCTCGGTCTTCGTGGTGGCCAACAGTCTGCGGCTGCGCCGGTTCCGTTCGGCCGCTGCCGATCTGTGACGGCGGTGATGGTTGGGCCGGCGACGGCGGGGGTACCTCTCTGGTCGTAGCGACGCTTGCAATGGAGGTTGGCAATGGGTATCGACGACAAGATCAACAACGCCACCGAGGACGCGACCGGAAAGCTGAAGGAAGGCGCCGGTCGGGCCACCGACAACGAGCAGCTGGAGGCGGAGGGTCGCGCTGACCAGTCCACCGCCAAGCTCAAGCAGGCGGGCGAGAAGATCAAGGACGCCTTCAAGAGCTGACGTACGACGTAACCCGCACGCCGGGCCGGTGATCATCACCGGCCCGGCGTGCTGCGTGTCCGGCCGTTTGCGCCGACCCTGAGATCCCCCTGATTCCGCTCCCGTCCCGCGCCGCCGCCCGCCGGCACCTGCTAACTTTCCTTGGCATGTGCAAGGGCTGGTTATGAGCACCGCTCCACCGCCGACCGGCGACGACCTGGTCCGGGTGCTGGCCACCCTGGCCAACCCGCACCGGCTGCGGGTCGTCGCCGCGCTGGCCCGCGAGCGTGCGTACGTCAGCGGGCTGGCCCGGCAACTGGGCATCAGCCGGGCGCTGTTGCAGGTCCACCTACGGAAGCTGGCGGCGGCCGGGCTGGTCACCGCCCGCCTGGAGTTGTCGGAGGACGGGAAGGCCATGAACTACTACGAGGTGGAGCCGTTCGTGCTCACACTCACCCCCGCGGTCATCGCGGCGGCGGTCGAGACGCTGACCGTGCCCGACTCGGGCGAGCAGCCGGGAGCGCAGCGATGAGCGAGCACGACTGGACCGAGGTGGTCGGCGCGATCGGCATCTTCGCTTTCCTGATCAGCGTGGTCACGGTGACCGTCGTGCAGCTCGCCAAGACCCGGCGGGCCCGGTACGAGGCGGACCGCGCGGACGACTACCGCCGGCTCGCCGAGACCGCCGCTCAGGCCCAGGCGGAGAACGCCCGACTGCTCGCGGCGATGGATGGCCGGCTGGGCGGGATGGAGACCCGGATGACCACGCTCGAACGCGTCCTGCGCGAGGTCGACTGACCCGGCGGACGAGAGGCCCCGGGCCGCCGAGCGGCTACTCGACGGCCCGGGTGGAAGCAGCATCACCTCGCCCGGTGGGCGAGTTTCACCGGCAACGCTCCTTCGAGGAGAGGACAGCACCTCATGCTGCGCGTACGCAAATCCGCAGTCGGCTGGGCGGTCGCCCTGGCCCTCACGGCCGCCGGCCTGGCCCCAGCGAGCCCGGCCACCGCCCGAGCACAGTCCACCCCGACGATCGACTGGCTGCCCTGCGCCACCGACACCAGCGCCGAGTGCGGCACGCTGTCGCTGCCGGTGGACTGGAACCGACCCCGGGGTGAGCGCTTCGACCTGTCGTTGGCCCGTCGGGCCGCCGACCCGGCCACCCGGGAAGGTGCGCTGGTCTTCGGCCCCGGCGGGCCGGGCGACAGCGGGGTCGACCGGGTGGTGAACGGCAGCTCCCGGTTCAGTGCCGACCTGCGTGCCCGGTTCGACATCGTCAGCTTCGACCCACGCGGCACCGGCGGCAGCCACCCGGTGGTCTGCGCCCGGGCCCTGCTCGCCCGGCAACCGCAGGTGATCGCCGACCAGGCCCAGTTCGATGCCGTCCTGGCCAACAACGCGCTGCTGCGCGCCGACTGCCGGGCCCGCACCGGGGCGCTCTACGACCACGTCGACACCACCAGCGCCGCTCACGACCTGGACGCGGTCCGCATCGCGCTCGGCGAACGGCAGCTGACCTTCCACGGCAGCTCGTACGGCACCCTGCTCGGGCAGCGGTACGCCGAGCTGTACCCCGACCGGGTCCGGGCCATGGTGCTGGAGGCCACGATGGACCACAGCCTCGGCACCCGCGCCTTCCTGGACACCCAGGCCGCCACAGCAGAGGGCGCGTTCGACGAGTTCGTCGCCTGGTGTGACCGGTCCACGGCCTGTGCCCTGCACGGCCGGGACTTCCGGGCGATTTGGGCCGGGCTGCACGCGCGGGCCGAGCGCGGTCTGCTGACCGACCCGAAGCGGCCCGGGGTGGTGCTGACCCCATTCGAATTGAGCCGGCTCACTCACAAGGATTTTTACGACACCTGGCGGTGGCCGGGCCTGGCCGAGTGGCTGGGCAAGATGGATGCCGCCACCGCCCTGCGAAGCGCCGGCCCATCGACCGGCGACGCCGTGGCCCCGTACCCCTTCGCGGTCTTCTGTCAGGACTGGAGCCTGCCGGTCCGCGACTACAGCGAGTACGCCGGACACCTGCGCCGCGCGGCCCGGCTCGCACCGGACCTGCGCTACCCGCCGGCGCTGTTCGCCCTGGTCACCTGCCTGGGCACCCCGACGCCGGTGGCCAACCCGCAGCATCGGCTGCGGGTCCACACCGACGTGCCGCTGCTGCTCGCCGCCACTGTGCACGACCCGGCCAGCGGCTACGGTTGGGCGCGCAACGTGGCGCGGCAGTTGGGTCGGCACGGCGCGCTGCTCACCTACCAGGGGTGGGGGCATGGCAGTTACACCAGCAGCCCGTGCGTGGAACGAACCGTCGACTCCTACCTGATCGGCCAGGTGGTGCCCGCCCGGGGTGCCAGTTGCCCGGCCGTCGAACCCGAGGTGTGACCGCCGCTGCCGGCCGTCGGGTGGTCCGGGCCGTCCGACGGCAGGCAGCGGTGTGCTCACCGGCGTCGGGTGGCGCGGACGACCACGTCGTGCAGCGGGGCCTCCCGGCCCGGCGCCGTGCGGCGCTGCTCCTCGGCGGTGACGATCTCCCAGGTGGCGCCGTCCAGGCCGGCGGTGATGTCCGCGAGGGTGACCGAAGCCTCGTCCGGCGGGTGGTGCCCATGCCCGTGTGCGTGCCCGTGCCCCTGCTCGGTGGCTCCCGAGGTGTGCAGATGCCCGACGATCAGGAGGGTGCCGCCGGGTGCCACCCATCCGGCGATGCGGTCGTAGAAGGCCAGCTGTGGCATCGCCGGGTGCGCGTAGTGCGTGGTGACCAGGTCGAACCGCGTCTCCGGAGCCCAGGCCGTCAGGTCCGCCTCCACCCACCGCACGCGCTCGGACACCCCGCTCTCCGTCGCGCGTTCGGCAGCCGTGGCGAGGGCGACGGGTGCGATGTCGACAGCGGTGACCTGCCAGCCGTGGGCGGCGAGCCAGATCGCCTCCGCGCCGGCGCCGCACCCGGCATCCAACGCCGTGCCCGGCACCAGACCGCCGGCCTCCTGGGCCAGGTACGGGTGCGCGGGACTCGTGCTCATCGCACCGGGCCGGTCGTGGTGCGCCTGGTGCCAGTGCCGCTCCCAGTAGCCCTTGTCGAACTCGTGCTGCTCGGTCATCTGTGCTCCTTCGCGCGTCGCCCACGACTGTGACCGGCGACCGGCGTAATGCGCAAAGATTGTTGCCAAAACGGCAAGGTGGCGGCCCTCACCCCTGCCCGGTCAGCCGGGCCGCCCGCACCTCCAGGTACCGCTGCTCGGGTCGGCTCGTGGTGCCCCGCGCCGCGACCAGGTACGCCTCCCGTGCCGCACCGACATCCCCGGCCAGCTCCAACAGGTGAGCCCGGACGGCGGCGAGCCGGTGGTGCCCGACCGTGCGTTCGTCGGCGTCCAACGGCGTGAGCAGGGCGAGCCCCGCCCTCGGCCCGTCGACCATGGCCACCGCCACCGCCTGGTTGAGGGTGACCATCGGGTTCGGCGCGATCCGGGCCAACAGGCGGTAGAGCGCGACGATCTGCCGCCAGTCCGTCTCCGCCGCCGTCGACGCCTCGGCGTGCACAGCGGCGATCGCCGCCTGGAGCTGGTACGGGCCGGGCGGCGACCAGGTCAACGCCTCGGTGATCAGGGCGACCCCCTCCGCGATGGCTGCGGCGTCCCACCGGGAGCGGTCCTGCTCCGCCAGCGGCACCAACTCCCCGGCCGGCCCCACCCGGGCCGCCCGGTGCGCGTCGGTCAGCAGCATCAGCGCCAGCAGCCCGGCCACCTCGCCGTCGTCGGGCAGCAGCCCGCGCAGGATGCGAGCCAGCCGGATCGCCTCGCCGGTCAGCTCGGCTCGGCCCAGGTCCGGGCCACTGGACGCGGTGTAGCCCTCGTTGAAGATCAGGTAGAGCACCCGCAGCACCGTTCCCAGCCGCTCGTCCCGCTCGGCCGGCCCGGGCATGGTGAACCGGGCCCCGGCGGCCTCGATCCGCTGCTTGGCCCGCCGGATCCGTTGACTCATCGTCGCCTCGGGCACCAGGTGCGCCCGGGCGATCTGGGCGGTGCTGAGACCACCGACCGCGCGCAGGGTCAGCGCCACCTGCGCCGATCCGGGCAGCGCCGGATGGCAGCAGAGGAACAGCAGCGTGAGAGTGTCGTCGTCGGCCGGAACGGCCGGCTCCGCGTCCGCCGCCGGAGCCACCCCGGCGTACGCCGGCTCGCGTCGCGCCACCGCCAGTTCGCGGTCCCGGCGCGCGCTCTCGCTGCGCCACTCGTCGGTGAGCCGGCGGGTGGCCACGGTGAGCAACCAGGCGCGCGGATTGTCCGGTACGCCCTGGCCGGGCCACTGCGTCGCGGCGGCGAGCAGCGCCTCCTGGACCGCATCCTCGCACGCGTCGAACTGTCCGTACCGGCGGACCAGCAGGCCAAGGACCTGCGGCGCGAACGTGCGCAGCAGGTCCTCGACCGTCCGGTCCCCGGTCACATCTCCGTCCCGGCCTCGTCCATGATCGGGCGGACCTCCATCGCGCCGCCGTACCGGATGTCCGGCCAGCGGGCGGCGATCTCGGCGGCCCGCTGCGGGGTGTCGCAGTCGACGGCCAGATAACCGGCGAACTGCTCCTTGCTCTCCATGAACGGGCCGTCGAGGACCTCGGGGTGGCCGCCCACCAGCCGGACCGTCAACGTCTGCGACGGACTCGTCAACGCCTGGCCGCCGATCAGCTCGCCGGTCTCGGTCAACTCCTTCATGATCTCGTCGACCTCGCCGAAGAGGGCGGTGCGGTCCTGCTCGGTCAGCTCCTCGGTGAAGCCGGGCCGGTTCCAGATCAGCAGCATGTACTTCACGGCGATGCTCCTCAGGCTCTGGTCGCACCCCCGATCGGGGCGTGACTCACCGGAGGGTCGGAGTCGTTCCCCCGATCCCTACCGCGTACCGAAGAAAATCGCAGAAACGTCCGCCGGGGGTGGTCCCACGCCGGGTGGTTCAGCGGGGATCGGGTCGGCCGGGCACCTGTCGGGGCTTGCGGCCACCGCCGACGTCCAGCGACGCCCGGTCGGCGGCCGAGGTGCCGGACGACCAGCCTTCCGCGTCACGCACGCTGAGCCGGTGCCGGGTGACGCCGGGGAAGAGTGTGTCCAGCCGTTCCCGGACCGCCTCGCCCCGCGCCGCGAGCACCGGCAACAGCCGTTCCGCCCCGGCCGTCTCGGCCGCCGCCTGGTCCGCCGCGTCGGTCGCCGCCTCGGTTGCCGCCCGCAGCCGCTCGCCGATGCGCAGCGCGAACGCGTTGAGGAAGGACTCGTCCCAGACCTTCGTCCGCCGCCCCGACCCCGGCCGCCGCTCGGCACGCCCCCGTAGCATCGCCGCCGTGGCCTGCACCAGCAGCGACGTGTAGAGCAGCTCCACCGCCACCAGATCGGCCGGCCAGCCCAGCACGGTGGCGAAGCCGAGATCGTCGGACCAGACCGCCTCGCACCGGTTCGCCGCCGCCACCTCCTGCACGAGCAGCGCCTTCGCGCCCGCGTACGGGGTGTCGGTGCTCAGGCGTACCCCGCCGGGCAGGTCGCCGCGCTCCGACCCGGCGGCCAGCAACGCCTCGTCGATGCTGTGCCGGGCGATCAGCTCCTGGGCCTTCCCGGTCAGCGCCTCCGCCTCCGCCGGAAAGGTGGTCGACTCGGCCTTGGCCAGCAGCGCCCGTACCCGGTCCAGCATCGGCGACCCGCTGCGGGCCGTGCCGGCCGACCGGGGCAGCGCCGCGCCGCTCGTGCCCGGCGGTGGGCGCAGCACCGCGATCGGCGGCAGGCTCTCCACCAGCGCGAGAGTGTCCACGGCGGCACGGAGCGCGTCGACCCGGTCCAGGCCCTCCCGGCTGGCCCACTCGGTCAGCACGCTCCGGTCGGCGACACCCGCTGTGGCCGCCAACTCGCGTAGCTGGTCGTCCCACCAGGCCGGGACCGGCTCGGCCTGGTCGCGCCGCTGGGCGGCCATCGCGGCGCGGACCAGCCGGGCGGCGCGGGCGTCGAGCCGCCGACTGGTGATGCGGTCCACGTCGACCGGCTGCCAACCGCGCGGCCAGAGCCGTCCCAGGCCGCGGACCAGGCGACGCAGCAGCGCGGTGTCCACCGCCGTGGTGCCGTCCGCGGCGCCGGTACCGACCATCAGGTGGTCCAGCTGCCGTTCGGCCTGCCGTACGTCAGTGCCGCGCACCGCCGCGAGCGCGTTGGCGACGAGTTCGTCCGCGTCCGGCACGGGCACCTCCTTCTCGGGATCTGGCTGTTGTTCTTGTCGGGCTCTGGCGGTCGCTGCCTCTCCAGGCTCCATGATCATGCCGTCCGTGGCGTGTGAGTCGCGAAACGGGGATGTCACCGCTGACGCTGCGCCGCCGCCTGATCAACGCCCGGCCATATCGACACGGCTTTCCGGAAGTCGCGGTATCCCCCCGACCGGACAGCCCGGTTTCACCAAACCCGTGTTGATCATGATTCGGCCGGACGTAGACGGTTGGCATTGGCGGCATGGTCGTCCCGGTCCGGGGTAGTTTGACGCTTACCTGACCCGGCTGCGAGGTGTGTGATGGCCGAATCGCGCCTGCCCGGTGCACGCATCACCGACGTGCGCTCCTCGGTGCTCGCCGGCGTCCTCATCGGCATCGCGATCATGGCTGCGGTCGACGAGATCGTCTTTCACCAACTCCTCGCCTGGCATCACTTCTACGACCGTTCCACTCCATCGGTGGCGCTGCTGTCGGACGGGCTGCTGCACGCCGCCGAGGTGATCGCCCTGGTCGGCGGGTTCTTCTGGTTCGCTGACCTGCGTCGACGGGGTGCCCTGTCGAGCCGGCTGGCCTGGGGTGGCTTCCTGCTCGGCGCCGGAGGATTCCAGCTCTTCGACGGGCTCGTCGACCACAAGGTGCTCCGGCTGCACCAGATCCGCTACGGCGTACACCTGGTGCCGTACGACGTGGTCTGGAACGTGGCCGGCGCGGTGCTGCTGCTGGCCGGCGTCGCTGTCCTGTGGTGGGCCCGGTCCCGCCGGCCCGGCGCCGACCCCCGATGACGGTGGCCGGGCAGCTGGCGCACGCTGGGCACGGTGCCGCTGGGCCGACCTGGCTCCCGCTGTTCCCGGTTGCGGTGCTGGCGGCCGGCTACGTGCTGGCCGCCGTCCGCGATCCGCGGGGTTGGGACCACCGGCGCACCGCGTCCTGGCTGGTCGGCTGCGCCCTGCTGGCGGTCGCAGTCGGGCCGCTCGCCCAACTCCCCGACGACCCGCGCGGGCACATGGCGCAGCACCTGCTGCTCGGCATGCTGGCCCCGCTGGGCCTGGTGCTCGCCGCCCCGGTGACGTTGCTGCTGCGGGTTGCGCCGCCGCCGGTACGCCGAGCGGTCGGCCGGCTGCTGCGCGCCCGCCCGCTGCACCTGCTCGCCCACCCGGTCACCGCCGCGCTGCTGACCACCGGCGGACTGGCGTTGGTGCTGCTCACCCCGCTGTACGCGGCGGCCGAACGGCAACCCGTCCTGCATCACGCCGTGCACCTGCACTACCTGGCCGCCGGGTACCTCTTCGCCTGGTCGGTGGCCGGACCGGACCCGGCACCGCGCCGCCCGGGACTGGCGGTACGGGTCGGCGCGTTACTGGCCGCGTCGGCTGGCCACGCCGTGCTGGCCAAATACCTGTACGCCCAGGCCGAGACCCTCCCACCCGGCCTCACCGACCGGGACCCGGAGGCGTTCCGCGCAGCCGCCCAACTCATGTACTACGGCGGCGACCTGGCCGAGCTGCTCCTGGCGGCAGCCCTCTTCGCCACCTGGTACCACTCCCGCCGCCCCCGCCCGTCCCCATCCCCGTTGATCAAGAGTTTTGCGTCATCGAAAGGCGATTCCCTGACGCAAAACTCCTGATCAACACCGTAATGGTTTGTGCGTGGCGCACTAACCACTGCTAACCTTGGTGGCGCAGGAGGCCCTCTCTCGAGGGTTCCCGCAGCCGCCTTAGGGCCCGCTCACGCGGGCCCTTCGTGCATCTGCCGGGCTGTGGGAGACCAACACCATGAGTGGTACCGCCGCTGTTCGACCCAGGACCAAAGCTTCTCGTTGGCCGCCGCCTCGCGTGGATCGTGACCCGTGCCGTTGGCTATCCGGCGATACAGGAAGGTCACTAGATCCACGGCCTGCACCAGCCGCGAGGCGTGCGACGGCGCGAAGTGCAATGTGTCGACGATCCGGGTGAGCCGTCGTGACCGGTAGCCTCCGGTGCCGTCGACGCGGTAGCGGCTCAGGTCAGAGCGGTGGATCGCTGGGTTGTCCACCTCGTCGGCGATGACCAGAGCGAGTTCCTCGCGCATCGCGGCATACCCGTCGACACGTTCCAGCAGATGCGACAGCACCACCTCGTGGGCAGGTTTCGGGGCGGCATAACGGCGAGCGAGGCCGTGGCGGTCGACCCCGCGCAAAATGATCGTCACGTCGTGCGCGCCGATGGCCTTCATCGCGGCGTTGTAAACGGCGACACGGGCGCGGGGCGGCAGCCCACTCCAGTGCGCCCGCCCTTGAAACAGGTCGTACCCGTGCAGCTCGGACTCCGTGTCGACGCCGTACGCCTTCGCCGCGTTCAGCACGACATCGTCCAGGGCGGTGCTCAATGGGATGGCCACGTTGTCGGGGACCATCAGTGCGCCTATCCAATACCACCGGTCGGTGTACGACTCGTCCAGATAGGTGAGCAGCACCCACAAAGGATAGGGCGTCGCTACACGCCGTGGTCGGCTCGACGCGCCCCTGCCGACGGGCCGAATGCGTCATCAACCACCTAGCTGGTCCGGCCAGTCGGTGAGGATGTCCTCGACGGGCAGGACGTCCCGCTCAGGGTTCGGTGCCGGTGTCGGCCGGTCGGTCGGGGTGCGATCGAAGCGGGGTGCGGGGGCCGGCTGGATCTCGCCGCCCACCTCGACGAACGTGCCCCGGGCCGCGTTGTGCGGGTGCCCGTGCGCCTCGCCGGGGGCGAGCACCGGCGCGACGCAGGCGTCCAGGTCGGCGAAGACCGCCGTCCACTCGTCCCGGGTGCGTTCGGCGAACCGCTCGGTGAACCGGCGGCGCAGTTCGTCCCAGCCGCTCGGGTCGTACTGGGCGGGCAGGTCCGGGTCGTCGGCGAGGTCGAGGCCGGTGAGCAGTACGGCGTAGAAGGCCGGTTCCATCGCGCCGACCGCCATGAATCCACCGTCGGCGGTGGCGTACGTGTCGTAGAACGGCGCCCCACCGTCGAACATGTTGCGTCCGCGCGGTGCGGCCCACAGGCCGCTGCCGAGCAGCCCGTGCAGGAACGAGGTGAGCAGCGCCGAGCCGTCGACCATCGCCGCGTCGACCACCTGACCGAGCCCGGAGCGCTCCCGCTCCAGCAGCGCGGCCAGCACGCCGACGGCGAGCAGCATCCCGCCGCCGCCGAAGTCGCCGAGCAGGTTCATCGGCGCGTACGGGCGTTCGCCGGCCCGTCCCAGCGGCTCCAACGCCCCGGCCACCGCGATGTAGTCGATGTCGTGCCCGGCTCGGGCCGCCAGCGGGCCGTCCTGACCCCAGCCCGTCATCCGCGCGTACACCAGTCGGGGATTGCGGGCCCGGCACACCTCCGGCCCGAAGCCGAGCCGCTCGGCCACCCCGGGCCGGTACGCCTCGACCAGTACGTCCGCCCGCTCGACGAGACCCAGCAGGTCCGCCACCCCGGTGGGGGATTTCAGGTCCAGCGCGGTGACCCGCCGTCCCCGTTGCAACGGCCCGCTTGTCGGTGCGGCCAGCCGACCCGCTCCCGGGGCGCCCGGCCGGTCCACCCGCACCACGTCCGCCCCGAGGTCGGCGAGCACCATGCAGCCGAACGGCGCCGGCGCGAGGCTGGCCAGCTCGACCACCCGCACCCCGGCGAGCGGCCCGCCACGCGCCGCCGTCACGCGGCGCCCACCGGTTCGACGGGGCGATCGGCCGAGGCGGCGAGCCGGTCGACCAGGTCGGCGGGGGGTGTGAACCGGTCGCCGTAGCGGTCGGCCAGCTCGGTGGCTCGGGCCGCGAAGCCGGCCGGGCCGCCCGCGTACTGCCGGACGTAGCGGATCACCCCGCCCGTCCACGCCGGGAAGCCGATGCCGAGGATCGAGCCGATGTTGGCGTCGGTCTCGGTACGCAGCACGCCCTCGTCGAGGCAGCGCAGCGCGTCCAGCGCCTCGGCGAAGAGCATCCGCTCCTGAAGGTCGGTGAACGGCACTGCCCGACCCGCCTCGGTGACCAGGTCGGCGAGACCGGGCCACAGCCGGCCCCGGGTGCCGTCGTCGTAGGCGTAGAAGCCGCGTCCGGCGGAACGCCCAGGCCGGTCGTACGCGTCGACCAGCTCGTCCACCAGGCGGTGCGCCGGCAGGGGCCGGAACTCCTCGCTGGCCGCCTCGAACTGGCGGCGGATCCGCTGGATCAGCGTGAGGCTGACCTCGTCGGCCAGCGCCAGCGGCCCGGTCGGGTAGCCGGCTTGAAGGGCGGCCTGCTCCACCGACGCGGCGGGGACACCCTCGGCGACCATCCCGACCGCCTCGTCGATGAACTGGCCGATCACCCGGCTGGTGAAGAAACCCCGGCCGTCGTTGACGACGATCGGGGTCTTGCCGATCCGCCGGCCCAGGTCGAACGCCCGAGCCAACGCCACGTCCCCGGTCCGCTCGCCCACCACGATCTCCAGCAGCGGCATCCGGTCCACCGGGGAGAAGAAGTGCATGCCGATGAAGTCCGCCGGCCGGTCCACGCCCTCGGCCAGCCCGGTGATCGGCAGGGTGGAGGTGTTGGAGGCGATCAGGGCGTCCGGTGCCAGCACCGGCAGCACCTCGGCGAACACGGCCTTCTTCAGCGCCGGGTCCTCGAAGACCGCCTCGATGACCGCGTCGCAACCGGCGAGGGCGTCCACCTGGTCGGTGGTGGTGATCCGGTCCAGCACGGCGCGGGCGTCCGCCTCGGTGGCGCGGCCCTTGCCCACCTTGCGGGCCAGCAACCGTTCGGCGTGCTCCCGGGCTCGGCCGGCGGCCTCCGGCGTGACGTCCCTGACCACGACGTCCAACCCGGCGCTGGCGCAGGCGTACGCGATGCCCGCGCCCATCATGCCGGCCCCGAGCACCGCCACCCGGCGTACCGGTGGGGCGTCCACATCGGCCGGTCGGGCCGCGCCACCGTTGACGGCCTTCAGGTCGAAGAAGAAGGCACCGATCATGTTCTTGGCGACCTGCCCGGTGAGCAGGCCGATCAGGTGCCGGGTCTCCACCGTCAGGGCGGTCTCCAGGTCGACCTGCGCGCCCTCCACGGCGGCGGCCAGGATCGCCTCGGGCGCCGGCAGCCGGGCACCCTTGAGCTGCTTCCGCAAGGTCGCCGGGAAGGCGGGCAGTTGCGCCGCCAGCGAGCGGCTGGCCGGGGTGCCGCCCGGCATCCGATAGCCCGGACGGTCCCACGGCTGTGCCGGGTTCGGGTTCGCCGCGATCCAGGCCCGGGCATGTTCCAGCAGCTCCGCCTCGGTGGCGACCACCTCGTCGACCAGCCCGGCGGCGAGGGCGTCGGCCGGGCGCATCCGCCGGCCGGTGAGCAGCACCGTGGTCAGCGCCCCGGCCAGACCGAGCATCCGTACGGTCCGGGTGACACCGCCGGCCCCGGGCAGCAGACCCAGGGTCACCTCGGGCAGCCCGAGCCGCGAGCCGGGCGCGTCCAGCGCGATCCGGTGGTGGCAGGCGAGCGCGATCTCCAGGCCACCGCCGAGCGCCGAGCCGTTGATCGCGGCGACAACCGGCCGGCGCAGCGTCTCCAGCCGGCGCAGGTCCCGTTTGATGGTGCCGAGCAGGTCGGCCAGCGCGGGCGCGTCGGCCCGGGTTGCCCTGATCATCTCGGGCAGGTCGCCGCCGGCGAAGAAGGTCGACTTCGCGCTGGTCACGATGACGCCGACGAGGTCTGGCTCGGCCTCCAGCCGGTCCAGCACCGCGCTCATCGACGCGGCGTACGCCCGGTTCATGGTGTTTGCGGACTGGGTGGGGTCGTCCAGGGTGAGCGTGACAATGCCGTCGGCGCCGCGGTCGTACCGGATGGTGGTGGTCATGTGTGGTCCTCCGGTCAGCAGCGCTCGAGAACGGTGGCGACGCCCATGCCGCCGCCGATGCAGAGGGTCACCACGGCGCGGCGCAGGTCGCGGCGCTCCAACTCGTCCAACGCCGTGCCGAGCAGCATCGCTCCGGTCGCGCCGAGCGGATGGCCGAGCGCGATCGCGCCGCCGTTGACGTTCACCCGGTCCGGGTCGAGGCCCAGGTCACTGACGTACTTGAGCACCACCGCGGCGAAGGCCTCGTTGATCTCGAACAGGTCGATGTCGTCGACTGTCAACCCGGCGACGGCGAGCGCCTTCCGGGTGGCCGGGATCGGGCCGGTCAACATCAGCGTCGGGTCGGCGCCAGTGACCGCCGCGCCGACGATCCGGGCGCGCGGGGTGAGGCCGAGGTCCCGACCGACGTCGCCCGAGCCGATCAGCACCAGCGCGGCGCCGTCCACGATGCCGGACGAGTTGCCCGCGTGGTGGACGTGTTCGATCGCCTCCAACCAGTGGAACTTCTGCAACGCGACCGCGTCGAAGCCGGCCGCCTCGCCCATCGTGGCGAAGGACGGGGTGAGCTTGGCCAGCGCCTCCCGGGTGGTCTCGGGCCGCAGGTGCTCGTCGACGGTGAGGATGTCCAGCCCGTTGCCGTCGCGGACCGGCACCACCGAGCGGGCGAAGTGCCCGCCGGCCCACGCCTTGGCGGCCCGCTCCTGGGACCGCAGCGCGTAGCCGTCCACGTCGTCGCGGGTGAAGCCGTCAAGGGTGGCGATCAGGTCGGCGCTCACGCCCTGCGGCACGAACGACGTGGCCAGCGCGGTCTGCGGGTCGGTGGCCCAGGCCGCGCCGTCGGAGCCCATCGGCACCCGGGACATCGACTCCACGCCACCCGCGAGCCAGCCGGAGCGGATCCGCGCGGCGGCGGAGTTGACCGCTTCCAGTCCGGAGGCGCAGAACCGGTTGAGCTGCACCCCGCCCACCTGGTCGGGCAGCCCGGCCAGCAGCGCCGCGGCCCGGGCCAGGTCACCGCCCTGCTCGCCGACCGGGGTGACGATGCCGAGCAGCAGGTCCTCCAGCCGGCCGACGTCGAGGCCGGGGTTGCGCTCGCGCAGAGCGTCGATCAGGCCGACCACCAGGGAGATGGGCTTGACCCCGTGCAGCGCGCCGGTGTCCCGACCGCGTCCGCGCGGGGTGCGGACCGCGTCATAGACGTACGCCTCAGAGAGCACGGGCGATCAACTCCTTCATGATCTCGTTGGTGCCGCCGTAGATCTTCTGGACCCGGGCGTCGGCGTACATCCGGGCGATCGGGTATTCCGTGGTGTAGCCGTAGCCGCCGAAGATCTGCAGGCACCTGTCGACGACCTCACACTGCCCGTCGGTGAGCCACGACTTCGCCATCGCCGCTGTGGAAACGTCCAGGTCGCCACGCGTGTGCCGGACGATGCAGTCGTCCAGGAAGACCCGGCTGACCCGGGCGCGGGTGGCGCACTCGGCGAGCACCATCCGGGTGTTCTGGTGACCCATCAGCGTCTTGCCGAAGGCGCTGCGCTCCTTCGCGTACGCGACGGTCAGCGCGACCGCCCGTTCCATGGCGGCGACCGCGCCGACGCCGATGACCAGCCGTTCCTGCGGGAGTTGCTGCATGAGCTGGATGAAGCCCAGCCCTTCGGCGCCGCCGAGCAGGTTCGCCGCCGGCACCCGGAGTTCGTCGAAGAACAACTCGGCGGTGTCGTTGGCGTGCAGCCCGATCTTGGACAGCAGTCGGCCCCGGCGGAAGCCCTCCGGGTCACCGCCCACCTCGCAGACCAGCAGGGAGACGCCGGCCGCCCGCTGCTCGGGGTCGGTCTTCACGGCCACGATGACCAGGTCGGCCAGGCCGCCGTTGGTGATGAACGTCTTCGCGCCGGTCACCAGGTAGTCGTCGCCGTCGCGGACCGCGCGGGTGCGCATCGCCTGAAGATCGGAGCCACCGTCCGGCTCGGTCATCGCGATGGCGCCGACCAGCTCACCGCTGCACAGGCCGGGCAGCCAGCGTCGCTTCTGTTCCTCGCTGCCGTAGGCCACCAGGTAACCGGTGACGATGCCACTGTGGACGGCCAGCCCGAGGCTGCCCTCCCCGGTGTACGCCTGCTCGTGCAGCAGCACCGCCTCGTGGGTGAACCCGCCGCCCCCGCCGCCGTACTCCTCCGGGACCGACAGGCCGAGCAACCCCAGCTCACCGGCGCGCCGGTAGTGCTCGCGGTCCGGGTGTCCCTGCGCCAGCAGGCGCTCAGCGTGCGGCAGCACCTCCTTGGTGAAGAAGGTGCGGGCCAGCTCGGCCAGGTCGTCGTGCTCCGGCTCGCGCCAGGGTGAGGAGGAGCCGTCGGGCGGGGGGGTCGGCATGTGCATCACCCTCGCGCGCTGTTGGCGGCATGTCAATAAGTACGGATCAACCGCCGGGCGCAGGTCGGCGGGGCATCCGCGACCGCGGCCTCAGGGGGAACCCGAGTCGATCGAGTGGCGGCTGGGTGGGGCACTTCCGCCGCTAGCCGCGGGCCGACTCACGTCGTGCCGAGGCCGCCAGCCGCTCAGCGAGCGCGACGACACGGTCGCGGAGTTCGTCCGGGCGGACGATGACGAATGGCAGGTCGAGCGCGGCGAGCACACCGGGCAACCAGTCGAGACTCTCTGCCCGGATCTCCACGTCCTGCCAGCCTTCGTCCGCACCCTCTCGCACCTCGGCGACGCTGGCCGGTAGCCGCCTGCGGATCTGCTCGGGTGTTCCCTGTATCCGCACCGACACCGCATGCCGGTACGGCGCCTGTGCCATCGAGGTGAGAAGGCGCCCGGCAGGATCGTTCCCGGCGGGCGGCTCGAACGAGCCCGGCAGCGTTCTCGCGTCCGCGATGCGGTCGAGCCGAAGGGTTCGCTCCTCGTCGATCTCCGGATCGACCCCTGTGACATACCACCGGCCCGCATGGTTGACCAGCCCGTACGGATGCAGCACGCGGGCGCTACGCCTACCGTTGCCCGAGGTGTACTGCAGCGAGATCGGCCGGTGATGGCGGACCGCCTCGGCGACGGCGAGTAGTACGTCGGTCTGCGGCGCGGGGAAGTCACCGACTTCGGCGGTGAAGGCGAGGGACTGGAGTGCGGCGTCCAGCCGGTCCGCGGTCCGCGACGGCAGGACGCGACGGATCTTCGCGGCGGCTGTTTCGCCCGCCGTGCCTGTTGCCGTCGCCAACCCGGCGCGGCGGCCGGCAACAAGACCGAGTAGGACGGCCAGGGCTTCGTCGTCGCTGAACATCAGCGGCGGCAGACGATAGCCGGCGGCGAGCCGATACCCGCCGTAGCGACCGCGCACCGACTCCACCGGCAGGTCCAGGTCGACCAGATGACGCACGTAGCGCCGCACCGTGCGCGGTTCGACACCAAGGCGCTCGGCAAGCTCGGTCATCGTCCGGACGCCGCCGGACTGCAGGAGCTCCAGCAGTGCGAGCACCTGGGCTGTCGGTCGGGCCACGGTCTGAACTTTATCAAGATACTGGACCAAATCTGTCCAGTATTCGTTCTAGCGTGATCTCGACAGACCGATACCGACCCGTACTGAGCAGGGAGAAGACATGGACTTCGTCTCGATCCGCATCATCACCGGCGAGATCAACCGCCTGGTCGGCTTCTACGAGAAGATCACAGGCGTGCAGGCGGCCTGGGGCAACGAGGACTTCGCCGAGTTGCGCACCGCCCACGGCACGCTGGCGATCGGCAGCACCCGCACGGTCCCACTGTTCGCGCCAGGCTCGGCCCGCCCGGCCGACAACCACAGCGTGATCATCGAGTTCCTCGTGGAAGACGTGGATGCGCTCTACGAGAAGTTGAAGGGCGTGGTGGAGGACTTCGTGAACGAGCCCACGACCATGCCCTGGGGCAACCGGGCCCTGCTCCTCCGCGACCCCGACGGCAACCTGGTCAACTTCTTCACCCCGGTGACCCCCGACGCGATCGAGAGGTTCAACCGCTGACCGGGTCGACGCAGCCCGGCTTCCGGTCACCGCGAGACCGCAGCACCGGCTGGCGGGGACGTCGACGCCGAAGCCGGCGGTGTGAGCTGCCGATAGGGTCGGGCAGATGAGTGTCGAGACGGCTCCGCGCCGCCGCCGTCTGGAGCCGGACGCCAGGCGTGGGCAGATCCTGGCCTGCGCGGTCCGGCTGTTCGGCGAGCGCCCGTACGCGGACGTCTCGACCACCGACGTCGCCCGCGAGGCGGGTGTCGCCCGTGGCCTGGTCAACCACTACTTCGGGGCGAAGAAGGACCTCTACCTGGAGGTCGTCCGGGTCATGGTGACCATCCCCGAGGTTGCCCTGGAACGGCTGCCCAAGGGTGATCTCCGCACCCGGGTCGACGCCAGCGTCACCTGGTTCCTCGACGTGGTGTCCCGGCACAGCACCTCGTGGCTGGCGGCGGTCACCGCCCGGGGGATGGGCGGCGACGCCGACGTGGAGCGCGTGCTCGCCGAGGCCGAGGAGGTCGCAGCGGACCGGATGCTGGTCGCCGTCGGGCTGGCCGGCGAGGCGGAGCACCACGAGGAGCTTCGCGGCATGGTCCGGGCGTACTGCGGGCTGGCCACATCGACCGCCCGCGAATGGCTCCAGCGTGACGCGCTGACCCGCGCCCAGGTGCACCTGCTGCTCACCACGACCCTGCTGACAATCGTCGAACAGGTCATCCCGCAGGTCCTCGCCAGCGACGGTTCGACCCGGCCGGCGCACCCGGCTGCGTTTTCCGCTGAGGACGAGTTGCTGGACGAGATCGATGTTCGAGGCGCAGCTCGCCGACGTCGGGCGGCGGATCAAGACCTGCCGTAACCCTGTTGCCGGGTTCTCGTTCTACGACCGCTCACGCAACAACAGCGGGGTCAGGTGGGCTGACTCGGTCGCTCAGGCGGCCCGTCGTTCGTCGGCCTCGCCGGTGCGGGTGGATCGACAGGTACGCGCTGCCGGGGCGGCGTACCTGTCGGCTGCCTGCGCCGGATAGGACTCGGGGCGTACCACCCGCAGCGGCCGGTCCACCTCGTCGGCCCCGAACCGCCAGCGGGACGGTGTCGGCTGCCGCTGCGGTGCCGGCCCACCGGGGCGGAGCCCGGGCCGGGACAGCAGCACGGTGATCAGGTAGCCGACCACCAGGAAGCCGTGACTGATCAACCGTTCCCCGCCCACCGAACCGGTGGCCAGGTCGTTCACCGACAGCAGCAGCAGCGTGCCGACGAACGCGCTGAGCATCGGCAGCAGCCCGGCGGGTGGGCTGCGGCGCACCGCCACGAACAGGAATCCCGCGCCCACGGCCACGTTCCACGCCGCCGACTCGTGCCACAGGTGCTGGCCGGTGGGGTGCAGGTGATCGGCGGTCGCGCCCCGGCCCACCTGGGCCAGGCCGAGCACCAGTTGCACCGCGCCGAGCAGCCCGAGCGCCGAGCGCAGGCCGGCGACGAGCGGCCCACGTCCGAACGCCGCGCGCAGGCCGGCGGCCGACCCACCACGCCCGAACGTCGGGCGCAGCCCTCGTCCGGTCATGCGCCGCCACCGCGACTGACCGGCCGGCGCCGACGCGGTGGCGGCGGCCAGGATGGCCGCCGTCCGGTCGGGCACCTCAACGACCAATCGGGTACGAACCCGACGGGTCACCGCGGCCGCAGCCGTGAACCACGCCCGGCACTCGGCACACCCGTCGAGGTGCCCCTGCACCGCCGTCAGTTCGGCGGCGGTCTCCTCCCCGTCCAACTGCGCGGACAGGACCTCCCGCCACTGCTCACACCCCATGTATCGGTAGTCGCTCCGGCAGCCGCTCCGGTTCCCGGCGTTCGTGACTGGTTGTGGAATACTCGCCGGATCATGACGCGTTACGGCCTGCTCATCCTGCCCGCCACCAACCGGGTGTACGCCCGCGCTGCCGTCGACCTCACCCGAGCCGAGCTGGAGATCTTCGGCCGTTCGGCGCTGGACGGCCGGATCGGCGAGCTGGACACCGAGGTCGTCGGAGGGGCGTCCTACGTCACCTTCAGTGGCGACGGGCTGACCGAGCGGGACCTGGCCGTCCTGGGCAACCTCTCCGCCGGGTACGCGCTCTTCGAGATCGTCGGTGAGCTGCTGCGGCCGATCGAGTGGAGCCGGCTGGACCGCTACGACGACGACCTGCTCACCATCCAGAAGTACCCGGGAAAGACCAACGAGCAGTTCACCAAGCTGCTGCTCAACGTCACCCTGCTCGCCTCGGACTGGGCCACCGAGCTGACCAGCCGCCGGTTTCGGGTGCTCGACCCGCTCTGTGGTCGGGGCACCACCCTCAACCAGGCGCTGATGTACGGCTTCGACGCCGCCGGGATCGAGCGCGACCAGAAGGACGTCGAGGCATACCGGGCGTTCATCACCACCTGGTTG
The DNA here is from genome assembly GCF_040608575.1 of Micromonospora sp. NPDC005171. NCBI lineage: Bacteria > Bacillati > Actinomycetota > Actinomycetes > Micromonosporales > Micromonosporaceae > Micromonospora > Micromonospora sp. NPDC005171. The sequence goes on along the minus strand of NZ_JBEXIM010000001.1, from coordinate 35,138 downwards.
AAGCAGAAGCGGGTCAAGCACCGGGTGCTGGAGTCCGGGCCGGTGCGGCGGGAGCGCAAGGTGGTCGGCCGACGGGTGCGGATCGAGCTGGCCCCGACCCGGGAGGAGCACAAGGCCGGCCAGACCCAGTTGCTGGACGTGGTCAACGCCGACACCGCCCGGTCGGCGGAGTTCTTCCGCCCGGAGACCGTGGACCTGGTCGTCGCCGACGCGCCGTACGGCGTGCAGCACGGCAGTCGTACCGCTGGGCAGGGGTTGGCCCGCGACCCGCTGGCGTTGCTCGCGGACGCGGCGCCGGTCTGGGCCCGGTTGTTGCGCCCCGGTGGTGCGCTCGGGATCTCCTGGAACACCCACGTGGCCAGCCGGGACGACGCGGCGGCGGCACTGGCCGACGCCGGCCTGACAGTGGTCGACGCGGAGCCCTACCGCGCGCTGCGGCACCGGGTCGACCAGTCGATCATGCGCGACGTGCTGGTGGCCCGTAAGCCGGCCTGACCGGCCTCGCACCTCCGCCCCCGCGGCGCCAGGCGCCAACCCAGCCGGGTCGCGCCTGGTCTCTCCCGTGCGTCCTTTGCACGGCGGACAACTGGTCCTGACCTCGCGGACCACCGAGGTCTGTGCCGCATTTCACCTGCTCACTCGGCGGGTGTGAAAACCACGTCAAGAAAAGGTTCGCCGCCGTCATGGTCGCGTTATGACCGCTGCCGTCCGGCGGGTGGTGGGGCTTTGATTGCCCGGCGCGACCGGAAGGCGGTCGCGACGAACCTTTCCGGCTGAGGAGTCAGCGTGTCTGACGTGGTGTTCGTGGTCCTGACGGTGGCGCTGTTCGCGGTGCTCGCCCTTGTGGTCCGGGCGGTGGAGAAGCTGTGAACGCGGTAAATGCCGTCGGTCTGGTGCTCGCGATCGTCCTGGGCGCGTTCCTGGTGTTCGCCCTGCTGTTTCCGGAGCGCTTCTGATGACCAGGACAACAGCGGGCGTCATCTTCATCTTGACGCTGGTGGCGGCCCTCGTTGCCGTCTACAAGCCGTTCGGTGACCACATGTTCCGGGCGGTCTCCGGCACGAAGCAGTCGCGGGTCGAGCGGGGCATCTACCGACTGGTCGGGGTCAACCCGGCCGCGGAGCAGACCTGGGGCGTGTACGCCCGCAGCGTGCTGGCGTTCTCCGCGGTCTCGATCCTATTCCTGTACGTGTTCCAGCGGGTGCAGAACCACCTGTGGCTGTCGCTGGGCTTCGACCCGGTGGTGCCGCACGGCGCGTGGAACACGGCCGTGTCGTTCGTGACCAACACCAACTGGCAGTCGTACTCGGGTGAGTCGACGATGGGCCACCTGGTCCAGATGGCCGGCCTGGCCGTGCAGAACTTCGTCTCGGCGGCGGTCGGCATCGCGGTGGCGGTCGCGCTGGTGCGCGGCTTCGCCCGCAGCCGCACCGGGCAGCTCGGCAACTTCTGGGTGGACCTGACCCGGATCACGCTGCGGATCCTGCTGCCGATCGCGGTGCTCGGCGCCATCGCGCTGATGATCGGCGGGGCGGTGCAGAACCTGACCGTCGGCACCGACGTGAGCACGCTTACCGGTGGCACCCAGACCATCACCGGTGGCCCGGTCGCCAGTCAGGAAGTCATCAAGGAGCTGGGCACCAACGGTGGCGGCTTCTACAACGTCAACAGCGCGCACCCCTTCGAGAACCCCACCACCTGGACGAACTGGCTGGAGATCTTCCTGATCTTCCTGATCCCGTTCAGCCTGCCCCGGGTCTTCGGCCGGATGGTCGGGCAGAACCGACAGGGCTACGCCATCGCCGCGGTGATGGGCATCCTCGCGATCGCGAGCGTCGCGATCACCAACATCTTCGAGCTGGCCGGCCACGGCACTGTGCCGCAGGCGGTCGGCGCGGCCCTGGAGGGCAAGGAGGTGCGATTCGACGTGTCGAACTCGGCCACCTTCGCCGCCGCCACCACGCTCACCTCGACCGGTGCGGTCAACTCGTTCCACGACTCGTTCACCTCGCTCGGCGGCATGATGACCATGGTCAACATGATGCTCGGCGAGGTCGCGCCGGGCGGCACCGGCTCGGGTCTCTACGGCCTGCTCATCCTCGCGGTGATCACGGTCTTCGTGGCCGGGCTGATGGTGGGCCGCACTCCCGAGTACCTGGGCAAGAAGATCGGGTCGCGCGAGATCAAGTTCGCCTCGCTCTACTTCCTGATCACTCCGATCCTGGTGCTCGTCGGTACGGCGGCGGCGTTCGCCACCGGCAACAACTCCACCGCGCTCAACGTCGGCCCGCACGGCCTCTCCGAGGTGCTGTACGCGTTCACCTCGGCCAGCAACAACAACGGCTCCGCGTTCGGCGGCATCACCGTCAACACCACCTGGTGGGACACCACCCTCGGGTTGTGCATGCTGCTGGGCCGGTTCCTGCCGCTCATCTTCGTGCTCGCGCTCGCCGGCTCGCTGGCCCGCCAGGCACCCACCCCCGCGTCCGAGGGCACCCTGCCGACCCACCGACCGCTGTTCATCGGCATGGTCGTCGGCGTCACCGTGGTCCTCGTCGCGCTGACCTTCCTGCCCGCGCTCGCGCTCGGCCCGCTGGCAGAGGGGCTCTGACCATCATGAGGAACGAGGACATGTCCGTGACATCCGGGCAGCCCGCCACCGGAGCCGACCAGGGCAACCGGATCGGCGGGGGACTGCTCGACCCCAAGCAGTTGATCCGGTCCCTCCCGGACGCGGTACGCAAGCTCAACCCCAGCACGCTCTGGCGTAACCCGGTGATGCTGATCGTGGAGGTCGGTGCGGCCTTCACCACCGTCCTGGCGGTGACCGACCCGTCGGTGTTCGCCTGGGCGATCACCATCTGGCTCTGGCTGACGGTGGTCTTCGCCAACCTGGCCGAGGCGGTCGCCGAGGGTCGGGGCAAGGCCCAGGCCGCGACCCTGCGGCAGGCGAAGAAGGACACCATCGCCACCCGGCTGATCGACTGGAAACCGGGTGCACGGGCCAACACCTATCGGGACGAGGCGGTGCCGGCACCGGACCTGCGTCAGGGCGACATCGTGCTGATCGAGGCGGGCGGCATCATCCCCGGCGACGGCGACATCGTCGAGGGCATCGCCAGCGTCGACGAGTCGGCCATCACCGGCGAGTCGGCCCCGGTCATCCGGGAGTCCGGCGGCGACCGCAGCGCGGTCACCGGCGGCACCAGGGTGCTCTCCGACCAGATCATCGTGAAGATCACCCAGAGGCCGGGGGAGAGCTTCATCGACCGGATGATCGCCCTGGTCGAGGGGGCCAACCGGCGGAAGACGCCGAACGAGATCGCGCTGAACATCCTGCTCGCCGCGCTCACGATCATCTTCCTGCTGGCCGTGGTCACCCTCCAGCCGCTGGCCATCTTCTCCAAGGCGTACCAGGTGGCCGCCCCCGACACCGGGGCGATCACCGACTCCGGCGTCACCGGGGTGGTGCTGATCTCGCTGCTGGTCTGCCTCATCCCCACCACCATCGGCGCGCTGCTCTCCGCCATCGGCATCGCCGGCATGGACCGGCTCGTGCAGCGCAACGTGCTGGCCATGAGCGGTCGGGCCGTCGAGGCGGCCGGCGACGTCAACACGCTGCTGCTGGACAAGACCGGCACCATCACGCTCGGCAACCGGCAGGCCGCCGAGTTCGTACCGGTCGAGGGGGTCGACGCCGCGACCGTGGCCGACGCCGCGCAGCTGTCCAGCCTGGCCGACGAGACCCCGGAGGGGCGCTCGGTGGTAGTGCTGGCGAAGAACGAGTTCGGGCTGCGCGAGCGCGAGCCCGGGGTCATGCCGCACGCCACCTTCGTGCCGTTCACCGCGCAGACCCGGATGAGCGGTGTCGACCTCACCCCGGACGGCAGCGTGGACGGCGGCGCGGTGGGCGCGGCCCGCCGGGTCCGCAAGGGCGCCGCCGCCGCGGTGATGAAGTGGGTACGGGAGAACGGCGGCCACCCGACCGAGCAGGTCGGCGAGATCGTGGACGCGATCAGCGGCACCGGCGGCACCCCGCTGGTCGTCGCCGAGCACGTCGACGGTGAGCCGGCCCGCGCGCTGGGCGTCATCCACCTCAAGGACGTGGTCAAGTCCGGGATGCGGGAGCGGTTCGACGAGATGCGCCGGATGGGCATCCGGACCGTGATGATCACGGGCGACAACCCGCGCACCGCGAAGGCGATCGCCGACGAGGCCGGGGTGGACGACTTCCTGGCCGAGGCGACGCCGGAGGACAAGCTCGCGCTGATCAAGCGGGAGCAGGAGGGTGGCCGGCTGGTCGCGATGACAGGTGACGGCACCAACGACGCGCCGGCGCTCGCGCAGGCCGACGTCGGGGTGGCGATGAACACCGGCACGTCGGCCGCCAAGGAGGCCGGCAACATGGTCGACCTCGACTCCGACCCGACCAAGCTGATCGAGATCGTGGAGATCGGCAAGCAGTTGCTGATCACCCGTGGCGCGCTGACCACGTTCAGCATCGCCAACGACATCGCGAAGTACTTCGCGATCATTCCGGCCATGTTCGCCGGCCTCTACCCGAGCCTGGACGCGCTGAACATCATGCGGCTGTCCAGCCCGGAGTCGGCGATCCTGTCCGCGGTCATCTTCAACGCCCTGGTGATCATCGCGCTGATTCCGCTCGCCCTGCGGGGCGTACGGTACCGGCCGGCCGCCGCGTCGAAGCTGCTCAGCCGCAACCTGCTGATCTACGGGCTGGGCGGCATCATCGTGCCGTTCATCGGGATCAAGCTCATCGACCTGCTCATCCAGTTCATCTCGGGGATTTCGTGATGCGCCTACCCACCTGGATCGCCCAACACCTCGCCGCCCTGCGCGCCGTACTCGTCTTCACGGTGCTGCTCGGCCTGGTCTACCCGCTGGCCCTGGTCGCGCTCGGTCAGCTGCCCGGCCTCAACCACAGGGCCGACGGTTCGCTGATCACCTCGGACGGGAGGACGGTCGGCAGCGCGCTGATCGGCCAGTCCTTCACCGACGCGGACGGCAACCCCGTCGCCCGCTACTTCCAGTCCCGCCCCTCGGCCGCTGGCGACGGGTACGACCCGACCGCCACCTCGGCCAGCAACCTGGGCCCGGAGAGCGTGGTCGACACCATCGCCACCGACCCGGAGGAGTCCAGCGAAAGCCTGCTCACCCAGGTCTGCGGGCGTAGCAAGGAGGTCGGCGAGCTCAACGGTGTCGACGGTCGACGCCCCTACTGCACCGACGACGGGGTGGGCGCCGTGCTCGCGGTGTTCCGCGCCGACGGTCTGACCGGCCCGGTCACCCGGGTGGTGAGCGTCAACCAGGCCGCCCCGGCCACGCCGTTCGTCTCTTCATACCAGGGGGTGCCGGTGGAGTTGGCCCAGCCCGGCGAGGACTACGTGGCCGCCGGCGGGGTGGTCACCCCGATCCGCGGCGACGCGCCCGCCGACCCGGCGGTGCCCGCCGACGCGGTCACCGCCAGCGCCAGCGGTCTCGACCCGCAGATCAGCCCGGCGTACGCCGAACTGCAGGTGAACCGGGTCGCACGGGAGCGCGGCGCGGACCCGGCGGCGGTCCGCAAGCTGGTCAAGGAGCACACCGGCGGGCGTGGGCTGGGCTTCATGGGTGCCCCCGGCGTCAACGTGCTGGAGCTCAACCTCGCCCTCGACAAGCAGTTCGCCGCACGCTGAGCACCCGCACGGACGGGGCCGCGCCGACTGGGCGCGGCCCCGCCCGCCGATCTGACCAGGGAGGATGGTCCCCGTGCCACGCGGAGAACTGCGCATCTATCTCGGGGCCGCCCCCGGCGTCGGCAAGACGTACGCCATGTTGGAGGAGGCCCAGCGGCGGGCCGCGCGCGGCACCGACGTGGTGATCGGTTTCGTGGAGACCCACGGCCGGCGGCACACCGCCGCGATGCTCGGCGACCTGGAGCAGGTGCCCCGCCGGACCATGGCCTACCGGGGCGTCGAGTTCACCGAGATGGACCTGGACGCGGTGCTGGCCCGCCGGCCACAGATCGCTGTGGTCGACGAGCTGGCGCACACCAACGTGCCCGGTTCCCGGCACGACAAGCGCTGGCAGGACGTCCAGGAGCTGCTCGACGCGGGGATCGACGTGCTGTCCACGGTCAACGTGCAGCACCTGGAGTCGGTGAACGACGTCGTCGCGCAGATCACCGGCACCACCCAGCGGGAGACCGTGCCGGACGAGATCGTCCGCGCCGCCGAGCAGGTCGAGCTTGTCGACATGACTCCGGAGGCGCTGCGCCGACGGATGGCGCACGGCAACATCTACCGACCCGACAAGATCGACGCCGCGTTGGGCAACTACTTCCGCGTCGGTAACCTCACCGCGCTGCGCGAGCTGGCGCTGCTCTGGCTGGCCGACAAGGTCGACGAGCAGCTCGACCGCTACCGCAGCCAGCAGGGGATCGCGGCCACCTGGGAGGCCCGGGAACGGGTCGTGGTGGCGCTGACCGGCGGTCCGGAGGGCGAGACGCTGATCCGGCGGGCGGCGCGGGTCGCGGCCCGCAGCAAGGGCGCCGACCTGCTCGCCGTGCACGTGGCCCGCAGCGACGGCCTGGCCGGCGCCGACCCGGCCCAGCTGGCCCGCCAACGAGTGCTGGTGGAGAGCCTGGGTGGCACGTACCACCAGGTGCTCGGCACCGACGTGCCGGCCGCGCTGCTGGACTTCGCCCAGGGCGTGAACGCCACCCAGCTGGTGCTCGGGGCCAGCCGGCGGGGCCGCCTCGCGCAGATCTTCGCCAGGGGTGTCGGGGTGACCACCACCGCGCTGTCCGGCTCGATCGACGTGCACCTGGTCACCCACAAACAGGCCGGCAAGGGCCGCCGGGCGGCGGCCGTGCCGGCGGCGCTGTCCCGACGCCGCCGGCTGCTCGGCTTCGGCCTGGCCGTGCTGGGCATGCCGCTGCTCACAGTGCTGCTGAAGACCCTGCCCGACCTGACACTGACCAACGACATCCTGCTGTTCCTCGCCGGGGTGGTGGGGGTCGCGCTGGTCGGTGGGGTGTGGCCGGCCCTGGTCGCCGCGCTCGGCGGCTCGCTGCTGCTCAACTGGTTCTTCACCCCGCCCTTCCGCACCCTGACCATCGCCGAGGCGGACAACCTGCTCGCCCTGGCCGTCTTCGTCGGGGTGGCCCTGGCCGTGAGCTGGATCGTCGACGTGGCCGCCCGGCGTACCCGCGAGGCCGCGCGGGCCGCCGCCGACGCGCAGACCCTCGCCGCCGTCGCCGGTGGTGTGCTGCGCGGCGAACGACCCCTGCCCGCCCTGCTGGACCAGCTCCGGGAGACCTTCGGGCTGCGCGCGGTGAGCGTGCTGGAGTTGGTCGAGGAGGCCGGCGGGCGCCCGGAGCGGGCCCGCGAGGAGCACGCCTGGTGTGTGGTGGCCAGCGTCGGCGAGCAGCCACCCTGCACGCCGGACGGCGGCGAGACGGCGGTACCTGTCGACGACCGGATCACAGTCGTGCTCAGTGGCCGGCGGCTGGAGGCCGCCGATCGGCGGATCGTTGAGGCGTTCGCCGCCCAGGCCGCCGTCGCGCTGCGCCAGGAACGGCTCGCCGAGGAGGCCGCCACCGCCCGGCCCCTCGCCGCCGCCGACCGGATGCGCACCGCGCTGCTCGCCGCTGTCAGCCACGACCTGCGTACGCCGCTGGCCTCCGCGAAGGCGGCGGTGACCAGCCTGCGCAGCCACGACATCGAGTTCGACGAGTCCGACCGCGAGGAGTTGCTGGAGACCGCCGAGGAGTCACTGGACCGGCTCGCCCGGCTGGTCGCCAACCTGCTGGACATGAGCCGGCTCCAGGCGGGCGTCCTGGGCATCTCGGCGACCGCGATCGGCCTGGAGGACGCCGTACCCCTGGCGCTTGACGAACTCGGTCCGGCGGCCGCGACCGTGGGCACGGACATCCCGGCCGACCTGCCGGCCGCCACCGCCGACCCGGGCCTGCTGGAACGGGTGTTGGTGAACATCGTCGCCAACGCGCTGCGGTACAGCCCGCCCGGTCAGCCGCCCACGATCACCGCCAGCGCCCACGCCGGCCAGGTCGAGCTTCGGGTGATCGACCGGGGGCCGGGCATCCCGGAGGACCAGTGGGAGCACGTCTTCCTGCCGTTCCAACGCCTCGGTGACCGGGACAACCAGACCGGCGTCGGTCTCGGTCTTGCCCTGTCCCGGGGGTTGGCCGAGGCGATGGGTGGCAGCATCACCCCGGAGACCACCCCCGGTGGTGGGCTCACCATGGTGCTGCGGCTGCCGGCCGCGCAGACCAGCTCGGAGGGGTCGCCGGAATGACGCGCATCCTGGTCGTCGACGACGAACCGCAGATCCTGCGTGCCCTGCGGATCAACCTGCGTGCCCGCAGGTACGACGTGGACGTCGCCGGCACCGGGGCCGCCGCGTTGAAGGCCGCCGCCAGCCACCCGCCCGACCTGGTGGTGCTGGACCTCGGCCTGCCCGACATCGACGGCGTGGAGGTGATCCGGGGCCTGCGCGGCTGGACCGCCGTGCCGATCATCGTGCTCTCCGGTCGGGCCGGCAGCGAGGACAAGGTCGCGGCGCTCGACGCGGGCGCTGACGACTACGTCACCAAGCCGTTCGGGGTGGAGGAGCTGCTGGCCCGCATCCGCGCGGTGACCCGCCGCCTCGGCGCGCCCAGCGAAGCGGTGCCGGCACTGCGGATCGGTCAGCACACCGTCGACCTGGCCGACCACAGCGTGCGCAGAGACGACGGCACCGAGGTCAAGCTCACCCCCACCCAGTGGAGCGTGCTGGAGAAGCTGCTGCGCCACCCCGGCAAGCTGGTCAGCCAACGGCAGCTCCTCCAGGACGTGTGGGGGCCGGAATACCAGAACGAGACCAACTACCTGCGGCAGTACCTGGCCCAGTTGCGGCGCAAGCTGGAGGACGATCCGGCCCGCCCCCGGCACCTCATCACCGAGCCCGGAATGGGCTACCGATACCGGCCGTGACCCGTTGACACCCGTCGGCAGAGATTGAACAATTTCTGTCAGCAGCGGCAGCGGCGTGCTTCTGTAACCGTCCCCCCACCGGTGACCCCCCGGGAGCCCCGCCGTGTCCCTGCACCTGTCCCGTCGTCGGCTGTTGACCGTCGGCGGCGCCGGCCTGGTCCTGGCCAGTCTCGACGGCCCGTTCCGGGCCGACCCCGCCCGGGCCGCCGTCACCACCGCCGACCTGGTCGTCTACGGCGCCACCTCCGGCGGGCTGGCCGCCGCGATCACCATGCGCCGGCTCGGCCGCACCGCCGTGGTGGTGGAGCCCACCAGCCACGTCGGTGGGTTGAGCACCGCAGGGCTGGGTGCCACCGACACCGGCGTCCAGGCGTCCATCGGCGGGCTGGCCGCCGAGTTCTACCGCCGGGTGTACGTGAAATACCACGGCGGAACACTCACGCCGACGTCGCCGCTGCGGATGACCTTCGAACCGCACGTCGCCACCGCCGTCTTCGCCGAGATGCTGGCCGAGGCGGGCGTTCCGGTGGTCGTCGACGCCCGGCTGAGCGGCATCGGCCGCACCGGCAACCGGATCACCGAGCTGCGTACCGAGGACGGGTCGATCTACCGGGGCGGGGTGTTCGTCGACGCCACCTACGAGGGCGACCTGTTGGCCATGGCCGGGGTGGGATTCACCGTCGGGCGGGAGTCCAACGACACCTACGGCGAGACGATCAACGGGGTGCAGTCGCGCAACACCCACCAGTTCGCCTACCCCGTCGACCCGTACGTCACGGCCGGCTCGCCCGCCAGCGGGCTGCTGCCGGGCATCTCCGCCACCCCACTCGCCCCGCAGGGCAGCGGCGACGACCGGATCCAGGCGTACTGCTTCCGGATGTGCCTGACCCAGTCGGCCAACCGGATCCCGTTCGGCAAGCCGTCCGGTTACGACCCGATCCGGTACGAGCTGCTGCTGCGGCACATCCAGGCCGGCTACGCCGGACCGTACTTCACCACCCACTCGATCGGCGGTGGGAAGACCGACTCCAACAACAACGGCGCCGTGTCGACGGACAACATCGGCTTCAACTACGCGTACCCGACGGCGAGCTGGGCGGCGCGGGAGAGCATCATCGTCGAGCACCGCACCTACCAGCAGGGGCTGATGTGGTTCCTGGCCAACGACAGCCGACTGCCGGCGTCGGTACGTGACTCGACCGCCCGGTGGGGGTTGCCGGTGGACGAGTTCACCGGCACTGGCGGCTGGCCACCGCTGCTCTACATCCGCGAGGCACGCCGGATGGTCTCCGCGTACGTGATGACCGAGGCCGACTGTCGGGGCCGGGTACGCGCCACCGACTCGGTGGGCCTGGCCAGCTACACGATGGACTCGCACAACTGTCAGCGGGTGGTCGTCGACGGCCGGGTCCGCAACGAGGGGGACGTGCAGATCGGTGTGCCGGCGCCGTACCCGGTGAGTTACCGGGCGATCGTGCCGCACCAGGCGCAGTGCGCCAACCTGCTGGTGCCGGTCTGTCTCTCGGCGAGCCACATCGCGTACGGCTCGATCCGGATGGAACCCGTGTTCATGATCCTCGGGCAGGCGGCGGCCACCGCGGCGTCGCTGGCGCTCGCCGGGAACCTCGCCGTGCAGGCCGTCTCCGTGCCCGCCCTCCAGGCCCGGCTGCGCCAGGACGGCGGGGTGCTGGAGTGGGGCTCCACCAGCGAGGTGATCCTGGACAACGCGGCGACCACCGGGATCACCCGGGGCGGGACGTGGGTGCGCAGCAGCAGCACCGGCGGCTACTACGGTCCGGACTACGAGCACGACGGCAACGTCGGCAAGGGGGTCAACCGGTTGCGGTTCCGCCCGTCGCTGCCCGCCTCCGGTTCGTGGACTGTGCAGCTGCGCTGGACCGCGCACCCGAACCGGGCGACGAACGTGCCGGTGGACATCGCGTACGCCGACGGGCTGATCACCAGGACGGTCGACCAGCGGCAGGCCGGCGGTCAGTGGGTGGCGCTGGGCACCTATCCGTTCACGGCGGGCACCGACGGCAGCGTGCTGATCCGTACCGAGGACACCGACGGGTACGTGGTCGCCGACGCGGTGCGGTTCGTCCGCGCCTGAGCGACGCGAGGCGCCGGGTCGGCGGGCCGGCCACAGCCATTTCTTGACGCCCCGTTCGCGCGGCTGCCGGCCGGGGACGCCGACAGGGCGAGTATCGTGCGGAACGGACCAAGATCGGCGTACGAGGAGGCACGGTGCTGACGACGACTGTGGACATCCCGACCAGCGACGGAGTGGCGGACGCGTCCCTCACCCGACCGGACGGTGACGGCCCGTTCCCGGCGGTGCTGCTCTTCATGGACGCGTTCGGGCCGCGCCCGCGCCTGGTCGAGATGGCCGAGCGCATCGCCGCCCGGGGTTACCTGGTGCTGACGCCCCACCTCTTCTACCGGGCCGGCCGGGCGCCGTTGTTCGACCTGTCCCGACTCGGCGATGCGGACCAGCGCGGCGCGATCTTCGAGAAGATCACGCCGCTGGTCGGCGCGTTGACCCCCGAGGTGATCAGCCGGGACAGCGCCGCGTACCTCGACTTCCTGGCTGGCCGGGACGACGTCCGACCGGGCCCGGTCGCCATCACCGGTTACTGCATGGGCGGCACGAACGCGCTGCGGGCCATCGAGGCGCACCCGGACCGCATCGCCGCGGTGGCGAGCTTCCACGGCGGGCGGATCGTCACCGAGGCGCCGGACAGCCCGCACCTGGGGGTCGGCTCGATCACCGGCGAGCTGTACTTCGGGCACGCCGACGCCGACCAGTCGATGACGCCCGAGCAGATCGCCACGCTGGAGAAGGCGCTCGACGCCGCCGGGGTGCGCTACCGCTCCGAGGTGTACGCGGGCGCCCACCACGGCTACACCATGGCCGACACCCCGGCGTACGACGAGCAGGCCACCGAGCGCCACTGGGCCGCCCTGTTCGACCTGCTGGACCGCACCCTGCCGACGAGCTGACCACTGACGTGCCGCACGGCACGCTCACGGGCGCAGCAGCACCGGGCCGGCGTCGATGCGGGTGCGGAACAGGGCGTACGGCTTGCGCCGCAGGTCCTTGCCGCGCTGGTACTGCGGCTGCCGGTGCAGTTGGTTCGCTGTGACGTAGAGGTACCCGTCGGTGGCCACCGACATGGTGTCCGGCCAGAGCAGTCGCGGGTCGTGCACCAGCGTCTCGTACTCGCCGTCCGGCAGTCGACGCAGCACCGCGTTGTGCTCGTACGAGGTGATGTAGAGCCGCCCCGCGTCGTCGCTCTCCAACCCGTCCGAGGCGGTGCCCCGGTCGCCCTCGTCGACAACTGTCGCGGCGACCGCCTCCTGGGTGACGCCCGGGTCGACCAGCGCTTCGGTGGAGACGCTGTACAGGCGCCGGGACGCCAACGGGCAGTAGAAGAGCCGGGTGCCGTCGGCGGAGATGGCGATGCCGTCGGAGCCCATGCTCACCGGCTTCGGCGGCCCGTCGGCCGGTCGTTCCAGGAACGGTCGGCCCTCGACCACCGGACGGAACGACGTCAGCGGCTCCGCCTTGGTGGACGGGTGGTCGTGCAGCCGCCGCCAGGAGGCCCCGCTGGCCAGGTCCACCACGATGATCCCGTTCGCCCCGGCGAACGCGGAGTCGGTGATGTAGGCGACCCCCGACTCGCCCCGCCGCAGGTCGAAGCGGACGTCGTTGAGGTACGTCGTCGGCAGCGCCACGTCCGCCGGGAAGGTGATCACCTGGGCGACCGTGTCGGTGTCCAGGTCGACCCGGACCAGCTTCGGGCCGCCCGGCTTGGTGGGTTGCAACATCGGGCTGCCGGTGTCCAGCACCCAGAGCCGGTCGGCCGGGTCCACCACGATGCTCTGCACCGAGACGAACGCGCCCGCGTCGTCGTCGCCGGACGGGTCGTTCCACGCCTGGTCGGGGTAGGGCGTCTCCTGGCCGTCACGCAGCTCGACGACGGTGGCCGGCACCTCGTCGCCCCACTTCGGGAAGTTGACGAAGATCCGGCCCCGGTGCGAGACGCTCACCCCGGTCGGCATCGGGCCGGTGAAGGTGTGCACCAGCTCCAGTTCCCCCATCGGCTCGTCGCCGACCGGCCCGTTCATGCCACCCACCCTGTGCTGCTCATCGGCTCGCTCCCCACCTGGTCGGCTGTTACCGCGCTGCGCGGCGGTTGTTCCCGCCGTGGCGTCCGGTATGCCTCCGGTCAGCCGATCGGTGCGGCGGCCCGCGCGGCGGGCAGGCCGGGCACCGGGACGTCCACCGCGAGCAGCGCGCCGTCCTGCGGGCCCGCATTGTCCAGCCCCACCCGGGCGGTGCCGATGAAGAGTCGGCGCAGGTCGGGGCCGCCGAGGCAGATGCCGGCCGGCTGCTTGGCCGGCAGTCGGATCTCCCGGTCGAGGGTGCCGTCGGGCCGGTAGCGGCGTACCGCGGAGCCGCCCCACAGCGCGATCCAGAGGTGGTCGGCGGCGTCGAGCGTCATGCCGTCCGGGCCGCCGTCGGCGGGCGACAGCCGCACGAACGGCTCCCGCCCGTGCAGGGCCCCGGTGGCGGGGTCGACGGTGAACCGGTCGATCTCGCCGCGTGGCGTGTCGGCCAGGTACATGGTGGTGCCGGTCGCGTCGAACGCCGGCCCGTTCGGGATGGTCAGCCCGGTCACCGCGGGGACCGGCTCGGCGCCCGGGGTGAGGCGGAAGAGCGTGCCCCCGCCGGGCTTCATCGCGTACGTCATGCTGCCGGCCCAGAAGCGGCCGTGCGGGTCGGCGACCGCGTCGTTCATCCGGGTCGGCTCGGGCGCGTCGGCGACCAGCTCGGCGACCGGTCGGGGCTCGTCCCCTTCGGGCAGCACTGTGACGCCGGTCCCGGCGGCGGCCAGCCATTCGCCCGGTCGGTCGACCACCGGGGCGACAGCGCCGAGCGGCATGTCGAGGCGGCGCAGCTCCCGCAGCGGGGTCGGGGCGTCGCCGTCGGTCTCCAACAGTCGCCCGGCCAGCAGGTCGACCAGGACCAGCCGGTTGTCGACCCAGCGCAGGCCCTCACCCAACTCCAGCCGGTCGGTGCTCCAGACGGTCGGCTCGGTCAGCTCCATGATGCTCCTCCAAAGAGATCGTCAGCGGACGGTACCGCCGGGGCCGTGGTCGAGCAGCGCCAGCTCGGCCCGGTCGGGCAGGCCCTCCCAGTCGCCCCGGGTGGCGACCGCGAACGCGCCGGTGGTGACGGCGCGGTCCAGGCGGGTCGGCGCGTCGAGGCCGTCGAGCCAGCCGGAGAGCAGCCCGGCGACGAAGGCGTCGCCAGCGCCGACGGTGTCCACCACCGGCACCGTCCGGGCTGGACGGTGGATGGCACCGGTCGCGCTGTGGCTGGTCGCCCCGTCGCCGCCGTGCTTGACCACGACCTCGGTGACGCCGGCTGAGAGTAGCGCCGCGGCCGGGTCGGTCGCATCGGTCAGCACTGCCAACTCGTCGTCGGAGGCGATCACCAGGTCGATGGAGGGCAGCAGCGGGCGCAGCGCGGCGGCGGCCTCGGAGATCGACCAGAGCCGGTTGCGGTGGTTGACGTCCAGGCAGATCGTGCTGCCGGCCGCGCGGGCGCGCCGCACGGCCTCCACCACCGCCTGGTACGGCTCGACGCCGAGCGCGCAGGTGATCCCGGTGACGTGCAGCAGCCGCGGTGGTGGCCCGGGAGCGTCGAAGGCCCGTGTCACGTCGGCGGGGCCCAGCCGGGAGCCGGCCGACCCGGCGCGGTGGTAGGTGACCCGGTTGATGTCGGCGACCCGGTTCTCGAAGAGGATCAGCCCGGTCGGGGCGGTCGCGTCGACCCGGGACCAGGTCAGGTCGACACTCTCGGCGCGCAGCGTACGGCGGACCAGCTCACCAGGCTCGTCGGCGCCTGTGACACCGACCCAACTGGCCCAGTGGCCGAGCCGGGCCAGGCCGATCGCCACGTTCGACTCGGAGCCGGCGACGGAGATCCCGGCGGTGCCGCCCAGTCGCAGTGGGCCGGTGGTGCGGAACGCCGCCATCGTCTCGCCGAGCGTGAGCAGGTCGGTCATTGCCGGACCGCCGCGAGGAAGGCGGCGGCGCGCTCCCGCAGCGCCGCCTGGTCGCCGCCACGGACGGCGTCGCCGAGCAGCGGGGAACCGACGCCGACAGCGACCGCTCCCCGTTCCAGGTAGCGTCGCGCGCCGTCCGCGTCGACCCCACCGACCGGCACGAACGCGGTACCGGGGAACGGGTCGCGCAGGGCACCGAGGTAGTCGGGCCCGCCGAACGAGGCAGGGAAGAGCTTGATCGCGGCGGCCCCGCCGTCGGTTGCCCGCACCACCTCGGTGGGGGTGAGGGCACCGGCGAGCACTGGCAGCCCGAGCCGGCCGCCCTCGGCGAGGCTCGCCGCGATCGCCGGGGTGACCAGGAAACCAGCGCCCGCGTCGGCCGCCGCGCGGGCATCCTCGGCGCTGAGCACGGTGCCGGCGCCCAGGGCGTAGCCGGGTCCGAGGGCGGCCCGGGCGCGTCGGATGACGCCGAGCGCGTCGGCGCTGGTCAGCGAGACCTCGACCAGGGCGACGCCGCTCTCGGCCAGGGTGAGCACGGCGGTCAGCGCGGCGGCCGGGTCCGGGCCGCGCACGATGGCCAACAGTCGATGGGTACGCAGCTCGTCGAGCAGATTCATCACGGTGTCCTCAGGGGATGCGGTGGGCGGAGATGGTGAGTCGCCAGGTGACCTCGCCGGTGGGCGGGACGACCGCCGCGTCGTCGGGGCCGGCGTCGGCCAGGTCGAAGGCCGCGCCGAGCATCGGCTCGACACCGAGGCTGCGGTACGGGGCGATGGCCGGCCAGCCGCCCAGGTTGCGCCAGAGCGCGGTGCTGCGGGGCTGGTCGTCGCACTCCAACTCCAGGGTCAGCCGGTCGGGACCGTCGACCACCTGGACGCGGGGGCAGTCGAGCAGCACCGCGCCGACCGCCGTGCCGTCGTCCGCGCCGAGGGTGTCCAGGGTCAGGCCGGCCGGGGACGGCCACGGCCCGGTGAGCCACGGGTCGCCGGCCGGCCAGGTGCCCGGTGGCAGCAGAGCGGCGGCTTCCGGGTGCAGGCGGGTCGGCGTGCCGGCGGGCGCGTCGAGGCGGGCGTCGGGGGAGAGGCCGAGCAGGGCGTGCGCGGCCCAGACGAATCGGTACCCGGGGTCCGCGGCCAGCCGGTAGTCGGCCACCACCACACCGTCGGAGTCGCTGATCCGGCGGGTCAGGACGAACGTGGGCCGCTGGATGACGACGGTGCCGGGGCCGACGGTTCGCCACGGACGCGACCACACCTCGCCGTGATCGGGAAGGCCGCGCACTGTGGGCAGGCACTCCTCCAGCCCACCCGCGTCGACGAACGCGTCGTCGGGGCGTACCTCGTGCCGGCCGGGCTCCGGGCCACGCCACAACCACTCCCGGCCACCGCCGCGCAGACTGGTCCACCGGCCGCCGTGCGCGGCGTCGTACGCCACACGCAGCGGCACCGGCTCCGGGCCGGTCACCATTCGGCGAACGACCCGTCGGCGTGCTGCCAGACCGGGTTGCGCCACGCGTGCGGGGTCTGGGCGGCCTTGCGGACCGCCGCCTCGTCGACGGTGATGCCCAACCCGGGCCGGTCGAAGCGGACGATGTGCCCGTCCACGAACCGGAACGGCTCCGGGTCGACCAGGTAGTCCAGCAGCTCCGAGCCGGCGTTGTAGTGGATGCCGATGCTCTGCTCCTGAATCAGGAAGTTCGGCGTCGCGAAGGCCACCTGGAGGCTGGCCGCCAGGGAGATCGGGCCGAGCGGGCAGTGCGGGGCGAGCAGCGCGCCGTACGTCTCGGCCAGCGCGGCGATCCGGCGGACCTCGGAGATCCCACCGGCGTGCGACAGGTCCGGTTGGACCACGGCGACCCCGGCCTGCAACGGGCCGAGGAACTCGGACCGACCGTAGAGCCGCTCGCCGGTGGCCACCGGGATCGGCGTGCTGGCGACGATGTCGCGCAGGTGGTGGGCCTGATCGGGCAGCACCGGCTCCTCCACGAAGAACGGGCGCAGGGCGGCCAACTCGGGCAGGATCCGGCGCACGGCGGCCATGCCGGCGCGACCGTGGAAGTCCACAGCGATGTCCCGGTCGGGGCCGAGCACCTCGCGGGCGGCGGCCACCCGGCCGATGACCGCGTCCACCTCGGCCGAGGTGGGGATCGGCGAGAGCCGCCCGCTGGCGTTCATCTTGACGCCGGTGAGACCGGCGGCGACCTGCGCGGCGGCGGCGTCGGCCACCTCGCCGGGTTCGTCCCCGCCGATCCACGAGTAGATCCGTACCTTGTCGCGCACCGGCCCGCCGAGCAGCGCGTGCACAGGTGCGCCATACGCCTGCCCGGCGATGTCCCAGAGCGCCTGGTCGAGGCCGGCGACCGCGCTGGAGAGGATCGGGCCGCCCCGGTAGAAGCCGCCCTTGGTGAGCACCTGCCAGTGCTGCTCGATGCGCAGCGGGTCCGCACCGATCAGATGTTCGGAGAGCACCTCGACCGCGCTGCGCACCACCTCGGCGCGGCCCTCGACCACCGGCTCACCCCACCCGACCAGCCCGTCGTCGGTCTCCACCCGGCAGAACAACCACCGTGGCGCGACCAGGAAGGTCTCGATCCGCTCGATCTTCACTGACTGCCCCTTCGTCCCCGTACCTTCTCGACGTCGCGGACGGCCTTGTCCAGCAACTGACGCATCGCGGTCTCGGCCGCCGTCTCGTCCCGATCGCGCAGCGCGTCGACCACCGCGCGGTGGCTGGGCACCGGGTCGTCGTGCGGGGTGCCGCCGTGCACCAGCCGGTCCCGTTCGGCGAGCCCGGTCTCCATCACCACCTCCATCCGCTCCAGCAGCTCGTTGTGGGTGGCGGTGAGCAGCGCGCGGTGGAAGGCGAGGTCGGCGGCGATGGCGGCACCGGGATCACCGTTGGCCTGGGCCATCTCGGCAAGTGCCCGGTCGAGGGCGGTCAGGTCGTCCTCGGTGGCCCGGGTGGCGGCCAGCCGTGCGGCGGCCGGCTCGATGATGGCCCGCACCTCGTGCAGCTGGTCGAGCAACCGCTGGTCGGTGCCCTCGGCGAACTGCCAGCGGATCACGTCACCGTCGAGCAGGTTCCAGTCCGCACGGGGTCGGACGAAGGTGCCGCGCTTCTGTCGGGCGTCGACGATGCCCTTGGCGGAGAGGACCTTCAGCGCCTCGCGGAGCGCCGTGAGGCTGACGTCGAACTCCTCCTGCAACGCGACGATGTTCAGGGTCGCGCCGGCGGCGATCTCGCCGGTGAGGATACGGCGGGCGATCGCTTCGACGGTCTGCCCGTGGACGCCGCGGCGTGCGTACTGTGCCAATGCTCCTGGCCTTTTCGCTGGTCGGTGTCGATCTCTCAGGCCGAGGCTTTCACCGCTGTCCAGCCGCCGTCCACCACGAGGCTCGCGCCGGTGATGTAGGCGGCGTCCGACGAGGCGAGGAAGGCGACAGTGGCTGCCACCTCGTCCGGTGTGCCGAATCGCTTCGCGACGGTCTCCGCGACGCTGCGCTGTCGGTCCTCTTCGGACACGTCGGCCCAGGCGGCGGTGAGGATCGGCCCGGGCAGCACGGTGTTGACCCGGACCTGCGGGCCGTACTCCACGGCGAGTTGCCGGCCGAGCGCGACCAGGCCACCCTTGGCCGCGGCGTACGCGGGCCGGCCGGGCAACCCGACCAGCGCGTGCACCGAGGAGATCAGCACCACCGCGCCCGAGCGTGCCCGCAGGTCGTCCAGGCAGGCGCGGACGCCGAGGAACGAGCCGGTGAGGCTGACGCCGAGCTGGTCGTCCCAGGACTGCCGGCTGGTCTCGTGGGCCGGAGCGACCCGCACGGCGTACGCGGTGCTGACCAGGATGTCGATCGGGCCGAGGCTCGCTCGTGCGGCCGACACCGCAGCCGTCCAGTCGCTCTCCTCGCTGACACTGCCCATTACGGACAGTGCTCGGTAGCCGACGGCGGTCAGCTCGTCGGCCAGCGGCGTCGGATCGTGGACGTCGAGCAGCGCTACAGCTGCACCCTCGGCGGCGAGCCGTCGGGCGGTGGCCGCGCCGATCCCACCCATCGCGCCGGTGACCAGCGCGTTCTTGCCCTCAAGCCGGCGCATAGGCTGATCCACCTGACCCTCGCCTTGGTCTCGTCTAATCATTAATTACGAAGATATCTTGACAGCCGGCGAGGGTCGATGCAACCTTCTGGTCACAGCATTCACATGGACGACACATCGCGCGGTGACGCTACGTGTCGTAAAGGAAGGGATAACCTCCGTGAGCGACTTCGACCCCGGTCGCCGGCGATTCCTTGGCCACCTTGGGCTTGCCGGCCTGGGCGCGCTCGGCGCCAGCTCGTTCCTCAGCGCGTGCGCCAGCTCCGCCAGCGGCCCGACGACGAGCAACGGCTCGGGCGCGGTCACCATCCAGTCCAACCTCTCCTCGCCGCAGGCCAAGGCGGCGATGGAGAAGCTGATCGAGACCTTCAACGCGCAGGGCAAGGGCACGGCGAGCCTCAACACGATCGCCTCGGAGACCTTCCGGACCCAGCTGCCGACCTACCTGACCTCGGCCAACCCGCCGGACCTCTACACCTGGTACGCGGGCTCGGTCGCCAACGACTACGCCAGCAAGAACCTGCTGCTGGACGTCTCCGAGGTGTGGAAGTCACTGGACGACTACCCCCAGTCGCTGCGGACCCTCTCCACCGACGCCAGCGGCAAGCAGATCTTCGTGCCGATGAACAACTACTGGTGGGGCTTCTTCTACCGCAAGTCCAACTTCGCCAAGTGGGGCGTGCAGGAGCCGAAGACCTGGACCGAGTTCCTGGCGCTCTGCGAGACGCTGAAGAGCAAGGGCATCCCGCCGATCGGCATCGGCCTCGGCGACACCCCGTGGGTGGCCTCGGCCTGGTTCGACTACCTGAACATCCGGATCAACGGCGCGCCGTTCCACCGCGAGCTGCTCGCCGGCAAGCAGCGCTTCGACGACCCGAAGGTCAAGGCGGTCTTCACCCGCTGGCGCGAGGCCCTGCCCTACTTCGACCCCAAGGGCAAGGCGTACCCGTTCCAGGAAGCGACCACCGCGCTGCTGGCCGGCAAGACCGGCATGTTCCTGATCGGCACGTTCTTCGCCGACGCGGCACCCAAGGACGCGCTCGGTGACCTGGACTTCTTCCGCTTCCCGATTATCGACCCGGCGGTGCCGCTGGCCGAGGAGGCGCCGACCGACGGCTTCTTCGCCAGCGCCAAGACCGCCAACCCGACCGGCACCAAGGCCCTGCTCAGCTACCTGGCCGGGGTCGAGGCGCAGGAGGCGTACGTCAAGGCCAGCTCCGGCATCGTGCTGCCGGCCAACCCCAAGGCCAAGGCGTCCGACTCGCCGCTGGTGGCCAAGGGCAAGGCGATGCTCGACGAGGCCAAGGAGCTGACCCAGTTCTTCAACCGCGACTCCAGCGACGCGCTCCAGCCGACCGCTGACACCGCGCTGACCAAGTTCATCGACAAGCCGGACCAGATCGACGCGATCCTGCGGGAGTGGCAGGCCGGCGCCGAGAAGGTCTTCAAGGGCTGACGTGACAGCAACGATCTCCACGACTTCGGTCACCCCCACCCGGCGGCGGCGACGGTCGGCTCGACTGTCGCCGCTGCTGGTGGCGTTCGTCCTCGTACCGTTCGTGGTCGAGAGCGTCTGGGTCTTCTGGCCGGCGATCCAGGGTTTCTGGTTCTCCCTGACCCGCTGGGACGGAATGACACCGCCGACCTTCGTCGGCACCGACAACTACGTCGAGCTGGCCGGCGACGCCACCTTCCGGGGTGCGCTGCTCAACACGGTGATCTGGCTGGTGCTCTTCGGCGGCCTCTCCGTGCTGGGCGGCTTCGGGATGGCGCTCGTCCTGCAGAAGGAGCGGCGCGGAGTCGGCTTCTACCGGGCCGCGCTGTTCACCCCTGTGGTGTTCTCACTTGTGGTGACCGCGCTGGTCTGGCGGGTCTTCTACCAGCCCGACGGCATCGCCGACACGCTGCTGCGGGCGGTCGGCCTGGAGCAGCTGATCCGGCCCTGGCTCGCCGACCCGCAGACCGCCCTGTACGCGGTGATCCTGCCCGCGCTGTGGCGGCAGATCGGGTACGTGATGGTGTTGTTCCTGGCCGGGCTGAAGGCAATCGACCCGGCGCTGCACGAGGCGGCCCGGATGGACGGCGCGAACTCCTGGCAGCGGCTGCGGCACGTCACCATCCCCCAGCTCAAGGGGGTCAACGCGGTGGTGCTGTCGGTCATCGTCATCGACTCGCTGCGCTCGTTCGACATCGTCTGGTCGCTGACCAAGGGTGGGCCGTACCACTCGTCGGAGCTGCTCAGCACCTACATGTACTCGACCGCGTTCCAGAGCCTGCGGCTGGGCTACGCCTCGGCGATCGCTGTCGTGATCTTCGTGCTCGCGCTGGCCGTCATCCTCGGCTACCTGGTCCGCGCGTTCCGGGAGGAAGCGTCATGAACAAGCTCCGTACCGGGGCCTTCCACACCGGCATGATCCTGCTCTCGCTGCTCTGGCTGGGTCCGGTGCTGTGGGTGGTGGTGATGTCCACCCGGTCGTTCGACGACATCGCCGCGCACGGGGTGGGCAGCCTGCCCCGGTCGTTCACACTGGACACCTACCGGCAGGCGTGGACCGACGGCGGCGAGCTGCGTGCGCTGATCAACAGCATGCTGGTCACCGTCCCGTCGGTGCTGCTGAGCCTGGCGTTGGCGGCGATGGCCGCGTTCGCGCTGAGTCGCTTCCGGATCCCCGGGCGGCGGACGATCCTGCTGCTGATGCTCGCCGGCAACCTGCTTCCACCGCAGATCCTGCTCATCCCGGTGGCCAAGTTCAGCGAGCTGACCGGCCTGTACGACACGCTCTGGGCGTTGATCGCGGTGCAGGTCGGCTTCGGGCTCGGCTTCTACACGTTCGTCCTGCACGGCTTCATGCGGGACCTGCCGGGCGAGATCCAGGAAGCGGCCACCATCGACGGCGCCGGCACGGCGCAGATCTTCACCCGGGTGATGCTGCCGCTGACCCGACCCGCGTTGGCCGCGCTCGGGGCGCTCTCCTTCACCTGGATCTTCAACGACCTGCTCTGGGCGATCACCGTGCTGCGTACCGATGACAACATGCCGGTCACCCCGGCGCTGCTCGCCCTCCAGGGCCAGTTCGTCTCGTCCTGGAACGTCATCGCCGCCGGCACCGTCATCGCGGCCGTCCCCACCGTCGCGGTGTTCCTCCGCTTCCAACGGCACTTCGTCTCCGGCCTTGCGCTCGGAGCGGTCAAGTGACCGCCGGCACCGGGCAGCGCTGGACGCTGCGCGGCACGCACACCGAGTACACCGTGACGGTGCCCCCGCACGGCCGCTGGCTGGAACTTGTCGCGTGGGGGCCGCACGGCGTCTCCGACGGGCCCTCGCCGGTCGCCTACGACGGCCCGGTCCCGTTCCTCACCAGCGGGGACGCCGCACCCATCGAGTACGCCACCGACGCCGACCGCCCCTTCACCGGCGCCGACCTGGTGATCGAGACCTCGAACGGGCAGCGCCGGGTGGGCTTCGTGCACACCGACGCGCGGGTCGACGCCGACCAGCGGGAGCTGGCCGTCGAGTTCGCCGACCCGGTCACCGGGCTGCGCGCCACAGTGCACTACCGGGTGCCGGTCGGCACCGACGTGGTGCAGCGGTGGGTCGAGCTGGCCAACGACGGCACCGACGCGCTGCGGGTGGTCCGGGCCGGATCGGGCGGGTTCTGCGTACCGACGCCGCACGGCACGCTGCTCAGTCACCAGTGGGGGCAGTGGGAGCAGGAGTTCCAGCTCTCCCACGTCGAGCTGGGTCACGGCACGTTCAGCATCGGCAGCTCCCAGGGCGTACCCGGGCATCTGCACGTGCCCTGGCTGGCCGTGCGGGACGCCGCCGAGCCGGCCGGCTCGGCCTGGGGGATGGCACTGGCCTGGACCGGCTCGTGGGAGATCAGCGCCGAGCGGGACACCGGGGGCCTGACCCGGGTCCGGGTCGGCCGTCAGCTGGTCGACGGCCCGCTGGAGTTGGCACCGGGCGAACGGCTGACCCTGCCGGTGGCCACCGGGGCGTACAGCCCGGACGGTCTGGACGGGCTGGCCCGGGTGTGGCACACCCACCAGCGGTTGCTGGCCGCCGACCGGCTCACCCCGCGTCCGGTGCTCTACAACTCCTGGGAGGCGACCTACTTCGCCGTCGAGGCGCAGAGTCAGCTCGCGCTCGCCCGGATCGCCGCCGAGCTGGGCGTGGAGACGTTCGTCGTGGACGACGGCTGGTTCGTGGGCCGCAACGACGACACCGCCGGGCTGGGCGACTGGACGCCCGACCCGGCGAAGTTCCCGGCCGGGTTCGACGCGTTCATCGCCGACGTCCGCGCGCTCGGGCTGAACTTCGGGCTCTGGGTCGAGCCGGAGTGCGTCAACCCGAAGTCCTCCCTGTACGCCGAGCACCCGGACTGGGTCTACGCCGTCGACGGTCGGCCGCTCACCCCGGTGCGCAACCAGTACCTGCTCGACCTGGGTCGGCCGGAGGTCGCCGAGTTCGTGCACTCCACAGTCGACGGTCTGCTGCGCCGGTACGACATCGACTACCTGAAGTGGGACTTCAACCGGCCGCGTACCGAGCCGGGCCGACCCGGTGGGGTGGGCCCGCTCGACCTGGACGGCGCGCACGTGACCAACCTGCACCGGATCTACGAGCGACTGCGCCACGATCACCCCGGCGTGCTGATCGAGGCGTGTGCCGGCGGCGGCGCGCGGACCGACCTGGCGATGGCCGCCCGCGCCGACGTGTTCTGGCCCAGCGACAACACCGGCCCACTGGACCGGCTGGCCATCCAGTACGGCTTCCTGCACGCCAACGCCCCGCACCTGCTCAGCTCCTGGGTCACCGACGCGCCCGGCCTGTTCGACAACCGGCCCCGAACGCTGGCGTTCCGGTTCGTGCTCGCGATGGCCGGTGTGCTCGGCATCGGCGCGGACATCCGGGCCTGGACCCCCGCCGAGCGGGCCGAGGCCACCGGTTGGATCGCCCGCTACAAGGAGATCCGGGACGTCGTCACGACCGGCGAGGTGCACCTGGTCGGTGGCCCCGACCAGGCCCGCTGCGCGGTGCAGTACACCGCGCCGGACGACAGCCGAGTGGTCGTCCTGGCCTGGCACACCGGCCGACTCGACGGCGCCGGGCTGGTCCCGTCCCGCCCGGTCCGGCTCCCCCTGCGCGGCCTCGACCCGGCGGCCCGTTACTCGCACGGCGACCGGCGCTACTCCGGCAGCCACCTCACCACCGTCGGCCTGCCCGTGCAGTGGAGCGCGACCCACGACGCCGACCTCATCGTGCTGACCCGCGACTGAGCTCGGAGCACCACCACCCCCACCCCCGAGGGACAGGAGTACCTCCATGCGCCTGAACCGACCGCTGACCGCGGCCCTGGCCGTGCTCGGCCTGGTCCTGGCCAGCCCGCTGCCGGCCATGGCCGGCCCACCCCATTCCGACCCACCGCCTGCCGGCCACGGGCCCGGCCGCCCCGGTCACGCCCCGGCGGCCACCGGCGCCGAGGACCAGGGCGCGCCGACCTTCTTCAACAGTGGCCTCGCCCCGACGCCCTACCAGGGCTGGAACACCTACTTCGGCCTCGGTGGCGATCCCACCGAGGCCGAAGTACGGTCGGTCACCGACCACATGGTCAACAGTGGCCTACGCGACGCCGGCTACACCTACGTCTGGATCGACGGCAACTGGGCCGCGCCCACCCCGCGTAACGAGGCCGGCAATCTCGTCGCCGACCCGGCGCGCTTCCCCGGCGGAATGGCGGCGTTGGCCGCGTACATCCACAGCAAGGGGATGAAGGCCGGCATCTACACCGACGCCGGACCGTACATTCCGGGGCAGTGCGGGCTCGGCAGCAACGGCCACTACCAGGCGGACATCGCCCAGTTCGCCGGCTGGGGCTTCGACGCGCTCAAGGCCGACTGGCTCTGCGGCCGTGCCGCTGGCCTCGACCCGGAGACCACCTTCCGGCAGTTGGCCGAGGCGGTACGCCAGTCACCCCGACCGATGCTGCTCAACATCTGCAACCCGGTCAGCTCGGACTGGGGCGGCGGGCCGTACACCCCCGAGCAGCTTTCCACCTGGAGCTACACGTACGCGCCCACCATCGCCGACTCCTGGCGGACCTACACCGACGTGGGGCTCACCGACCCGACCCCGCAGTGGGCGTACCCGTGGGTGCTGCGCAACATGGACGTCAACGCGTACCACCCGGCGGCCACCGGGCCCGGGCACTACAACGACCCGGACTACCTGCTGCCGATGCGTCCGCTGCCCAACGGCGGGTACGAGTTGAGCCTGGAGGAGTCCAAGACGCAGCTCGGCATGTGGGCCATCATGGCCGCGCCGTTGGTGATCGGCTCGGACCCGCGCGGCCTGCCGCAGGAGATGATCTCGGCGCTGACCAACCCGGAGATCATCGCGGTGGACCAGGACCCGCTGGTCCGGCAGGGCGTCAAGGTCGCCGACACCGGCACCGACGCGCAGGTCTGGAGCAAGGTGCTCACCGGCTCCGGCAAGCGGGCCGTCGCGCTGCTCAACCGGCACGACACCGCCCAGCAGATCACTGTGAACTTCGCCGACGTCGCCCTCGGCGGATCGGTTCAGGTCCGTGACCTGTGGTCCCGCTCCACCGTGGACGCCCAGCCGGGCACTCCTGGCGCACAGCCGTTCACCGGCTCGTACACTGTCGAGGTGCCGGCGCACGGGGTGGCCATGCTCGGGCTGACCGGCACCGACCAGGTCGCCGGCGCCGACCTCGGTGGCACCGCCAGCGCCAGCCCGGCGCTGGTCCGGGTGGACGACACCCACGCCACCGCCTTCGTCCGCGACGCGCAGGGCGCCCTGGCGGTCAACACCCGCTCCGGTACGACCTGGGGAAGTCGGTGGACCTCCCTCGGCGGCCCGGTCGGCGGCCGGATCCTCGGCCAGCCGGCAGCGTACGGCTCCGCCGACGGGCGGCTCGACGTCTTCGTCCGCGGCACCGACAACGCCGCCTGGCAGCGCAGTTACGTCGCCGGTAAGTGGGGTCCGTGGCGCAGCCTCGGCGGCACGCTGACCGACGCGCCCACTGTGGCCTGGACCAGCCCGACCCAGTGGACGCTCGTCGCCCGCGGCGCCGACGGCAAGCTCTGGTCGCGTACGCCGAGCGGCGCCTGGACCGGCGTCGGGGCGCCCGACGACCGGCCGTTCTACGGTCGGCCGAGCGCTGTCGTCGACGACGCCGGCGTGTTGCACGTCGCGGTCCGCAGCCGCACCGACGAGGTGTGGTGGAGCAGCCGGACCGGCACCACCTGGTCGGCCTGGACCAACCTGGGCGGCACCACCAGCGGCAGCCCTACCCTGCTCGCCACCTCCGGCCGGGTCTACCTGTTCGCGCTGGCCGCCGACAACCGGCTCTGGCAGCGCAACCTGGCCGACGGCGCCTGGGGCGGCTGGTTCCGACGCGGTGAGTTCGCCACCGACGCGTTCCGGGGTGCGCCCGGCGCCGCCGCCGGTGCCAACGGCAGCGCCTGGCTGGCGGTACGCGGCGTGGACGACCGGGTGCACCAGGTCGTTCTCTGATCCGCCGGTGGCGGGCCGCCGGCCAGGTTGCGCCGGCGGCCCGCCACCTCGGTTTCCCCTGCCCCGCCAAGGTTTCCCCTGCCCCGCCACCTCGGTTTCCCCTGCCCCACCGCCGGGAGGGCTGGCGGGCCCGCGACCGGAAGGGTCGAGGTCAGCGCGCCTGGGGCGTTGACTGAGCCAGCGACGGAGGTCGATGATGTGAGGCGGTCGTCCTCTGTCCACCTCGGGCGGGTGGGGCCACCGGAGACGGAGCCCGTCCGATGCCACGCACCCGCCGTTTGACCGCGATGACCCTGGCCCTCGTGCTGCCGATGCTCGTGCTCGTTGGCGCCGCTCCGGCGGCCGCCGCCACCCCCACCCTCCAGATCAGCTCGGTGACCCTGGTGGCCAAGGGCGCCGGTGTGCGCCTGGACTACGTGGTGACCTGTGACGAGGGCGCCTACGGCGAGGTGCGTGCCAGGATCACCCAGGCGGTCGGGAACCGCATCGCCTACGCGTCCGAACCGCAGTACCCTTCCTGGACCTGTACCGGTCAGACACAGCCGTTGTCGGCGTTCTTCCCGGCCGATGTCGCAGGGGTTCCGTTCCGCACCGGCGAGGCGTTGCTGCTGGCGTCGATCTCCGCCTGTCCGGGGGCAAACTGCGAATTCGCGCAGACCGAACAGGTGGTGCGGATCGTCCGCTGACACCGGGCGGGCCGCTGTTGCGCGGCACCGGCGCGGCGACCGAGCCGGTAATGCCACAGACCTCTGGAGACGGACCGGGCGGCCCTCCACCCGCGCCGTCCGTTCGGCCGGTTCAGGCCGGGACGAGGTCGCGGCATCGGCGCAGGGCGGCCCGGGCGAGGGGCGTGTCACGGCCGGCGATCCCGACTTCCAGTTCGGCGACGGCCGTCGCGGCCCGCGCCGGTTCACCCTGCGCGGCTGCGGCCTCGGCCAGCACCAGCACCGCGTCGGCGGCCCACGCCAGGATGCCCTTTCCGCGTACCACCGACAGCGCCTCCGCCGCGTGCCGGACCGCCTCGTCCGGTCGCCCGGCCACCGTCAGTCGGGCCAGCGCCGAGAGTGCCTGCACCAGCGGCCAGATCGCGCCAACCCGCCGGGCGTCGGCGACCACCTCGCGCAGCGCCCGCTCGGCCGACTCCACCTCGTCGCGGCCTCTGTTGCTGTCGCCAAGCTCGGCGCATCCGTCGGTGCGGCTGATGGGGCTGTCGTGTTCCCCGGCGCTGCCAGCTCGTTCGGCGGTGGCGGTGAGCGCCAGCACGGTGGCCAGTTCGGCCCGCGCGTCCAGCAGGGTGACCGGCATCCGCTCGGCGCTGGCGACCAGCCGACGGAGCCGTTCGGCGAGACCGTCCAGCCGGCCGGCGGCCCGGTCCAATGACAGTTCGGTCGCCTCCACCAGGGACGTCAGCCGCTCGTACCCGGTCTCGTCGACAAGCGCCCGACCGGCCGCCAGCAGCGCTTCGGCCTGCTCCGGGTGACCGGCGTGCAGCGCGCCCTGCGCCCAGTTCAGGCAGGCCCGCGCGTGCTCGCGGGGCCGGTCGGCCAACTCGGCGGACGCGCGCAGCTCCTTGATGATCGCCCAGGCCGCGGAGTCGCCCAGCTCCAGCAGGAGCGAGGCTCGGGCGATGCGGACCGCGAGGTGCGCCGCCGGATCCCCGCTGGCCGCCGCGGCGCTCTCCGCCTCCGCGCACCGGGCCAGGTGGTCGTCGACGTGCCGGCCGACGACGGTGTCGGGGGCCGCCAGCACGGCGAGCGCCGGGGCCTTGCGGCGCGGCGCTCGCAGGTACGACACGGCACGCTCGATCTCGGTGTACCCGCGCAGCGCCTCGCCCTGCTGACGCAGCATCCGACCGAGCACCAGACCCAGCTCACCTCGGGCACCCGGCGGCAGCCGTCGGTCGGCGAGGAGCCGTTCCAGCACCGGGATCGCCTCGGCCTGGCTGAGCCCGTCGATGGCCGACCGGCCCAGCTTGGCGGCGAGCCGAACCCGTACCGGTCGGGGCAGCTCGGCGATGTCCATCGTCTGGAGCAGGAAGCTGGCCGCGGTCGCGTCGTCGCCGCGCTCGGTGGCCAGGTCGGCGGCCGCCTCGGCGTTGCGGACGAAGTCGGCCCCGCTGCCGGCCCGACGGTAGTGGTGCGCCAGTTGGGCCACCGGCCTCGGCAACTCCTGCTCCAACACCCGTGCCACCCGCAGGTGCAGCCACTCCCGGCTCTCCCGGGGTACCAGGTCGTACACCACCTGTCGGGCCAGGTCGTGACGGAACCGCAGGCCGTCGCCGGAGTCGTGCAGCAGGCCCGCCCGGTGCGCCGCGGTCAACGCCGCGCCGATCGCGACCCGGTCCAGGCTGAGCACCGAGGCGAGGATGCGCTGATCGGGCGTCATCCCCAGTACGGCTGCCGCGCCGAGCACCTCCCGGGTGGCCTCGTCGAGCGGGCGCAACCGCCAGAGCAGCACGTCACGGAGGACGAACGGGACACTGTCGTCGGCCAACGGGTCGCCGCCCCGCTCGGCGAGCGTCCGCAGCACCTCCTCGACCACGAACGGGATGCCGGCGGTGCGGTCGAGCAGGGTGGCGGTCAGCTGCTGCGGTGGATCATCGAGGCGCAGGGTGCGGGCCGCCAGCCGGCGTACGTCATCGGCGTCCAGCGGGCTGAGCGGGATGCGCGTGACGCTCCACGGAGGGGTCCGCGCCAGGGCGTCGTGGATGGGCGTACTGCTCCCCGGTGTCGCCGTACGAGCTGTCATCACCACGGCCAGCCCCTCCACCGGGTGGGTGCTCAGGTAGCCGAGGAGTTCGCAGGTCGCCGGGTCCGCCCAGTGGAGATCCTCCAGCAGCAGTGTGGCGGGGCTCAGCGCGGCGAGCACCGCCGCGACGGCGCGGAGCAGGCGATGTCGCTCGGCCGCCGGGTCGGCCAACGGGGGCGGCGCGTCCGGCAGTACGTCGGCCAGTTCGGGCACCAGTGGCGCGAGGGCGCCGGCCACCGGGCTGAGCGGACCGAGTTGGTCGGCGCCACAGCGGATCGCGTCCAGCAGCACGCCGAGCGGGAAGGGCTCGGGCACGTCGTCGCACTCGCCGACGAGGTGCCGCCCGGGGAGTTCGGCGAGCAGTTCGGCGACGAGCCGACTCTTGCCGATCCCCGGCTCGCCCTCCAG
The DNA here is from genome assembly GCF_040608575.1 of Micromonospora sp. NPDC005171. Taxonomy (NCBI): domain Bacteria; kingdom Bacillati; phylum Actinomycetota; class Actinomycetes; order Micromonosporales; family Micromonosporaceae; genus Micromonospora; species Micromonospora sp. NPDC005171. Next base: position 5,274 of record NZ_JBEXIM010000001.1, on the reverse strand, counting down.
CAGGATCAGGCAGGGCGGGGTTGCGACGAGCCGGCGCAACTGGGCCAACTCCGCCGCTCGGCCGACGAACTCGACGGGCCCGCGCAGACGTTCGGGGCGGACGGGAGTTGGGCCCCCGCCGCCCCGCGTCTTGTCCTCGCCGCCGTCGATCACCGTGGGCCGAGCAGATCACCTCCGCGGTTCCTGCCGGCCAGCCGGCGGACCGGCGGTGACCTGGGTCACACGCCGATCCGCCGGGTCGGGGGAGCGGGTCAGGACTGGACGGTGACCGGCACGGTCTTCAGCGAGCCGTCACCGTTGCGGAACTCCAGCACCCCGAGGTAGCGCTGGCCCGGGGCGAGACCGGACCAGCGCAGGGTCAGGTTCGCCGTCGTGCCCGGCTGCACGCTGCGCTGCTTCGGGTCGATGGTGAACCGGCCGGTGGAGGTGCCCGGCGCGCCCGGCAGGTAACTGGTCACCGTGTACGTGTTCGCGCCGTCCTTGATGTTCTCGGTGAACTCCTGCTCGACGACCACGATGTAGTCCCCGGCGCCCTCGGGCAGGGTCACCTTGGCGCCGTCCCGGCCGCTGGCCGTTGCGGTGACGAACTTCCCGGACTTGTCATAGACGTTGAGGCTGAACTCGGTGCACTCCATCACCCCCTCCTCGTCGTCCCAGTCGATGTGGGAGCAGGTGGGCCGCTCTGACGTCACCTGGACGAGTGGGCTGCGGGTCCCGGCCGGCACGTGCAGGGTGGTCCTGCTGATCGACGCGGGCAGCGGCACCGGCAGGTTGTTCGACGTGCTCCAGTCCCAGCTCGGTCCGTCGCCCTTCAGGGTGACCACGTTGCTGGTGCCCGAGGTCAGCCCGGAGAGCTGGGAGATCAGCTGACCCTGGTAGCCGACCTCGGCGGCGATCCGGACGCTGCCGAAGGTGCCCTTGCCGGTGATCGCGTCGGGGGCCACCAACCCGGAGTTGTGCACGACCAGTGGGCTGCGTACCGCGTGCTTGTGCTCGTCGCGCCAGGTCAACGCACCGTCGGCCCAGGTGTCGAACGCGCCACCGGTGTTGGTGACCTCAACGGTGAAGCGGGCGCTCCTGCCCGGGCGGATCTGCATCTTCTTCGGGGTGACAGTGACCTGGTAACCCGGCGGGGCCTGCACCGACGAGGAGTAGGTGCTGGTCTTGTCGCTGACGTTGGTGACCGTACGGGTCACGGTCTGCTTGCCCACCATCCGGCCCAGCGAGATGGACGGGTAGTTGAGCTGCGCCGTGTCGATCGCGCCGATCGTGTCGCAGCCGTCCAGGTCGCCGAGCCCGTAGTCGCCGCCACGGTCGGCGGACACCCCGCACAGGTACTGGATCCAGTCCTGCTGGTCGGAGTCGTAGACCAGGCCCGGGTCGAAGGCGCTGCCCGGCTCGACCTGGCCGGCGCCGTAGTTGAGCGGAGTCGCGTCGTACGTGCCGATCTTGATGGGGTTGCCCTTGTCGGTCTTGTCCACCGCGCTGGTCATCAGCGCCGAGCGGACCGCCGCCGGCGACCAGCCGGGGTGCTTGGCCAGCAGCAGGGCGGCGATTCCGGCGATGTGCGGCGCGGCCATCGAGGTGCCCGACTCCAGGGCGAAGTCGTTGCCGCCGATGGACGGGGAGAACGCGGCGACGATGTCCTGGCCGGGCGCGCTGATGTCCGGCTTGAGCAGCTCACCGGCGTTCAGGTTCGACGGGCCTGCAGAGGAGAACGCGGCGACCGCGGGCGCCTCGACCGTCTCCAGCTTGCTCGGCGAGATGGTCGCCGTGGCGTTGCCCTTGGCGACGTACGCGGTGACCGTGGCCAGGTCGACCTCGTTGATGTGCACGGTCGGCACGGTCTGCACGTCGGCGTTCAGGGAGTTCAGCTCCTCGTTGTACAGCACCATGCCGACCCCGCCGGCCCGTGCCACCTCGATGCTCTTGTCGGTACGCGGGATCTCGCCGCGCAGGCAGAGCACGATCGCGCCCTTGACCTTGGCCGGGTCCAACGTGTCGTCGGCGCAGAGACCGGCACCGTACGCGCCGTCCGGGTCGATTGCGCTGTCCTTCGCGAAGACCAGTCGGGCCGGCCCGACACCGGTTTCACCCATGCCCACACCGGCGATCGTGGTGCCGTTTCCGAGGGTGAGCTTCCGGGTGTGCTGCCGGTCGGTAGTGCTCGCGGCCACAGTGGTCAGCCAGGGCGTCGAGTTGTCGACGGTGTTGGCGAACGGGCCGGAGTTTCCGGCGGCGGCGGCGACGAACACCCCGGCGGCGGCCGCGTTGAAGAACGTCGCGTCGACCGCCCCGAACTGCTCGGTGTCGTCCCCGATCGAGTAGTTGATCACGTCGACGCCGTCCGCGACCGCGTCGTCGATGGCGTGCACGATGTCGATGTCGGTGCCGGTCGCTCCGCCCGCACCGTTGTCGTACAGCGCCTTGTAGATCGCCAACCGCGCGGCCGGCGCCATGCCGGAGATCATGCCCAGGTCCTGGGTGCCCGACGTCGCCTGAACGCCGTGGATGCCGGCGGCGGTGCTGGCGGTGTGGGTGCCGTGGCCGTTACGGTCGCGCGGCGAGGAGTAGTCGTCCGGGAACGCCTCGGCGATGCCGCTGTCGTTGTACCAGCGCGCCCCGATCACCTTGTTGTTGCAGCTGACCGGCGCTTCGACGCCGACGTCGCAGGTGCCCCTCCACTTGGCGTCGATGATGGCCTGGTCGGGGCGGGGACTGGGCAGCGGCGCGAAGCTCGCGCTCTCCGGCCAGTAGCCGCTGTCGATGACCCCGATGATCACGCCCTCACCCGCGTGGGAGTCACCACCGAACTCCTTCTTCCACACCCCACCCTTGCCGGTCAGGCCCAGGTAGTCGGGGGTGTGTGAGGTGGTGGCGTGCACCTTCTGGCTCTCGTACACCGCTCGGACACCGTTGGTGGCGCGCAGCCGGGCGGCCTGCGGGCCGGTCAGGTCGGCGGCGAAGCCGTTGAACGCGGTCTCCATGGTGACGCGGGTGCGCTCGGCCGGCACACCGACGTGGTCCAGCACCGACTTGCGCTGCTGGCGCAGGTGATCCCGGTACGCGTTGGCGTTCCCCGACGTGCGGTTCAGCTTGGCCCCGTCGGCCGGCTTGGTCGCCGCGATCCCGGGAACTCCGCCGCTGTAGGTGGCAAGCGGCTCCTCGGCGAGCTGGACGAGGTAGCGGGCGGTCGGTCCACTGCTGGCCGGCGCGGCGCTGGCGCTGGCGGGCAGGCTGGTCAGGCCGGCCGCGGTCAGCGCCACGGCGGCCAGCATGCTGACCCCGTACCTGGCCCGTCCGGTCCGATCTGCGTTCGGTTGTGGCACGTTGTTGCCTCCACGTTCGGTGCCGGCCGCCACGACTGATGACGGTGGCCGAAACCTAGGATCGGTACCGATCTTCGAGAAGCACCCGTAACCTGGCTGTCATCTTGGAAACAAGCTCGTAACACAACGGGTACTTTACGCGTCATTTCAGGACGTCGACATGGGGGATCCATGCCAATTGGTCGGATTCCCGTGCCGCCGGTCGAGTCGGCCTTCGTGGTCTTCGACGCCCAGGGCTCCGGATGCCTGTCCTACGGGGTCGAGGAGGCGGGCCGCCGCTGGCTGGTCAAGACCGCCACCACCGTCGAGGGCCGAGCATCCCTCGACCGGGCCTGCGCGGTGCACGCGGCAGTCCGCCATCCGGCGATCGTCCGTCCCAGGTGGACGCTCCACGGCGCGGCTGGTCCAACCCTCGTCTACCCCTGGTACGACGGCAGCGTCCTGAACCAGGCCACTGTCCACGGCGCGGACCGCGGCGCGCTGAGCCGATTCCAGCGCCTGCCGGTCCCGCAGGTCGAGGTGGCGCTCGACGCGATCCTCGACGCCCACCTGGCTGTCAGCGCCGCCGGCCTGGTCGCGGTCGACCTCTACGACGGCTGCTTCCTGTACGACTTCGCCGCCAGCCGGATGCGACTGATTGATCTCGACGAGTACCGGCGCGGTCCGTTCGTGCCTGCGGCGGATCGGCTGCCAGGTTCACGCCGCTACATGGCACCGGAGGAGTTCGCCCGCGGTGCCGTCATCGACGAGCGGACCACCGTGCACAATCTCGGCCGCACCCTGCACCACCTACTCGACTCACCGGCGAGCCGGCGGGGTTCTCCGGACGACCGGCGGAACTCACCACAGGCTTGGCGGGGAAACGACGACCAGCGTCGGGTCGTGGAACGAGCGACGAGGCAGCCGCCGGCCGCCCGGTACGCCGACGTGCCAGCGCTGGTCCGCGCCTGGCGGCTGGCGACACCCTGAACCGGGCAGTGGCGCGTCCTCGCAGACGTGGGCCAGGCGGGCAGTTTTCGTCGGAGTTATGCGGGCGTGCGGCTGGCACTATGCCGCGTCGCCGAGCCCCGGGGCGTGCGTGCGTCGTCGAGTACCTGAGGGTCGCGCGTGCCTCGTCGAGCAAGCGGAGCGGCGCCCGTCGTTGAGCAGGCGAAGCGTGCGTCCGCGTCGTCGCGCAGATGACGGAGCGGCGCCTGCGTGTCGCCGGGCGGGCGAAACGCAGTACCAGCCCAGGGCCCAGCCACCGGGGAGGAAGTTCCCCTTGCCCCGAACCACGTGCGGATTGGTTGCCCGGCCGGCCGGTCGGCTGGCTGCTCTTACGTTCGTCGGTGGTAGTGGTTTCGGCGGGGGACCTGTTCGGGATCGAGCCAGGCGGGTGGGATGAATTGCGGGTGGCCGTCGTCGCCGAGTCGGACGGTCCAGTCGCTGTGGTGCAGGTGTCGGTGGTGGTGGCCGCAGAGCAGGACGGCGTTTGTCAGGTTGGTGGTGCCGCCGTCGGCCCAGTGGTGGATGTGGTGGGCGTGGCACCAGCGCGGTGGTCGGTCGCAGCCTGGGAAGGCGCACCCACGGTCCCGCAGCACCAGGGCGCGTCGGAGGGGCCCGGTGATGAGGCGGCGTTGTCGGCCGACGTCGAGGACTTGGCCGGTGCCGCCGAGGACGGCGGGCAGGATGGTGGCGTCGCAGGCGAGCCGGCGCACGGCCTCGGGCGTGAGGTGCAGGCCAGTGTCGAGGGCACCGCTGCCCAGTTGTCGGGTCAACCCGTCGTAGCTGGTGGTGACGACGATCTGGGCGGAATCGCGGCCGTGCTCGGGCAATTCGCCGGTGCGCAGGGCGAGGCGGCACACGTCGCGGAGGGCGTCGTGCCGGCGTTGACCGGGGGATCGGGAGTCGTCCGGCCCGGACGGGGTGGTCAGTGGGTCGATGGCGGCGCGGAGCAGGCCGGCGG